>DATNAQ010000087.1:0-39599 GCA_035607415.1 Polyangia bacterium
TTGCACGCGCTCGTAGAGCGTGACGTAGTCGCGCACCATGCGCGTCGCCGTCCAACGCTCGAGCGCGCGCGCCCGACACGCCGCGCGATCGAAGCGCCCGATCGCGCGCAGCCGCGCCGCCATGTCGTCGGCGTCGCGGCAAATGAAACCGGTCACGCCATCCTCGACGATCTCCGGCACCGAGCCGCGCGCGAACGCCAACACCGGCGTGCCGGCGAGCATCGCCTCGATCATGACGAGGCCGAACGGCTCCTCCCAATCGACGGGAAACAGGAGCGCGCGCGCGCCGGCGAGGAAGTCGCGCTTGTCGCGGCCGCCGAGCTCGCCGACGGCGGTGACGCCGGCCGTGCACAAGCGCGCGCCGATCTCGCGCTCGAAATAGTCGTGGTCGCCCGGATGCGGCGCACCGGCGAGCCGGATCGGCACCCGCGCCGCGCGCGCCGCGTCGATCGCCACATGCGGCCCTTTGTCGCGCGCCAGCCGCCCGAGGAACGCGCAGTAGCCGCCGTCGCCGGCGCCAATCGCGTGCGCCGTCGGATCGAGCCCGTGATGGATCACGCTGGCGTCGGCGAGCGCGGGCATGAGCGCGCGCTGCCGTCCGCTGATGGCCACGAAGTGCGCGCGGCTGCGATGGTAGAGCGGCGCCAACCGCTCGTAGTCGTCGCCGTCGGCGTGGTGCACCGTGTACACCACCGGCGCGTCGAGCATGCGCACGAACGGCAGCAGCGACGGCACGTGCGTGTGTATGACGTCATAGTCGCGCGCGTCGGTGAGGATCTCCTCGACCGCGAAGCTGGCGTGGTCGAGCTCGACGTACGGCGTCGGCGGCCACCAGGCGCGATCGAATCGGGAGCGCAGCGTGCTGCCTGCCGGCGCGCGCGAATCGCCCGTGGCAAAGAGCGTGACCTCGTGACCAGCGGCAGCGAGCGCCGTCACCAACTCGGCGACGATGAGCTCGGTACCTCCATAACGGGGCGGTGGGACGGGAACGAACGGGGTCGAGACCATGGCAATTCGCATGCGTGACTGAGATGGAGCAAGCGCCGCGCCGGATCGCGCGGGCGCGCTCGCCGCAGGTGATCGCCCCATCGCCGCCCGACCGAACGCTCGCTCGTCCGTCGGCCGCGTCGATGGGCACGGAAATTCGGTGAGCCGGCTTATCGAAGTAAGTATTGACGAGGCGTGACGATACGTATAGCGTAGTGTATATGGCAGCAGGCGACTGCCCCGGGGGTACGATGAACGCTCCCCGAATGACCGATATCTCCAAATCTCTCGGACCTTTAAGAGACGTCGTCGCCTCCCTCGTGCAGGCCCGTGGCGGCACCGTTCCGCAAGGCGCCGACCGCGCCCGGCTGATTCGGCGCGCCCGTGCCGCCGGCCCAGCGGTGGTGCCGCGGCTGATCACGTCGCTCTCGTCGAGCGACGAGCCGGAGGCGGGGTGGGCCTACCAGCTGCTCGCACGCGTGGGCGGCGCCCGCGTCATCCACGCGCTCGAGGCGCTGTGCGCGAGCAACGCCAAGGACGCCGTGAAGGCGCGCGCGCTCGGCCTGCTCTCCGATCTGCAGGCGCCGATGCCGGCCCACGTGCAGCTCCACGATCCCGAGGCGCTGCTCGGCCGCAGCGTGCGCGAGCTCCTCGACGGCCTCACGTCGGGCGACGAGATCGATCAAGCGGTCGCGCTCATCGTCGATCAGGTGCCCGAGCCGGAGGTGCCCGCGTTCGTCGCCGAGCTGGTGCGTCACGGCGGCAAGAAGGCGGCGCCGCTCATCAGGACGCTGTCGGCGCGCGGCGGTCTCACCGACGAGACGGTGCAGGCGCTCGACGTGCTGTACCGTGAAGCCACCGCCACCGCCGCCGATCGCGCCGCGCTCGAGGCGCTCGAGCGCGGGCTCGAGTATCTCGAAGCGGGACGCCCGCGCGCGGCGCGCCGCCGGCTCGAGCGCTTCGTCGCGCACCAGCCCGACAACGCCGAAGGGCGCAGCGCGCTCGGCGTCTGCCTGCTCGAGCTCGACGACATCGACGCCGCCATCGCCGAGCTCGCCGAGGCCATCCGCCTCGAGCCGACACAGGCGCTGCATCGCTGGAACCTGGCGTCGGCGGCCAAGCAGGCCGATCGCATGGGCGGCTGCTACCTCGCGCTGCGCGACTACCTCGCGCTCAGCGACGACAACGACGGCGTCGAGGAGCGCCGCGTCGAGGCCAAGAGCTTCGTGCGCGCCTACGAGCGCATGCTGAGGGGCAATCACCCGGGCGTGCCGTTGCGCGACGTGCTGCGCGGCGAGGAGCTATTTGCGCGCGCCTATGCCGCGCTCTCCGAGGGGCGCCACGCCGAGGCGGCGCTCGGATTCGAGAACGTGCTGGCGCTGGTACCGCGTCATTACCCGTCGTGGGGCAACCTCGGCGCGGCCTATCTGGCGCTCGATCGCACCGCGGAGGCGCAGCGCTGCCTCGAGCGCGCCCTCGAGCTCAACCCCGAATACAGCATCGCCAAGCACAATTTGCTGTTGATCCAGGCCGGTCGATAGTCAAACCTTAGCTGTCGTGCGTTGGCTTATCGCGCTCCTATTAATGACGGGCGTTGCGCGCGCCCAACAGCCTTGCCGAACCGTCGAGGTCGCGTTCAAGCCGGTCAAGAACCTGCAGATCGCGGTCTGGGTCGAAGACACCCTCGGCAACTACGTCGCCACGTTGTACGTGTCGCGTCTCACCGGCTCGTTCGGGCTGGCGAACCGGCCGGGCAACCACTTCCTGCACACCGCGGTCCGCTTTCCATATGGACGGCGCGACATGGTGCTGCCGGTGTGGGCGCACAAACGCAACAAGACCTACGGCTTCGTGACGATGGGCGGCGCCGCCGGCTACAACGTCTCCACGTGCCCGAACAACATCGCCGACGGATCGAAGGCGTGCGACGACAACACCATCGCCTTCCACGCCGGCGTCAGCTCGACGGAGCCGTTCTATTGCTCGCCGTCGGGCGGCATGATCACGCAGAACCCGCAGGGCGTCGACGTCGTCACCTGCGCCTCGAGCTTCTTCGGCTCGAAGGGCGCGTACCTGCCCGGCCAGGCGTCGTATTACCCGCCGCGCGCCGATCTGACGATGTTCAACGGCAACGACGGCCCCGACGCCCACGCATTTTCCAGCGTCAACGATCTCACCGCCGTCTCGGGCGCGACGCCGCAGCTCGAGCAGCTCATCGATCCGCCCATCCGCTGGCGGCCGTTCGCCGACGGCTCGTACGTCGTCAAGGTGGAGATGTCGCTCGAGAGCGACACCAACATGTTCCACAACTACACCTACTGCGTCGACGATCAGGACGGCGGCTCGATGTGCGGCGGCTTCAACAGCTACGGCCACGACTTCATCGGCCAGCCGTCGGTCATCTACTCGGTGCCGATCACCGTCGGTGACAGCAACGACGAAGAGACCTCTTCGACGTACGAGGGCTACGCCGAGTACGACATGACCAACGGCTCGACGGGCAAGGAGCTCCCGCCCGACATGACGATCAGCGACACGCCCGGCACCGGCGCCGGCCGACTGCTCGACGTCACCGACGGCGGCAAGACCTTCCGCCTGCGGGCGCGCTCGTCGCCGACGTGCGACCCGGGCGGCAACCCCGGCGACGGCGGCGGCACCACCGGCTGCAGCGCGCCGGACGCGCCGACCAACCTCGTGCTCACGCCGAGCGGCACGTCGATCGACGTCAGCTTCGCGTCGGCGTCGTCGGGCGTGCCGACCAACCGCTTCGACGTGCGTTACCGCGACGCCTCGATCGACGACGGGAGCTTCACGCTCGCCAACCCGTCGGACATGACCCCGCCGCCGCCCGGGCAGCAGGGCTCGACGGTGACGACGAGCGTCAGCGGGCTCAAGCCGCAGACGGGCTACTACATCGCGGTGCGCGCCTTCAGCATCTGCGACGCGCCGTCGCCGATCGCGGTGGCCCAGGTCGACACGACGACGCAGAAGTTCGTGACGCTGCACGGCTGCTTCATCGCCACGGCGGCCTACGGCTCGCCGATGGCGCACGAGCTCGATGCGCTGCGCGCGGTGCGCGATCAGAAGCTCTTGACCAACCCGCTCGGACGGCTCGCCGTCGCCAGCTACTACGCGATGTCGCCGCCGATCGCGCGCGCCATCGCCAGCGACGACCGGCTGCGCGCCGGCGCCCGCGCGCTGCTCGGCCCGATCGTCGACGTCGCGCAGGCGGGGATGCGCGCGTCGCAAGCCGGCACGCGCGCGGGGTCGCTGATGCGCGCGACGCAGTCGCTGATGCGCGCGACGCAGTCGGTACGCGCGACGCAGTCGTTACGCGCGACGCAGTCGTCGCGATGACCGGCGCCGTTCGCGCCGCCGCCTTCGCCGCCGCGCTGCTCGCGCCGTTGGCCGTGCGCGCCGACGACAGCTGCCGCATGATCGAGGTCAGCTTCAACCCGACCGACCATCTACAGATCGCGGTGTGGATCGAAGATCCCTCCGGCAACTACGTCGACACCGCCTACGTCACGCGCTCGACCGGCTCGCTCGGCCTCGGCAACCGACCGGGCAACGCGCTCTTCAAGTCGGCCTATCGCTGGCCCTACGGCCGCCGCGAGATGGTGCTGCCGGTGTGGGCGCACACGCGCGGCCATCAATATCCGTTCGTCACCATGGGCGGCTCGCAAGGCGCCGATCCGCACGACAACACCATCGGCTATCACGAGGCCTATTCGTCGACGGAAAGCTTCTTCTGCCCGCCGTCGAACGTGCCGATCGACGCGGTCTCGTGCGCGTCGCAGTTCACCGGCTCCAAGGGCGTCTACGTCGCCGGCAAGTTCTCGTACTACCCGCCGCGCGCCGATCTCGCGACCTTCGGCAGCTTCGACTCCGCCGACGCGCGCAACTTCGCCGCCGCGAACGACCTGTCGGCGATCTCGAGCGCCACGCCGCCGGGCGGTCAGATCATCAATCCCGACATCCGCTGGGCGGTGCCGTCGACGATGCCCGACGGCAACTACGTCGTCAAAGTCGAAGCCAGCCTCGAGGGCGACTTCAACTCCGCGCACACCTACGCCTCGTTCCCCGACGCCAATCAGGAGCTGCGCGGCTTCGGCAAGGACGCCATCGGCCAGCCGTCGGTGGTCTACGCCGTGCCCGTCACCATCGACGGCACGCCGCAGATCGCGGTCACCGACACCGCCATCGGCTACGGCGATTGGGACGGCGCCACCGGCACGTTGCATCCGATGGACGGCTCGCTCAACGACACGCCCGGCAGCGGCGTCGGCCGGCTCGATCACGTCACCGACGCCGACGGCACCTGGCGCGTCAAAGCGTTCACCAACGGCTGCCAGGGCTGCCGCCCACCGGCGACGCCGACGAGCCTGACGGCCACGGCGACCGACACCACCATGACGCTGTCGTTCAACGCGCCGACGTGGACCGACGTCCTCGATCAACCGCGCCGTTACGAGATTCGCTATCTGGCCAAGGCGCCGCTCGACGACGGCAGCTTCGGCAACGGCATCCCGTCGGACATGCCGCCCGCGCCGGGCACGCCCGGTCAAGCGCAGACGGCGACGGTGAGCGGCCTCAAGGCCGAGACGCAGTACTTCGTCGGCATCCGCGCCATCAACGCCTGCGGGCAGCCCGGCCCGGCCGCGTTCACCAACGCCACCACCACGAAGCAGAAGTTCGTGGTGCTGCACGGCTGCTTCATCGCCACCGCCGCCTACGGCACGCCGATGGCCAAAGAGATCGACGCGCTGCGCCGCCTGCGCGACGGCGCGCTCTTGCGCAATCCGCTCGGCCGCCTCGCCGTCGCCGCCTACTACGCGATGTCGCCGCCGGTGGCGCGCGCCATCGCCAGCGACGAGCGGCTGCGCGCCGGCGCACGCACGATGATCGCGCCTGCCGTCGCCCTTGCGCGCGCTTGGCTTTTGTCAGAACATCGCGCGCCATGAGCGCGCGGACGGTGCAAGAATGAAGTTCGCATTTGCCCTGCTCCTGCTCGCCGTCGCGGGGACGGCCGGCGCGGGATGCTCACCGGTCAAGCCCTATCAACGCGAATACTTGAGCCTGCGCCCGATGCGTCCGACGTCGGAGGCATCGGAGGATCGCTTCCGCGCCCACTGGCAGAGCTCGCGTGAAGGCTCCGAGGGCGGATTCGGCGCCGCCGGCGGCGGCTGCGGCTGCAACTGAAGACGTGAGCCGCCTCCTCCGCCGCCTCGCCGTCCTCGCCATCCTGTTGTCGTCGGCAAGCGCCGCCGCCGACATGGACGCGGTCACGCTGCGCGGCAACTACTGGCGCGATCGCAACACGCGCGTGGTGCAGCCGGCGATCGACATCGCCAAGCAGCTGCCGACGGGCACGCAGATCGGCGCGCACTATCTCCTCGACGCCATCACGTCGGCGTCGGTGGCGGCGGGCGTGTTGCGCGATCAGCCGTTCACCGAGCTGCGCAACGAAGCCGGCTTCATGATCGGGCAGAACATCGGCCCGGTGCTCCTCTCGGGCTCGTACTCGTATTCGTCCGAGAGCGACTACTGGTCGCACTTCGCCAACCTCGGCGTCCTGTGGACCTCGCCGCTCAAGAACACGCAGATCTCGGCGTCGCTCGGCTACTCCAACGATCGGGTCGCGCTGCGCATGGGCCCGACGCTGTACAACCCGATCGGCGGGCTGCAGACGGTGCGCGGCGTCGCCACGCTGACGCAGACGCTGACGCCGAGCCTGCTGCTCACCGCGAGCTACGAGATCGGCGTGCTCGGCTTCGGCACCATCGACAACGGCTGGCAGGCCAACGTCTACCGCACCGTCAACACCGGCGGCGCGCCGGCGCGCGAGAGCGTGCCCTATCAGCGCATCCGCGAAGCGGCGGCGGCGGCGCTCTATTGGCACATCGCGGTGCCGAGCCGCATCATGCCGTACCTCGCGTTCCGCCCCGCCTATCGACTGTATTGGGACGATTGGGGCCTGCTCTCGCACACGCCCGAGCTGCGCATGTACGTGCCGACGGGACCGGTCGAGTGGCGCGTGACCGGGCGCTACTACATCCAGAACCACGTCAGCTTCTGGCGCGACGACGGCGTGCGCCCGGCCTACCTCGGCGCCGACGCGAGCGGCGTCGGCTGCCCGACCTGCTTCCTCGCGTCGTCGAAGGACGGGCACTGGTTCACCTCCGATCCCAAGCTCGGCAACATGCGCTCGGCGTACTTCGAGCTCGGCGTGCTCATCCACATGAGCGGCTTTCACCGCCTGAAGTGGCTGCCCGGCCACGACTGGCTCGGCGCCGGCATCATCCAGCTCTCGTACGGCCACTACGTCAACAGCGACTTCGCGCATACCGCGTTCGGCGACGCCGATGTCGCGGGCCTCACGCTCGAATGGCCGCTATGATGAGCGGGTCATGAGTCGCGGTTATCTCGTTCTCGACATCGAGACGATCCCCGATCCCGAGCTCTACAAGCCCCCGGATCAGCCGAGCGGCACCGAGAAGCCGTTCCCGCCGCTCTACGCGCATCGCCCCATCGTGATTGGCGTGCTCTGGCTCGACGAGCTCTACGCATTCAAGCGCATCGGTGTCATCGGCGAGCACGACGACGAGCCGGGTATGCTCGCCGACTTCTCGTCGTTCGTGGAGCAGTGGCGGCCGCACCTGGTCACCTTCAACGGCCGCAGCTTCGACCTGCCGGTGATCATGCTGCGCTGCCTGCGGCACGGCGTGCCGCTGCACTTCTTCTTCAACGACAAGGACTACCGCTACCGCTATACCGACGCCGGGCACATCGACCTCTACGATTTTCTCTCGGAGCACGGCGCGGCGCGCGTCGGATCGCTCGACGCGGTGGCGCGCGTGGTCGGCTTGCCGGGCAAGGTCGGCGTCGACGGCAGCCAGGTCGAGGGCCTGTACAACGGGGGCCAGATCCAGCTCGTCAAAAACTACTGTTTGATGGACGTGACGCAGACCGCGTTCCTGCTCTTGCGCTATCGGCTGCTCCAGGGCGCGCTCGATCGCGACTCGTATCGCCGCGTCGCGCAGGGGCTCTACGACGCGCTCGCCGCCGACGGGCGCGTGATGCCGGTGCTCGAGCGCGTCGACAAGGCGCGGCTCCTGCTCGCCTGATGGCCAAGGCAGCGACGGCGCGGCTGCCGCGCTCGTTCTTCGCGCGGCCGTGCCTCGAGGTCGCGCCCGAGCTGCTCGGCTTGTACCTCGTGCACGGCGAGCGCGCCGGCCGCATCGTCGAGGTCGAAGCATACGTGCACGAAGAGGATCAGGCGTGCCACGCCCGCTTCGGGCGCACCAAGCGCGCCGAGATCCTCTACGGCCCGCCCGGCCACGCCTACGTCTTTCTGATCTACGGCATGTACGACTGCTTCAACGTCGTGTGCGAGCCGCGCGATTCGCCGGCGGCGGTGCTGGTACGCGCCGTCGAGCCGCTGCCGCCGCTGGAAGGCGGCACCGACGGGCCGGGCAAGCTGTGCCGCGCGCTCGCCATCAACCGCGCGCACAACGGCACCGACCTCGTGTCGGGCGCGACGTTGTGGCTCGAGCGGCGCAACCGCAAGCAGGTGCGCGTGGCCGCCACGCCGCGCATCGGCGTCGACTACGCCGGCGAGTGGGCGAAAAAGCCGTGGCGCTTCGTCGACGCCGACTCGCCCTGGCTCTCGAAGAAGCTCAAGTGAGCGGCGCGCGCGCGAACGGGCGGGCTCAACCGAGCTCGCGCGGAAAGCCGCGCGCGACCATCTCCGCGCAATCTTCGTAGACCGCGAGCGCGCCGGCCGCGCGCAGCTCCTCGCGCGAGAAGGCGCCGCCGGTGAGCACCGCGACCGCGCGCGTGCCCGCCGTCTTCGCCGCCAGCATGTCCCACACCGTGTCGCCGATGACGAGCGCCTGCTCGGGCTTGCAGTGCGCGCGCCGGCACGCCTCGACGAAGATGTCGGGCGCCGGCTTGGAGCGCTCGACGTCGCCCGACGAGACCACGCCGGCCAGGATCTCCTCCTTTACCCCGAGCGCGTCGAGCCGCTGCGCCAGCTCCTCGGGCTTGGCCGAGGTCGCCACCCACATCGGGTGTCCGTCGGCACGCAGCGTCTCCAGGAGCTCGCGCGCGCCCGGCAGCGCGAAGCCGAACTGCGCCAGCCGCGCGTACTCCTCGAGGTGCAGCCCGTCGGCGCGCTCGGCCGCCTTGGGATCCTTCACGAGCTCGGGCAGGAACTGGTCCGAGCCCTTGCCGATCTGCCGGTGGATCGCCGCGCGCGGCACCACCAGCCCGACGGCATGAAAGGCGCGCGCCCAGGCGTCCACGTGCAGGTAGTTGGTGTCGACCAGCGTGCCGTCGATGTCGAGGAGGATGACCACGGTCGCAAAGGTAGGCACGCTTGACGCCGCCGCCAGCCGGCGCTAGATTAGTTCGCATGCGAGATTCTCGTACGCGTGAATCACGACTGCGAGACTCCGTGCCGAACCAGCTGGGCAAGCTGTTCCGCGTCATGGCGCGCATCTACAACCGCGCGCTCGTGCCCTTCGAGATCTCGAGCGTGCAGGCGCACATCCTGGCGACGCTGTGGATCGAGGGCGCCATGACGATGGGCGAGCTGCAGGCGCGCATGATGCTGGGCAGCTCCACGCTCACCGGCGCCGTCGACCGCATGGAGCGCGCCGGCCTGTTGCGCCGCCTGCCGGTCGAGAACGATCGCCGCGCCTATCGCCTGCAGCCCGTCACCTGGCCACAGCGCAAGGCCGACGCGCTGCTCGAGACGCTGGACAAGACCGAAGGCGACGTGTTCCGCGGCCTCACCGCCGCCGAGCACCGCACCCTGTCGACGCTGCTGCAAAAGGCGCTCGCGCCACACGCCGGAGCCGACGATGAGTGACGCGCCGACGATGACGACCGAGCCGACGACCGAGCCGCCGACGACCGAGCCGCCGACCGAGCCGCCGACGACCGAGCCGCGCGCCGGCGAAGAATTCCGCGTCCCCGCGCGCCGCGCCCTGCCCCCCGACGAGGTTCGCGCGCTCTCGCGCCTCTCGCCCGCGCGCGCCGTCCTGTCGATGGCGCAGACCGCCGCCCTCGCCGCCGCCAGCATCGCCGCCGCGGTGCTCACCCGCGGCCGCCCCTGGCACCCCTTCGTCGTCGCCGCCGCCGTCCTCGGCGTCGTCGGCGCGCAGCACGCGCTCGCCGTCCTCGCCCACGAAGGCGCGCACTATCGCTTCTTCAAGACCCGCTGGCTCAACGACCTCGCCGGCACCCTCTGCGCCGCCCCGCTCGGCCTCTCGATGCTCACCTATCGCGCCATCCACCGCATCCACCACAACCACCTCTACGAGCCGCTCGATCCCGATCTGGCGCTCATGGCCGGCTACCCGCGCGGCCGCGGCTACCTCGTGCGCAAGCTCGCCAAAGACCTCGCCGGCATCACGGTGATCAAGAACTACTACTACTTCGTCGGCAAGCCGCAGGGCGTGCACCGCATGGACGACACCTCGCCCGCGCTGCGCGCCGCCGCCCGTCGCGAGCGCAAGCTGGTCGCCATCGCCCATATCGCATTCATACTGCTTTCGATCTATATGGGTTTCTGGCGCTGGTATCTGCTGCTGTGGCTCCTGCCGCTGGTCACGATCCTACAGGCCATCCTGCGCCTGCGCGCCATCATGGAGCACGGTGCCGTCGACGATACCACCACGCCGCTCAAGGCCGCGCGCACCAACTTCGTGCCCTTCTATCTCTACTGGCTGCTCTTCCCGCACGACGTGCATTATCACATCGAGCATCATCTATATCCGTCGATACCGCATTATCGCTTGGCGCAGTGCCACCGCCGCCTGCGCGAGCGCGGCGTCCTCGATGATGCCGAAGTAGCGGGGTTCTCCCAAGTGATGCGGAAGATCTTCGCGCCGCCGCGCGCGGCTCAGTCCCCGCTGTAGGCGGCGATGCCGTTGTCGGTGGCGAGATAGATGGTGCGCCCCGACGACGCGTACTGATCGAGATAGATCGAGCGGATGTCGTTCGAGGGCAGCCCCGACGCGGTCGTGTAGTAGACCCACGTAGCCGACGACGGCTGGTAGCGCACCACGCCCGCCGACCCCGTCGCGATCCACACGTCACCCGCCGGATCGACCACCACACCGGTCAGGTAGTTCTGCGGCAATTTGTCGCTCATCGACCAATAGGTCGGCGCGTACGTGCCCGGCGCCAGATACGCCAGGCCGTTGCCGTACGACGCCACGTAGATGCCTTCGTTGGCGTCGAGCGCGAGCCCGTAGGTGTTGTCGGCCACGCCCGGGAACACGTCGAGCGCCGACGCCCCCGGCTGGCCCGGAATGCTGGCGCCCGTCGACATCAGGTTCTCGTACGGCCCGACCGATCGCTGCGCGACGAACGAGATGACGTCGGCGTCGCCCATCCACAGATCGCCTTCCTTGGTGATCGCCAGCGCGTGCACGTCGCGGCCCCCGGGCTGCGTGTCGCCGTTGAAGAAGCCGTGCTGATGCTCCTCGTAGTCGCCGCAGCCGTCGCCGCACACGCCGGTCGTGCGCGACGCCGACAGGTTGTGCAGCGCGCTCGTGCCGTGCCAGCCGCCGAAGTAGGCCGTGCCGCCGTACGTGCCCGCGAGGTCGACCACCACCTTCCACGACGCCACCTCGCGCTCCTGCTGCTCCGTCATCTCCGTGGGATCGGGCTGCTGCGTCGACGTCACCGTCACGCCGACGATGTCACGCACCGCGCCGCTCGTCGGATCGACGTCGAGCCGCGACACCGAATAGCCGATGTGCCCGACGACCACCTGCCCCGGCATGCCGCCCGCCACCGACGTGAACGTGGTGTTCCACGTCTGCGGGCACGACGGCGAGCCGACGCCCGGTCCGCACCAATAGTTGCTCGTCCACGTCGACTGCCCCTGCGCGAGGCCGTTCGCCGTCGTGTAGGTGGAGACGGCGCCGCCGTGGAAGTAGTAGACGGTGCTCGACGTCGTCGCCCACACGCCGTGGCCCTGATCGGTCGAGACGTCGCGGAAATCGGTGCCCGCGCCGAGCACGGTCACGCCGCTGAGCGTGCCCGGCGGCGCGTGCTGCACCGTGCCCATGTCGCCGATCGGTGGGATGAAGATGCCGCCGTCGCCGAGGGAGCCGGGCACGCCGCCGTCGGCGTGATCGTCGCCGCCCGGCGGCAACCCGCTGTCGGGGCCGCCGCTGCCGGGACCACCGAACGCCATGTCTCCGCCTGAGGTGCTGGTGGTGCCTGCCGCCACATTGGCGCCGCCACAACCGCCGACGATCGTCGCCGCCGCGGCCAGAAAGATCGAACCCACGATGCGCATGTCTCAACGCATCGCAAGCCAGGTGCCGGCCGCGCGCCCGCCGTTTTTGCGACGGCCTGGCCGCCCCCCTTCATCACCCGCGGAACGATAGTTCTCACGATGGGAGATCTCGCGCTACGCTTCGGCCGTGCCACGAGTCACGATCGAGCCGCTCAACGTCACGCTCGAATGCAACGACGGCGAGAGCGTCTTCGCCTGCGCGCGCCGCCACAACGTGTTCATTCCGACGGCGTGCGCGGGCAAAGCGACCTGCGGCCTCTGCCGCGTCAAGGTCGTCGCCGGCGAAGGCAACATCTCGCCCATCAACCGCGACGAGCAGAAGCACCTCGGCAACACCTACTTCATCACGAAGCTGCGCCTCTCGTGTCAGCTCCAGCCGACGGGCGACGTGACCGTGCGCGTGCCCGACATGCCCGATCCCAAGAAGCTGCCCAAGCTGTAGCGGCGGATTACTCGCGCGCGCCGGTGAAGGTGCCGGGCAGCGTCAGGGTCGCGCTGCCGGCCGGCAGCGTCAGCGCCCACGCGCCGTCCGACAGGGTATCGGCGTTGCCGGTGTGCCCCTTGTTCTCGACGGCGAGGCAGCTCCCGTCGCCGGCGCCCATCATGCCCGGCGCCGTCAGCGACGACAGCTTCGACTCGACCGCGTCGCCCGCCGCGTTGAGCGCGTTGGTGCACAGCTTGGCGATGTCGTTCGCCGAAATGTAATTGTAGATGCACTGCGACCCGATGCAGGTGTTGCCGATGTAGCTCCACACCCAGTCGCTCACGCCGCCGCAGTCGACGAGCTGATTGGCGAGCGCGCCCAGGCTCGACACGCCGGTGAGCTGCGGCAGCGCCACGTTGTCGATGAGGTCGACGAGCACGCCGCCGAAATCGAGCCCGCGGTCGTACGCGTGCGTCGGCAGCGTCAGCTTGAGCCCCTGCACCGTCGCGTCGAGCTTCGCGTGCGCGTTCTGCGCGTACGAGTAGGGCTGCCCGTTCCAGGTGAACGTGATGTCGACGAGCGTATCGTCGACGCTGACCTTGCCGGTCGCGTCCGGCGTCCCGACCACGAGCCGGTTGTGCGTCGAGATCCCGCGCAACGCCATCTCGAGGTCGTGCGACAGGTTGTGCATGACCGTGACCATGCCGCCCGACCAGCGATTGATGTACTCGTCGATGGCCATCACGATCTTGTCGTGCACGCCGCTGAAGAGGTTGATCGCGTCGATCACGTACTTGATGACCGGCAGCTTGTCCGCCATGTCCAACAGGAAGTTGCCCGGGCTGTCCCCGAGCTCGAGGACCAGATCCAACGCGTCCTTCACGTCCGCCGGCAGCGCATCGAGCAGATTGAACTGCGTCGTCACGTCATAGGTACCGGCGACCGCCACGAGCCCACCGCCACCGCCACCGCTGCCGCCACCGCTGCCGTTCCCACTGCCGTTCCCGCCCTGGCCGCTGCCGCCGCCCGATCCGTTCGACCCACCATTCCCCGTCGCCCCATTCCCCCCACCCGTCGCCGTCCCATTTCCCCCGCCGTTATCCCCGCCGCTCCCCACGCCGCCAATCTCTCCGCCGCCGCTGCACCCCGCGCCAGCGACGGAAACCATCAACACGACCGACAGCGCCTTCACGATTCGCATGCGCCGCCCTACAGCAATCCCGAGACCAAGATCACCTACATCCACCCCCGCGAAATCACATCCGCGCCGGGGTCAATCAGCCCCATCGCCCACTTATGATGGGCGGGCCAATCGACCCCACCCGCTCCCTGCATCGAACGTATTCCAATTCGCCTAACTCGCCCTCTCCCCGAAACGAGTGTAAGCATCACATCATTTCTTACTACTTGAATCCATTGAGGAATTTCGTAGGATGTTACTTGGAGGTCCCACTGATGAAGCGCTCGATTCTGGTTTCGCTCCTCGCCCTCGGCCTCGCCGGCTGCGCCGAAGTTTCAGGCACGCCCGCGACCGCCTCGTCGACGACGGCCACCTCGGGCGTCGCGTACGAGCCGATGGCCTCGCCGCCGCCGGAGCCGCAGAAAGAGGACGCGCCGAAGCTCGCTTCGAAGGAAGTGTGGGTCCCGGGCTACTACCAGCCGGTCGCCGGCACCTGGCTCTGGCACCAGGGCGAAGTCCGCAACGTCAAGGAAGGCTACACGCTCATCCCGGCGACCACCCGCGAGGAGAACGGCAAGTACCTGTTCCAGCCGCCGCGCTGGCGCCGCAGCGATCTCGCCGCGCAGTCGAAGTAACCCACTCGTTCGCCCCATCGCCGCGCCCCCCGGTTTATGCTCGGGGCCATGTACGACTACGACCTCGTCGTGATCGGCTCCGGCCCCGCCGGCGAAAAGGGCGCCGTCCAGGCCGCCTACTTCGGAAAACGGGTCGCCGTCATCGAGCGCTCGCCCGCCCTCGGCGGCGCCTGCGTCAACACCGGCACGCTCCCGTCGAAGACCCTGCGCGAGACCGCGCTCTTCCTCTCCGGCTACCGCCAGCGCGAGATGTACGGCCTTCAGGTCAAGCTCACCGGCACGCCGTCGGTGCCCGAGCTCATGTGCCGGCAAGAGCCGGTCCTCGGCCACGAGGGCGGCCGCATCCGCGTCAACCTCGAGCGCCACAAGGTCGACCTCCTCGAAGGCTCGGCCCGGTTCGTCGACGAGCACACGCTCGAGGTCACGCCCGAGGCCGGACCGCCGCGCCGCGTGTCGTCGGACGTCGTGCTCATCGCGACCGGCTCGACGCCGCATCGTCCCGCGTGCGTGCCGTTCGAGGATCCCGAGGTCGACGACTCCGACTCGATCTTGCGCCTCGATCGCATCCCGAAGGCGATGGTCATCCTCGGCGGCGGCGTCATCGGCTGCGAGTACGCGTCTATATTCGCCGCGCTCGGCACCAAGTGCACGATCGTCGAAGGGCGCGAGCAGATCCTCGGCTTCCTCGACGGCGAGGTGAACGCGCTCCTCACCAAGCAGCTGCGCGCGCTCGGCTGCGATCTGCTGCTGAAGAAGGAGGTCGTCGACGTCGGCCGCACCGACGGCGTGCTGCACTGCCGGCTCTCCGACGGCACCGACCTCGAGTGCGAGCGGCTGCTCTTCGCCGGCGGGCGCGCCGGCAACACGCGCCGCATCGGGCTCGAGCGCATCAACGCCGCGGCCGATGCGCGCGGGCTGCTCAAGGTCGACGACAAGTTCCGCGTCGCCGGCGTCACCGGCGGGCGCGTCTACGCGGCAGGCGACGTCATCGGCTTCCCGGCGCTCGCCTCGGTCGCCATGGAGCAGGGGCGCGTCGCCGCGTGCCACGCCTTCGGTATCGAGTACAAGCAGAAGGTCGCGTCGCAGTTCCCCTACGGCCTCTACACCATCCCCGAGGTCTCGATGATCGGCGAGACCGAAGAGTCGGCGAAGAAGAAGGGCATCGACTTCGAGGTCGGCCGCTCCCGCTACGGCGACAACGCCCGCGGACAGATCGTCGGCGACGTCCACGGCATGCTCAAGCTGGTGTTCGACGCGCGCGACAAGAAGCTGCTCGGCGTCCACGTCATCGGCGAGCGCGCCACCGAGCTGGTGCACACCGGCGCCGCGGTCATGCACTTCGGCGGCGGCATCGACGACTTCATCGAGCAGGTGTTCAACTTCCCCACGCTCGGCGAGATGTTCAAGTACGCCGCCTACGACGGCCTCGGGCGTTTGCGGCAGCGCGAAGAAATTATTGCAGAGCGAGTGCAAAAACTTTAGCATGCCCTGGTGGCGGTCGCGAAAACCAAGGTCGATGGGCGAACCGCGCGCGCCGAGCGCACTCGCGCCGCCGTCGTCGACGCGCTGCTCGACCTGATCGACGGAGGCACGCTGCAGCCGACCGCCGAGGACGTGGCGCGTCGCGCCGGCGTCTCCCCGCGCATCGTCTACTTCCACTTCGAGGATCACGCCAAGCTGTTCGCCGCCGCGGCGGCGCGCCAGACCGAGCGCGTGATGTCCGACTTCAAGCTGCTCTCCGCCGACGGCGCCTTCGACGAGCGGCTCGATGCGTTCGTGGCCATGCGCGCGCGCATCTTCCAGCGCGTGTTCAACACGCGGCGCGCCGCGCGGCTCTACGAGCACGTCGCGCCGCTGGTGGCCAAATCGCTCGCCTTCGTGCGCGCCGTCAAGCGCGAGGAGGCCGAGCGCGTCTTCCATCGCGAGCTCGCCGCCATGCGCCCGCCCTTGCGCAAAGATCGCGCCGCGGCGCTCGGCGCCGTCACCAGCTTCAATACGTGGGAGTCGTTGCGCGCCCACGCCGGGCTCACCGCCGAGGACGCGCGCCGTGTCTGGCGCGGCCTCATCGCCGCCGTCTTGCAGGAGGACTAACGATGCGTCGCCTCGCTTGCGCCTTGCTCCTCGTCGCTGGTTGTCATTCGTCGTCGTCGACGGGCTCGTCGTCGAGCGAGCTGACCTACTGGAAGGACATCAAGCCGATCGCCGACACCAAGTGCGTCGGCTGCCACACCGCGAACAACATCGCGCCCTTCACGCTCGAGAGCTTCGCCGACTTCAAGGCCGAGACCGACAAGGTGCGCGTCGCCGTCGCCAACCACGTGATGCCGCCGTGGCCGCCAGGCGGCGGCTGCAGCGACTATCAGGAAGATCGCTCGCTCACCGACGATCAGATCGCCACCATCACCGGCTGGATCGACCAGGGCGCCGTCGAAGGCAACGAGAGCGACTACCAGCCGGGCGCGCCCATCTCGGGCGGGCTGTCGCGCGTCGACCAGACGCTGCAGATCGCGCAGCCCTACACGCCGACGCTGTCGCCCGACGAGTACCGCTGCTTCCTCATGGACTGGCCCGAGACCAGCGACAAGTACATCACCGGCTTTCGCGCCAACCCCGGCAACGCGCCGATCGTGCATCACGTGATCGCCTTTCTCGCCGCGCCCGCCGACGTCGCCGCCTATCAGCAGCTCGACGACGCCGATCCGGCGCCCGGCTACGTCTGCTTCGGCGGGCCCGGCGGGCCCAACGGCGGCGCCAACTCGCACTGGCTCGGCGCGTGGGCGCCCGGCTCGCTCGGCGACGACTTCCCCGCCGGCACGGGCCTGAAGATCCCCGCCGGCAGCAAGGTGATCCTGCAGGTCCACTACAACCTGACCAACAACAACGGCCTGCCCGACCAGACGTCGATCGACTTCAAGCTCGACGACAGCGTGCAGAAAGAGGCGCTCATCCAGCCGTGGGCCAATCCGGCGTGGGTGCAGCAGCAGCAGATGGTCATCCCTGCCGGCAACGCCGACGTCAACGTCAACTGGACCTTCTCGCCGGGGGCGTACTGGAGCTACGTCACCGACAACGTCGTGCCGTCGAACGTGCCGGTCACCATGTACACCGGCTCGCTCCACATGCACACGCGCGGGCGGCGCGCGAACCTGTCGATCATCCACGCCGACGGCACCAAGGAGTGCATGCTCGACATCCCGCGCTGGGACTTCCACTGGCAGGGCGCGTACGCGTTCCAGACGCCGAAGACCTTCATGCCCGGCGACTCGCTCTACCTCGAGTGCCACTTCGACAACTCGGACTCGACCATGGACCGCAACTGGGGCGAAGGCACCGACGACGAGATGTGCCTCGGCGGCTTCTACATCACGCAGTGACCGCGCCCGGCTGACGCACGAACAAGACCGCGAGCACGCAAGCGACCATCAGCGTCACGCCGCCGACGACATAGGGGACGCCGAGCCCGAAACCGAGCGCGAAGGTGCCGATGAGCGGGCCGACCACGCGGGCGAGCGCGCCCATCGACTGCGACACGCCGAGCACGCCGCCCTGGTGATCCCCCGACGCGGCACGCGAAATCAGCGACGAGAGTGAAGGCGTGTTGAGCCCGTTGCCGACCGCCATGACGGCGATGGCGACGAGGAGCCAGGTCAGATCGTAGGAGCGCTCGGTCAAGAACATGCCGATCGCCATGAGCAACGTACCGAAGACGATCAGCTTCTGCTCGCCGAAGCGCGGCACCAGGCGGCGCACCATGCCGCCCTGCACGATCACCATGAGCACGCCGATGTACGTGAACATGTAGGACGCTTCGCGGCGGCCATAGTGGAAGCGACGCTCGAGGAAGAGCGAGAAGGTGCCTTCGAGGTTGGCGAAGCCGAAGGTGACGACGAAAAAGAGCAGCATCAGCGTGAGCAGCCGCGGCGTCGACGCGGTGCGCACCAGGCCCGCCCACGTCAGCGTGCGCGCGCGCGTGCGCTCGGAAGCGGGGCGCGGCTCTTTGAGGATCATGAAGGCGGAGACGAAATTGACGGCGGCGAGCCCGGCGGCGACGAAGAAGGGCAGGTTCGCCGAGCGCGTCGAGAGGAAACCGCCGACGGCGGGGCCGAAGATGAAGCCGAGCCCCATCGCGGCGCCGAGCATGCCCATGCCGGCGGCGCGCGATTTCTCGTCGGTGACGTCGGCGATGTACGCCTGCGCCGCGGTGATGTTGGCGCCGCAGACGCCGGCGAAGCCGCGCGCCACCACCAGCCACCAGAACGACGGCGCCAGCGCGTAGCCGAGCTGCGAGCCGCACGAGCCGAGGATCGAGATCAGTAGGACCGGGCGGCGCCCGGCGCGATCCGAGAGCCGTCCCCAGATCGGCGAGAAGAAGAGCTGCATCACCGAGTAGATGGCGAGCAGGATCCCGGTCTCGAAGTCGGTGGCGTGCAGCTTCTCCGCGTAGAGCGGCAATATCGGAATCACAATTCCGAAACCGAGCAGGTCGAGCAGGACGGTCAGGAAGATGACGCCGAGCGACGCGCGGCGGTGTTGCGAATCGGAGGCCACCGAAACCATCGCTATTTGCATACCACGACGCGGACAGGCTACACGTGGCGCGTGGATTTTCTCGTCGCGGACGGCGTACGCATCGGCGACACCGACGTCTGGTGCGACGCCCGACGCTGTCCGCCGTCGGCCACCGCGTTCGTCTCGCATGCGCGCGCCCCCCGGCTGTCGGGCGGCGCCGACGGGCGCGTGATCACCACCGAGCGCACGCGCGTTCTGCGCGCGGTCGAGATCGTGCCGCGCGGGCAGGCGGGAATGCTGGTCACGCCGTTCGGCCGCCCGTTCGCGCTCGGGCGGCTGCGGCTCGAGCTGCTGCCGTCGGGACACCTGCCGGGCGCCGCGCAGCTCTACATCGAGCTCGACGATCGCGAGCGCCGGCGCGTCGCCTACTGCGGGCCGCTCAACCCGGCGCCGGGCCGCTTCGCCGAGGCGCCGCAGGTGCGCGCCGCCGAGGTCCTGTGCATCGACGCGCCGCTGGCGGCCAGCGGGCGCAAGCTGCCGCCGCGCGCCGAGGCCGAAGCCGAGCTGGTCGCCGCGGTCGAGCGCGCGCTCGCCGACGGCGCGACGCCGGTGGTGCTGGCTCCGGCGCTGGGCGCGGCCGAGGAGGTGGCGGCCCTGCTCGGCGCCGCCGCGCTGCCGCTGCGCGTGCATCCGCGCATCGCCGCGTGGATCGAGGCCTACGGACGCCTCGGGCTGCGCGTGCTGGCGGCCCCGCAGGCCAAGCTGGTGCGGAAGTTCCGCGGCTCGCCGGCCAAGGGCGAGGTCGTCATCTGGCCGCTCGAGGATCGCCACGCGGCGGCCATCGGCCGGCTGCGCACGGCGCGCCTGTTCGCCGCGACGGGGCAGGCGCTCGAGCCCGACGCCGCCGCGCGGCTGCGCGTCGAGGCCGCCTTCGCGCTCGCCGACCATGGCGATCTACCGTCGCTGGTGGCGTTCGCGCGGGCAGCCGAGGCGCGTGACGTCTGGCTCACGAGCGGCCTGTCGGATGCTTCAGCGCGCGCCTTCGCCGAGGCCGGCATCAGCGCCCACGCCCTCACCCGGCGCCGGCCCATGCAACAGATGGCACTGTTCGCGGAATAACCGGCAGGAATCCGAACGTGCGCTTTGCTCCTCGTCGGCAGCCGGTTTACAATTCGCGGTCATGACTTCGCAGATGCGCTGGACGGTGGCCGCGGCCCTGAGCCTCGTGGCATGCGTGGCAATCGGGCTGTGGGCCAACAGCGTCGGCCACGCGCCGATGGCGGCGCTGCTGGTGGTCGCCGTCGGCGGGCTGCCCGCGCTCATCACCTCGTGGGCGACGGTGCAGCGGCTGCAGGACGCGTCCAACGACGCGCACGCGCGCGGTGACGTCATCGGCAAGGTCGACGGCTCCATCGGCGAATTGCGCAACACCGTCGAGCAGCAGCTCGGCGCCATCGAGGAGACGGCGGCGTCGCTGCACCAGATGACCGCGTCGCTCAAGCAGATCGCGCACTCGGTCGAGACGCTGGCGGCGGCGGCCGAGGAGTCGTCGTCGTCGATCCTGGAGATGGCGGCGGCCAACGACGAGGTCGCCGAGAACATGGTGAACCTCGCCGGCAGCGTGCAGGAGTCGGCCACGTCGATCGAGGAGATGACCTTCTCGATCAAGGAAGTGGCCAAGAACGTCGAGGCGCTCTCGTCGACGGCGGAAGAGACGTCGTCATCGATGAACGAGATGGACATCTCGATCCGCCAGGTCGAGAACAACGCCAACGAGACGGCGCGCCTGTCGGAAGAAGTGTCGCGCGCCGCGCAGTCGGGCGCGCAGGCCATCACCCACACCATCGACGGCATCAACAAGATCAAGGGCTCGTCGGAAGAGACGGTGCGCATCATCGCGTCGCTCGGCGGCAAGATCGGCGAGATCGGCAAGATCCTCGAGGTCATCGACGACGTCGCCGAGCAGACCAACCTGCTCGCGCTCAACGCCGCCATCATCGCCGCGCAGGCCGGCGAGCACGGCAAGGGCTTCGCCGTCGTCGCCGACGAGATCAAGGATCTCGCCGAGCGCTCGGCCACGTCGACCAAGGAGATCGCCGATCTCATCAAGGGCGTGCAGAAGGAGTCGGAGAACGCCATCGGCGCCGTCGAGCGCGGCGCCCGCAGCGTCGACGAAGGCGTCAAGGTGTCGCACCAGGCGGAAGACGCGCTGCGCCGCATCCTCGAGTCGGCCGATCGCTCGACGCAGATGGTGCGCGAGATCGCCCGCGCCACCGTCGAGCAGGCGCGCGGCTCCAAGCAGGTCACCGACGCCATCCACTCGATCGCCGAGACCGTGCAGCAGATCGCCAGCGCCACGTCGGAGCAGGCCAAGGGCTCGGAGCAGATCATCCGCTCGGCGGAGAAGATGAAGGCGATCACCAAGCACGTCGAGCGCAGCTCGCAGGAGCAGACGCGCGGCGGCAAGCAGATCACCAAGTCGATCGAGTCGATCAACGAGATGGTCTCGCAGCTCAACACCGCGCAGCGCGAGCAGACGCGCGGCGGCGAGCAGATCCTGCAGGCCGTCGAGCAGCTGCGCGAGCTGACGCGCAAGCAGGAAGAGAAGTTCGCGCAGCTCGGCAACGCCCTCGAAGGCATCGGCGGCAGCGTCCGTCGCCCCCACGCCCGCGCTTGACGCCACCCAGGCGCCTGACGCCCAGGCGCCTAACGAATCGTTCATCCCGCGCCCAACCCATCGCCTAGCGCAATAGGCCCTTTGCGGCTAGACTTCTAGACATGTTTGGCCTCGGCATGGGCGAGCTCATCGTGATCCTCGCCATCGCGCTCATCTTCCTCGGACCGAAACGCCTGCCCGACGTCGCCACCAGCCTCGGCAAGGCCATCCGCTCCTTCCGCAAGGCGACCAGCGATCTGACCGCTCAGCTCGAGATCGACGACGCCGTCAAGAAGCCGTTGCGCGAGCTGCAGTCGGCGCTCCGCGACGAGCCGCCGCCGCCTCAGCCGCTGGCGACCATGCAGCTTCCACCGCAGCCGAAGAACGAGGGCATCGCGCCGGTGCCCGTCGCCAAGACCGAAACGCCGGCGGCTCCGTCGGGAACCGCCGCGCCGCCGCTGCCGTCGTCGGCCGTGCCTTCGCCTCCGCCGTTGCCGCTCGACAAGAAAGCCTGATGGCCGAGGCCGCCGAAGCCGCCCCCGCGGCCGACGAGGAGGAGTCCGGCAGCGAGAAGCGCATGCCGTTCCTGGCGCACCTCGACGAGCTGCGCTCGTGTCTGCGCAACTCGTCGATCGCGCTCTTCGGCGGCACCATCGTCGCCTATCCCTTCCGCGCCTACTTCTTCGCCCTGCTCGTGCGCCCGCTCATGCGCGCCTGGAACGAGACGCCCGCGCTCGGACGCGGCGAGCTCGTCATGCTGTCGCCGCACGAAGGGTTCATGGTGCTCTTCAAGCTGGCGCTCGTCGTCGGCGTCTTCCTCGCGTCGCCGTTCGTGTTCCGCGAGATCTGGAAGTTCATCGCGCCCGGCCTCTACTCGCGCGAGCGCAAGTGGGGCCTCGGCTTCATCTTCGCGTCGGTGATCCTGTTCGCCGGCGGCGCGGCGTTCGCCTACTCCTACGTGCTGCCGGCGTCCTACAAGTACTTCCTCGGCTATTCGACCGAGAGCCTCGGCATCATCAAGCACGCGCTCGGCACCACCTTCGACGTCACGTTGTCGCAGCCGTTCGACATCAAGCCGATGATCTCGATGGAGGAGTACTTCGGCCTGACGACGATGCTGCTGCTCGTGTTCGGCGTCGTGTTCGAGCTGCCGCTGCTGCTCGCGGTGCTGGCGATCCTCGGCATCGTCTCGGCCGGCACGCTGTGGCGCTTCAACCGCTACGCCATCGTGCTCTTCGCCGTCGCCGGCGCGGTGTTGACGCCGGGCGATCTCGTCGTCGGTCAGCTGGCGATGACTGCGTCGCTCACGATCTTGTACAACCTCAGCATCCTCATCGCATTCCTCGTCGGCAAGAAGCGCAAGGAGCGCGAAGAGGCCGAAGAGCGCGCCTACCTCGAAGAGCAGCCGCCGTCGTCGACGACGTAACCTAGGTCGCGCGCCACCAGCCCGCGAACGCGCCGGCGCCGACGAGGAGCCAGATCGCCGCCATGCCGAAGGCGCCGCTCGACGACGCGTCGTCGGCTTGCCGATCGAGCGCGCGCACGCGCATCTGCGCCTCCTCGACGGGGCGATAGCGCTCGGCGTCGGCCTGCGCGCGCAGCTCGGCCACGTGGCGCTCGGAGTGGCGCGCGTAGGGCTGCGCGAACATCCAGCCGACGAACAGCCCGGCGACGACGCCGATGGCGATGCGCAGCGGCGGGTTCTTGCGCAGCGCGCCCTGCGCGATCCGGCCCGGCACGGGACGCCACGTCTCGTCGACGATCGGCGACGGCGGCAGCGGCTGCTCGGCGGCCGTGGCCTCTTCTTCCGGCGATGGCGGCGGCGGCGACGGCGGCAGCGGCGCGCGCTCGAGCTCCAGCTCCATCGGCTTGTGCCAATCGCCCGACGGACGGAAGCGCGCATCGTCGACGGGCTCGCTCGGCGCCGTCGGCTTCGGCGGCATCGGCTTGGGCGCCGCGCTCGGCTTCGCCGGCGCCAGCTCGGCGCGCGTGGCCGCGTCGCGATCGATCGCCGGCTGCGGCTCGTCAGCGTCGAGCGACTGCAGCTGCGCCAGCATCTTCTCGTTCAACGCCGCGACGTGATCGGGCTCGGGCTCGGCGTCGTGAAACTGATCGAGCGCCAGGATCGCCTCATCCGGTGGGCGATTGGCCTCGACCTCCACGTTCGCCCCGACCGCCTGCAGCTCGGCGACAATGGCGAGCGCGCGATCCTGATCGATCCCGCGCCGCAACCTCAGCCGCGCGCCGGCGACGAACTGCGCACCGTCGAGCTTGGGCACCGGATGCAGCGCCTCGATGCGCTTGAGCAGCTCGACTCGAGCTTTGGGATCTTCGTTCGACGGCGACGCCGGACCGTTCACCCAGACGTCGAAGAAAACAGCGCTCGGCGACAGGCGCGCCTCAGGCGAGGTCGATCACGATCACACGACCACCGCCCCGCTGCTCCGACTCCGGCGCATCGATCTCGATCGTCGTCGGTTGCAACGGACGCGGCCAGGGCTCGACCAGCGGCAGCTCGAGGGCTTCGGGCTGCCAGTCAGCCTCTGATTCGCGGTCTTGTAAGAACGAGTGCGGCATACCTCATTCTCCGGGAGCCAATCCCGCGGCTCGACAGTCAGCATAACATAGTCGCAAGATTTCGGACAACCAGCCACCGACGACAAATTGCTCGTGACTGTAGACACTGGACACTTCTGTACGGCGAAGTCACATACTGGAAACTTGACGTTGGTGATCGTCGACCCCATGCTCAAATGGAGGACAGGAGGTCCACACCGCATGCGAAGCCCGCTGCAGGCCGGTCGTCCGCGACTCAGTCTGAAAGCTTCCCACCGGAGGATGTCCCTGAAAATCAGTCACCGTCGCGATCCCAATTCGACAGTCGTCACTGCCACGGAACGCGACCGCTACATCGCACCACCAAAACGACGCAGATAGAGGCTAGCCGCCCGAGAGCTTGCGCTCGGCCACTTCGAGCGAGTGCTGCGCTTCCTGATTGCTGGGATCGATGCGCAGCGCTCTTTTGTACTCGACGGCCGCGTCCTTGGTCTTGCCGAGCTTGTAATAGGCCTGGCCGAGGAGCACGAGGTAGCGCGGGCGATTCGGCGCCAGCTTGAGCGCCTGCTTGATGTGCACGGCGGCGCCCGAGTAGTCGCCCTGCTCGAAGGCGACCTCGCCGAGGCCGGCGACGGCTTCGGAGCTGCGTGAGTCGTACTCGCGCGCCTTGTTGAAGTTGGCGGCGGCCGCGGTCAGATCGCTCGAGTTGAGCTTCTGTCGGCCGAGCTTGATGAAGAACTCGGCCTGCGCCGATTCGCCGGCGGAGGGCGCGGTCGCCTTCGGCGCGTCGGGCGCGAACGGATCCTTGAACTCGGCCGGCGTCGAGCCCTTCTTGCGCTTCTCGGGCGCGGCCGGCTTCTCCGCGGAGGCGACGCGCGTCGGCTTCTCGGCCGCGGCCTTGAGCTTCTCGACGTGCGCGGGCGGCTCCTTCGCCGGCGCGGGCGCGGCCTTCGGCTTCTCGACGGGCGGCGACAGCGCGGCGACGGGCGGCGACGCGGCAGGCTTGGCCGCGATCGCGGACGGCTTGACCGCGACTGCGGACGGCTTGACCGCGACCGCCGACGGCGCCGGCGCGGGCTTCTCGGTGACCGCCGACGGCTTGGCCGCCACCGCCGAGGGCGCCGGCATCGGTGCGGCCGGCTTCTCGGCGACGGCAGACGGCAGCGTCGTCGGCTCGGCAGGCTTGGCCGCCTCCGCCGACGGTGGCGTCGCCGGCGCCACGGCGACGGGCTTGGCCGCCTCCTCGCCGCGCATCGGCTTGTGCTCCGTCTTCGGCAACAGCGCGATCACCACGACACCGACGAGGATCAAGCCGCCCGCCACGCCACCGATGATCATCGGCGCGCGGTTGGTGCGCGGAATCTCGTCGAGATCGTCGTACTCCGCGCCCTTCTGAATCTTGATCGGCTGCGAGTCGCTCGAGAACCACTCGCCGGTCGGATCGTTCTTCCGCTTGTGCGTCGGCTCGGCCACCGGCGGCGGCGGCAACGGCGCCGCGCCCGAGCGCTCCGTCGTCGGCAACACCTCGAACGACGGCGCCGCGCCCGCGCTCGCGGGCGGCAGCTTCGCCGGCACCGCCGGCTGGGTCTTCTCGTTCGACGAGCCTTCGACCACCACCGAGGGCACGTTCGCCGCCTCCGGCATCTTCGACGGCGGCGGCGTCACCTCCACCGATCCCGACGTCGCGGGCAGCGCCGGCCCCTTCTTGGTGTCGACTCGCGCCGGCTCCGGCGCCTTCGCCTCCACCTTCGGTTCGATCTTCGGCTCTGGCTTCGCCGGCTCTGGCTTCGCCGGCTCTGGCTTCGCCGGCTCCGGCTTGCGCGGCGCCAGCGTGTGCATCATCTGCGTCTCTTTGGCCGATCGCCCCGTCGCCGCCGTCGCTGCCGGCGGCGCCGCGACCGGCTGCGCCGCCACCGGCCCCATCGATCCCACCGGCGCCGGCTGCGCCGCCGGCTGCGCCGCCGCGGGCTTGGGCGCCTCGCGCGCCGGCTCGGTGCGCAGCGCATCGAGCAGCTTGGCGACGGTTTCGAAGCGCCCGTCGATCTTCTTGGCCAGCGCCTTCTGCACCGCCGTATCGAGCCACGCCGGCACGTCCGCGCGCCGATCGCGAACCTTCGGCACCGGCGCGTCGAGGTGCTGCTGCAAGATCTCGAACGTCCCCGACCCCTGATACGGCGGCGATCCCGTCAGCATCTCGAACGCGATCGCGCCGAGCGAGTAGATGTCCGAGCGTCGATCGAGCGTCTCGCCGCGCGCCTGCTCCGGCGACATGTAGCGCGGATCGCCGAAGGTCATGCCCATCGCCGTCTGCTTGGCCTCACCGTCGGGCGAGATGAGCTTCGACAGCCCGAAGTCGAGCAGCTTCACGAAGTCGGCGCGCCCGCGCTTGGACACCAGGAACACGTTGCGGGGCCGCAGATCGCGATGGACGTAGCCGAGCTCGTGCGCCTCGATGAGCGCTTCGCAGATCTGCGCGAGGATGTCGATCGAGCGCTCGACCGGGAGCTGCCGCTCACGCTCGATCACCTTGGTGAGCGTCTCGCCCTCGAGGAACTCCATGGCGAAGAAGAGCCGCCCGTCGTCGCTGCGCCCATAGTCGAGCACCTGCAGGATGTGCTCGTTCTCGATGCTCGCGACCGTCGTCGCCTCACGACGGAAGCGCTCGAGCGCGGTGTCGTCCGACGACAGCTGCGAGTGCAGCAGCTTGACCGCGACCTTCTTCTTCAGCGTCGTGTGCTCGCCGCGATAGATCGCGCCCGAGCCGCCCTGCCCGATCTTCTCGATCAGCTTGTAGCGATCGAGGATGACCTTGCCGATCATCGAATCGCTCGTCGACGGCGCGATCACCGGCGCTCCGCAGCGCGGGCAGAAGCGCGCGTCGTCGGGCGTGGCCGCGCCGCATTGCGTGCAGTGCCTCATGCTCGAAAAAGCCTAGCGCACATCAGAAGCGCCCGCTCAACGACAGCGACGCGCCACCTACAGTGGGCGACACCGACACCGTCGTCGCCTGCTTGCGCGCCCGATGGTCGAAGTAGAACAGCACCGCCGACGCCGCCACGCCCGCGATCCCCAGCGTCAACATCGTCGCGCCGCCTCCCACGGTGTTGTACACGTTGGCGCACGAATGTCTTGGGTCCGGCGAGCTGCACGTCGGATTGCCGTCGATGGCGACGAGCGGCGCGCCCACGGCGATGCCCACCACGCCCACCACCAGCGACGCGATGGCCACCGGGCGCCAGGGGAACATCTTCTTCTCGCTCTTCTGTGGCGTCGGCTCGGCGGTCGTATTGGGCGTCGACGGGGGCGGCGTCACCTCGACCTGCGTCGGCGGCGTCGGCTCGACCTTCGGTGGAGGCGTCGGCTCGACCTTCGGTGGCGGCGTCTCGACCTTGGGCGGCGGCGTCGTCTCCGCGGTCGCCGGCGGCGCCGTCTCGGCGGGCAGCGCCTTCTCCGCCGCGGCCAGCTTGCCGGCGGCGCGCGCGGCGGCGTCGTCGGCCTCCTTGACCGTGCAGATGTCGCACGGCTCCTCGACCTTGGCCAGCTCGCGCCCCACGGCGTCGACGAGCCGCAGCTTGATGACGTAGTCCTTGCCGTTGACGTCGATCTCCGACGCCACGCCGCGATCGATCCCGAGCGTCTGCGCCACGCGCGCCATGCACGCGCCGGTGCCCGCGCAGTCGAGCAGCTCCTGCGATGCGCCCAGCCGCAGCCGCACCTCCGCCGCGCCGAGCACGTCGTCGCCGGCGGCGGTCAGACCGCGCGTCACCGCCTCGTGAAAGCGATCGCGCACCTCGGGCGCGCCGATCGGCTTCATCTGCGGAACGAGCGCCGCCAGTTTTGGTGCCGCCGCCGCCGTCCCCGGCGCCAGCGACACGAGGACCAAACCCAAGCCAAGCAGCGACGCCACGCCATGCAGCCTTCGCATGCTGGCGTTATAGCACGATCCTACCGGAGGCTACTCGCCCGCACGTTCCTTCAACAATCGACGCAGCGCCTCCTGGTACGCCTCGCGATCGACCACCCCGCGCTCGACGAGCAGGTCGACGAGCGCGCGCAACGCCAGCTCCGGCGGCGCTTCGTCGGCCACGTTGTGCTGCGGCTGGGTCGTCGGATCGGGCTTGCGCGCCGCCGGCGTGCCGGTCGGAATCGCGGCGCCGAATACGGGTCGGCGCGGAATCATCTTGGTGATCACGCGCCGGTAGTAGCGCCCCACGGCCTCGCCGATCTCGCCGACGCGCCCGACCAGCGGCTCGACGGTGCAGCCGGTCGACATCTCGATCTCCTCGGTGGCGTCGAAGTCGAGCGGATCGGCCATGGCCACGCGAATCATCCGCCGCGGCCCGCTCGAGTCGATGCCGAGCGGCAACAGGCGCCGCGCGTCGGCGAGGTCGTGCGGCACCTCGCGCAGCGCATCCTCGTCGACGCTCTCGCGCAACAGATCCACGCGCGGCAGCCGCAGCTTCTGCGCCAGCGTCGAGGCGAGCAGCTCCTCGCCGATGCCGCCGATGTCGACGGCGGCGCGTGCCAGGCAGACGCCGTTGTGGCGCGCGTAGCGGCGCACGTGGCGCAGGCGCTGCTCGTCGATCAAGCCGGCCTCGACGAGCACGTCCTCGATGGTGCGGCGCACGGCTCGCTCAGCCGCCGGAAGCGACGTACTTCTGGATGCGCTCGGCGACGGCCGGCCCGAGCTCGACGAACTTCAGCCCCATCCCGAACTCCTCCTCGCCCGCGATCGCCGCCGCCACCTGGGCGCGCACCTCGAACTTCTCGGTGTCGCCCGGCAGCGTGAAGCGCAAGGTCACGAGCGTGCCCACCGGATGCGGAATCGTGTTCTCGAGGTAGATGCCGCCGACCGAGATGTTCGCCGAGCGCTGGAAGTAGAGCTCGCGGTCGGTCTTCTCCTCGACCCAGATCTGCACCGGCACGCGATTCCCGTGGCGCCGTTCCACCGTCATGCGTCGACTATACCCGCTGTTCGACCAACTGCGCCAGCGCCTCGATGAACGCCGGCTCCGCATTCAGCGACGGCGCGCGCTTGAAGTTGAGCCCCAGCTTTTCGGCCTCGCCGCCGAACAGCAGATCGATCTCGTAGAGCGTCTCGATGTGATCGGACACGAACGAGATCGGGATGGCCAGGACGTCCTTGCGCCCGGTCGAAGCCAAGAGCTTGAGCGTCTCCTCCGTCGACGGCTCGAGCCAACGCGCCTTGCCCGCGCGGCTCTGAAACGACAGGCGCCACGGATGCTGCCCGCCGAGGCGCCCGAGCACGCCGGCGATGGTGCGCTCCAGATCCTTCACGTAGGGCTCGCGGCGCTTGTAGATGAAGGTCTCGGGCAGCCCGTGCGCCGAGAAGAGCAGCTCGACGCCGGCGCGCGCCTCCTCGGGAAACTGCTCGAGCCCGCGCCGCACCTGCGCGGTCAGCGCGTCGAGGTACGCGGGATGATCGGCCCAGCGATCGATCTCGACGAGCTCGACGGCGCCCGCGCCCGGCGACTTGCCGGCCAGCTCGCGGCGCAGCTCCCACAGCGACGAGCCCGTCGTCGCCGTCGTGTAGTGCGGATAGAGCGAGAGCCCGACGATGGTGCGCGCGCCCGTCGCGCGGATCGCCGCGATCGCATCGCGCGTGAAGGGCGGCGTGTAGCGCATCGCCACGTGGCACGAATAGCGCCCGTCGCCGGCGCGCGCGTTCAGCCGCGCGGCGAGCTTCGACGCCTGCTCGGCGGTGATCTCGCCGATCGGCGAGCGTCCGCCGATGAGCTTGTAGTACTCGCGCACCGTCTTGGCGCGCGCGCGCGAGACCATGCGCGCGAACCGTCGCTGCCACAGAAACCCGAGCGGCAGCGGGATGAGATCGTGATCGCGAAACAGGTTGTAGAGGAACGGCTCGACCGCCTCGAGCGAATCGGGCCCGCCCATGTTCATGAGCACGATCGCGATGGGCGCTTCGACGCTCACCGGCGCTCGCTCACCGTTTGCCGATCTCGTGCACGTGCTCGACGAGCGCGATGGCGTGCTCGGGCGGCGTGGCCGGCAGGATGCCGTGCCCGAGGTTGAACACGTGCCGCTTGCCGCCCGCGCGTGCCACGACGTCGCTCGCGCGCCGCTTCACCTCCGCGACCGGCCCGAACAGCAGGCACGGATCGAGGTTGCCCTGCAGCGTCACGCCGTCGCCGGTGCGGGCGCGCGCTTCGTCGAGCGGCGTGCGCCAATCGACGCCGAGCCCGTCGGCACCGAGCTTGGCCGCATCGGCGTAGAGCGATCCGCCGTCGTTGGCGAAGTAGATGATCGGCGCACCGAGCGGCTTCAGCTTGTCGACGAGCTGCTTCACGTACGGCGCCGCGAAGACGCGAAAGTCGTTGGGACCGAGCTGCCCGACCCACGAATCGAACAGCTGCACCACCTGCGCCCCGGCGCGGATCTGCGCGCCGAGATAGTCGGCCACCGTGTCGGTCAGCTTCTGCAACAACAGATGGGCCGTCGCCGGCGCCGTGTACATCAGCTTCTTGGTCTCGGCGAACTGCTTCCCCGTCTGCCCTTCGACCGCATACGTGAGCATCGTGAACGGCGCGCCCGCGAAGCCGATGAGCGGCACCTTGCCGTCGAGCGCGCGGCGAATCAGGCGCACCGCGTCCATCACGAACGGCATCTCCGCCTCGGCGCTCGGCACGCGCAGCGCCTGGACGCCCGCCTCGTCGCGCACCGGCTGAAGGCGCGGCCCCTCGTCGGGAAACCCGAGCTTCATGCCCATCGGCTCGAGCGGGATCAGGATGTCCGAGAACAAGATCGCCGCGTCCACGCCCAGCCGATCGATCGGCTGCAGCGTCACCTCGCACGCCAGCTCCGGCGTCTTGCACAGCGTCAGAAAATCGCCGGCCTTGGCGCGCGTCGCGCGGTACTCGGGCAGGTAGCGCCCCGCCTGCCGCATGATCCACACGGGCGTCGTGTCGACCGGCTCCCCGCGCAACGCGTTGATGAACCGATCGGAGCGAGCCATGCGCTCACTATAACGTTAGAAACGTCCGTACGCCCAGCGTGCGTAGAAGTAGATGTACGGCGCCGTGAACAAGAGCGCGTCGATGCGATCGAGCATCCCGCCGTGCCCGGGCAACAGCGCGCCCGAGTCCTTGACGCCGACCGAGCGCTTGAGCATCGACTCGCACAGGTCGCCGCACTGCCCGAGCACGTTGGCCGGGATCGCCACCAGCGCGCAGTCGAGCCACGTCAGCGACGGCAGGTACCACGCCTTGGCCAGCGCCAGCGCGCCGAACGACGCCACCACGCCGCCGATGCCGCCGATCACCGTCTTCTTCGGGCTCACCGACTCGTACAGCTTCTTCGGCCACGCCGGCCCGATGAACCGCCCGGCGAAGTACGCGCCGGTATCGCTGAACCAGGTGCAGGTGAGCGTGATGAACACCCACGCGCCCCCGTCGGCGCCGCGCTTCTTGAGGAGCGCCACGAACGCGAGCAGCACGCCCACGTACATGACGCCGGTGATCATGTGCGCCACGCGCCCCGCCACCGTCTCCATCTCGCGATAGCGGAACAGGTAGAACAGGTACACGCCGAACGTGACACCGACGACCGCCGCCAGGATCACGTGCGGCGAGTTGTCGAACCAGTACACGATCGCCGCCATCGCCATGCCGACGAGGACGCCGAACGCGCGCTCGCTCACCGGCTCCTTGGCGAGCGTCATGTTGTAGAACTCGCGCAGCCCGAGGAACGTCGCCAGGTAGACGATGCCCCAGACCGCCAGCGGGTTCTGCCAGAGGATGGCGACGACGAGAAGCGGGATGAGGACTGCGGCGGTGAGCAGCCGCGCGGCGAGGTTGCTCACGAGGAGGCCAGGCTCATTTTGGCGCGATCGCCCTCAGCTTGACCTGCTGCTCGGCGGTGAGCCCGAAGCGGCGCTCGCGGCCCTGGTACACGGCGATCGCGTCCATGAGGTCGGCGCGCCGGAAGTCGGGCCACATCGTGTCCGTGAAGTAGAGCTCGGCGTAGGCCACTTCCCAGAGCAGGAAGTTCGACAGCCGCTGCTCGCCCGAGGTGCGGATCACGAGGTCGAGCGGCGGCAGCGTGTGCGTGCACAGCGCCTCGGAGAAGCTGAGCGCGTTGACGTCCTGCGGCCGGATCTCGCCGGCGCGCACGAGCTCGACCAGCTTCGCGCACGCGTCGACGATCGCCTCGCGCCCGCCGTAGGAGAGCGCCAGGCACAGCGTCATGCCGGTGTTCTGGGCCGAGGCGTCCTGCAGCTCGAACAGCGGCTCGCGCACGAAGTCGGGCAGCTTGTCGGTGTTGCCGATGTGCGTGAGGCGGATGTTGTTGTCGAGGATCTCGGCGCGCTCGTCGACGAGATAGTCGCGAAGGAGCGCCATCAGCATGCGCACCTCCTCGACCGGCCGGTCCCAGTTCTGCGAGGAGAAGGCGTACAGCGTGAGCGCCTCGATGCCGAGCTCGCGCGAGGCGCGCGTGATCTCGCGGACCGAGTCGGCGCCGCGGCGGTGTCCTTCGATGCGCGGCAGGCCGCGGCGCTTCGCCCAGCGGCCGTTGCCGTCCATGATGATGGCGATGTGGCGGGGTAGCTCCTCGCCCTCGGAAGGCGGTTGCATGCCGGTTCCACCTAACATATCTGACTCCCAAGAAGCAACGAATGCGTAAGCAGGCTTTCTAAGCGGTCCTTGACGTTATACGAGCCCGAATCGTATGAGGTATCCCTTCTGTCGGAGGATTCCATGAGTTTGCTCGGAGATCGAGTGGCCGTCGTCACGGGCGCAGGCCGCGGCATCGGGCGCGCGGTGGCGCTGACGTTCGTGCGTGAAGGTGCCCATGTGATCATCAACGATGTGGACGAGGCTCCGGCGCAGGAGGCACGCGCCGAATGCGACAAAATTCGCAAGGGCGCGGCCGCCATCCACGTCGGCTCGGTCGCCAACCGCGAGCACACCGACGCGCTCATGAAGCAGGCCGTCGACCAGTTCGGCAAGCTCGACATCCTGGTCAACAACGCCGGCATCACGCGCGATCGCATGGCCCACCTCATGACCGACGAGTGGTGGGACCTGGTCATCGACGTCAACCTCACCGGCACCTTCAACTGCATCCGCTCGGCGGCGCCGTTCATGCGCGACGTGGCCAAGCGCGAACTCGAAGAGCACGGCGCGCCGAAGTACCACCGCAAGATCGTCAACTTCTTCTCGACGGCGGCGATCCGCGGCAACCCGGGCCAGATCAACTACACGGCGGCGAAGATGGGCAACGTCGGCATCACCCGCACCGTCGCGCAGGAGTGGGGCCGCTTCTGGATCAACGTCAACGCCGTCGCCCCCGGCTTCACCAACACCCGCCTGACCGCGCCCAAGCAGAAGGGCGACGAGCTCGGCGTCCCCGAAGAGCAGCGCCAGGCGATGCTCCAGCGCATCCCGCTCGGCCGCTTCGGCGAGCCCGAGGACATCGCCAACGCCTGCCTCTTCTTCTCGTCGCCGCTGAGCGACTTCGTGACCGGTCAGACGATCAACGTCTCGGGCGGAATGCAGATCCCGTAGCTCCCGTTTCGTTTACAATGGAATGATGCGCGTCGCGGTCGCGTTGCTACTCCTGATGGTGGGTTGCACCGACGGAGACGCGCCGCCCGAGCTGGTGCAGGACATCGGCCTCGCCTCGCTCGGCGACGGAGGGCCCGCCGACCTGCACGGCGTCGGCTCGGCCTGCACCACCGCGTGCGACTGCACGCCAGGCCTCGCCTGCGAGCAGATGATGTGCGTCTCCCGCTCGGAGCCGGTCTTCTGCTGCGAGAGCCCCACTTGCACCGGCGACAGTTTGTGCCAATTTTCCGACGGACAGGTCGGTCAGTGCTCGCGCGCCGATGCGGGCGGCACTCCGGTCGACGTCGACGCCGGCGCCACGCCCAACGCCTGCACCAACACGCTGTGCGTACGCGGGCTCGGCGGTAACGCGTTCTGCAAGCTGACATGCGGCGCCTCCTCGGCCACCTGCGTGAAGACCGGGGGGATCGAGCACTGCATGCCGTAACATGATGTAGTAGGCTGCCTGGACCCTCGGAGGCGCGCGATGAAAACGGCGGCGGATGTGCAGGCTTATCTGATGAAGATGGAGCTCCCTTCGGAGGAGCCGCGCGAGAACACCTGGATGGTCTCGGGCCTCGACGGGCTCGACAACCTGATCATCACCTTGGCCGGGCCTGTCCTCGTCTTCCGTGTCAAAGTCATGGATATCCCCGCCCACCATCGCGAGGAGCTGTTTCGCACCCTTCTCGAGCTCAACGCGACGGAGATGATGCACGGGGCTTATGGCATCGAAGGAGAATCGGTCGTGATCATGGACGCGCTCCAGCTCGAGAACCTCGATTACAACGAGTTCGCAGCGACGGTGGACGACATTACCCTCGCGGTGGCATCTCACCATGGGCGACTGGCGAAGTTCCGGGAGGCGGCATAACGATGGGACTCTTTCAGCGACTGGGAACGCTGATCAAGTCGAACATCAACGATTTGATCAGCAAGGCCGAGGACCCCGAGAAGATGCTCTCGCAGGTCCTCGTCGACATGAAGAACCAGCTCGTCGAGGCGAAGAAGCAGGTGGCGGTGGCCATCGGCGACGAGAAGCGCTTGAAGAAGCAGTGGGACGATCAGGTGCAGCAGGCCAAGGAGTGGGAGCGCAAGGCCATGATGGCCGTCCACGCCGGCGATGATGCGCTCGCCAAGGAAGCGCTCGTGCGGCAGAAGGAGCACGAGGATCTGACGGCGCAGTTCGAGCAGCAGTGGCACCTGCAGAAGGACGCCGTCGAGAAGCTCAAAGATCAGCTGCGCACGCTCAACAACAAGATCGAAGAGGCGAAGCGCAAGAAGAACATCCTGGTCGCGCGCGCCAAGCGGGCCGAGGCGCAGAAGACGATTCAGGCGACGATGGCCGGCCTCTCCGACACCTCGGCGTTCGAGACGTTCGACCGCATGGCCGAGAAGGTCGAGCAGGCCGAGGCCGAGGCCGAGGCGGGCGTCGAGCTCGCCGGCGAGATGACCGGCGATACCTTGCAGTCGCGCTTCAAGCAGCTCGAGAACACCGGCGGGGCCGACATGGCGCTGCAGGAGCTCAAGGCCAAGATGGGCCTCGGGCCGGCCACCACGGCGCCGCGCAAGGAGCTGCCTTCGGCGAAGGACGCCGGCGGCGCCGGCGAGGGCGACAAGCCGAAGGCGGCGAAGTCGGCCAACGGCGACGACGAGTTCAAGTAGGCCGTTCACAGCCGGGCGCGTGAACCGACATTCACGACCGGCCGCATAACCCCGCACACAATCGAGGATTCGCGCTGGCATGGGGCCTGCTCAGAGGGCGCCTCATGCGGCGTACACTGCTGGCTTCGCTCCTGGCATTCGGGCTCGGGCTTCCCGCGGCGATGGTTCGTGCAGACGAACCGGCGGTCGCGGCGACGGCGGCTCCGGCGCCGCGCGCCACGCGCCTGGTCGGCGTGATGCTGTCGAGCGCGCAGGCCCTCTTGTGGGACGACGAGCGCGGCGAGTACGTCCTCCACCACGTGGGTGACGACGCCCTCGGCGGACGGCTCGTGGAGCTCGACGCCGATCACGTGGTCATCGAGCGCGGCGAGGCGCGCGAAGTCATGGAGCTGACGGCGCCGCCGCAGATGCGCGTCGCCGGCAAGAAGGCGCCGAAGCGCATGCCGGCGATGCTGATCAGCGCCGTGCCCGAGCGCGCGGAGCTCGCCGCCGCGACGCCGGCGCCGGCTGCGGCGACCGCCGTGGCTGCTCCGGTCGCTGCGCCCGCCTTGGCCGCGCCGGTCGCGGCGCCCGCCTTGGCCGCGCCGGTCGCCGCGCCCGCCTTGGCGGCGCCGACCGTGGCCGCGCCCGCTGCGCCGGCCATCGTGTCCGCCCCTGCCCCCGCGCTCGTCGCGCCACCCTCGGCTCCGGCGATGGTCGCCCCGCCCGCGGGTGACATCGCCATCGCGCCGGCCCCCGTCGTCGCCCCGCCGCTCGCCCCGGCCCCTGCTCCGTCCGTAACGCCCGCGGCGCCTGCCACCGTGGCGCCGGCGGTTCCGCCCGCCCCGGTCGTGGCTCCGGCGCTGCCGCCGCCCCCGGCCGCGTCGGCCCCGTCGCCGGCCGCGACATCGCCTGTCGTCACTCCGGTCACCCCGTCCGCGCCGGCGACACCGGCTGTCGCTGCGGCGGTCAGCCCGCGTCCCGGAACCGCGCTGCTCATCCCGCGCGCCGACCTCGATCGCGCCCTCGGCGACTTCGCCGCCCTCAGCCAGGACGTGCAGGTCGACCAGCAGCCGTCGGGCGGCTTCCGCCTCGTCTCGGTCCGCTCGGGCTCGTTCTTCGAGCGCATCGGCCTGCGCCCCAACGACGTCATCCTGCGCGTCGACGGCCGCGCCATCAACGGCGTCGACGACGCCTCGGCCGCCTACGCCTGGCTGCGCGTGACCAACCAGTTCACCGTCGACATCCTGCGCAACGGCCACCCGGTCGCGCTCCGCTACGTCATCGCGCAGCCGATGACGGCGTCGGCCCAGTAGTTACTTCTTCGGCACCAGCGTACAGGCGCCCTCGACGCAGTCGGCGCGCATCCCGCACGTCGGATCGGTCGACAGCATCATCGTGCACATCTTGGTCTTGCACTGCTCGGCACGCGCCTTCTTCGACGCGGCCGCGGCCTTCTTCGTGACCGCCTCCTGCTTGCCGCCGTTGGCGCAGTCGCAGCACTCGATCGGCTCGACGACGCAGTCCGCCGCCACCTTGCACTCGGGCGCCGCGCCCTTCTTCTTCTTGGCGACCACCGTCATGTCGGCGGGCGCCGGCTTGGGCGCCGTGGCCATGTCGGCCGGCCTGGCCGTGACCGTGGCCCCCGAAAGGTCGTTCGGCTCGAACTTGATGACGATGGTCGGCTCCTCGCGGCAGCCAAAGAGGAACACGCCAAAGACGAGGGCGACAGCGACGGCAGCCAAGACCGCGGATCGATTCATGGGCGGGCATCCTACACGCTTGACCGGCTTGTCGTCGACGGGGTAAAGTAAGTTGAGGCTTCGTCTGCCTTTCGTTACGCCTTTGAGGGCCGAATGGATTTCCAGGACCGTCCGCTGCAGTGCCTCGATTGCAAAAACGAGTTCATCTTCACCGCCGGCGAGCAAGAGTTTTACGAGCGCAAGGGGTTCAAAGAGATCCCCAAGCGCTGCAAGCCGTGTCGTGACGCGCGCAAGACCCGGCGCGGCGACTCGGGCGCCAATGCCAACGGCAACGGCAACGGCTACGGCTACGGCAACGGCAACGGTGGCAACGGGTACGGCGGCAACGGCAACGGTGGCAACGGGTACGGTGGCAACGGTTACGGCGGCGAGCCCAACGGCAACCGCGGCGCGCGCGGCGACCGCGAGATGTTCGACGCCACCTGCGCCGCCTGCGGCGCCCCCGCGCGCGTGCCCTTCCGTCCTGCCGCGGGACGCCCCGTTTACTGCCGCGACTGCTATACTTCGAGGCAGGGCCAGGGCTCCGGCTACGGTGGAGGCTACTGAATGGGTGCGCGCATCAAGGAGATCGTCGAAAAGCTCATCGAGAAGGTGCGCGAGCTCGTCGCCCCTCCGATGACCCCGGTCCCCGTCACGCCGAACCGTCGGCGCCGCTGATAACTTCCGGGGGAAGGACCGCGACCGTGACGCGGCTGAAGCTCCATCTCGTAGACCGAGCAGACTTCCACAAATATTACGAAGCTGCGTCGGGCATGTTCGTCCCGGGCGGCGATCCGCCCAACGTCGGCGAGCGCGTCACCGTCGAGGTCGTGTTCCAGGGCGGGCCGCGCGTGCTGCTTCACGGCGTCATCCTGTGGCGCCGCACCACCGGCGACGCGCGCGCGCGGCCGGGCGCCGGCGTCGGCATCGACGGCGCCGAGCAGGCGAAGATTCGCTACCTGCTCGGCTACGTGCGCGGCGGGCTCATCGACGTGCGCGAGCGGCGCCGTCTGCCGGTGCGCCTGCGCGTGGCCTACACCGGCCAGAAGGGGCGGCGCGTGAACTTCACGCGCGACCTCAACGAGGAGGGCGCGTTCGTGCGCACGGCGGAGATGCTCGAGCTCGGCGCGTCGACGATGCTGCTGATCTCGCCGCCGGGCGGCGACTACCGGCCGGTCGACGTCGCGGCCACGGTCACGCGCCAGCACACCGAGGGCGGCGATCGCGGCGTCGGCGTGCGCTTCGACTTCAAGGACGACAGCGAGCGCGCGCGCTGGGCCGCCTTTGTGCAGAAGCTCGAGAGCGACTACCTCGACGGCCGTCTGTCCGACGACGTGCTGCTTTAGCAGTCGGCCGGCTCGGGCGTGATGCCCTCGGGCGGCGGCAGGCGGAAGAGGTTGTCGTCGAGCGGGATGTTGGGCTCGACCGAGCGCAGCTTGATCTCGACGTCGGCGCCGTGCGGCGGCTCCTCGATGTCCTCGGTGTCGGGCAGGCGCACGTCGCCCTGATCCTTCCAGCCGTCGTTGGTGGCGCGCCACAGGAGCTTGCCGTCGGCGGCGTGGCGCTCGACGCGCATGACGTCCCAGCGCTTGTCGCGCGCGTCGAGCTTGATGATGACCTCGCCGCCGTCGGGCTGCGCGAGCGTGAGCACCTCGCGGCCGCCGTTGTTGGGATCCCACGACACGCCCTTGACGGTGCCGTCGAGCGGCGCGCCGCCCATGAGGATGGTCACGACGTCGTCGGGCGGGATGTTGATGCGGATGAGCCGCGCGACGTTGCACGCCTTGGCCGGGCCGGTGAGGAAGCGGTTGGCGCGCACGTCGAGGAGCGCGAAGGTGGTGCCGTCACTGGTGAGGGTCGCGAGCGCGCCGCCGAGCGGGCTGTCGGCCTCGAAGCGCAGCTTGCCGCCGCGCGCGAGCAGCACGTTGGCTTTGACCTTGGCGCGATCGCCGCCGTTCTGCATGTAGTCGGCCTTGGCGCGGAAACGCAGCGTCTTCAAGTGCTCGGCGCGCGACTTGAGCGCCGACATCAGCTCGGCCGCGCTCGGCGGCGGATAGGGCCGGACGGCGGGCTTGGGGCAGCCCGCGAGCAGGAGGACGGCGAGGACGAGGGACGCGCGCATGGTCGATGGAACTTAGACCACTTCGCCGGTGAAGGCGATGGTGCGGCGGCCGTATCTCCCGCGCGAGCGTGCGCGGCGCGGGCTAGAACGCATCTCATGACCTGCCGCCTGCTGCGGCCGCCGCCCGCGGGGCATCTTTGCGCGTACGTCCTCGCGCGGCGACTCACCGTACAGCGAGTACGCCTCGTCGCCGCGCTCCGGGCGTGCGCGCAAATCTGCCCCACGGGCGTTCGGCGCGCT
>DATNAQ010000110.1:0-66470 GCA_035607415.1 Polyangia bacterium
GAGGGTTTTGGCGTCAGGACTCATGGCAGCGACGCTGAGCTTGGGGATCGCGGCCTGCGACGACGACACGAGCAGCGGCACAGGCGACATGGCCGTCGGCGCGGACATGAGCGCCGGCGTCGACATGACGATGGAAGGCGCCGCCGGCATCGGCCAGATCGTGCTCGCCGACGTCGTCGGCACGGTCTACACGACGGGCGCGACGCCGGTGGCGCCGCGCACCCACTCGCTCCTAGCGATCGCGAGCTTGCCGGTCGTGGTGCCGACGAGCGATGCGTCGTCGAACCTGAATCTCGCGCCGCCGAGCGGCTGCACCATCAATCGCTTCAGCGCGACCAACGTCCCGACGTCGGATGGTGACGCCGGCACGGTTACCATTACGGGCTGGAATACGAACGTCATCGGCGTCAGCGGCGTGACCGGCACGGCCTCGGCGGGCGCGTCGATGTCACCGATCGAGTGCGTGCGCGGCGGCATGTTCAATCGCTACGGCTGCGGCTTCAGCGGCACCGCGAGCCCCGACGGCGGCGGCGATGGGATGACGACGGGCAGCGTCGTGTTCCCGCTCATCAAGCACAAGCTCGTCGATACGACGACCGGCTTGACCGTCACGACGTTCCCGGACTGGCCGTACGGCGATGCCCTCTGCGTCCCGCGCACGATCGGCACCACGCCCTGCCCACCGGCAGGCGCGACGACGTGCGCGATCGTCGCGTGCGAGCAGTCGCCGATCCTCATCGGCGCGTCGAACATCACGCAAACGATCGGCGGCGGCGCCGACTATCCGATGAAGACGCAGATGATCGGCAGCAAGGACAATCCTGACGCGGGCGCGAGCGAGTTCCCGCAGCCGGTCTACCTGATCAGCGTCAAGCAGGGTGGCGGCGAGCTGGCGGGCACCGACCCGATCACGATGGGTCCGAGCTTGTCGATGGCGGATGGCGCGATCGATCCGACCAAGGCGATGACGATCACCTACTCGTGCGATGCGAGCACGACGCCTGGCGGCGGCTGCGCCGGCAGCGGTGACCTGGCGGCCCTGCTCATCACCACGAGCGAGCACCCGCGCGACTCGTTTGCGCTGCCGTCGGCGGCGTCGGGGTCGGGCGAGTGCATCGCGGCCGTCACTTCGGGCTCGGTCATGATCGCGGCGAACCAGCTCACCGCGCTCGTCGGCGGCCAGACCGGCGGCTCGTTCCAGATGGCGCTGGCGCGCCTGCGCCTCATCGCCATGCAGGACGGCAACCATCTGACCGCGTTCGGCGGCGGCATGGGCGTCTTCGGCTTCACCAACCAGTAGCCTCACGGCCGCGCCGTCCATCGGCGGCGCGGCCTTTCTTCTTTCCCTCTCGAATCCCGGTAGTATCGAAACCGCATGAACGTGCAGGTTCTCTATTTTGCGGTGGTGCGCGAGCGGCTGGGGCGTGATGCCGAGGAGCTGGAGCTCGCGGCGCCGGCGACGGCGGATGACGCGTGGCGGGAGTTGGAGCGGCGGCATCCGGAGCTGGCGTCGCTCCGGGCCGTGGTGAAGCTGGCGGTGAACGAGGAGTTTGTCGGCGGCGATCGCAGGCTGGCGGAGGGGGATGTGATTGCGATCATTCCGCCTGTCGCCGGCGGATCCGGGTGTTTTCGCGTGAGCGACGAGGCGCTGTCGCTCGACGAGGTGCTGCGGGCGGTCTCGGCGCACGAGCAGGGCGGGGTCGTGACGTTTACCGGCGTCGTGCGCAGCCAGAGCCACGGCAAGCGCATCGTGCGGCTGGAGTACGAGGCGTATCGCACGATGGCCGAGCGGAAGCTGGAGGAGATCGGCGTCGCGTGCGCGCAGGAGTTCGGGGCGCGCGTGGCCATCGTGCATCGCGTGGGCAAGCTCGCCGTCGGCGAGCTCGCGGTGGTGATCGCGGCGTCGGCGCCGCATCGCGCGGCGGCGTTCGACGCGTGCCGCGCCGCCATCGATCGGCTCAAGGAGTCGGTGCCGATCTGGAAGAAGGAAATCGCCGAAGACGGCGAGGAGTGGATCGGGCTCGGTCCGTAATTGCGCCGGGCCGTAAGTATGCGACGCCCGAGAATCGCGCAGTAGCCGACGCAATCGCGCCCACCAAACGATCGTCCGGAGACGATTTTTCGCGCGGAGTAGCAACTCCTGCGCGCGTTCGCCGAAAACCTCTTTGAAGCACCAACGCGAGGGGGACTCGATGGCGAAGCGGCGCAGTGAAGACCGGCGCACTGAGGACGTCGGTGCACCGAAACAGGAGCAGCGGAAGGCGCGCACCGCGCCCGTCGATGACGAAGGCAAGTTCGGACGCATGGCGCTCATCTTCTCCGACGGGCGGCGCTACTCGCTGGAGCGCGCGACCGTCATCGGCAGCGACGACGGCGTCGACGTGCGGCTCGACGATCCGTGCGTCTCGCGCCGCCATTGTGTGATCGAGCCGACCGAGGAGCGCGTGATCGTGCGCGACCTGGCCTCGACGAACGGGACGCTGCTCAACGGCGTGCGCGTGCCGACGGCGGAGCTGCGGCCGGGGCTGGTGCTGACGCTCGGCAACACGCGGCTGCGCATCGCCATGGACAGCAAGATCGACGCGGAGATCGTCGGCGAGTCGGCGCCGATGCAGCGGATGCGCACCGAGATCGCGCGGCTGGCGGCGGTACCGATGCCGGTCCTGATCATCGGCGAGACCGGGACGGGCAAGGAGCTGGTGGCGCGCGCGCTGCACGATCAGAGCGGGCGGCGCGGGGCGTTCATCGCGGTCAACTGTGGGTCGTTGCCGAAGGATCTGATCGAGAGCGAGATGTTCGGGCACGAGCGCGGCGCGTTCACCGGCGCGGACTGCAAGCGCATCGGATTCTTTCAGGCGGCTGATCACGGCACGCTGTTTCTCGACGAGATCGGCGAGCTGCCGGAGGCGCTGCAGACGCGGCTTCTGCGCGTGCTGGAGAGCGGCGTGGTGCGGCCCGTCGGCGCGACCAAGGAGACGACGGTGAACGTGCGCGTGGTGGCGGCGACGCATGTCGACCTCGAGCGCGCGGCGCAGATGGGGACGTTTCGTGCCGACCTCTATTTCCGACTTGCGGCGGCGCGCGTCGACACGCCGTCGTTGCGCACGCGCCGCTCGGACATTCCGCTGCTCGTCGAGCGTGTGATGCAGGACGAGGCGGCGATCGGGCATCGCTGCCGGCTCTCGGCGGACGCGATGGCGGAGCTGATGGAGCATTCGTGGCCGGGCAACGTGCGCGAGCTGAAGAACGTGCTGCGGCGGGCGGCGGCCCTCGGCAACGCCGTGCTCGAGCCGTGCGATCTGGCGCTCGGCGAGGCGTGGCTCAACGGCGAGGACGACGTGGTGGCCATCGGCGGGCAGACGTTCGAGCAGATCGAGAAGGAGATCCTGTCGCGCGCGGTGCGGCGCTGCGACGGCAACCAGCGCGAGGCGGCCGGGCAGCTCGACATTCCGCGCTCGACGCTGAACGACAAGCTGCGGCGCTATCGCATCGATCCGAAGGAGATGCGGCGGCGGCCGAAGAAACGCTAGCCTAGCGGCGAACGCGAACGCGGGGGGCGGCAGCTACTCGTTCTTGGCGGGCGGCGGCGTCGCCTCGGAGGGCTCGGCGCGCAGCGTGCGCAGCGCAGGCGGCGGCGGGACTCCGGACGGCGGCGGCGCCACCTCGGTGCCACCACCGGGTGGCGGAGTCGCCGGCGACGGCGCCGCGAAGCCGCCCGACGGCGACGCGCCCGACGGCGACGCGCCCGACGGAGCGGCCGCGCCCGACGGCGGCGTCGACGGCTGCGGCTCGGGCTGCGCGACGGGCGGCGGGGGCGGCGGGGGCGCAACCACCGGCTGGCTCACCACCGGCGGCGTCGGCAGCCGCGGCGACGGCATGGGCGGCGTCGGCGTCGCCGACACCGACGGCTCGTTGCTCGTGGTCACGCCGAACGGCGGATCCTTCGATGGCAGGAAGAACATCGACGTGAGCGGCCCGGTCATCTGGATCCCGAGATACCCGTCGCTGCGCTTGGCCGTGCCGGCCATCGAATTGACCAGCAGCTCGAGCGTCGGCTCGCGCTTGAGCAGCGCCTCCGACGGACGGAACTTCAGGTACGCGTGCATCTGGGACATGCCGATCGGATCGTGCAGCTCGAGGTAGCCGTCGAGCGAGGCGTCGCCGTCGGCAGAGTGCAGGCGCACGCCTTCGAAGCGCGCCTTGCCCTTGTCGATCACGATCTGGCCCGACAGCTTGCCGAGCCGGATGCGCGGCACCGTCAGCCCCGCCGCCAGGAACGGATCGCCCGGCACCGTCAGCTTGGCCTTGCCGTCGCCGATCGAGATGTCCTCGATGTCGACGTCGATGGTGCCGTTGGCGTTGGCGATGAGGTTCTTGGGCACGGTGACGTCGAGCTTGCCCGAGACCGTGCCGTCGACGGGCAGCCCGCCGAACGATTGCTGGATGCCGGGCACGCCGTTGAGCACGAGCTTCTCGATGTCGACGTCGACCTTCGACCCGTCGCTGTTGCCCGAGACGTGCCCGTCGACGCTGCCCGACAGCGCATGCGCCAGGAACGAGTAGCTCGGCCGCCCGAACAGCGTCGAGAACAGGCCGAGCCGCACGCGCACGTCATCGATGATGTAGCGCGCCGGCTTCTCGCCCGGCGTCAGCGGCCGCGTGCGCAGGACGATGTCCTTGGCCCGAAAGCCGAGCCCGGTGAACATCTTCATGGTCAGCTCGCCGATCTGCACGTCCATGCCGATGGCCAGCGGCTGCCCGCTCATCACGTCGGCCGACAGCGCCGTCTCCAGGCGATCCTTGACTCGCTCGCGCGGCACCGACCAGTAGAACGCCAGGAGCGCCACGAACAGCGCGAAGATCGGATAGCCGGCGTAGGTGGCGAGCTTGCGCTGCCGCGGCGTCAGCTCGATGCGGCCCAGCCGATCGGCGATCGCTTGCAGGCGCGGGTTCATGACTTGTCCTTCTTGGCGCCGGGCTTCTCGCGCTCCCACGTCGCCACCGACATCTCGACGTCGAACTGCTCGTGCTTGTCGTCGCGCGTGCGTACGTCGAGCGACGTGGTCACCACCAGCGACTTGCCGGTCTCGATCGCCTTCATGAACTTGGTGAGCTGCTCGAGCGTGACCGCGTGCAGCCGCAGATCGACCGTCTGCTGCACGAACTTCTTGCCCGCCGCCGCCGGCGGCCGCGGCGTCGACTCGGGGATCTCGACGCCCGCCTCCTTCGCCGCCTCCTCGAGGTAGCGCTGCATCTGCACCGGCTGCCCGCCGAGGCGCGTCTCCATCTGCGACGCCTTGGCCTTGAGGCGCAGGTAGCTGTCGCGCTGCGTGTCGAGATCGCGCAGCGCCTGGCGCATGTCGGTGTTGCGCTCCTCCATCGACGACAGTCCGTCGGTGATGAGGAAGCCCACGATGAGCGTGACCATGATGACGAAGGTGATGCCCATGGCGCCGACCATCGTGCGCTCGCGCTGCGACAGCCGCTCCCAGCGGTCGCGAAGTGCCTGCATTCTGTCATTCAACGTCATGACGCTCGCTCCCTCACGGACACGTCGTGGCGATGGTGAGATCGAACTGTTTGAGCTCGCGCGGCTGCGGCTTCTCGCCCGTGGCCGGCGGGTCGCCCGACGGCGGCGCCGTCACCGACGAGATCTTGCCCTTCTCCGGCGTCTCGAAGCACTCGATCTTGTCGAGCTCCGCCGCCAGGTCGTCGACCTGCGACGCGGTTTCGACGGTGCCTTTCATATAGATCTTTTTTGGCTTTATTTCGAGCTCCGTAATATCGAGTTTTCCCTTATCGCCCGGTGGGACGTGGCGCGAGATCTCGTCGAGGATGTCATAAGCGGTCATCGTCGGCACCGGCGGAAATCCGCCCTTGGGCCCGCTGTGCAGCTCCTCCGACACCGCCTTGCCGTCGATGCGCGCCTCGCCGAACAGCTCGATGGTCTGCTTGCGCAGGCGCGTCTCCAGCGCCTCGCCCTCCTTGCGCAACCCGCGCAGCGACGCGGCGGCGTTGATCGCCGCGAAGGCGAGGATGGCCAGCACCGCGGCGGCGAGATACCCCGACTTGCCGCGCAGGTACGAATAGTCGGTGCGATAGGCCAGATCCGACTTGCGCAGGTTGACCTGCGGCACCGGCGCAGCCGCGGCCAGCGCCAACCCGAGGGCCTGCGCCGGCAGCTCGAGCGCGACCATGCCCTCGCCCGCGCGCGCCCGCTCGGCCATCGCCGGATCGAGGAACGGATCGTCGGCGATGAGCCCGAGGCGCGCCGACACCACGCCGAGCTCGGCCTCGACGTGCTCGACGAACCCTTGCAGGCGCGCCGCGCCGCCGGTGACGAGCACGCGGTCGGGCCCCGTCTCGCCCGCCGCGCGGTAGGCGGCGAGCGTCTGCTTGAGCTCGCGCATGAGCGGACGCAGCGCCTCGCGCACCACGGCGTCGACGCGCGCATGCGCCGGCGAGGCGAACGCGCTGCCCGGCGCGGCCAGGAACGCCTGCGCGTGCTTGGCGCTGATCGCGTCCTCCATCGACATGCGGAACTGATCGGAGATGGCGAGGGTGACGTCCTCGCCGCCGCGCGGGATCGAGCGCGCGAACAGCACCGTCCCCGCGCGCACCACACAGACGTTGGTGTGCCGGTGGCCGAAGTCGACGATCGCCTGCGTCTCGCCCTCCCCGCCCGCGCCGTCGCCGGCGAAGGCATGGCCGCGCAGCGCCGCGTACGAGAGCGCGGCGGCGCCGATGACGCGCGGCTCGGCGCCGATGGCCGCCAGCGCGTCGACGCGCTCCTTGACCGTCTCCTTCTGCGCCGCGACGGCGATGACGTTGGTCGTCGAGGTGCCGCCTTCGCCGAGGCGCGTCGTCGAGATGACGCTGTCGTAGACCAGCCCGTCGAGCTCGCCGAGGATCTGCGACTCGAGCTCGTAGCCGAGCACCTGCTCGATCTTCTTCGGGTCGGAGAACGGCATGGTCAGCAGGCGCAGCGTGGCCTCGCCGCCGAGCGAGGTGGCGAACATCTCCGCCTGCAGCTTCTCGTCGGCGATGAGCTCGGCCGCGGTGCGCGCCGCGCGCGCCAGGGCCGACTCGCCCTCGAGGGCAGGCAGGAGCGGCCGCTCGTAGAGCCCGGTGAGCTGCGACTGGCGGAAGCCGGCCGACAGCTCCGCGATCTTCACCGAGTAGGCCCCGAGATCGATTCCCAGAATCTTATGCGCCATGTGTCGTCAGTCCTGCCGCCAGTAGACCCAGGTGCCCTTGAGGTCGTTGGGGTCGCCGCTGGTGGTGTTCTGGTTGACGTGCTCCGAATCCCAGATGCCGCGAATGTGAACCTCGATCTTCTTGTCCTTGGTGCGCTGGATTGTGCCGACCGCGTCGAGACGATAGATGCGCCGCGCCTGCATCACCATCACCTGGTTGGCCTTGTTGACGTCGAGCTGGATGCCGAGCGCGCCGTTGCCGCTCGACGACGAGGACGACGACGAGTTGTTGGCGTTGCCGTTGCCGGTGGCCATGTTCTGCATCGCCTGCTCGGGGTTGTTGATGAAGTTGACGAGCTGCGTGACGTTCTGCACCACGGCGCCGCCGGTCATCTGCATGAGCGACAACATCTTCTGCGCGATCGCCGCGACCTGCAGATCGTCGGTGAGCACCTGATTGTTCGGATCCTTGGCCGCGTAGCGGATGATGGCGGCCATGATCGGCCACTTCTCCGGCGGGATGGCGCCGACGTTGATCTGGCAGCCGCCGTAGACGGTGAACAGCTCGCCGAAGGTGCCCCAGAAGTTGTCGCCGACGCCGCGCACGAGGTTGAGCTCCTCGAGCGTGTCGTAGAAGTTGTCGCGCGCCTTGTAGGGATCGCGCGAGCCGTCGTAGTTGTAAGCCTCGGCGCCGCCGCCCGTGCCTGACGAAGGCGCCTGCCCGCCCGGCAGCGTCACCATCGGCGCGAACTGCTGCGTGTCGAAGTCGGTCCAGTCGATGATGGCGCGCGCGGTCTCGTCGCGCTGCGCGATCTGTCCGTCGGAGTCGGGCCAGCCCCAGATGCGCCACGGCGGGTTCTCGTAGCGCGGCGGCCAGAAGAGCGCGGAGAGCAGGCCGTAGAGCGCCTGCGCCTGCTGCTGGTTGGGGTTGAGCCCGCCGCCGCAGTTGAGGTTGATGCGGCCGTCGTCGGAGGTCATGGTGACGTCGAAGGTGGCGCCCTTGCCGACGCCGAGGCCCTTCATCGTCGAGACGTCGATGCCGAGCAGCGCACCGAGGCCGGCGCGCTCGTCGGATTCGCCGCCGAACGCCTTCATGAGATAGGGGGCGAAGTCGGAGATCTGGATGTCGCCGACGAACTGGCGGTTCTTGTCGAGCACCGACTGCTGCACCTTGATGAGGAGGCGCGACAGCTGCATGCCCGAGCGCGCCAGATACTCGGCGCGCAAGGTGTCGCGCGCGTTGGCGGCGGCTTCGAGATCGACGCGCGCGTTGAACGAGAAGTCGCCGATGACGGCGCCGAGCACCGCCAGCGTGACGGTGACGACGATGAGCGCGATGCCCGCCTGGCGGCGCCGACGCACGATCACCGGCCGGCGCAGACGTTGCCACAACTGTCGCAGGGCGCGGCTCATCGCGAGGTCCCCGCGGTCGGCCCGGTCAGCACCGGCGTCGTCGACGTCGACGTGCCGGTCGCCGCGCCCGTCGTGCCGGACGGCTGTCCGCTCGTGCCCGACGCCTGCTGCGTCAGCGCAGGCGGCTGGCCCACGCCGGTGACGGCGAGGTTGCGCGGCTGATTGTTGAGCGGCTCGGACATCGCCACGCGCACCTCGGTCTGGAACGGCACTTCCTTGCCGCGCTCGTCGCGCACCGTGAGCGTGATGCGGATCTTCGACGGCAGACGGTCGGGCTGCCCGTCGAGCGAGGTGGTCACCCACTCGTCGCGCCACACCTTGTCGCGCTTGTCGTAGTAGTCGAGCTTGAGCTTGATGACGTCGTCGCAGACGATGTCGGCCTCGCCCGCCTGCTCGTCGACCTTCAGATACGACAAGCGCCGCGTCTCGCGCCGCATCAGGTTGGTCTTGCGCGAATCGTCGCGATCGCGCCCCGCGTAGTAATAGACGAGCGCGGTGTCGGCCTCGTTGGCGTCGGCGTAGAGCCGCTGGTGGCCGAAGTACGAGAAGAGGACCTCGTCGATGTCGCCGTGGTGCTTGCCGACGAGGCGCGTGCGCCGCTCCGGCTGCGAGGTGTCCTCGTTCTGCGACACGTAGACCATCGACAGCTCGCGCGCCATGCGCTCGAGCGCGAGGCGCACGGTGCGATAGCGGCCGGCCTGCGCCTCGATCGCGCTCTTGGTGGCGAAGGTCTGCTTGAACGAGGCCCAGGTCAGCGTCGTCACGATCGCCAGGATCGAGACGGCGACCATGACCTCGATCAGCGTGAAGCCGCGCTTGTTGTGCGCGCGCATCATATTTATTGTGCGTCGGCACATCCTGTTCGCGCGCGCGCGCATCAGTGTGTCCCCGTCGACGTCGAGGGCGAGGTCGTCGAGCCCGGGGTGCCGGTGCCGCTGCCGCTGCCGTTGGCGCCGGCCGCGGCCGCGCTGCCGATCTGGATCGCCTGATCGACGCGCCGCACGTCGGTGTAATAGGCGACGAGCTCCACCTTCTGCTCGCCGCGCCCTTCGTTCCACGTGATCTGGATGGTCACGCGCCGGATCGCCTGCTCGAGCACGTCCTTGATGATGCCGAACTGCGACGACATCGCGCTCGCGCCCGCGCTCAGCGGGTTCGACGACGACGTGCCGGTCTGCGCGCTCGCGCCGGCCTGGTTCTGGTCGCTCCCCGCCGGGCCGCCGCCCTGCAGCGTCTGGCGCGCCTGCTGCGCGTTCGACAGCACCGTCTGCAGCTGCTCCGCCGACGGCAGCTCCACCTTGTCGACGATCGCCTTCCACGCAAAGCGCGAGAAGCCCTTGTCGTCGAACTGCCCCGACTGCTCCTTCTCGAACTCGCCGAAGCCCTTTTCGTAGAGGTCATCCTCGACGTCGATCATCTTCTCGCGCGCGAGGAAGTTGGCCGCCGTCATCAGCTTGGCGTGGTTCTCGGCCTTGATGTTGCGCGACACGCCGACGACCATCCAGGTCAGCGCACCGGCGAGGATCGCCATCGCGATCATCACCTCGAGCAGCGAAAAGCCGCGCGTATGCGGCGCGAAGCCGCGCGTATGTGGCGCGCGCGCCGTCATCGCGTGACGTCCTTGCCTTCCTCGTCGCGCTCGCCGAAGTCGTGCGGGATGTCGACCTTGCCCGACATGACCTCGACGCGCCCGGTGAGCGGATGCACCACGAGCGAATAGAAGTCGTCGCCGTCGTGCAGCCGCACGATCGCGCGCTCGGTGTGCCCGTCGGGGAAGAAGTACAGATAGGCGCGCCCCTTGCGGTACGGCTCGCGCTGCCGCGGCGTGAACACGTCGAACAGCTCGGCGCGCCCCAGCTTCACCTGCGGCAGGGTCGTGTCCTTGAACGTCTGGAACTTGGCGCGCTTCGGCTTCGGCGGCGGATCGAGCGTCATCATCTGTCCGCCGACCGACGTGGCCATCTCCTGTATTTTGGCCTCGTCCTCGTCGCGCTTCTTCTCCGCGGCGGCCTCGTCGAACGCCTGCCCCTTGCCGGGCGAGTCCTCCTTGCCCGCGTTCAGGTAGGTGCGATCGTCCGAGCGCTCCGCCCAGTATTTGTTGGTGTCCAGATCGAGCACGATTCGAAAGTACGAGCCGGTGGTGACCGAGCGATCGAAGCAGTAGCGGATGGCCCCCGCCAGCTTCGCCGCCGAGCTACGCAGGCCGGTCTTGGCGACCGAGCGGAAGCCGTACACCGATATGCCCAGGAGGAGGCCGACGATGGCGATCACCACCATCACCTCGACGAGCGAGAAGCCGCGACGGGCGCGGCTCATATATCGGCGAACGGCCACGCGACGTCACGGCCCCCAGGAGGTGATGTCGTCGGTCGTGCCGTCCTGCTTGTCCTTGCCCTTGGACCAGACGTCGGCCGAGTCCGAGCCGTGCGTCGATGGGCAGGCGTACATGAGCGGCTGGCCGTAGTCGTCCTTCGGCTCCTTCGTCAGGTACTTCTGCGCCACCAGCTCGTTGAGCGACTTCGGGCAGGAGTCGGTGTTGTCCGTCGCGTAGTGGACGAGCGCCTCCTGCACGTTGTGGATGATCATCGCCGTGTTCTTCTTCTTCGCCTTCTCGAGCTGGCTCATCGCGCCGACGGCGACGGCGCCCATGATCATGCCGATGATGGCGACGACGACCATGATCTCGACCAGCGTCATACCGCGCGCGCGGCGGCGTCGCTGTGCGAGCGTCTTACCAATCCTGCGGTCCATGCGCTCCTCCTGGTTCATCCGACGAACTCGTTCATTTGCATGATCGGCATCAAGATCGAGAAGACGACGAAGGCCACCGAGCCGCCCATGAGCAGGATCATCACCGGCTCGAGCAGCGTGGTCAGGCGGCCCATCGTCAGATCGATCTCGAGGTCGTACGCGCGTGCCACTTCTTCCAGCATCTGCTCGAGCTGACCCGAGCGCTCACCGACGGAGATCATGTGCGTCACGATGGGCGGAAACTCGCCCGATCGCTTGAGCGGCGCGGCGATCGACTCGCCCTCCTGGATCGAGCCCTTGGCCTCCTCGATCACCTTCTGCAGAACGGTGTTCCCGAGGATCGATTTCACGATATCGAGCGCGCGCAACAGCGGCACGCCCGATGCCAGCATCGTCGACAGCGTCTTGGCGAAGCGGGTGATGGCGATCTTGCGCGCCAGCGGCCCGACGATCCACAGCTTCAAGACGATGCGATCGACGGTGGCGCGCCCGCTCGGCGTGCGCTTCCAGCGACGGAAGAGCATGATCGCGCCGATCACGAACATCAAGAGCACGAGGCCCCGCCAGCTCGACACCGTCTCGGAGATGCCGATGAGCAGCTGCGTGTTCCACGGCAGCGCCTTGCCGGTGTCGGCGAAGATCGACGTGACCTTGGGAACGACCGAGATCATGAGGATCGCCATGATGCCGGCGCCGATCACGGTCATCGCGATCGGATAGAACAAGGCCGAGATGATCTTGCCGCGCAGCTTGTTCTGCGCCTCGAGGAAGTCGGCGAGGCGGAACATGACCGGCTCGAGGTTGCCCGACGCCTCGCCGGCGCGGACCATGTTGACGTAGAGATCCTGGAAGACCTTGGGATGGCGCGCCATCGCGTCGCCGAGCGACGAGCCTTCGTTGACCTGCGTCTTGACGTCGGCGAGCACGCGCTTCAAGCCCGCGCGCTCGACCTGGTCGACGAGCGCGCCGAGCGAATCGGCGAGCGGCACGCCGGCGCGCAACAGCGTGCCGAGCTGACGCGTGAGCACGGCGACGGAGCCGCGATCGGCGGCCTCGCGCTCCTTCCAGTAGCGCATCGCGGCGACGGGGTTGAACAGCGCCAGCAGGCCCATGCCCGCGGCGGCGCCCGCGCCCTGCGCGACGGCGGCGGCGCGCAGCGACGCCTCCTTGGCCTCGGTGATGAGGATGCCGTCGCGCTTCAGGTTCGCGCGCAGCGCACGCAGGTTGTCCGCGTCCTTGACGCCGGACACCGCCTTGCCGCGCGTGTCGAACCCTTTGTACGAAAAGACCGGCATCGCCCTACTGCTTGTCCTCCGCGGTGACCATCATGACCTCTTCGATCGTGGTGATGCCCGAGAGCACCTTGGCCGCGCCGTCGTCGCGCAGCGTGCGCATGCCCTTGGCGATCGCCGTCTGCTTGATCCGGTTCGAGTCGGTGTTCTTGAGCGCCATCTCGCGGACGTCGTTGTCCATGAGCAACAGCTCGTAGATGCCCATTCGCCCGAGGTACCCGCCCTTGGAGTCGCTCGATCGCCTGCAGTGCGTGCAGCCGCCGTCGCGCGCCTGATAGAGCATGCCCTTGGGCGGCGGCGTGTACTTGCTGCGGATCGGCGGCACGCGCACCTCTCCGGCGAAGAACGCCGCCGGATCGATGCTCAGCTTGCGCAGCTCGCCATCGGTCGGGCGATAGAGCACGCGGCACTCGGGGCACAAGCGCCGCACCAGGCGCTGCGCGAGCAGCCCCACCAGCGACGAGGCCACGAGGAACGGCTCGATCCCCATGTCGACCAGACGCGTGATGGCGCCGGCGGCGTCGTTGGTGTGGACCGTCGAGAAGACGAGGTGGCCGGTGAGCGACGCCTGGATGGCCATGCCCGCGGTCTCGCCGTCGCGGATCTCGCCGACCATGATGACGTCGGGATCGTGGCGCAGGTAGCTGCGCAGCACCGACGCGAAGGTCAGCTCGATCTTGGCGTTGATCGGAACCTGCGTGATCCCCTCGAGCTGGTACTCGACCGGATCCTCGACGGTGAGGATGTTGAGGTCGGGCGTGTTGATCTTCGCCAGGCAGGCGTAGAGCGTGGTCGTCTTGCCCGAGCCGGTCGGTCCGGTGACGAGGATGATGCCGTGCGGGCGATGGATCAGCTCGTCGATGACCACCAGGTGATCGTCGCCGAAGCCGATGTCGGACAGATCGTGGAGCACGCTCGAGCGATCGAGCAGACGGATCGTGATGCGCTCGCCGTTGACGCCGGGCGCCGTCGCGACACGCATGTCGATGTCCTTGCCGGCGATCTTGCGCCGGATGCGGCCGTCTTGCGGCAGGCGCTTCTCGGCGATGTTGAGGCCGGCCATGATCTTCACGCGCGACAGGATCGAGTTCACGTAGTTGCGGTTCGCGCGCTTCACTTCCATCAAGTTGCCGTCGACGCGGTAACGGACGATGAGCTCTTTTTCGCGCGGCTCGATGTGGATATCGCTGGCGCGCTCCTTGACCGCGTTGAACATGAGCGAGTTGACCCAGCGGATGATCGGGGCCTCGTCGGTGAGGTCGAGGATGTCGGTGAGCTCCTCGGCCTCGCCCTCCATCTCGCCTTCGCCTTCGCCAAGATCGACGCCGCCTTCCTGGCGCGCGTAGACCTTGTTGATGGCCTCGACGATCTTGGCCGACGGCGCCACCACCGGCAGGATCTCGGCGTTGAGCACGCGACGCACGTCATCGAGCGCGTGCACGTCGAGCGGATCGGCGACCGCGACCTCCACCCCGCGCCCGACGCGGCGGATGGGCATGAGGCGGTGCTGCCTCGCGAAGTTGATCGGCACCAGCGCGGCGAGCTCGGTCTCGCACGCCTCGGGCTTGATCTCGTTGGCCATCGGCAGATCGAGCTGCGACGCCAGCGCGTGCAGCATCTGCTCTTCGGTGACGTAGTTGCGCCGCACCAGGATCTCGCCGATGCGGCCGCCCTCCTCGCGCTGCACGCGCAAGCCGTCGTCGAGCTGCTGCTCGGTGAGCTGCGTCTGGCGGATGAGGATCTGGCCGAGCGCGCGCGGGTGTGACCCCGCCGCCGGCATCTCGCCGGTCGCGCGCACTGCGGTGATTTCGTCCTCGTACTGCATCAGCTCCTCGTCCTCACGATGTTCACGCTCGGATCACCTTCACTGCGGCGGCGCCGGCACCGGCACGATGATCTTCGGCGGTAGCGGCGTCGGCACCGGCTGCGGATCGACCGTCACTTCGCCCGACATGTCGCGGCCGAGCATCTGCTCGGCGTTGCGCAGCTCGACCGCTTCCAGCTCTGCCTCGTGGGCCGTCTGGTTGATCTCCTCGAGCAGGCCGCGCTTGCGGCGATAGTCGACCTCCGCCTCGTAGTCCTTCTCGTCGCGGAACGCCGAGTAGCGCTCCATGAATTCCCGGCGCTCGCGCAGCTTGCGGTCGAAGATGCGGCGCAGATCGCCCGGATCCTTGATGATGTACGGCGTCAGGATGATGAGCAGGTTCTGCTTGGTAATCGTTTTGCTCGTGGACTTGAAAAGATATCCGAGAATCGGGATATCACCGAGCAGCGGAACCTTGTTCACTGTTTCTGACACGGAATCCTTGATCAGGCCACCGAGCACGATCGACTGCTGATCTCTGACGGTGACGACCGATTTGACCGTTCGCTTGCTCGTGGCCGGACCGAGCCCGTTGAAGTTCGGATTCGACACGTCCGACAATTCATTATCGATTTCCAAACGCACGAAATCGGATTCACTCACGTGCGGCGTAATCTCCAGCTTGAGCGCCACGTCCTGACGCTGCACCGACGTGCCGAAGCCGAAGGTCGCGCCCGGCAAGCTGCCGGTGGCGCCGGAGGCGCCGGGAACGCCGGCGGTGGGAAAGCCGCCGAGCGAGCCGGGGAACGGCAGGTTCTGGCCGACCTGGATGGTCGCCTTCTCGTTGTCGGTGGTGAGCACGTGCGGCATCGACACGACGTTGACGTCGCCGTTGTTCTGCAGCGCCTGCACGAACACGCCGAAGCTCGGCACCGACGTGCCCGGCGGCAGGCCGAGGATCTTGTCGGCGCCCGGGATCGCGGGGCCGCGCAAGCCCGCCGCGAGGCCCGACAGCGCCGCCGGCGAGAACAGGATCGAGTTCACGTCCGACGACGGCTCCGATCCGCCGAAGAGCAGCGACTGATCGCTGCCGGTCTGGAACGTCGAGCCGCCGTGCCAGGCGACGCCGAGCTTGCGCGTCTTGTCGACGGAGATCTCGAGGATCGTCGCCTCGACGAACACCTGCATGCGCGGCTGATCGAGCTGCCGGATCAGATCACGCACCGTGATGTAGTCGCGGCCCGACGCCAGGATGACGAGCGAGTTGGTCGGCTTGTCCGAAGAGATGCGCACGTCGCCTTCGAACAGCCCGGTCTTGCTGCCCGCCCCGCCGCCCGACGGTGACGGCGTCGACGGACGCGCGCCCGGCGCCGAGCTCGAGCCCGAGCTGCCGCGGCTCACCGCCGCCCCGAGCCCACCGAGCGTGCCGGCGATGTCGTCGGCGTTGGCGTTGGCCAGGCGATACACGTGCACGAGATCGGTCGCCGAGTCTCCCTGACGCATCGACATCTGGTCGAGCCGCTTGACCAGCGCGAGGATGCGCCGGTAGGCGTTCTCCGTCGAGACGATGACGAGGAGGTTCTGCCGATCGTCGGGGATGATCTGCGACACCGACAGGTCCGAGCCGAGCGGCCCACCGCCCGGCACCTCGTGCCCCGCCGGCGCCGCCAGGTTCGGCCCGCGCCGTCCCGCCGCCGGTGCCGGCGCCGCGCCCGTCTTGGTGACGTTGAAGATGCTCGACAGCATCGTCGCCATGTCGGTCGCCGACACCGTGTGCAGCTTGACGACCCAGATCTTCTCGCCGCCCATCGGCACGTCGAGCTGCTTGGTCACGTCCTCCATGCGCCGGATGTTCGACGCCAGGTCGGTGATCACGAGCGTGTTGGTCGGCCCGTACGCGGTGATGTCACCGTCGCGGCTCTTCAAGCGATCGAGCACCACCTTCACGTCCTCGGGCGCCACGTGCTCGAGGCGCAGCAGGCGCGTCACGAACTGATCCTGCGTCGGCGGGTTGTTGTCGCCGCCGTAGGTCGGGATCGCGCTCTCGCGCGCGCGGTTCGACTCGATGATCTTGAGGACCTTGCCTTCGGGCTGCACCGTGAGGCCCATCGTCTCCAACGACGACAGGAACATGCGATAGACCTCGGGCGCCGTGACCGTGTCGGGCGCGAGGATCGTGACCTTCGACTGGCGGATCGAGCCGGGCACGATGATCGGCCGGCACATCATCGGCGAGATCGAGTTGAGCAGCGCCATCAGGTCGACTTCACCGCGCAGCTCCCACTTGAACTTCTTGTTCGGCGGATACTTGTGGCACTCGCGCAGCGCCTCCTGCTCACCCGGCAGCGGCGGCGTGTTGTCGACCGCGCCCGACGGCTTCGGCGTCGGAACTGCCGGTGGCGGCGCCGGCGGCGTCGCGCCGCGGTTCACCGTCGGCGGCGGAACGTTGCGCCCCTGCGCCACAGCCACGGCGGGAAGTAGGAAGACCACGAAGGCGATATGTATCGGTCGAGTCAAAGTCGTCCTCATCGGATTTCGTAGGTGAACGTCAGCGGCTGCTCGCGCCGGACGATGCGCACGGTCAGCTGGGCTGCGCTGCGCAGCCGGGTGTAGGCCTCGAGCGCCTTCTCCGGCGATGTAAGCTCGAAGCCGTTGATGGTTTGAATCGTGTCGCCGTTCGCGACGCCGAGCCGCGCCCACAAGCTCTGCGGCAGGATCGCATAGACCTTGAAGCCGATGATCTCGCCGCCGCCGACGGCAGGGATGACCCGTGCGCCGGCGATGATCGATTCCGGATCGGCGAGGAGCCGATCGACGAGCGCCCGCTCGACGACGCAATGGCCCGGCGTCTTGCAGCGAATGGCACGATCGAGCTCGTCACTGCTCACCGGCGTCGGCGCCGGCGGCCCGGTGAGCATCTGCACGTTCTCTGTCCTCAGCGAGATCCCCTGCTTCGCCAGCGCGCTCTGCGCCGCGCGGCGCCAATCCTTTGCCGGCGCGACCTCGACGCGACGATCGAGAAAATGCGACGGCACGAGATACCGCACGCACTCCTTGCGCGCCATGAGCTCGACGAGCTCGCGCACCGTCATCGCGCCCGTCGGCATCGCGCCGACGCGCTCCTTCATGAGGCACAGGTCCGCATCGCCGCCGACGACGACGAGCTGCGCGAACAACGCCGCCGCGATCACGGCGCTCATGTGGCCTCACTCGTCATCGGATCGAGTAGTCCAGCGTGACCGTCTCGCCGCGCCGCTCTACCTGCACCGACAGGTGGCTGGCGTTGCGCAGCTTGGTGTAGAGACCGAGCGCCGCGTCGGGCGTGGTCATCTCGCTGCCGTTGATGGCCTTGATGGTGTCGCCGTTCTGCAGCCCGATGCGCCCGAAGATCGACTGCGGACGGATCGCGTACAGCTTGAAGCCGTTGGGCTTGCCGTCCTTGATCGACGGCACGAAGCGCGCCGCCGTCGCCAGCATGGTCGTGTTCGAGAGCAGCTTCTCGACGAGCGCGCGATCGACGGTGCACGAGTTGCCGCTGCAGTTGACGCCCTTGTCGATGTCGCCGAGCTCGGGGTTGAGCGTCGACGGCGGCGGCGTGTTCTGCGCGACCGCCGGCGCCGGCGCGACGTTGCCGTCGAGCTCGAGGTACTCCGGCTTGCCGCCGTTGAGGATGTAGACGCGCTTGGACATCACGCGATACACCGTCGCGCCCGTCCCGCCGATGGCCGACCCGCGATGATACATCTCCGGGTCCTTCTCCTTCGTCGACATGTCGCGGATGACGGCCATCGAGTAGTTGTCGTCGGACGGGCAGACCATCGTCGATACCAGCTCGAGCTGCAGCGTCGACTTGGTCCACTCGTGCGACGGCGCGGCGTTCTCGCTCTCGACCGTCGGCTTGGGCGGCACGCAGCCCGAGCAGAAAATGTCGCGCGAGACGATCGCTTCGCCGCTCTTGTCGTGCGGCTTGGCCACCGCCGGCAGCGCCGCGCGATGCGCGGGCGCCTTGATGTCGTCACCAGCGAGGTACGCGCCCTCGAGGATGTGACCGGCCGCGCGGCCGGCGAAGGCCGCGCAGATCCCGATCACCACGAGGTTCACGACCCAAAAATATTTCTTCAGCAGGATTTCCATTGGACGCAAAAAGGCCTTCGGCCCCGGGCCGTCAGCTATCACCTTTCATGCCAGCGGTTTGCGGACGATTTCAGCTACTTGGAGGCGACGAGCGGGCTTTCCATTGCCAAATTGTCATTGGTGACGGACGCATCTGGATCATTTGGCTCTTCGAGCTTGCGATAGATCGTCCGCGTCGCAATCCCGAGGAGCTGCGCAGCCAGTCGCTTGTCGCCCTTCGTGTGTCTCAAGGTCTCGTGAATGACGCGCATCTCGATGTCGGAGAGCGGCGTCCCGATCTCGAACGTCAGCGCGCGCCCCGAGCCCGACGCCAGGGGCGGCGCGCCGCGCACCTCGCGCGGCAAGTCTTCGACGTCGATCGCGCTCGACTTGGTGAGCACGACCGCGCGCTCCATCGCGTTCTCGAGCTCGCGCACGTTGCCCGGCCAATTGTGCTCGGTGAGCACGTCGAGCGCGGCGCGCGTGCAACCGGCCACCGCCTTGCCGTTCTTCTCGCGGAAGCGCGCCAGGAAGTGGTCGACGAGGAGCGGAATGTCGTCGCGGCGATCGCGCAGCGGCGGCACGTTCACCGCGATCACGTTGAGCCGATAGTAGAGATCCTCGCGGAACGCGCCGTCGGCGACGGCCTTGCGCAGATCCTTGTTGGTCGCGGCGACGAGCCGGATGTCGATCTTCTGCGCCTTGCCGCCGAGCCGCTCGATCTCGCCCTCCTGCAGCACGCGCAAGAGCTTGACCTGCACGCTCAGCGGGATCTCGCCAATCTCGTCGAGGAACAGCGTGCCGCCGTCGGCGAGCGCGAAGCGTCCGTCGCGGCGCGCGACGGCGCCGGTGAACGCGCCTTTCTCGTAGCCAAACAGCTCACCCTCGAGGATGCCCTCGGGGATGGCGGCACAGTTGACCGGAATGAACGCGCGTCCCGCGCGCGGCGACGACTCGTGGATCTGGCGCGCGAGCAGCTCCTTGCCGGTGCCCGACTCGCCGAGGAGCAGCACCGTCGCCATCGACGGCGCCGCCTGCTGCACCACCTCGAGCGTGCGGCGCATCGCCAGCGACTGACCGACGATCGGCCGCCGCCGCGTCGCCTCGAGCTGCGCCTTGAGCGTCTTGTTCTCCACCATCAGCGACTGCTTCTCGAGCGCCTTCGACACCACGCGCACGACGTGGGCGCGCTTGAGCGGCTTGGTGATGAAGTCGTACGCGCCTTCGCGCATCGCCTCGACGGCGGCCTCGACGGTGCCGTAGGCGGTCATCACCACCGTCTCGGTCTCCGGCGACACCTGCTTCACCGCCTTCAAGAGATCGACGCCCGAGATCCCCGGCATCATGAGGTCGGTCAGGACGACGTCGACACGCCGCTTGCGCACCACCTCGAGCGCGTCCTTGCCGTCCTTGGCGGCGATGACGGTCAGCCCTTCGCGCGCGAAGATGCGCTCGAGCGACTCGAGGTTCGAGGCTTCGTCATCGACGACCAGCAGCGCGGGCTCACTCATGGTGCCGTCCCCTGTTGCGCGAAGCGCGCCAGCGGCCTGGTTTTCGCGATTTCAATGACTTGCGCCGCTGACATGTTGTCAATTCTACCCCACCGCTGACAATTTGCCAGCTCACCTTGTCATTTTGTCTTGGAAGGAGTCACAGACAAACCCGTCTCATGTAGGCGATGAGATCACAGATGCGTACCTGGATCCTCGCCGCGCTGTTTTGCGTCTCGGCCGGCTGCAGCGCGCCGCGCGGGCGAGCGGCGACGCCGGACGTGGTGCCGCGAGCGAACGGTGACGATCCGGGCGCAGATCCCGGCGGTGTCGATCCGGGCGACGTGTCGGAATCGTCGGGCCACCGGGGATTTCCGCGCCTGCTGCCTGCGTCGACGGCGGGCACGCTCTCGCCGATGCGCCTGGTCGTGATCGTCGCGGCCGGTGATCCGATGCAGAACGATCTGTTCGCCTTCGCCGACGCTGCGATCACGAGCGACTGGTACAAGACGGTGACCGCCGAGTACGGCGTGCTGCCGCCGACGGCGCCGGCGGTGCACCTGACCGGTGCGCCGCTGCCGACGGTGACGCCGGCGCTGACGTCGGACGCGGTCGCTGCCTACGTGAACGCGACGCTGGCGGCGACGACGAACGCGCCCACGCCCGACGGCAAGACGCTCTATCTCGTATACCTGCCGCCCGGCGTGAGCCTCGAGAACAACGTGCTCTGCAAGGGGCCGGGCGCGGCCGCCTATCATCTCCCGTTCGGCGACGGCGGCGACGGCTTCGCGGTGGTGCAGCGCTGCCAGATCGGCTTCGAGACGCAGCTGCAGCAGCTCACCGTCGTCGGCAGCCACGAGATCGCCGAAGCGGCGACGGACACCGGCGCGGGCTGGCGCGTGGCGATCCCGCCGTCGACGGTGCCGGTGTGGATGTCCGATCCGTGGCTCGAGTACGAAGACAACCGCGTCACCGAGAACGGCGATCTGTGCATCGACACGCGCATCCTCGAGGGCGGCTACTACTATCAGCGCGCGTTCTCCAACGCGGCGGCGGCGGCGGGCGGCGATCCGTGCGTGCCGTCGCTGGGGCTTCCGTACTACGCCGCGACGACGGACAAGGCGTGGTACTCGGGCATCCCCGGCGAGACGATGCGCATCCTCGTCACCGGCTGGTCGACGGCGCCGATGGACGATTGGGTGGTGCGGGCGCGGGTGCAGGAGGTCAGCCGCGTGGGCGCGGCCTGGAGCGCGGCGCAAGGCGCGCCGGCGCTCAACGACGGCAAGGCCGTGTCGTTCACCATCACGATCCCCGCCGACGCGACGCCGGGAGACTGGGCGTCGTTCTATCTTCTCGCCGAGCATCTGGACGCGCAGAAGCACGTGCTGCCGGGCGACGACTACGCGCACCTACAGATGTTCGGCGTCTACGTGCGGTGATTGTGCGTCTGACGCTGCGTCGGATACTCGACGTGTAACCGGGTTACAAGTTGCCCCGATTGGTCGGGCCGCCCGTCGACAATCGAGCGCGCCGGCGAGTAACGTGCCGTTGGCGTCGTCACTGCAATGACGGGCGCGCATGAGCAAACTGACGCTGGCTTCGGTGGTGGTCCTCGGCTTCGTGGCGGCGGGATGTCATGTGGCGCCGTGTGGTGGATGTGCGCAGTGGGAGACGTGCGAGCAGGCGACGCAGATCTGCGTGCTCAACAACGGCACCAAGTTCGATCTCATCGCCGACGACGGCAAGGTGCCCGGCGACAACTGGGATCCGCTCTTCGGCCCGCCCGACCCGTACATCTGCGCCGACGTCAACGGCATCGAGGGCTGCACCACCGACCAGTCGGACGACTCCTCGCCGTCGTGGAATCAGGAGGTGCTCGCCGATCTGGCCGGCGATTCGCTGCTCGCCATGCAGATCGGGATTCGCTACGAAGACTCCGACGTCGACAGCCCCGACCTCATCTGCCAGGGGACCATGACGGTGACCGCGGACGAGCTGCACGCGGGCGGCTTCAGCTTCAACTGCTCGAACGGCGCGACCGCGCGCTTCACCTTGAAGAACACCGACCGCGGCACGCCCGCCGTCGCCGAATAGCGCGGCGCGGTGATATGATGCCGGCACCATGCGCACTGCGCTTCTGGCGTGCGCGCTCCTCGGGGTGACGGCGACGAGCGCGCGATCGGAGACGAGGATGGGCGACGGAGACGCGAGCTTCGCCGCGGCGCTGCACGGAAAGCTGCGCGGCAAATCGGGCAACCTCTTCTACTCACCGGCGAGCGTGCGCATCGCGATGGCGATGGCGGCGGCGGGCGCGCGCGGCGAGACCGCGGCCGAGCTGAAGAAGGGGCTGGCGCTGCCCGCCGACGCGAACGCGGCGTTCGGCAAGCAGCTCGCCGCGTGGGCGGCGCTGGCGACGCCGCCGTTGCCGTCGCAGCCGGCGACGGATCCGCAGATGCAAAAGTGGCAGGAGGAGGAGCTCGCGCACAAGAAGGTCGTGCTGCGCGTGGCCAATCGCCTGTGGGCGCAGGCGGGGCACAAGTTTCGCGACGAGTACCTGAAGGTTTTGCGCGACGACTATCGCGCGCCGCTCGGCACCGTCGACTTCCACAAGAACGCCGAGGCGGCGCGCGTCGCGATCAACAGGTGGGTCGCCGACGCGACCGAGCAGAAGATCAAGGAGCTGATCGCGCACGGACTCTTGACCGCGGACACCAAGCTGGTGCTGACCAACGCGGTGTACTTCAAGGCGCAGTGGGACGAGGAGTTCAGCACGTCGCAGACCTCGCAGCAGCCCTTCTTCGCGACGGGCGGACGCCAAGAGAAGGTGCCGCTCATGCGGCGCATCGGCTATTACCAGCTCGCGAAATTCGACGGCGGCATGATGGCGGAGCTGCCCTACGGCGACGGGCGCGTGGTGATGGACGTGGTGCTGCCGGCGGCGCGCGACGGCATCGGCAAGATCGAAGAGGCGTACGTGGGCGGCGCGCTGGCCCGGTGGGTGGGCGCGCTGTCGTCGGTGCGCGTGGACGTGATGCTGCCGAAGTTTCGCACCTCGTCGTCGTTCCAGCTCGCAGACGAGCTGAGCGCGATGGGCATGCCGCTGCCGTTCAAGTTTCCCGGCGCCGATTTTTCGGGCATCGACGGCGGCAAGGAGCTCTACATCGGCAACGTGGTGCACCAGGCGTTCGTCGACGTCGACGAGCACGGCACCGAGGCGGCGGCGGCGACGGCGGTGATGATGAAGGCGGGGGCGGCGCCGCCGACGGCCAAGCCTGTCGAGTTCCGCTGCGACCACCCGTTCCTCTTCTTGATCCGCGATCGCGACAGCGGCGTGGTGCTGTTCGCGGGGCGGCTGGCCGATCCGAACGCCAAGTAGCGACCGAACGCGCGGCTACTCCGCGGGCAGCGAGACGGTGAACGTGGTGCCCTTGCCGACGGTGCTGTCGACGGCGATGGTGCCGCCGTGGCGCTCGACGATGCCGTGCACGATCGACAGGCCGAGCCCGGAGCCCTGCCCGACCTCCTTGGTCGTGAAGAAGGGATCGAAGATGCGCGGCAACACTTCGGCCGGGATGCCGGGCCCGTCGTCGGCGACCGTGATGACGGCCTTGCCCTCTTTGCGCTCGGTGGCGATGCGGATGAGGCCGCCGTCGCCGCGTTCGCCGAGCGCCTGCGCCGCGTTGGTCAAGAGGTTCATGAACACCTGGTGCAGCTGACCGGCGTGGCCGCGCACGCGGCCGACGTCGCCGTATTGGCGCTCGACCGTGATGCCGTTCTTCAGGTGGTGGCGCAACAGATCGAGCGAGTCGTCGATGCCGCGCTGCAGATCGACGTCGACGAGCCGATCGTCGTCGCCGCGCGAGTAGTTGTGGAGCGCCTGCACGATCTCTTTGGTGCGGCGCGCGCCGCGCTGGATCACGCGGATCATCTCCGACAGATCGTGCTGCGAGTCGGGCGCCACCGACAGCGTCGCCAGCGTCTGCTCGAGCGGCCCGACGGTGTTGACCACCGCGTTGACCGGGTTGTTGATCTCGTGCGCGATGCCGGCGACGAGGCGGCCCATCGACGCCATCTTCTCCGAGCGCACCAGCTCGTCCTGCGTGCGGCGCAGCTCGGCGAGCGCGGTGTTGAGCTCGGTGTTGCGGCGCTCGAGCTCGGCGGTGCGGCGCGTGACCTCCTGCTCGAGCGAGAGGTTGATCTCCGTCGAAGAGCGCAGCTTGTCGTTGAGCGCGCGGCGCATCTCCTCGAAGGCGTAGGTGAGGCGTCCGACCTCGTCGGCCTCGCCGGAGTGCGAGATCACCGGGCGGACGAGATCGCCCTTGGCCATGGCGTCGGCGCGGCGCTCGAGATCGCGGATCGGGCGCGTGAGATCGGTGGCGACGAGGATGACGAGGCCCATCGACACGGTCAGCAGCACGAAGAAGAAGTAGATGAGGATCTTCACCTGCGGCGCCAGGTCGGGCCCGCGCCCGCGATAGCCGGGCAGGAGCAGCGCGATCGAGCCGAAGTCTTGTTTGCCCACGTACAAACGCGCGTAGGCGCCGGTGAGCGAGTTGTCGTCGAGCTGCATGGCGCCGCGCTCGAGGCGGTGCATGAGCGCCTCGCCGGTCCACGGCAGCGGCGGCGCGCCGTGCTTGCCGCCGCCGAGCGCGATGGGCTTGCTGTCCTCCTCGGGCGGCAGGTAGTAGATGACGGCTTCGTCCTGCACCGAGCCTTTGGGCGCCTTCCAGCGCACGGCGTTGTCGAGCACCTTGAGGAGCTCGTCGCGCGTCAGCGGATGCGAGGCGCCGCGCTCGCGCAGCTCGGCGAGCGTCGAGTCGAGGCGCAGCTCGCTCTCGCGGCCGATGAAGCCGGTCGCCATCGTCTTGTACTGCATGTACGAGAGGAACAGCGACATGCCGCAGGCGAAGAAGGTGAGCGCGCCGAAGCCGGCCAGCATCTTCGATCGCAGCGACAGCGGCGTGCGGATCTTCTCCGGCGCGGGACGATGGCGCGCGGCGATGTGGACGAGCAGCGGCCGCATGATGGCGCGGTCCCAGAGCGCCTCGTAGAGGGCGGCGCCGATCGTGACGACGACGGCGGCGCCACACATGAGCGCGGCGTTCTCCAGGTCCATGCCGAAGAACCAGACGCCCTGCATGACGAGCGCGAGCTCGGCGACCAACCAGAACGCGACCTTGGCCAGCGCCAGCTTGTAGGGGATCGACTGCGCCGCGCGGTAGGCGGCGAGCGCGCGCGGATCGTCGCGCAGCAGCTGATCGGCGGGCTTTCGCGAGAGCGCGGCGTCGAGGTAGCGATCGATCGGCCGCGGCACCGCGCGCAGGTACGCCAGCCAGGCGCCGGTGAGCGCGGCGACGGTGATGGGATAGAAGGTCTCGAGCCGGACGTACTGCTCGAGGTTCACCGGGATGAAGAAGTAGGTGAACGCGGCGATGCCGAAGATGCCGCAGGCGCCGGTGGCGAACGCCGCGTGCAAGAGGCGCTCGTGATAGGCGTCGGCGAAGATGCGCAGCCCGTCGAGGTCGGGCAGGAGCGACGCGCGCGTGCGCTCGAGGATGCGCTCGTAGGCAAGCGCGCGGAAAATGGCGATGCCGAACGCGTGCGTGCTGGCGACGGCGATGACGGTGAAGACGTCGGCGCGGGGAAAGCCGGCGCGGTTGTTGAGCACGATGGCGACGGCGGCGGCGCCGATCGACCAGAGCGCGACGCGCAGGGCGAGCGCGCGGCGCGGATAGGCGCGCAAGGCGGCGTAGGCGGCGAAGCGCGTGTCGTTGTCGACGGTCTCGCCGGCGAGCCGGCGGCGGCAGGCGCGTGCGAGCGGCGCGCGCCAGAAGCGGGTGACGCCGAGCCAGACTGCGAGCGCGAGCGGGAAGACGACGGCGAGCAGGTGCGGCAGCATCGCGCGCTGCGCCGGATCGAGATCGAAGAAGGTGACCAGCGGCGCGAACACGAAGCCGAGCTCGACGAGCAGGAGCAGCACGTCGGGTACGAGCAGTCGTCGCGCGAACCTCAGTGAATCGTTCGAGGTCACCGCAGATGTTTTAGCAGGTCCTCGTGGGGGCGCGCGATGACCTCGCGCGCCAGCAGCATCCCCGTCGCCGTGATGTGCTCGGCGGCGAACATGGCGGCCTCCACGTCGGCCTGCTCGCCGGCGACGATGAAGTAGGCCTTGCCGCCCAGGCCGTCGGCGAGCCGCAGCTCGGCGAGCTCGACGCGCGCGGCCTTGGCGGCACAGTCTGCAGCGAGGAGGGTAGATGCGACGCTGAAGGTCTCGAAGATGCCGACGGCGTCGGCGGCGCCCGGCGCCGGCGCGTGGCGGCGCAGCGCCGCCAGCAGCGAATCGGCGGCTTGCGGCAAGAGCAGGCGGTCGACGAGCGTCGCCTGCGCCGTCTCGATCGCCGCGCCCATGGCTTCTTCCACGTCGGCGACCTCGCCGGTGACGATGACCACCAGCTTGCCCGACGACACCGGGCGCGCGAACACCAGCTCGACCGGCGCCTTCTTGACCATCGCGTCGGCGACGACCATGCCGCGCGCGACGCTCGACAGCTCGATCACGCCGAGCGCGGGCCCCGCGACCTCCGCAGCCTGCCCTTCACGACGGTGAAACGGACCCTGCACTCGCTCGCGGCCCTCTGCCGTCAGCCTTCGAGCTTGAAGAGCCGAACCTTGTCGGCGCCGAACTCGACCGCGTCGGTCTCGATCGCCTCGGGGCGGCGTCCCTGCGTCTTCACGCCTTCCCAGGTCGGCGCGTCGATGAGGTTCGACACCGTACGCCGCGTCGCCAGCGCGCACACGCGGAACGCCTGGTTCACCGGCTGGCCGAGCACGTCGTAGAAACGCAGCTTGTCGGTGCCGAGCTCGCCGGCGAGCACCGCGCCCGACGCCGCGCCGATGGCGTAGTCGAGCACCGGCAGCTTGCGCGTCACGTTCTCGTCGAGGAACGTCTGCCGCGTCTTGACCATCTCGGCGACCGCCTCGAGCGCGTGCAGCCGATGGTCGCCGCCGATGAACGCCGCCAGCACGCCGTCGCCGATGAACTTGACGATGCGGCCGTGGTGCCCCTCGATGATGCCGCCGATGTGCTCGTAGAAGCGGCCGAGCGCGAGGCCGAGATCGACGGGCCCCAGCTGCTGCGCCAGCGGCGAGAAGTCGCGCACGTCGGTCAGCACGATCGTCGCATCCACTTCTTGCAAGAACAGCGTGCCCATGCGCCTGCCCCCCTTAGACGAAGCGGAAGTGATCTTTGAGCGTGCAGCGCCGCTCGCGCGTGAAGCTGACCGCGGTGGTGAGCCCCTCGCCCGTCGGCGACGCGATGGTGAACGAGGTGTAGCCTTCGCCGCGATAGCCGAGCCCGTTCAGGTTCGGCCCGTTCTTGACGAAGATCGACGTGTTGATGGTGCGCGCCATCGCCGAGAGCGCGTCGATGTTGGTGCCGTACATGACCGCGGTGTGGCCAAACCCGTGCTCGACGCGCTTGGCGCCGGCGATGGCCGCGGCGACGTCGGGATAGCGCACGATGCCGATGACCGGCATGAGCAGCTCGTGCTGCACGAACGGGTGCTCCTCGGGAACTTCGCAGATCGCCAGGCGCACGTCGTCGCCGACGTGGACGCCGATCTGCTTCAGGATCACGCCCGCGTTCTTGCCGACGAACTTCTTGTTGGTGTGATCGCCGTCGAGCACGACGCCTTCGAGCTGGCGCACCTGCTTGTCGTTCATGAGGTAGCAGCCCTCGCGAACCAGCTGCTCCTTCAGGCGATCGCAGATCGACGACACCGCCAGCACTTCCTTCTCGGCGGTGCAGATGATGTTGTTGTCGATCGACGCGCCCTCGACGATGCCCTTGGCGGCGATGTCGAGGTGCGCCGTCTCGTCGACGACCGCGGGCGGATTGCCCGGGCCGGCGGCGATGGCGCGCTTGCCCGAGTTCATCGCTTCCTTGACGACGCCGGGGCCGCCGGTGACCGCGAGGATGCGCACCAGCGGATGCTTCATGAGCGCCTGCGCGCTCTCGATGGTCGGCTCGGCGATGGCGCAGAGCAGGTTCTCGGGACCGCCGGCGCCGACGATGGCCTCGTTGAGCAGGTGCACCATCCAGCCGCAGACGCGCCACGCCGACGGGTGCGTGTTGAAGATGACCGAGTTGCCGCCGGCGAGCATGCCGATGCCGTTGCAGATGATGGTCTCGGTCGGATTCGTCGTCGGCGTGATGGCGCCGAACACGCCGTAGGGCGCGCGCTCGGTGATCATGAGGCCGTAGTCGCCCGAGTAGGTGATCGGGCGCAGGATCTCGGTGCCCGGCGTCTTGGTGGCGACGAGCGTGTTCTTCTTGAGCTTGTCCTCGACGCGCCCGAGGCCGGTCTCGGCGACGGCGTACTCGGCGATCTCGCGCAGGTGGGCGAGCGAGACCGCGCGCATCCCCTCGATCATCTTGTTGCGCGTATCGATCGGCGTGCGGTCGTATTGCTCGAACGCCTTGCGCGCCGCCTTCGCCGCCGAGTCGACGTCGGGGAAGATGCCGCGCTTCGCCGTCGGAATGCGGATGTTGCGGTGCTTGATCTCGTCGGGGCGCGGCTGCCCGTAGGCGGGCGCCTTGGGCAGCGGTAGGGTCTTGACGATCGCGCGATCGATCGCCTCCAGCGGCGTCGACGGCAGATCGGCGCCGCCGAGGCGCGCCATCACCTTCTCGACGATCTCCTGGATCCTCTTTTCGTCGAGCGATTGCATGAATTACCTCGACGGCACTTTCTGGTAGCGCGCAGAGCCCTCGATCTCGATCTCGTCGACGATCGCCATGATCGTCGCGTCGACCGGGCGATCTTTGGTCACCTTGGTCTGACGCGCCGACGAGCCCGACGCATAGAGCACGACCTCGCCGACGCCCGCGCCCACGGCGTCGACGGCGACGACGGTACCACCCGTCGCCTTGCCGTCGGCGTCGCACGCGCGCACGAGGAGGAGCTTGAGCCCGGTGAGCTCGTCCTCCTTGCGGGTCGAGATCACCGTCCCGACCACCTTGCCCATCACCATCGGCTGGGCCGCTTAACCGTTGCTGGCCTTCTTGGTGCCGCCGCCGCCGCCGCCGCTCGAGCCCTCGGCCGAGTCCTGACGACCGAGCGGCAGCACGAGATCGATGTTCGCGTGCGGACGCGGAATCACGTGCACCGACACCAGCTCGCCCACGCGCTCCGCCGCGCGCTGGCCCGCTTCCGTCGCCGCCTTCACCGCCGCGACGTCGCCGCGCACGATCGCGGTCACGAAGCCGCCGCCGATGCGCTCGTACCCGACGAGCTCGACGCGCGCCGCCTTGACCATCGCGTCGGCCGCCTCGACCATCCCAACGAAACCCTTCGTCTCGATCATTCCGAGTGCATCAGCCATTTGCTTTTATCCGCTCCATTATTTGTCGACGAACTTTTCCGGCATCTTGCCGCTGATGCCCTCGATCGCAGAGATGGCCGCCTGCGCCGCGGCGTCGATCTCCGCCTCGGGACCCGAAAGATACAAGCGGCCGAACGCGCCGTACGGCGTCAACGAGACCAGCGAGATCTGCGCCGCCTTCTCCGCCTCGTTGGCGGCGAACGCGACGTAGCCCGCGGGCTCGGTCTCGAGGATGAACAGCGACTGGCCGGGCAAAATCATCATGCCCTGCGAGTTGCGATTGATGATCTGCGCCTGGTACGGCTCGATGGCGCGGATGATCTGATTGGTCAGGACCTTCGGCTTCAGGCGGTCCGACTCCGACACCTTCATGAAGTCGAGGATGGCCGCGCCCGCGTTGCGCACCTCGCCCTGATCGGGATCGTGCACTTCGAGCAGGCCATACGCGCGCTCGACCACCTGCAGCGCGGGGACGACGGTGGTCGCCTTGAGCGCGACGTCGGTGACGCGGTTGATGGCGATGCCCGGCGCGATCTCGACGAAGAGCGACGCCATCCCCGGCAGCGGCAGGAAGCCGCGCGCCGTCTTGCCCATGAAGCTGGCGATCTGCGGCTGGAGCGCGTCGAGGAAGGTATAGGTGCGGAGCGTGGTCGCCATGAGTTGGCGCAAGTTACCAAAGCGCCCTCCGGCGATCAATATAGATGGGTGGCAGGCCGGGTGCGGTCAGCCGAACGCGATGGCGGACGCCGTCAGCAGGTACAAGGCCAACAAACCGCAGATGGTGAGCCAGCGCCGGCGGCGGCGCGCGCGTTCCTGGTCGTGCATCGTGGTCTCCGACGGCGGGTAGAGCATCAAGCGTGCCGTCGCCAAAGCCGCGGATTTCGCGGGCCGCGGCGGCGCGACCGCTGCATTCCTGCCTCAGTTGGTGAGCCGGCCCCCCACGTGCTACCGATGAGCAGTCGATGGTTTCGTGGCTGAGGCGCTGGTGGCCGCTGTTCGTCGTCGCGGTCGCGGTGACGTGGCAGTTCGGCGCGCCTCTGGTGGGGCGGGTCTGGTTCTTCGAGGACATCGCCGCCTATTTCGTGCCGCTCTACACGGCGGCCGCGGCGGCGATGCGTCATGGCTCGTTCCCGCTGTGGGAGCTGGGCGCGTGGTCGGGGCAGCCGATCATCGGCGATCCGCAGCTCGGGCTCTTTTATCCGCCCAATTGGGTGTGGATGCTGATGGGCGCGACGCGCATGTACGCGTGGATGCAGCTGGCACACGTGATCGTCGGCGCCGGCGGCATGTGGATGCTGGCGCGCGCGCGCGGGCGATCGACGGCGGCGTGCGCGCTCGCGGCGCTGACGCTCGCGTGCGGCGCGTTCATGGTGCTCGAGCTGCGCCACGCCATGTTCGTGGCGACGACGGCGTGGATGCCGTGGGTGTTGTGGGGGATCGAGCGGCTGGCGGCGCGGCGCACGATCGACCACGCGCTCTTCATCGGGCTCGCGCTCGGCCTCGGGCTGCTCGCCGGCGGCTGGTCGATGCTGGCGTGGGGCGCGCTCGTCGTCGTGGTGTACGCGGCGGCGGCGATCGCGCGCGCGCCGGCGGATGACGCCCGCAAGGCGCAACGCACGCTCGCGGGCGCGCTCGCCGGCGCGGCGCTGCTGGCGCTGGCGCTGGCGATGGTGCAGATCCTGCCGGCGCTGGCGCATGCGCGCCTGTCGCCGCGCGCGCTCGGAACCACGCCGGCGTTCGCGTCGAGCTACGCGTGGCCGTCGTGGTCCTACGTGCTCACCTTGTTCGCGCCGGCGCTGTACGGCGACGTCGCGCGCGGCACCTACGCCGGCGCGCCCGACCAGTGGGAGCTGTGCGGGTACGGCATCGGCGTCGTCGCGGGCCTGCTGGCGCTGGCGTCGCTGCGGCTGCGCGAGCGGCGGGGCGAGCGGATCGCGCTCTTCGCGCTCACGGCGATCGCCTGCGTGATCGCGCGCGGGTGGGCGCAGCCGATCCTGGCACACGTGCCGCTCTACTCGTCGCTGCGCTGCCCGGCGCGCGCGCTCTACGTGTGGACGCTGGCGGCGCCGATCCTCGCCGCCGACGGGCTCGACGCGATCACTTCGCTCGGGGCGCCGTGGGCGGCGCGCGCGCCGTCGCGGGCGACGATCGTGCGCGCGCTCGTGCTCGTCGCCGTCGCCGTCGAGCTCGGCCTCACCTTCCGCGGCGACAACCCGTCGCAGACGCTCGCCGCCGCCAACGAGCATCCCGCCGCCTACGATTGGCTGCGCGCCTATTCGCGGCCGCGTCGCACCACCAACGACGTGCACCTCGGCAACGCCGCGCACAACTTCGGGCTGCGCTACCGCTTCGAGTCGGCGGGCGGCTATCACTCGCTGCCGATCTGGCGCTACCTGCACCTTCTGTGGATCGCCAACCACGGCGCGCCCTACCCGCACGCGCAGCTCGCCGACGATCTGACGGGCCAGGGGCTGTGGCGCTTCTCGTCGCCGATCGTGGATCTCCTCGGCGTCGGCTTCGTCGCGGCGCCGCACGATCGGCCCATCGACGCGCCCGGTTGGAAGCGCGTCTTCACCGGCGACGACGGCGTCGACGTCTGGCAGAACCGGCGCGCCTTCCCGCGCGCCTTCGTCGTCTACGGCGCCGAGCGCGTGCCCGACGAGGCCGCCGCGGCGCGCGCGGTCGCATCGGCGACGTGGAACCCGGCCCACTCGGTCGTGGTCGAAGAGGACATCGGCGTGCCGCCGCCGTCGGCGACGCATCCGCTCATGGCCACGCGCAGCACCGAGACGATGCGCGACGGGCCGGACGATTTGTACCTCGACGTCACGCTTGCGCAGCCGGGGGTGCTCGTCGTCGCCGAGCCGTGGTATCCCGGCTGGCGCGTCAGCGTCGACGGCAAGCCGGCGCACATGCTGCGCGTCGATCTGGCGCTGCGCGGCGTGCGCGTCCCTGCCGGCCATCACACGGTCGCGTGGCAGCTCTCGAGCCCGCCGCTGCAGGCCGGCGCCGTGATCACGATGCTCGCGCTGCTCGGCGCCGCCGCGCTCACCAGCGTCGACGCGCGCCGCCGCCGTCGCGCCGCCCGCGCCGCGTGATACAGTACCGCGGTGCTCCTGACCGTCGCCGACGCCGGCGGTGATCACACGACCGTGCGCGACGCGCTCGCCGCCGCCGCGCCGGGCGACCGCATCGTCGTGCGCGCGGGCCGGTACGTCGGCGATCTGCGCATCGACAAGCCGGTCGCCATCGTCGGCGAAGGCGGCCGTGACGCCGTCGTCGTCAAAGGCAGCGTCACCATCACGAGCGAGTGCGAGCTCGCCGGCCTCACCGTCGCCGAGCCGACCGGCCACGGCCTGCTCGTGCGCGGCGCCAACGCCGCGCCGCGCGTCACCGACGTGCGCGTGCGCGACGGCGCGCAGATCGGGCTCTACGTCACCGGCGGCGGGCGCGGCCACTTCGAGCGCGTCGACATCGTCGGCAGCGGCTGGTCCAACGTCGAGATCCGCGACGCCGGCAGCGAGCCGACGTTGTGCCACTGCCGCGTCGAGAACGGCAAGCGCGGCGGCGTCTACCTCCACTCGTCGGCGCGCGCGCGCTTGCACGACTGCGACCTCGGCGGCAACGCGCTCGCCAACCTGTTCATCCAGTCGGCCGCCGATCCGACGTTGGTGCGCTGCCGCATCCACGACGGCAAAGAGGGCGGCATGATGTCGCTCGAGGGCGGCAAAGGTACGCTCGAGGAGTGCGAAGTCTGGGGCAACGCGCTCTCCGGCGTCGAGCTGCGCGAGGGCGCGACCACGACGCTGGTGCGCTGCATCGTGCGCAACGGCCGCGGCAACGGCCTGTTCGCGCACTCGGACGGGCGCGGCGAATTGTGGGACTGCGTCGTGTTCGGCCACGGCCGCTCGGGCGCGCTCATCCAGTCGGGCGCCGCGCCGAGCCTCGTCGGCTGCGTCATCCGCGACAACCGCGACTCGGGCGTCGTCTTCGAGCGCGGCGGCGGCGGCACGCTGCTCGACTGCACCATCGCCGATCACAGTAAGTGCGGCGTCGAGGTGCGCGACGACGGCGAGCCGCGCGTCGAGCGCTGCCACGTCGAGGGCGCGGGCGCCGCCGGCATCGAATGCGACGAAGGCGGCGCCGGCCGCTTCGAGGACTGCTTCGTCGCGCGCGCGGGCGCCGCCGGCGTCGCGGTCGGCAAGGGCGCGCGGCCCGTGCTCGTACGTACCAACGTTGAGGCAGCGCTCGTCGCCGTGTCGGTCGCGCGCGGCGGCACCGTCACCGTCGAGGATTGCACGCTGCGCGGCCGCGCCGTCGCCGGCGCCTGCGTGCAAGCGGGCGGTGTGGCATCTTTGGTGCGCTCCCGCGTGCGCGGCGGCCGCTTCGGGATCCATTTCGATCAACCAGCAGGGGGACACACCGTGGAACAGTGCGAAGTCGCGATCGACAACGACGAGGTGGCGGCATGAAGACGCGCGCGCTGCTCCTATTAATGACGCTGACGCTGTTCCCGCTCTACGCGCTGGCGCGGCCCGGCGGCGGGCAGAGCTATCACGCGGCGCCGTCGCACTCGTCGTCGTCGTCGTCGCACTCGTACTCGGGCTCGTCGCACTCGTACTCGACGTCGTCGGGCGGCAGCGGCGGCTCGATGTCGCCGGGCGCGGCCTTCACGCTGCTCGTGGTGCTCGTCCTCATCGTCGGCATCGTGGTGCTCACGCAGAAGCGCGGCGGCAACCGCGCCGGCGTCGCCGTCGATCAGACGACGCAGCAGGAAGGGCTCAACGCGCTGCGCGGCCAGGATCCCGGCTTCGACCAGGCGCAGTTCGCCGAGCGCGCCAAGGGCGTCATGGCCAAGGTCAACGAGGCGTGGATCGCCGGCGCCATGGGACCGGCGCGACGGCACATCTCCGACGGCGTCTACGTGCGCTTCCAGACGCAGCTCGCGCTCTTGAAGGCGCAGGGCCTGCGCAACGCGATGGCCGATTGGTCGGTGGTCGCGTGCGACGTGCTCGCCGCAGAGAGCGACGCCAAGTGGGACACGGTGCACGTCAAGATGGTCGGCCAGGCGCGCGACGCCGACGTGCCGGCGAGCCTGAGCGCGCAGCAGGCGATGGAGAAGGCCAAGCACGCGCCGCTTCAGCGCTACGAGGAGGTCTGGTCGTTCCTGCGCAAGCGCGGCAGCAAATCGAAGAACGGCGTGCCCACGCTGGAGGGGCGCTGCCCCAACTGCGGCGCCGATCTGCCGGTGAGCGACGTAGTGCGCTGCGAGTACTGCAAGGCGGTGGTCAACTCCGGCGAGCACGACTGGGTGCTCGCCGAGATCACGCAGCCCGAGGAGTGGCGTCCGTGGATGACGAACGCCGACCTCGAAGGGCTCAACGCGCTGCAGGCGAAGGATCCGGCGGTGAGCCGCCAGGAGCTCGAGGATCGCGCGTCCGTCGTGTTCTGGAAGTGGATCGATGCGCGCGTGACCGGCACGCGGCAGCGCTTCGAGCGCTTCTGCCTGCAGCCGGGGCAGCCGCCGGCGGATCGCGCGGCGCTGTCGCAGGTCGCCGTCGGCAGCTCGGAGCTGATGGACGTGACCGTGGCGCAGGACGGGCCCATCGGTCCCGTCGATCGGGTGGAGGTCGAGATCGTCTGGTCGGCGTCGGAGAACGGCGGCCAGCCGGTGAACCAGACGAGCCGCGTGGTGCTGGCGCGCGCGACCGGCGCGACGTCCAAGGGCGGGCTCAACTCGCTCGACTGCCCCAACTGTCGTGGGCCGCTCGCCGATTCGGATCTGGCCAAGTGCAACTTCTGCGGCGAGCCGCTCGCCGGCGGCAAGTACGAGTGGAGCCTCGAGGCGATCGGCTGACGGCAGCGCACGGCTTCGCGCTCGCCATCGCGCTCGGGATCGCGATCCTCGCCGGCGGCTGCTCGTCGCCGTCGGGGATCGCGCTCGACCCGGCGTGGGCGTCGGGCGGCGTCGCCGTGTCGCGCGATCTCTTCGGGCACAACACCGTCTGGTCCGAAGGCGGCCTCGGCCTGTGGGACGACGGCGCGCGCGCGCTCGTGCCGCAAGCGGTGCAGGAAACGCAGCAGCTGACGCCTGGCCTGCTGCGCTTCCCCGGCGGCACGCGCGCGATGCGCTATCACTTCGCCGAGGCGCGCGGAGCCACGCGCACGCCGCAATGCGATCCGTTCCGCGGCACCACCGACGCCACCACATACGGGCCCGACGAGTTCCTGTCGCTCGCCGTCACGCTCGGCGCCGACGTCACCTGGGTCGCGCCGTGGGTCGACGGCAGCCCCGACGAGTCGGCGGCGATCGCGTCGTTCGTCGCGGCCACGCCGGCGGTGAAGTACCTCGAGATCGGCAACGAGCCGTACCTCGGCCTGCCCGCCGGTCCGTCGTCGGGCTCGTGCGGCCGTCCGACGCAGTTCGTGCAGGACGAGCGCTGGGACGGCACGACGCGCATCCCGACGACCGCCGCCGACTACGCCGCGCAGCTCGCGGCGACGGCGCCGAAGGTGCGCGCCGCCAATCCGGCGCTGCTGATCGGCGCGCCGGCGACGTCGCAATACGACGGCACGTCCGACGCCATGGACGCCGTCGGTGACGTCGACGCGCTCGCGGGCGGCGACCCGTGGAACGCGCGCCTTCTGTCCGACGCCGGCGACGCGTTCGACTTCTTCGTGCTCCACCCCTACGACTTCACCGTCGACGACGACGCCCGCGTCCGCCTCGCCGAGCGCGCGCGCAAGACGGTGCGCGACCTGCGCGCCGCCGCGCCCACCAAGCAGGTGGGCATCACCGAATACGGCTTCCTCTTCGGCGGCGGCACGCTGCTCAACGCCATCGTCACCGCCGACATGACGCGCATGGCGATCGAAGAGCGGCTCTTATTGTGCGTTCGACATATCCTCATCGAGACCGACGCCTCGGGACCCTTCGCCGACTCGGCCGCGATCGGCCCGTCGCTGGCGGAGAAGCCGGGCTGGTTCGCCTCCGAGCTGGTGCGCCGCCTGCAGCCGGTGGCGCTGCCGACCTCGGCCGATCTCGCCGCCGACGGCACGCTGGTCGCGCTGCCCACGCGCGACGACGCCATGACCCACCTGGTCGTGCTCTTCGTCGATCGCCGCACCGACGACGGCCCGGCGCGCACCGTCCGTCTGGCGTTGCCGGCCGGCCGCTATGCGGCGCACGCCTCGACCCTGACCGGCGCCACCCTGGCCGCGACCGACGTCACCGTCAGCGACGGGGATCTGGGGACCGCGCGCGGCTCGTTGAACGTGGTGGTGCCGGCCCATTCCGTCGTGGTTCTTTCGGCCGACGCGCAATAGGCGCATAATGCGGGCAATGCGCCGTTTTGGGGGCTCCGCCGCGTTCGCGCCAAAGGCGCTGTCGGCCGCGGTGTTGCTGTCGGCGCTCGCGCTCGCAGGTTGCGGCCGCTCTTCGCTCGTCGGCGTGAGCGGCGAAGACTGCCCGCCCGGCGCGCACTGCGTGCCCGACATGGCCGGCCGCGACATGGGCCGCGACATGTCGCTCGACATGCGCCCCGAAGACATGCGCGAGCCGCGCGACATGCGCGGCGACATGCGCGGCGCCGACATGCGCGGCGCCGACATGCGCGGCAGCGGCGACATGCGCGGCGGCGACATGGGCAACCCGCTGTGCGGCACGACCATCCCCTGCACCGATCCGCGCTGCGAGAGCGATCCGCGCTGCCATCAGCCCGGCCACGAGATCTGCAACAACGGCATCGACGACGACGACAACGGCCTCGTCGACTGCGCCGATCCCGCGTGCGCCGGCGACCCGTTCTGCAACTCGCACGACATGGCCATGACCTGCGACGACGGCCACGGCGGCATCGACTGCAACAAGCCGGGCTGCAACACGCTGCCGCAGTGCCTGCACATGACGTGCATGCCGGAGATCGAGTACGGCACCGTCGCGCCGCACGACTACGATCAGACGCGCACCTTCGACACGCGCGGCGCGACCAACGAGTACAACACCTGCGCCTTCGCCGGCGGCACCGCGCGCGTCGGCGAGTTCACCGTCGACGGCGCGACCGACGTGCGCCTCGACTTCACGCAGCCGTCGGGCGCCGCGCACGTCATCTCGATCGAGCGCGCCGGCTTCGGCCAGGCGTGCGACGCGAACCCCGTGACCTGCCTGAAGGTGGGCGAGGCGGCCACGTTCTCGACGACGCTGACGGCGGCCACGCTCTCGGCCGGCACCTACTACATCATCGTGCAGTCGTTCCCCGGCACGCAGGGCGCCACCACCGTGCGCCTCTCGACCGGCCACGGCTCCGAGATCTGCGACAACGGCGTCGACGACGACGGCAACGGGCTGGTCGACTGCGCCGATCAGGCGTGCATCAACGCACCGAACTGCCTCACCGTCGAGTGCAAGCCCGAGATCAACCTCGGCGCGCTCGTCGTCGGCGATGCGCCCAAGACCGCCGACTTCGACACGCGCACGACCTCGAACCGCTACCACCCGACCTGTGCCGGCAGCTCCACCGGCAACGACGAGGTGGTGCGCTTCACGCTGCACGAGACCGCCGGAGTTCTTGTGCAATGGACGCAAAGTAACGGCTCCGATCACGTCATCACCATCTTCCACACGCCGCCGCCGGGCGAAGCCTGCGACGCCGATCAGATGAGCTGCTACTACCCGGGCGGCGCCTCGGGCGGCACCGTCGCCTTCTCGCCGCGCGCGGCGGGCGACTACATCTTCATCTTCAAGGCCATCCAGTCCGGCGCCGAAGGGCCGATGCACATCAGCGTCTCGGCCTTCAAGAACCGCCAGCAGGAGATCTGCAACAACGGCATCGACGACGACGGCAACGGCCTGACCGACTGCGACGACCCCGCCTGCTACGGCGTCGGCGTCTGCAAGCCGCCCATCTGCCTCCCCGACGTCGATCTCGGCGACTTCGCCTGGGGCACGCAGAAGTCGGTCTCGCTCGACGTCACCACCGGCAGCGACTACTACACCGCCACGTGCGCCAAGGGCGGCGGCAAGACCAAAGTCGTTCGCGTCAATTTGACGCAACCAATGGGCCTCGGCTACTCGTGCGACGAGACCGGCTCGCAGGTCTTGCAGCTCACGCAGCTGGTGCAGCCGCTCGACGCCTGCGACGCCAACCCGGTCAACTGCGCCGATCCGTCGGTGCTGCCGTTCGGCTGCAACTTCGTCATGCCCAACCTGCAGCCGGGCACCTACGACGTGCTCGTCGAGGCCTTCTCGTCGGGACAGGAGGGCAACGTCAACCTCACGCTGTTCGGCGTGCAGGAGAAGACGCTCGAGATCTGCAACAACGGCATCGACGACGACGGCGACGGCAAGATCGACTGCGCGGATCTGAAGTGCGTGACCTCGCCCTACTGCCAGAAGTTCGTCTGCAAGGCCGACGCGACGCTCGGCATCGTGCCGCTCGACGGCTCGACGGTGTCGACGACGGTGCAGACGGCCGGCAACGGCGACAAGTTCGTCTCGCCGTGCGCCACCATGCCGGGCGGGCAGGACGCGGTCGTCGACTTCACGGTGCCGTCGAAGGCGAACCTCAAGATCGAGTGGGCGCAGGCGGGCAACCACGACTTCGCGCTCTACACCGACGTCAACGACCTCGCCGCGTGCGACGCCGGCATGCTCATCGGCTGCACCTCGTCGGCCGATCAGTCGACGGGCGCGATCAACCTGGCGGCGCTGCCGGGCGGCAAGTACCACCTCATCGTCGACGCGGACGCGGCCGGCGCCGAGGGCGGCGTGGTGTTGCAGCTCAGCGGAACGCCAGCGCCGTGATACGTTCGCCCCTGATGAAGGGGCGCCCGCGGTGATGAGACGGCTCGTTCCGGCGGCGACGGCGATCCTGGCCGTGCTGGCGCTGTTCTACTCGCTGCGCGCTGCAGGCTGGCGCCTCCTCGGCCCGCCCGGCTTCGACGTCGTCGTCACGGCGCGCGACGGACACGAGGTGGCGCGCGCGCGCGTGCCCGAGCTGCTGACGCCCGAGGTCGCGCCCACGCCGCCGCCGGGCGGCACGCTGGTGGCCAAGGCGACCTACCTCGCGCGCAGCGACGGCAAGTACACCTGGCAGCTCGGCGGCACCGCGCCGGTCAAGCTCGTCGTCGACGGCACCTGGATGCACGCGCCGCGCCCCGGCCGCGTGGCGCCCAAAGAGCAGGAGCTGCGCGCCGGGCTGCACTCGATCGAAGTGACGATGTGGAACAGCGACGCCGCCGGCAGCGTCGCGCTCGGCGTGCGGCCGCCCGATCAGCCGTGGCGCAGCCCGCTCGTCGGGCCGGGCGACGTCGTCGCGACACCGCGCGCCGATCTGCAGGCGCGCCTCGGCCCGCACGCCATCGCCATCGTGCGCGCGCTCGACTGGGCGCCGCTCGTGCTCACGCTCCTCGCCATCGTCATCGTCGCGCTCGCCGCCGGAGAGGCGCGCCGCCGCCGCGCGCTCGACTACGCGCGCGCGCTCGCCGCCGATCCGTTCGCCCAGAAAGTCGGCGTCACGATCGCGCTCGCCGTCGTGGTCGCGCCGATGGTGGCTCCGCTCTTCGCGCCCGGCTTCTACGCCTGCCACGAAGAGGAGTCGTACATCGTGCGGCTCGCCGAATACAAAATCGCGCTCACCGGCGGCGTGCCGATGGGCCGCTGGTGGCCCGATCCGGTCTACGGCCGCGGCTACCCGTTCCTCTGCCTCTACGCGCCGCTGCTCTACATCGCCGCCACGCCGTTCCTGCTCGCCGGCCTCTCGTCGCTGCACACGGTCAAGGTCATCTCGTTCGCCCTCGTCTCCGTCGGCGCCGCCGCCACCTATCACACCGCGCGCCGCCGCGCCTCGCGTCCGGGCGCGCTCGTCGCCGCCGCGCTCTTCACCTACGCGCCATATCTGCAGACGAACCTGTGGGTGCGCGAAGATCTCGCCGAGTCGCTCGGCTTCGCCTGCTTCCCGCTCGCCATCATGACCCTCGACCGCGCGCTCGATGGAGGCGCGCATTCGGCTCGGCACAGCCTCGCCGAAGCCGACTCGCCTCGCTCCACTCGGCTCGGCGCATACGACGTCGACGACGGCCGCCGCGCCGCGCTCGACGTGGCCTGGCTCGCGCTCTCGCTCTTCGCGCTCGGCGCCTGCCACAACATCACCGCCTACTTCGGCGTCTACTTCCTCGTCCTGTGGATCGCGCTGCGCCTCGCGCTCGGCACCGTCTCGCGCGCCGGCCTCCGCCGCGCCGTCACCGGCGGCGTGCTCGGCTTCCTACTCACCGTCGGCTACGCGGTCCCCGCCATCGGCGACGCCAAGCGCGTCTGGATGGAGCGCGTGATGACCGGCTTCTACTACGCGCTCTCCAACTTCATCGCCATCGACAAGGTGCTCACGACGACGCCGCGCTGGGGCATGCGCTGGTTCGTCGGCATCGCCGCCAGCGCCGCCGTCGTCGCCGGGCTGGCCGCCGTGATCGCGCGCCGCCCGCGCGGCCAATCGTTGCGTCAGCCGAGCGCGCGCCTGCTCGCGCTCCTCGGCGCCAGCGGCGTGCTGCTCGCGCTCGCGCTCGCGACCAAGCCGATCGGCCGGCCCGTCGTCAAATATGTGCCGCTCGCCGAATACGTGCAGTTCCCCTGGCGCATGTTCCTCTTCGCCGGCTGCCTCGCGCCCCTGTGCGCGCCCGCCGCCGTCGACGGCTTCCTCGCGGCACCGCGCGCGCGCTGGCTCGCCGCCGCCGGCGTGGTGCTCGCGCTCTTCGCGCTGGTGCTGCCCGAGTACGGCCCGCAAGCGCCGCTCGTGCGCAGCCGCCTCGATCCGCAGGCGTTCCTGCGCAGCCTCGAGACCGACTACGTCACGTCGATGAACGAGTACCTGCCGAAGACCGTCCGGCGCACCGTGCCGCGCTTCGGCGACGTCGCCCACGTCATCGACGGCGTCGCGCAGCTCTCGTCGCTCGGGCGCACGCCCGGCCACTACGACGCCGACGTCGACGCCGCCACCTGGGCCACCGTCGAATTCAACGCGCATTGGTTCCCCGGCTGGCGCGCCACCGTCGACGGCGCGCCGGTCTCCATCGGCCCCGGCCACGGCAGCTTCGACGACGGCGGCCTCATCCGCGTGCGCGTCGCGCCGGGCCGCCACCACCTCGCGCTCGCCTACGGCCGCACGCCGCTGCGCGCCGCCTGCGACACCGTGTCGCTGCTCGCGCTCTTCGCCGTCGGCACGCTGCTGCTCGGCGCCGCCATGCTACGCTCGCGCCGTGCCGCCCAAGGGTAAAGCCGCTTCGATCGATCTACCGTCCGCGATCGCGACAGAGATCGCCGACGCCGCCAAGAAGACCCACCGCTCGACTGCATTCATCATCGCGCGCGCGCTCGCCGCCGGCAAAGGCGCGCCCGCGGTGTCACTGTCGGCGCCGTTCGTGCCGCTCGCCCTCACCAGCGACGAGGACGATCCCCCCAAGGCGCTCGCCGCCGCCAAAGCCGCGACGACGGATGAGCTCGCCGCCGCCTGGACCGCCACGCGCGCGCGCTTCGCCGCCTGGATCGCGCGCGAGGTCGAGGCGCAGAAGGCCGAGCACGCCGACGATCTCGATCGCGGCCTCGCCGACGCCGAAAACCCATCGACGCCGGCGGCGCGCCTCGTCGAGCTGGCCAAGAGCGAGTACGTCCGCGTGCGCACGATGGTCGCGCGCCATCCGGCGGCGCCGTCCGAGGCGCTCGCCATCCTCGGCGCCGACAAGGACCGCGTGGTGCGCGAAGCGCTCGAAAACCGCCGGCTCGCAGGCAAATGAGCATGCGCGAGCGAGCGAACGTGAGCGTCCGGCCCGTAGGGCCAGCGGATCGATTCGTTTGCTCGCCGTGCACCTGCAAGGTGCACGAGTGAGCGCCGTCGTCGAGCAGTTCTTCGCGCTCACCCCCGAGCGCATCCTCGACGCCGTCGAGTTCGGCGGCCGCCGCGCCACCGGCCGCGCGCTCGCGCTCAACTCGCTCGAGAACCGCGTCTACGAGATCGAGCTCGAGGACGAGTCGCGCATCGTCGCCAAGTTCTATCGCCCCGGCCGCTGGTCGAAGGCGGCGATCCTCGACGAGCACGCCTTCCTCGCCGAGCTCCAGGCCGCCGAGATCCCCGTCGTTCCGCCGCTCGTGCGCGACGACGGCGCGACGCTCGGCGAGCTCGCCGTCGAAGGCGGCGTCATCTACTTCGCCGCCTTCGCCAAGGCGCGCGGCCGCGCCCCCGAGGAGCTCGACGACGAATCGTTGCGCCAGCTCGGCCGTCTCGTCGCGCGCCTGCACACCGTCGGCGCCGCGCATCGCGCCCCGGCGCGCCCGCGCCTCGATCCGACAACCTACGGCGACGCCAGCCTGCGCATCCTCCTCGGCGACACCCCCGCCGATCCCGACGCCCAGCCCACCGGCTTCCTCCCGCCCGAGCTGCGCACGCGCTTCGCCGTCGCCGGGCGCGCCATCGTCGACGCCTGCGCCCGCGCCTGGCCCGCGCAGGATGCGCGCATCCACGGCGACTGCCACCTCGGCAACCTGCTCGCCGGCTCGGGCGGCTTCTTCTTCCTCGACTTCGACGACTTCTGCCACGGCCCGGCGGTGCAGGACCTGTGGCTGCTCGCGCCCGGCCGCGACGACGACGCCGATCGCGCGCGCTCGCTCCTCGCCGACGGCTACCAGCAGATGCGCGACTTCGATCGCGGCAGCCTGCGCCTCGTCGAGCCGCTGCGCGCGCTGCGCATCTTGCGCTACGCCGCCTGGATCGCGCAGCGCTGGCGCGATCCCGCGTTCAAACGTGCCTTCCCCGACTGGGACGAGCCCACGAGCTGGCAGCGCGAGCTCGGCGAGCTCGAGGCACAACGGGCGCGCGTCGAAGCCGCGCTCGGCTGACGAGGCTAGGCGAGCGGCCAGCGCACCGCCGCCGCCGCGCGCGCGAAGAACGACAAGCGCGCCCGCGCCGCGCGATAGGCCAGGTCCGCCGCCTCGCTCATGCGCGCGAGCTCGCCCTCGTCGAGCCCGAGCCCGTGCCGCGCCCGCTCCAGCACCGACGCGCACGCGCTCACGCCGTCGACGCGCACGCGCCGCGCCAGCTCCTCCGGCTGCTCGCCCGCGTGCGCGCGGAACCCGGCGTCGCGCAGCCCGACGAGCGCCAACTGCCAGAAGTTCGACACGCGCTGCTCGAGCGTCTCGGCCCAGTAGGGCCGCCGCAAGTGGCGCAGCGCGATTGCGCGCCGGAGCGGCCGCAGCGTCATCGTCGCCACCACGAACGCCGCCGCGCCGACGAGCAGCGTCAGCAGCCATCGAATCAGCCCCGACGCATCGGCCGGCGCATGCGGCGCCGCGCGCATCGGCGCCTTCACCGCCGGCGCCGCCACCGGATGATGCGCCGGCGGCTCCAGCGACGGCGCTACCGGCGGCTCCGCCTGCGCCGGCGGCAGCTCGGGCAGCGTCGGCGGCGTCTTCGCTTCCGGCGCCGTCGGCGTCGGTTCCGGCGTCGGCGGCGTGGGCACCGGCGCGTGCCGCGGCGGCGGCTCGGTCATCGCCGGCAGCGGTGCCACGTCGCCCGGCGCGTGCGACGGCACCGTCGGCACCGCCGGCGCCGGCGTCATCGCCGCCACCATCGCCCCACCACCGCCCGCCGGCACGCCGAAGCCGTCATCGCACGCCATGCAGGTGACGCCCACGCGCGCCGGCGACCGCAGCACGCCGTGCGCCACGTCGAGATACTCGCGCACCCGCACGCGCGGCGCCTCGCCCGTCACCAGCGGACAGCAGGGCACGCCGTCGCGCTCGCCCACGCCCACGCCGTCGGCGAACTCGGTCAGCCGCTGCCCACCGAGCGTCTCCGACTGCCACAGATGCGGCGCCACCCACGCCGTCAGCGCCAACGTCAACGCCGCCACCGACGCCCACCAGCCCGCGCGCGCGATCGTTCGCCCCGCCGGCTCGCGCAACGTCGCCGCGCGCCCCGGCACCACCGGCCGCGCCCCGACGAGCTGCGCCAGCGCCAGCCGCCGCCGCTCCGCCGCCCACAAAAGCGCGAGGAAGGTCACCGCCACGCCGCCGAGCAGGACGAACGCGCGCGCATCCATCGTCGCCGCCGCGTCGTCGCCGTCGAGCCGATCGACGACGGTGAGCATCCACGTCATCGCCGGGAACCAGAACGCCGCCGCCGCCGTGCGCTCGCCGAGCGACAAATAGCCGCACAGCGCCGCCGGCAACAGCGCCTGCCACCACGCCGCCGGCGCGCCGCCCACGGCGAGCATCGGCATGAGCAAGATCGCGATCAGCGCCACGATCGCCGCCGCGAACCAGCCGCGCACGTTGCGCAGCGCCAGGCCCCTGCCCGAGCGCCGTGCCGCCGAGCGCGCCCGCCCACAGCGCCGCCAGGTTCTCCGCGTCGCTGCGCGCCGTCGAGTACACCACCAGCCCGACGACGAGCGCGATCCAATAGATCGCCACCACCGGCGCCGCCAACCGATCGCGCATCGGGCGCGTGATGTTCGCGCTCACGAGCTTCGCTCGCGAGCCAGGCGGCCCGATGGGCCGCAGTTCAGCGACGATCTACTGCGCTCGCTTCGCTCGCTCACGAGATGCCCTCCAGCGCCACGCGCGCGCCGCGCGGCCGCGCCACGAACGAGCCCTCGAGATGCGGCCCGTCCGCCCACTGGCACAGCTGATCGAACAGCGCCCCCGCGCGCCGCGTCGCTTCATGCGCCTCGCGCTCGCGCCGCCGCCGCGTCCAGCGATTGTCGGCCGCGCCCGACGGATAGGGCAGCGTCGTCCACGCCTCGCGCAGCGGCCTTCCCTCCTGGTCGGTCCACACGAACTCGGGCACCAGGATCCACGACACCTTCCGCCCGTCGAGCGGCCGCGGCCGCGCCGAGACCACGACGTTGCGCGCATCGTCGGCGAGCAGCCCGTCGAGCCCGACGTGGCCCTGCCATCCCGCGCGCGCGCCGATGCGCCCGAGCGGCCCCGCCGATCCCGGCGTCATCGCCTTCTCGACGACGCGCGCCGGCTCGCCGACCACCGCCACCATCGTCACGCGCACGCCGCGCGCCACCAGCGCCTGCCCCGCCGACAGCCACACGCGCACGAGCGCATCGCACAGCTGCCCCGTCGCCGGCGTGGGCAGCGCCGCCGCGCCGACCAGCTGCGTGTCGAGCACCAGCCGCACCGTCGGCTGCTCCGGCGGCAGCTCGTCGGGCAGCCGCACCACCAGCTCGCGCGCCATCAGCGAGCGCACCCAATGGATCCGGCGCGTATCATCGCCCGGCGCATACGCGCGCAAGCGAAAGCAGCCCTCGGTCGGCAGCTTCCGCGCCGGCACACTCTCCGCATCATCGCCGCGCGCCCCCGCCACCGTCGCGATGTCGTCGATCGCCGTCGCGCGCGGCAGCACCGTCAGCTTGCCCGCGCCGAGCCGCATCACGCGCGATCGCGTCAGCCCGAACACGTCCTGCAGCCACAGCTCCGCCGCCGGCACCTCGTACTCGCCGCGCCGCGCCGGCCCCAGCTCCGCCTCCAGCGATACATCGCCTGCCGATGCATCGCCATCCAATGCATAGGCTGTCTGCGTATGTCGCGCCACGCCGCCGCGCACGAGCAAACGGAACCCCGCCGGCACGCGCGCGCCGCCGATCGTCAGCTGCTCGGTGAGCGCGTCGCCCTCGATCGCCATCGCCGGCCGAAAGCCGCGCGCCACCGTCAGCGCGCGCCACGCGTCATCGCCCACCGCCACCAGCGCCGCCCACGTCGCCATCACGTACGCGATCCCGAGCCCGCAGAGGCCGAGCACCGACAAGCTCGCCCAACCGACGAGCGCCGCGCCCGCCGTCGCCGCCGCCGCCGTCCACACCAGCGCGCGCCCCGGCGCCGTCAGCACGTCGAGCGCCTCCAGCCACGAGCGCCTCGCCCCCGCCGCCTCGACGGCGCGCACCAGCATCGCCGCCGCCATCACGCAAAAGAGCGGCACCAGCGCCGTCAGCCCCGCGCGCATGAGCGGCCCACCGGCGTGCGCCGCGCCGCCGCCGTGCAGGCTCGCGCGCACGACCGCCCACGCCAACAGCGACGGCACGAACAGCGTCGCCGCGCGCGCCGCTCGCCTCACGCCGCGCTCCCGACGGTCCGCGCCGCCGCGCGCAGCCGGTCGCGCACGCTCTCGCCATCCGACCACAAGCGATGGCGCAACACGTCCGGCGCCACCTCCACCAGATCATCCGTCGTCACGAACTCGCGCCCGAGCGCCAGCGCCCGCGCCTGCCCGAGGCGCACCCACGCCAGCGTCGCGCGCGGGCTCACCGACGGGCGATCCGGCGACTCGGCGCGCAGCGCGTGCACCCACTCGACCGCCGCGCGCTTGACCGCCGGCGCCACGTGGATGAGCGGCACCGTCGCCTGCCAGTCGACCAGATCGTCGCGCCCGATCACCGCCGTCACGCCCGCCAGCGCCGACTCCGCGCCGAGGTGGCGATCGAGGATGCGCACCTCGTCGTCCGCCGACGGATAGCCGACCTCGAGCATCACCATGAAGCGATCGATCTGCGCCGCCGGCAGCGCGTACGTGCCCTGATGATCGAGCGGGTTCATCGTCGCCAGCACCTGAAACGGCGGCGGCAGCACGTGCGTCGTGCCGTCGACGGTGACGGAGCGCTCCTCCATCACCTCGAGCAGCGCCGACTGCGTCTTGGGCGTGGCGCGGTTGATCTCGTCGGCGAGCAGGAGGTTCGTGAACACCGGCCCGGGCCGGAACACGAAGCGCTTGTCGCGCGGATCCCAGACGCTCGCGCCGGTCACGTCGAGCGGCAGCAGATCCGGCGTCATCTGCACGCGCGAGAACTGCAGGTCGATCGCCGCCGCCAGCGTCTTGCACAGCTGCGTCTTGCCCGTGCCGGGCACGTCGACGAGCAGCACGTGCCCGCGCGCCGCCATCGCGCACAGCACGCGCTCGATGACGTCGCGCTTGCCGATGATCACCTGCTCGACCGCGTCGCGCACCGCCGCGAACTGCGCCCCGATGCGCTCGACGCGCTCGCGCAGCGTCGGCGCCTGCGGTCCGCTCGCGCGCGGCGCCGGCGACGGCCCACGCACGTCACCGCCGCGATACGGCCCGTCGCTCGCTCCCGGCGCCGGCGGCTCTTCGGGCGCCGTCACGTGCGACGGCAGCGCGCCGACCACCCAGCGCAGCACCGAGCCCGCCGCTTGCGGCTGCGGCGACGGCGCGCCCGCCGCCTGCGCCGGACCGTCGGCCATCCCCCATAGCTGCGCGTACGACAACGCCAGACGCGCCCGGATCGGCTGATCCGCCGCGATCTGCCGCATCAACGCCAGCACCCCCGCGCGCGCCTCCAGCGGCACCAACGGCGCCAGCGACTCCGGCGTCGCCTGCGCCAGATCGCGCAGCGTCACCGCGGGCAGCGACAGCCGCTGCAGCCCCGCATTCGCGCGCGCCACCTCGGCCTCCGTCGGCCGCCCGAGCGCGCACAACAGCGCCCCCAGCGCCCGCGGCACCGCGCGCACGTCGGTAAGCGGCGGCGCCGCCATCGGCGCCGTCGTGGGTTTCGAATTCAAGGGTGCGGAAGGTTTGGGACCGAACAGCTCGTCATCGCCGTCCATACCGCGTAGTACGCGGCCGCCGCTCACAACCTGCCGAGCGGCCGGCGATCCTGCGCAGTTGCGGCTAGTTCGTCGGCGGCGCGACCAGCATCGTCAGCTGGCCGCCACCCGCGGTCGCCGGCGCCGGCGAGAAGTACTTGTAGCCGACACCCGCCGAGCTCGCGTCGTAGCCGATGATGCCCGTCATCGCCATGCCCGACGGCCACGTGGTCGTCGCGCTCGGCACCGTGGTCGGCGTCATCGCGCACTGGCAATCCGACGACACCGTGAAGTTCTTGTAGTAGTCGGTGCCGATCAGGATCTCCTTGTCGTTCGGCGTCGCCTGCGACGGCGCCGGCATCGTCTTGGTCGTGCACGCCGCGGTCGCCGTCGCGCCCGCCGACATCGGGATCATGCCGAAGCCGAACACGTACGGCGCCGTCGTGCAGCCCGGCCACGAGCCCGAGTACTTCAGATCGGTCGGCGTCCAGTCGAACATCACGATCGCTTCCGACGGCGTGATGGTCGCCATCTGCCAGAAGTTCTTGTTCCAACCCATCGCGCTCGTGTCGGTCGCGCGCTCGATGTCCGCCTCGGTGAGCCCGGTCAGCGGCGCCGGCGCCGTGCCCGCGCCGTTGTCGGTGATGCTGTCGAGATAGAACGTCTCGGTGCCGCCCGAGGCGAGCTTCGCCTTGATATAGGTGCCCTTCACCGTGACCTTCTCGCCCGGCATGATCGTCTTCACCGTCGTCTGCACGTTGCACGGATGCGTCGACGACGAGCCCGAGCAGGTCAGCTGGATCGCCGAGAAGTCGCCGCCCGCCGCGTCCTGCACGATGAGCTTGGGCGACTTCGAGCTGGGCGTCTGCACGATCGCGATCACGTTGTCGAGCTCGTAGTCCCCGGGAGCGCCACCGCGCATCGCCGCGATCGTGGCCACCGTGTAGCTCTTCATCGCGGTCGCCATGTCCATTCCGCCGCCGGTGCCACCACCGCCGCCGCCGGCCATCGACAGATCCGCAGGCGTCAGCGTGCCGTTGTCGCGGCAACCGGCCGCGCCCATCGTGCACGCAAAAGCGAAGCCCAAAGCGAAGATCGAAGTGTTCGAGTACCGCATGGAAAAGCCCTCCTGGGTGTGGGTGGATGTCGCTCCCCGGGCGGCGCCTTCAATATTTTTTCCAACCTCCAAATGCAAGAAAACTTTGAAGGCATCTTCGCGAACTGCGCATTCAAACGCATGCACGCGCAGGCCGCTCGACGCCTCCTTCTCGCATGCGCCGTCGCTGCCGGCGCCCTCGGCTGCACGGGGTCGCTCGCGCCGCCGTCGCCGCCCGACATGACCCAGGCCTGCACGCCCACGCCCGCCGACCCGGCGGGCAGCTTCCGCTTCGCCGTCTTCGGCGACGTCCGCCCCGCCGAGCCCAACGACAGCCCCAACTACCCGACCGCCATCGTCACCGGGCTGTTCCAGCAGATCGCCGCGCAGTCGCCGAGCTTCGTCGTCGGCACCGGCGACTACATGTTCGCGTCGAGCTCCACCGAGGTGAACGCGCAGCTGCCGCTCCTGCTCGGCGCCGAGCAGGCCTTCAGCGGTCCCATCTACCACGCGCTCGGCAACCACGAGTGCACCGGCGCCACCGCCTCCAACTGTCCCGCCTTCAACGAGACGTCGAACATGCGCGCCTTCATGACCAAGATGCTGCCGCCGGGCACGACGACGCCGTACTACCGCGTCGACTTCGACACCGGCGCCGGCAAGGCCAAGCTCGTGGTCATCGCCGCCAACGCGTGGAGCGACACGCAGGCCACCTGGCTCGAGCACGAGCTCGCCGATCCGACCGCGTATACGTTCGTCGTGCGCCACGAGGCCGCGTCGGTGAAGGCCACCGCCGGCGCCGCCGCCTCCGAGGCCATCGTCGCCAAGCATCCGCTCACGCTCGAGCTCCTCGGCCACTTCCACGAGTACCAGAAGCTCGACGAGCGCCACATCATCAGCGGCAACGGTGGCGCGCCGCTGTCGTTCGGCAACTACGGCTTCCTGCTCGTCGACCTTCTCACCAACGGCAACCTCTCGGTGAGCGAGATCGATCAAGCGACCGGCAGCGCCACCGACACCTTCACCATCTGCCCCTATTAGCTGCTATCAACATTGAATGCGGCCCGGCCTCGCGCTCGCGCTCGCGCTCGTGGCGTCGGCGGCCGCGACGACGGCGCGCGCCGAGTCGGTGCCGATCGCGATCGCGCCGTTTGCCGGCCGCTGCTTCGACGCCGCCACGCTCGCCGAGCACGTGCGCGCGCACGTCGACGGGCCGGTCACCGTCGGTGCACCGCCGCGCGGCGCCGGCCATCAGGAGGTGCACGTCTCCGAGCGTGCCGGCACCGTGACCCTGCAGGTCACCGCGCGCGACGCCCGCGGCGGCGTCGTCGGCAGCGCGCGCCACTTCGTGCCCGCCGACGACTGCGCCGCGGCGCTCGAGGTCGCCGCGCTCATCCTCGCGCGTGCCGCGCTGCCGCTCAACGCCGTCGAGCCGCGCCTGCACAAGACGCCCAGGCCGCCGCGGCCCGAGCCGGCGAAACCCGAGCCGCCGCCGTCGCCGCCGTCGCCGGAGACGGAGCCGCCCCAGCCGCCGCCGGCGCCGACTCCGCCACCGAAGCCCCAGGTCATCATCATCGAAAAGCCGGTGCCGGTGCCGACGCCGACGCCGGCGCCGCTGCCGCCCGGCGCCTATCTCCTCCGCCTGCGCGGCCCCGATCATCGCCTCGTCGGCGAGCTGTGGGCCGCCGTCTACGGCGCCTTCGCCCTCGACGGCAACGGCGCCGACGAGCCCGCCGGCGAGCTCGGCCTCGGTCTGCGTCGCGGCCACTTCGGCGCCGCCCTGCGCGGCGACGTCGAGGGCGACTTCGAGGTCAAGTCGTCGAACGGCTACGCCGTCGATCTGCGCCGCGCCCAGATCGCCGTCGAGGCCCACGCCGACGTCCCCGTCCGCGTCGGTGCCTTCCGCTTCGTGCTCGGCCCGACCGTGCCTTTGTGGAGCGCGCGCCCGAGCGGCGTCCCGCACCCGGAGACCCACGTCATCGTCTCGCTCGGCTTCACCGCCCGCGCGCTCTATCGCCTCGACATCGGCCGCATTTTCGTCATGGCCGGGGCTACCTTCGACGTCGCCTTCTGGCGCGAGCAGCTCAGCCTCACCGGCGTCGGCGCCATCGCCCGCACGCCGCTCTTCGAGGTCGGCCCGATCCTGGGCTTTGGTGTGAATTTATAGCGACTTGCGCGTGACGCTTTTTTTGAAGCCGCTGGTACGCACCGGGCATACAGTGTTGGGGATTGACGGATGCTGTTCGCTTCCATTTTGAGGCTCATGCCGGTCGACCGTGAAAAAGCGCGGTCGCAGCCGGCGCCGCTCACCCTCGAGGACGTCTACCGCGACCACTTCGACTTCGTGTTCCGCCAGGCCTCGCGCCTCGGCGGCCCCGGTCTCGACTCCGAGGACGCGGCCCAGGAAGTCTTCATGGTGGTCGCGCGCAAGCTCCACACCTTCGACGCCACGTCGCTGATCACGACCTGGCTCTACGGCATCACCCTCAACGTCGTGCGCTCGCAGCGCCGCCGCGCGCGCATCCGCCGCCTCTTCGAGCTCGGCCAGACGCAGGAGCAGAAGTCGCACGTGCCGGTGCGCTCGCTCGATCGCGCCGAGGTGCTCGACGCGCATCGCATCGCCTACACGATCCTCGACAAGCTCGCGCCGAAGAAGCGCGAGGCCTTCATCCTCGCCGAGTTCGAAGGGCTGTCGTGCGAGGAGATCGCGCAGCTCACCGACTCGAAGACCGAGACCGTCTGGTCGCGGCTCCATTACGCCCGCAAAGAATTCAGCGAGCGCCTCGACGCGCATATGAAGAAGGCGAAGCAGTGAGCGTCGCCTGGGAAAATTCGGAGGCGCGTGAGGTCACGCGCCGGGCAGGGCGGGTCGACGCCAATCCGCCGGCCGGCGCGCGGGCGCGCGTGTGGCAGACGCTGCAGCAGCGGCGCGCGCGCGAGGTCGAGCGGCCGGCGCGCCGTCGGCTCGGCTGGGCCATGTTCGCCGCCGGCGCCGCGTGCGCCGCCACCATCGCCTTCGTGCTGGTGCCGCGCAGCCGCGGCACGGACCTGACGATCTCGGCGTCGGCCGAGGCGGCGACGATCGATCTCGCCGGCGACGGCCGCGTCGTCGCCGGGCCGGGCACGTTGGCGCACTTCTACCGTCAAGACGGCGCGGTCACGCTCACCGTCGAGCGCGGCTCGCTGCTCGCGCACGTCAAGCCGCGCAAGTCGAACGCGCCCTTCGTGATCGAGACGCCGGCGTTCCGCGCGCGCGTCGTCGGCACGGTGCTGCGCGTGGTGGCGCACGACGACGCCTCGGCGTCGATCGCCGTCGGCCACGGCGCCGTCGAGGTGACGCCGCGCGGCGGCTCGCCACGCATCGTGCGCACCGGCGAGCGTTGGCCGGCTACGTCGCAGGATGTGCCGAGCGCCGACGAGATCGCGCGCATGGGCGCCGCCGATCTCGAGGGCGCGGATCTGGCGTCTTTCGGCGCGGCGTCGATCGCGCGCCCTGCGACGCCGGCTCCCGCGCCGAAACCTTCGTGCGCCTCGATGCACGGTGAAGAAGCGATCGACTGCTGGCTCGCCATTGCAGATGGCGCCGAAAGCACCGACGGCGCCGCCGGCGTGCGCGCCGAGAGCGCGCTGTACCAGGCGGGCTGGATCCGCATGCACGAGCTCCACGACGCCGCCTTCGCGCTCGGCATCTGGGAGCGCCAGCGCTCGCGCTTCCCGCGCGGCGTGCTCTTCGACGAGGCGCAGACGTCGATCATCGACGCGCTGGTGGCGCTGCATCGCACGCGCGCCGCCGAGGTCGAGATCGCCGACTACCTGCGCGCGCATCCGACGGGCCTGCGCTCGGCGGAGATGCACTTCGTGCGCGGCACGCTGCTCGCCGCCGAGGACGGCAGCTGCCGTCGCGCGGCACACGAGCTCGACCTCGCGCTCGCGCATCCGTCGTCGCCGTGGGCGTCGCGCGCGCGTGCGGCGCGGGCCCGCTGCCGCTGACCGAGGATCATGCGCGCGCTGTTGCTCCTCGCCATCGCCGGCTCGCTCGCGAGCGCCGGCTGCAAGCGCACCGACGTCGTCGGCACGCTCGGCTGCACCACCTCGCGCGACTGCACGCCGCCCGACACTATCTGCTCCGCTGACGGCCGCTGCGTGCCCGGCTGCAACGGCGATCCCACCGCCTGCGTCGGCGGCTCGACCTGCAACACCGACACCGGCGAGTGCGAAGGCGGCGGCCTCGGCGCCACCTGCGACGGCGACGACGACTGCGATCCGCCCGACATCGTCTGCCGCGTCGCCACCAACACCTGCGAGGCCGGCTGCACCGTCAACCCGAGCGCCTGCGCCAGCGACGAGACCTGCGACCCGACGAGCGGCCACTGCTGCTCGCCGCCCGGCGTCGGCACCTGCCCCGCCATCACGCCGCCGATGATGACGTGCAACAGCGACTCCGAGTGCCCCGACGCGCCGACCAACATCTGCTCCGGCGGCGTATGCGTGCCCGGCTGCACCACCGGCGGCCTGTGCGCGCTCCCGCTCGCCTGCAACCCGACGAGCGGCCACTGCGAGCCGCCCTCCGCCAGCTGCGCGCGTGACACCGACTGCGACTCCGGCTCCTCCTGCACGCAGATCGGCAACTGCGTCGTGCTCGCCTACGCCGGCCCCACCGCCTGCCAGGGCGGCACCGCGGTCACGTACACCTGCGCGACCAAGACGACGCCGACGAGCTTCCAAGACTGCGTCGGCACCGCCGGCCCCGTCGGCTGCCCGTACTGCATCGACAATAGCTGCCTGCACTCCGGCCTGTGCAAGAGCTCCGACGACTGCCACGGCGGCGACGGCTGCATCAGCGGCCTCTGCCGCGTGCTCGCGCCGCAATGCCCCGAGAGCGCAATCGTCCCCCTCGCCGACGTCGTGCACGGCACCTACGCCGCCGGCAAGGAGCTCTGCGTGAAAGGCACCGTCCAGTCCGCCAAGAGCGGCGTCGACGGCATGTTCGAGATCCGCCTCGACTCCAGCCCCTACCTCTACGTCGACATCGAGCCCATGTACGGCGTCGCGCCGCCCACCGTCGGCGCCGCCATCACCGTCCACGGCACCGTCCGCTGGGACGACGGCCACAAAGACCGCGAGCTCCTCCCCGTCGACTGGTACACCAACAACTAGAACTCCCACTGTTGCATCGGCCACGAGCGAGCTCGCAGCGAAGCTCGGCAACCACCGTCGAGGATCGCCGGCTTCGAAGCGAGCCACCGCCGGTCAGGGGCGCCACTTCACACTCGTCACGGGTGGTGCGGGCTAGCACCGTCGGTGCGCAGCAGGCCCGCCCCCTCTTGGCGATGGAAGCGTCTCGATCCCACCACCGCCGATCGGCGCTCGGCACGGTTCAGGACTACGCGAACGGCGCCCCCCGCCCGTCAGCCAGGTCTCGCCCCAAGCCCCACACCGACCAACAGGCGCCTCGCCTACGACGCCTTCAACCTGAACTGATCCACATTCGCCAACAGCGTCTCCAGCCTGATCGGCTTCCGCAAAAACGCCGCCGCCCCATCCGGCGGCGGCAGATCCCCCGCCGCCGAGATCACCACCACCGGCACCCGCGCCAGCTCCGCGTCGCGCCGCATCGCCGCCAGCATCTGCCACCCATTCATCACCGGCATCCACAAATCGAGCAGCACCAAACAGGGATCCCCCGCCGCCCGAATCCCCGCCAGCCCCTCCTCGCCATTGGCCGCCTGCACCACCCGAAAACCCTCGTCTTCGAGCAGGGACGCCATGGTCTCCCTGATTCCGTCGTCATCCTCGACGAGCACGATGGTCTTCGGATCAGCCACGCCCCCCCATCGTACCCGCCCGGCCCCGCCGCTCGCAATGCGTCGCGAATGCACACTTGACTGACCAGCGGTCACTGACCTATGGTCACCGACCGTAATGGCCGCCCAGCGCACCGCCCGCCAACTCCGCGCCGACGACACCAAGGCGCGCCTCTTCGCCGCCGCGTCGGAGCTGTTTGCCACGCGGGGATATCACGCCACCACCGTCGACGCCATCGCCAAGCGCGCGGGCGTGGCCAAGGGCACCTTCTTCGTGCACTACGCGACCAAGGACGCCGTCATCACCGACCTCGTGCGCATCCAGACGCGCCAGGCAAAAAAGGCGCGCGCCGCGGCGCTGCCCGACGGGCCGCTCGCCGCGCTGCGCGCCACCGTGCTCATGCTCGGCGAGCAGGCCGGCTTCTCGCGCGAGATCAGCCGCGCCGTGCTCTCGGCGACGCTCGACAACGCGCACGTCGCCGGCGACGCCACCACGCTCTTCGGCAGCGTCATGGACGACATGATCGTCGACGCGCGCGCCGTCGTCGGCACCAAGCACGGCGAAGGCTTCGCCCGCGCGCTCATGGGCTCGTATCTCGGCGCCGCGTTCCACTTCTGCTCGAATCGCACGTCGGGGGGACTGGTCGAGCTGCTCACGCCGCTCGTCGACGCCAACATCGAAGGATTCACGGAGGCATCGCATGCGCACGCACCTCGCGCTCGTCCTCGTCGCGGCCGCCGCGATCGGCTGCGCAAATAAGTCCACCGCCAACGGCGGCGGCAACAACGGCAACGGCTCCGGCGGCAACGGCGCCGGCGGCGGCGACGGTACCGGCGGTGGCGGCACGGGCGGCGGCGGTGACGGCACCGGCGGCGGCGGTGGCACCGGCGGCGGCACCGGCGGCGGCGGCGTCCCCGCTCCCGCCTGCAGCGGCAAGACCGCCCCCGCCATGGCCGACGACACCTGGACCCTCATGTCCGGCGGCCTCATGCGCACCGCCAACGTCCACGTACCGACGAGCTACGATCCGTCCAAGGGCATGCCGCTCGTCCTCGACTTCCACGGCTACAGCTCCAACGCCTCGCAAGAAGCGCTGCTCAGCGGCATGAACGCAAAGGCCGACAGCGCCGGCTTCATCGCCATCCACCCCGAGGGCACCAACTCGTCCTGGAACGCCGGCTCCTGCTGCGGCCAGGCCGCCACCGACAACGTCGACGACATCGGCTTCGTCAAGGACCTCCTCGACACCGCCGCCGATCGCCTGTGCATCGACGCGCACCGCATCTTCGTCACTGGCATGTCCAACGGCGGCTTCATGTCGAACCGCATCGGCTGCGAGCTCGCCGATCGCGTCGCCGCCATCGCACCGGTCGCCGGCGTCGACGGCATGCCGACCTGCACGCCCTCGCGACCGATGCCGATCATCCACTTCCACGGCACCGCCGACACGCTCGTGCCCTACGCCGGCAGCCCGACGGAGGGCTTCATCTCCGTCGCCGACGACTTCGCCGGCTGGGGCATGCGCGACGGCTGCACCGACATGCCGTCGACGACCTTCATGAACGGCGACTCCAGCTGCAGCTCGTACCTCCAGTGCAGCGGCGGCGCCCAGGTCACGCTCTGCACCGTGCAGAACGGCGGCCACACCTGGCCCGGCGGCCTGCCCATCCCGGCCCTCGGCTACACCACCACGGACCTCTCGGCCACCGACGCCATGTGGTCGTTTTTCCTCGCGCATCCCCTGCCCTAGCGACCTTCGCTACTTTTCGGGGGAACTTCGCGCCCACGCGTGCGTCTGATATGGGCTGGAGGCTCGCGCATGCTGAGCACGCCCACGACGGCCGTGACCCTCTACCTCTCGTCGGCGCTCGTGCTCTCGGGCGCCTTCGCCATCCGCAGCGACCCTCCCGAAGATCCCATCCGCCCCCTCGAGCGCGCCCACGCCCGCGGCGAGGTCGCCCCGCGCATCCCGCGCCTCGACCCCGCCGATCCGATGGCCAACCAGGCCGTGCTCATGGAGGCGCTCGCCGACGCCGATCCGACCGCCTGCCACCGCCGCACCATCGCGCTGGCCACCAACGGCCGTCTCTCGCGCGTGCGCTTCGGCCGCCGCGCCGTCTGCCAGCTCGCGCGCCTCAAGGAAATCTCCGTCGCGCAGCCCGGCTTCGGCGCACGCGGCCTCGCCGAGGTCGCCGCCTTCGTCCTCGGCCGGCGCACCCGCGGCGACGTCGAGGTCACGCGCATCGTGGTGCCGCCCTTCCGCTTCACCGGCGACACGCTGTCCTTCGTCGCCGCCGATCTCGGTCCGCTCGACGACGGCGAGCAGCTCATCGGCACCTATCACACGCACCCCGACGACGACTGGCACCAGGGCCTGCTCTCGCGCGTCGACCTCGGCTTCATGCGCTCCGGCCACGTCGACTTCCACGGCCGGGTCGGCTGGCTCGATCACGAGTCGCGCGATCTCGACTGGCTCTTCGACATCGTCGAGCCGCGCAACGGCGACTGGAACGTCTTCGCCCACGACCGCGACGTGCTCGATCAGCTCACCTCGCGCTGCGACGCCGGCGACTGTCCGCTCAACGCGCTGCGCCTACCGGGGACGGCGTACTATCTCCTCGCGCGCTACTACGAGGACCGCGACCTATAATCGGGGCATGCGTACCGAGATCCTCCTGGCCCTCTTCTTCTGCGGCTGCGCCACCACCGGCACCGGCGGCGGGCCGGTAACGCAGGTCGCCGGCGAGCCGTTCGCCCTCTCCGCGCGCAACGACCGCATCACCGGGCAGGTGTGCGGCATGGACGTCACCCTCGACGTCAGGCGCAACGCCGACGGCGGCGTGGCGCTCAACGGCTTCCTCGACGGGCGGTTCCCGGTGCACCTCGCCGCGCACGATGAAGGCGCGGCGCGCGTCATCACCGGAGCGCTCGGCACCCGCGCCGGCGAGTCGGCGGTCGAGCTGCGCGTCCGGCCCGACGCCCTCGACGGGCGCGTCGGCTTCCGCCGCTTCGACCTGCGCGCCGACGGCGACAAGCTCGCCGGCACCATGCAGATCCCGAACGCGATCGAGCCGTCGGAGACCGTGCTCGACGGCCGCGCGCAGCTGGCGTCGCTCCCGCTCGACACCCAGGCGGCGCTGGTGCCGACGCTGTTGACCTGCAACGTGCAGCCGGTCGGCCGTTGGGGCCGGACGTCGCTGTTCGTGCGCGTCGGTGGCCCCGCCGGGGCGCTGCCGCATCAATCATCGAGCCTCTATCAGCGCGAGTAGTTATACTCGCGCGTCTTGCGCGCCCGCATCCGACCCGAAGAAGCGCTGCTCGCCGGCTACGGCATCGCGCTCGTCGCCATCATGGCGACCACCGGTCACTGGACCTTCACGTCCACGATGCACCGCCGCTTCATCGACGTCTTCCTCGTGCTCGCCGCGCTCGTGCTCGCCCGCGACTTCGTGCGCGCGCGCCGCGAGGATCGCTCGCCGTGGCAGTCGCTGCGCCGCGCCCTGCCGCCGGCGGCGCAGGTGATCCGCGACTTCACGCCGTTCCTCATCGCGCTCGTGTTCTACGAGACGCTCCACGATCTGACCCCGCTCATCCGCCACGACGTCGTCGACGACGTGCTCATCGGCATCGACCGGCGCGTGCTCGGCGTCGACGCCGCGGTGTGGATGGGGCGCTTCGGCTCGCCGGGGCTCACGCACTTCATGGTCTTCTGCTACCTCAGCTACTTCTTCGCGCCGGCGATCCTGGCATCGCTGATCTATTGGAGCGGGCGCCGGCAGCTGTTCCGCGACTTCCTCGTCTCGTTGTGCGTGGTGACGCTGCTCGGCTACACCGGCTATCTGCTCGTGCCCGCCGTTGGGCCCTACCTCTATCAAGCCGAGCTGTTCCCCGATCGCCTCCCCGGCGGCGGGCTCAAGAACACCGAGTCGATGATCCAGACGATCGACGCCTTGAAGGGCTACGCGCGCGACTGCTTCCCGTCGCTGCACACGGCGCACACCACCGTGGTGCTGACCTTCGCCTGGCGCTGGTCGCGCCTGGCGTTCCTCGTCTATCTGCCGATCGGGCTCGGCCTCTACGTCTCGACGATCTATCTGCGCATGCACTACGCCGTCGACGTCGCCGCCGGCTTCGTGGTGGCCACGATCGCGGTCATGGTGGGGCCGCGCCTCGAGCGCTGGTGGTATCGCGACGCGGTGCCCGCTATCATGCGCGCATCATGACGCTCGCCGAGAAGTTCGCCGACGCGCAGGTGCGCATCAAGACGTTGACGCACGCGCCGCCGACCGATCAGCTGCTGGCGCTGTACGCGCTCTACAAGCAGGGCTCCGTCGGCGACGTCGACGGCAAGCGCCCCGGCATGCTCGACATCAAGGGGCGCGCCAAGTACGACGCCTGGGCCGGCAAGAAGGGCCTGTCGCGCGACGAGGCCATGACCGCCTACGTCGCGCTCGTCGATCGCCTCGTCGGATAGCGCGCGCGGCGCTACGCCGTGAAGATCCAGCGCGCCATCTGCGCCAGGCTCGCCGACTTGCCCTGCACCAGCAGGCCGACGCGAAAGATGCGCCCCGCCGCCCAGATGCAGAACGCCGCCGTGAGCAGCGTCAGCCCGGCGCCGCACGCCACCTGCCACGCCGGCGCCGTCGGATGCAGCGCCACGCGCAAGAGCATCACGAGCGGCGTCGCCGGCGGAAAGAGCGACATGCCCACCGCCAGCGGGCTCGACGGCGACTGGATCACCGGAAGCAGCGTCATCATCGGCAGCATCAGCGGCAACATCACCGGCAGCATCAGGTTCTGCGCGTCCTTGACGTCGTTGCAGGCGGCGCCGATGGCCATCGACACCGATCCGTAGAGCAGCATCGCCAGGACGAGGAACACCAGGAACCACGCGATCAGCGCCGGCGGCACCGCGCCCGCGTAGCCCATGCGCCCGGCGATCGACAGCCCCGCGGTCAGATAGACCGTGCCGAGCAGGAGCGACACCGCCACCGATCCGAGCAGCTTGCCGGTCATCAGCTCCGTCGGTGACAGCGAGCCGAGCAGCACCTCGCTGATGCGGCTCGTCTTCTCGGTGAGCACCGAGTTCATGAGCTGCGGCACCGAGGTGACCACGAAGAAGAACAACAGGATCACCGCCGCCATCGGGATGAACACGAGGCGCACGTCGTCGTGCTTCTCGGCGGGATGGATGCGTCCGTTGGCGTCGCGCGTCCACAGCCCGAGATCGTCGGCCGACACCTTGCGCGACAGCGCCTCGACCAGCCCGGCGTCGAGGTGCGCCTCCTGATAGCGGCGCGCGCGGATCGTCTCGTCGAGCGTCTTCGAAAGCCAGGCCGACAGATCCTCGTAGGCCGGATGATCCGAGTAGTAGCGGAGCTTGTCGCGATCGGGCTCCGCCGGGATCTCGACGAACGCGAACAGCTGCTCCTTGCGCACGCGATCCGAGAGCTCCACGCGCACCGCATCGAGCGGGCGCGTGCCCACGTCGACGCGCTCGGGCACGAACGCCGCGCGCGGCAGCTTGCCCGCCAGCGCCGCGTTCGCCTCGTCGCGCTTGTGCGCCGCCGCGGCGACGGCGTCGTAGTACTTCCCGCTCGGATCGATCACCGCGAACGTGCGCGGCGTCGTGTCGGTGCGCGCCGAGATCTGCTTCTGCGCGAAGCCCGACCCGAGCATGAGCAGCGGCAACAAGACGATGCTGACGAGGAACGCCTTGGACCGCACCATGGCGCGGAACTCGGTCTCGGCGACGGCGAGGATCTTGTTGGGGCTCATCTACGCTTCCGCCTCCGGCCGCGCGATGCGCACGAAGATGTCGTGCAGCGACGGGCTCGCCACCTCGAACTGATGCACCGTGGTGCGCGCCACCAGCGCGCGCAGGAACACCTGCGGATCGCCGTTGACGCGCACCTCCTGCAGGTTTCCTTGATCGACCACCTTGTCGATCCCCGGCATCCCCTCCAGCACCGCGCGCCCGCCGTCGGTGCGCACGCGGATCGTATCGGCGCCGTACTGCTCCTGGATCTCGGCCATGGTGCCGTCGAGGACCTTCTTGCCGCGGAAGATCATGAAGATGCGATCGCACAGCCGCTCCGCGGTCGACATGTCGTGCGTGGAGAACACGATCGTCGTGCCGCGATCGCGCAGCTGCAAGACCGCGTCCTTGAGCGCCTCGGCGTTCACCGGATCGAGCCCGCTGAACGGCTCGTCGAGGATCAAGAGCTCCGGCTCCGACACCACCGCCGAGATGAACTGCACCTTCTGCGACTGCCCCTTCGACAGCGACTCGATCTTCAGCCCCGCGCGATCGCCGAGCTGCAGCTTCTCCAGCCACGCGTCGATCGCCCCGTCGAGGCGCGCGCGCGGCACCGACTTCAGCCGCCCGTAGTAGCGCAACAGATCGCGCACCGACATCTTCTTGTAGAGCCCGCGCTCCTCGGGCAGATAGCTCACCCGATCGCGCGCCGCGTGCGTCGTCTTCTCGCCGAGCACCACGATCTCGCCCGCGTCGGGCAAGAGGATGTTCATGGTCATGCGCAGCGTCGTCGTCTTACCGCTGCCGTTCGGTCCGATGAATCCATAGACCGACCCGCGCGGCACCGTCAGCGTCAAGTCGTCGACGGCGGCATAGTCGCCGAAGCGCTTGGTCACGCCGCGGATCGCGATGGCGTCCCCGTTCGTCATGATGGTTGCTCCGCGCGCTCTCTACGGCTCAGCGCATCAAGTCGGCTCGCTGCACTCGCCTCCGGGATGCGAAACTCCTTCGCCTCCGTTCGCGCGCTCACCGTGTCCACAACGTCAGAGGCTGCTACAGTATTCCCATGGCCCACATGCCGCAACTGAGCGCGCGCTTTCGTTTCGCGTCGCGCATCTGCGGCATCGTCGTCACCGCCGTCGGCGCGCTCGTCTTCGCCGCCTGGATGCTCGACGACGCCACCATCAACCGCGCGCTCGCCGGCCACTTCATCATGCAGCTCAACACCGGCCTGGCGTTCATCGTCGCCGGCGCGGCATTGTGGCTGCGCCCGCGCCTCGTCGCCACGCTGTGCGGTTGGGCCGTCATGCTCGGCGGCGCCTTCATGATCGCCGAGCACATCCGCGCCGGCCACGTGCTGCCCGGCCGCATGGAGCCCGACACCGCCTCGGGCTTTTTGTGCATCGGCGCCGCGCTCGTTCTGCGCCACGCCACGAGGCACGCCGCCACGCGCATCGGAGAGGCGCTCACCATCGCCTGCCTGCTCATCGCGATGGTCGGGCTCTTCGGCTTCACCTACAACGTCAAGTTCTTCTTCGGCGTCGCGCAGTACGTGCGCATGACCCTCGGCACCGCGATGGCGTTCGTCGCGCTCGGCCTCGGCACGCTGTTCGCCGATCCCGAGCGCGGCGTCATGGCCACCGTCGTCAGCGACTCCGCCGGCGGCGTGATGGCGCGCCGCCTCTATCCCGCGGCGATCGCGATCCCGATCCTGCTCGGCCAGCTCACGCTCATCGGCGAGACGCTGCGCCTGTACAACGGCAAGTTCGGGCTCTCGCTGTTCCTGCTCACGTCGATCGTCGTCTTCGTGCTGCTCGTGTCGCTCACCTATCGCTCGCTCGATCGCACCGACGCCGAGCGCATGCGTCTGGCCGCCGTGCTGCTCGAAGAGGCCGAGCGCCGCCACATCGCGCAGGAGCTCCACGACGAAGTCGGCCAATCGCTCACCGCGCTCAAGCTGCGCCTCCAGGTCGCCGAGCCATCGGAGCAGGTGGTGCAGGCGCGCGGCCTCGTCGACGAGCTGCTCACGCGCGTGTCGAACCTCTCGCTCGATCTGCGCCCGGCGATGCTCGACGATCTCGGCCTTCTGCCCGCGCTCGTGTGGCTGTTCGAGCGCTACAGCAAGCAGACCAACGTGAAGGTCGAGTTCGCGCACACCGGCCTCGACGGGCGCATGTCGCCCATCGTCGAGACCGCCGCCTTCCGCATCGTGCAGGAGGCGCTCACCAACGTGGCGCGCCACGCCGCGGTGCCGTCGGTGAACGTGCGCGTGTGGCGCGACGGCGCCGCGCTCTCGGTGCAGATCGCCGACGGCGGCAAAGGCTTCGACGTCGCCGCCGCTCTCGCCGCCGGCCAGTCGAGCGGCCTCAGCGGCATGCGCGAGCGCGCCGCGGCCCTCGGCGGCACCATGGACATCGAGTCGAACGGCGACGGCACGCGGCTGACCGCCGAGCTGCCCTTGCCGTCCAGCCCGGCAGCGGCCAAGATGGGCGCCAGCGCATGAAGACCCGAGTCCTCCTCGCCGACGATCACCAGGTCATCATCGACGGCCTCAAGGTCCTGCTCTCGCGCGAAGACGACCTCGAGGTCGTCGGCCAGGCCACCGACGGGTTGCAGGTCCTGCCCAGGGTGCTCGAGCTCAAGCCCGACGTGCTGGTGCTCGACCTCATGATGCCCGGCCTCAACGGCCTCGAGGTGGCGCGCCAGATGCGCGATCGCGCGCCGTCGACGCGCGTGATCGTCCTGTCGATGCACTCCAACGACGCCTACGTCGTCGAGGCGCTGCGCAACGGCGCCGCCGGCTACGTGCTCAAGCAGGCCGAGGCGCGCGCGCTCGTCGACGCCATCCGCACCGTGCGCGGCGGCGCCCGCTACCTCTCGCCGCCGCTGTCGGAGCAGAAGCTCGAGCGCTGGGAGCAGGACGCCAAGGCGGCGCCGTTCGATCCCTACGACACGCTGTCGACGCGCGAGCGCGAGGTGCTGCAGCTCGCCGCCGAAGGGCTCACCAGCGCCGCGATCGGCGAGCGCCTCAGCATCGGCAAGCGCACCGTCGAGACCCATCGCGCGAACCTGCAGCGCAAGCTCGGCGTGAAGACCCAAGCCGACCTCGTGCGCTTCGCCGTGAAGAAGGGCCTCGTCGGCGTCGACTAGCGGCGGCCGGCGAGAGCGGCCGCGCGCGCTCCTACATGCACGTACTGGGAGCGCGCTCCCCGATCGGGGTGGTCGAGCCCGGTGTGCGGATGTGGGTGCGACGCTCGCTTCCCGTCGCTGAGCCATCTCATGGGTGGGTGGCGCAGATGTTGCTCGATTGGGCGGCGATGCGCACCACTGCCGGCTCGACCAATCCTTGGGGCGACTCGATCGACGACGGCTGGAAGGATCTCGTGGTCTCGTCGGCGCCGCCGCCTCCGCCCGCGCGCGAAGACGCGCCGGTGAAGAACCGTCCGCTCCCGGCCGACATGAACACCTGGCAGGAGCACGGCGCGGCACGCGGCACGATCGCGCCCATTGCCGTCGAGGAGCCGAGCTTCTCCAAGAGCGACCGTCGCATGTGGGTCATCGCCGGCTCGCTCATGGCCGCCGCCGCGATGGTGCTCGCGGTGCTCGGCGTGCTCACCTTCGGCTCGACCCCGGCGGCGCCGCAACCGGCCGCGAGCATCGAGCCGCCCGTCGCCGTCGCGGCTCCGGCCGCGCGTCCCGCGAGCAGCGCGCACACGCAGGCCGCCGCGGTCGCGACGAAGTCGTCGAACCCGCGCGTCCTCAAGGCGGCCAGCCACTCGAGCAAGGCCCGCCATCGCAAACGCATCGCCGCGCGCTGATCGTCCGCCGCTAATCGTCGCTAGCCTAGCCTCGCGGCGGCTCACCTCTCCGTACCTTACCGGTCTGGCTTTTCACGGCGCCAAAGGCGCCGTCGGCCGGCAGTCCGGCCGTCAGCCGGAGGGAGGCTCGGCGGGCTCTGCCCGACGAGGGAGGCGGCACGCCTCCTCGGATCGATGCGCAGTACCTCGCCGCGACGTGCGAATACGTCGCCGGCTTACGAACCGAAACGAACCGATCAAAACCACTGCGGCGAGGTACTAGTACGACGAGTAGCCGCGCACCATGAACAACAGGCGCATCATGAAGAGCGCGACGAGCGACGAGCCCACGAGCGGGATCACGAAGAACGGCGTCTTCCACAAGGACGCGCGCATCTGCGCCGTGCGCGCCACGATCGTGCGATAGGCCGGCGCGCACACCTGCCGCGCGCGGCTCGACAGGAGCGTCACGAGGATCGCCAGGCACCACATCACCGACAGGATGAACAGCACGATCGGCCCGAGCAGCGACGGCCCCGACGCGTAGTAGCTCGTGTCCGCGTACAGCTCGGCCACGCGCGAGTAGGCCATGCAGGTGAGCACGAAGCGCGCGACCTCGCCGACCAGCCCGAACATGGTCAACACCGCCGCGGCGATGCGCGCGCCGTTGGAGAAGCGCGCCAGGAAGTGACCGAGCACGTACGAGCCGGCGACGAACGCGAGCACGAAGAACGCGACGTAGCCGAAGGCGCCGGCCATGAGCGCGTTCGTTCCGTGCAGCGACCCACGGCCGAGCCCCATGAACAGCGAGCCCATGAGCCCGAACGCGGCGAGGAAGGTCACGCCCGCGAGGATCGCGCCCACGCGGTACCAGAACGCCAGCCCGCGAAAGTGCGACTCCATCGCGAGATCGCGCTGCAGCGCCATGTTGACCGCATCGGGCGACGCGCCCGGCGCCGCGGCGCCGCAGGTCTCGCAGATGAGCGGATTGCGATGGTTCGGTCTACCGCAGGTGTCGCAGCTCCACACGATGGCCTCCTCGGGTTCGGCAAGTGGTACGGCCGCGTGTAGGGGATCTTCCGCTACTGAATCTGGAACCCGTCGACGTTGAAGCGCGCCAGCGCCGTCGAATCGCCCGTGACGCTGATGTACACCTGCCCCGGCGACGTCAGCTTCAGCGTGCAGCGCTCGTTGGAGTTGGCCACGTAGGACTGGCACTTGTAGGTCGACGTGATCGTCGGCGGCGCGCCCACGCGGATGCGCAGGTCCGCATCACCCGACGAATTCGACTGCTCCGGCGACGTCGTGAACACGTACGTGCCCGGCTGCAGCGTCTCGGTCGTCCACGAGATCGTCTGCTTGTAGCCGACGACGCCGTGCTGGTTGAACCCGTTCCAGCTCGCCCCCGGGTCGTAGCCCGGCGTGAACACGTTGTCCTCGTCGCCCGTCACCACCGCGACCTGCGACGCGTCGACGTCGCGGAAGATGTTGGTCCAGCTCGTCGGCGCGTTCGGCGCCGCCAGCGCGCGGATGAGCGCCATCGTCGAGCCCGACAGCGACACGAAGTACGCCGGCATCGCGTTCGACACCATGTCCATGTACTTCGTCGACGTCGGATCGTCCGCATTGAGCGCGGCGCGCTGCTTTGGGATGGTGTCGTCGATGTACGCGAACGTGTCGCAGCCGTCCATGAAGAGGATCTGGTACTTGCCCGGGAACCAATGGCCGAGCGTCGACAGGTAGCGCACGTTGGCGCCGAGCCCGGCGTGGCCGTTGTACATGACGAGGTCGGCGTTGGTGGCGAGCTCGGCGTAGCGCTTGTTGAAGGCCGCGCCCGCCGACGGCACCGACGGCACGAGGATGGCGGTGATGTTGATCTCCGTGCCGTCGCCGCGCACCAGCTCGAAGGTCACGTCGTCGGCCCTGTCGTTGATGCCCGGGTCGACGGGCAGGCCGAGCGGATAGGCCGTCGCCGTCGGGAA
>DATNAQ010000113.1:0-27324 GCA_035607415.1 Polyangia bacterium
CGGCGCGCCTTGAGCGTCGACGGATCGGGGATGTCGTTCATGAAGATGGCGAACGCCAGCGGCGCGTGCCCGGGCGCGCCCGCGTACCCGGCCAGGCACGACACGCCGGCGAGCGTGCCCGTCTTGGCGCGCACGTAGCGCTCCGCCAGGCCGCCCTCCATGCGATGCGACACGGTGCCGTCGGCGCCGGCGAGCGCGAGCGAGCCGATGAAGTCGGCGGCAAAGCGGAAGTCCTTGTAGGCCACGCGCAACAGCGTCGTCAGCTGCGCGGGCGAGAACAGGTTCGAGTTGTAGAGCCCCGACCCGTTGGTCATCTTGTAGTCCTTGCGCGCGATCCCGAGCCGCTCGAGGAAGCCGCTGACCGCGTCGACGCCCTTGGCCCACGTGCCCGGCCGCCCGCCGGTCTCCGCGCCGAGCGTCTTCAAGATCTGCTCGGCCATGAAGTTGTTCGAGTGCTTGTTCACGTCGCGCACGACCACGCCGAGCGGCTGCGAGTAGTGCGCCGCCAGCGCCCGTGCTGTCGAGGGCGCGGCGTCGCGCACGATGTTGCCGCTCACCTTGATTCCGCGCCGCGCGAGCAGCTCGCGAAACGCGTTCGCCGTGTAGAGATCGGGATGCGCCACGCGCCGCAGCGCCACCACGCCCTCGTCGCCGACGCGGATGCGCCCGGCCACCTTGAGCTCGGTGTGATCGGTGGTCTCGCGCGACTCGACGGTGACGACGGTGCGCCCGGCGGCGACGGTGCGCGCGTCGTTGACGATGGTGAAGTAGGGCGTCTGCGGATCGACGATCACGCGCGCCGGTGCCGCGTCGCCCGCGCCGGGCATCACGTGCACGCCGACGGCGTTGTAGTTGAGCGACAGAGCGCCGTTGGGCGCGCGGAACGGCAGATCCTCCTGCTTCTGGTCGAACCCCGGGCCGACGCGCACGTCGTCGAAGAAGGTGTCGTCGACGACGAGATCGCCGGACACCTTGCGCAGCCCGGCGGAGTAGAGATCGGCGACCACGCGCCACAGATCCTCGACGACGAGCGTGGGATCGCCGTGGCCCTTGATGTACAGGCGGCCCTTGAGCTCGCCGCCCGAGATGGGCGCATCGGCGTACACGACCGTCTTCCAGCGATACTCGGGGCCGAGGATCGCGAGCGCCGCCGCCGTGGTGAACAGCTTGACGTTCGACGCCGGGTTGAACAGGCCGGCGTCGTTGCGCGCGTAGAGGATCTTGCCGCTGTCGACGTCGACCACGTCGACGCCGACCTTGGCCTTCGCCAGCTCCGGCTCGCGCAGGACGGCGTCGATCTGCTCCTTGAGCCACTTCTGCCGGTTCTCGGGCGTTCCCGTCGGCGCCGAGACCACCTGCGTCTCTTTGGGCGGCGCGAGCTTGCCGTTGGTCGCGCCCGCGGGAACCTCGGCCGTCTTGGGAGCGGCCGTCGCCGTTTTGGGAACCGCCGTCGCCGCCTTGGGAGCCGCCGTCGCCGCCTTGGGAGCCGCCGTCGCCGCCGGCGCGCCGCCATCGACGGGACCCGACGAAGGATTCGTTGCGGGAACTTGCGCCGAGGCCACCCCTGCGCTCAGGCTTACGAGCAGGACCAGCGACGGCACACGTGTCATCGTCAAAAAATAGCAGGCGCTCCCTCGTGCTGCCACTTCTGGCGCTCGGTCTCGCCGCCTGCGGCGCCGGCCGCGTCCCCGACGACGAGGTCGTCGTGCTCCTCGAGCAGCCGCCGGTGTCGATCGACCCGCGCTTCTGCATTCAAGCCTCCGACTTCAAGGTCTCGCGCATGGTCTACGCGCCGCTGGTGTCGACGGACACGCAGACCCTCGAGGCCAAGATGGAGCTCGCCGAGAGCGTCGTCTCCGTCGGCAACGACTGGGAGATTACACTGCGCGACGCCCGCTTCTCCGACGGCAAGCCGGTCACCACCGACGACGTCGCCTACACCTTCGAGGCGCTCCTCGATCCCTCGGCCGGCGGCGCCGCCGCGCGCATCCGCCGCAGCTTGATCAACGCCGGCTTCGAGCGCTTCGAGATCCACGACGCCAAGCACATGACCGCGCATCTGTCGCACGCCCACGCGCCCTTCATCACCGACCTCAACGTCGGGCTCATGGAGCGCCCGCCCGCGGGCACGCCCAAGGACGCGACGCCGCGCGGCGCCGGCGCCTACCTCTTCGAGGCGCGCCACGGCGAGACCTGGATCCTCCAGCGCAACCCCTACTACTACGGCGGCGCGCCGGCGATCATGCACCTCGTCTTCAAGACCATCCGCGACGACAACTCGCGCCTGCTCGCGCTCGTCGGCGGCTCGGCCGATCTGACGCAGAACACCATCTCGCCGCTGCTCATCGACGCCGTGGCCGAGCAGCCGCGGCTCGTCGTCGACACCGAGCCGTCGAGCGTCTACTCGTACCTGCTCCTCAACAACGACGATCCGATCTTGAAGGACGTGCGCGTGCGCCGCGCCATCGCCTACGCGATCGATCGCGCCACCCTCATCCACAGTAAGCTCCACGATCGCGCGATCCTCGCCACCGGCATGCTGCCGACCTTTCACTGGGCGTACGAAAAAGACGTCGACCACTACGGCTTCGATCCCGGCAAGGCCAAGCGGCTCCTCGACGAGGCCGGCTATCCCGATCCCGACGGCGACGGGCCGCTGCCGCGCTTCACCATCATCTACAAGACGTCGTCGAACAAGCTGCGCATGGCGGTGGCCACGGTGATCGCGGACATGTTGCGCCAGGTGGGTATCGGCGTCGATCTGCGCGTCTACGAGTTCGCCACGCTCTTCGCCGATCTGAAGAAGGGCAACTTCCAGATGTCGCTCATGCAGATCCCCGAGATCTCGGAGCCCGATCTCTACATCCAGTTCTTCAAGTCCGACCGCATACCCACGCGCGACAACCTCGACGCCGGCGGCAACCGCGAGCGCTACCGCAACCCGGAGGTCGACAAGCTGATCATCGAAGGACGGCGCACGCTCGATCGCGAGGGGCGGAAAAAGATCTACTCCCAGATCCAGAAGATCCTGGCGCGCGACCTGCCGGTGGTGAGCCTGTGGCACGAGCACAACATCCTGGCGCGGCGAAAGCGCGTCGGCGGCTTCGTGATGCTGCCGACGGCGCAGCTCTCGGGGCTCGACAAGGTCTACAAGACGAAGACGCGCTGACGCGACGCGGGCGAGGGCTGTCGGATAGTCCTAGCGCGACGCGGTCATGAGGCCGCCGTTCTGCCCGGCGGCGAGGATGAACACGACGAGGCGCGACCACGGCCCGTTCTTGGGGTGGTAATGCGTCACCGCGATGGTGACGCCGCCGATGGGGCCGCGCACGAGATCGGGCGGAAAGCGGATGTCGTCGATCGAGGACACCTCGAACATCCAGCCGCGAAAGCCGGTGCCCACCACGCGCTCGACGCTGCGCCGGAGCATGCGCTGCAGCGCCTGGTGCGGTGACAGCTCGCCCTTCTGCACGAGCGCGGCGCCGTCGTCGAGATCGGGCTGCACCGCGGGGAAGCGCAGCGGCGGCGCCAGCCGTTGATCGATGCGCGCCTTGGTGAGACGGCCCATCACGCGCTGCGCGTCGGCGACCGCGTTGCTGCCTTCGAACATCGAGTAGCTCGATGCCACCATCGCGATCACGCGCTCGGCGGGCGCGATCACCGCGCCGAACGCGACCTGGCGCGCGGTGCGCTCGAGCAGCGCCGCGCGCCCCGACGGACGCTCGAGCACGGCGTCGAGCAGCTGGCCGAGATCGTCGCTCCTGGCGAGCGCGCCGGCGGTGAACTCGCCGTCGAGCACTTCGCCGTCGACCTCCCAGCCGGCGCGCAGGCCGAGCACCACCTCGTCGGCCACCAGCTCCGACTCCTGGCCGACGAGCGCGGCGAAGTAGTGCGGCCCGATCTTGTCGGCCACCTCGCACTCGCGCGCGGCGAGCGTGACCTCGCCGAGGCCGGCGCCGCGGCAAACTTCGTTGAGCAGCGCGAGCAGCTGATTGCGCGCGTCGGCGCCGTTGCCGGCGGGCGCGGCGTGCGTGACGTAGCCGGCGTCGTGATACGCCGTCGCCGGCTTCTGCGACGGGAAGACCGCCAGACTGGCGACGATGTGCCCGACGATGCGCCCGGCCGCGAAGGCGGCGATCTCGATCCACGCCGCGTCGTCGGTCGGGTCGACGTCGCAGGTGACGGCGAAGCGTGGCAGCGCCACCGTCGGATCGGTCGAGCAGCGCCCGAAGCCGTAGTGGCCGCGGTTGAACACCGCCTGCAGGTGCTCGGCTGGCTCGAGGAGCTCGCCGCGCACGGTGACCTTGCCGTCGGCGGCGGGCAGGAGCGACAGCGTGTCGAGGTTCGCACGCCGCACGGCCACGCTCATCATGACGACGGCCTTGCCGTGGCTCTGCCCGAGCCAGATGCCCGCCTGCAGCACGCCGCTGCCGAGCAGCTTCTGCAGCCCGTCGACGATCTGCGGCCGATACTGCTGCGCGATGCGCTCGAGCGGAATCCCGTCGGGGACCGCGCCGCCGAGCGAGGCGACATGCACGTCGGCGGCGACGGCGCCGCAGCGTCCGGCGATGAAGCGCGCCAGCCGCTCGGCGGGCATCGCCTGCTTCTCGAGATAGAAGAGCCCGGTCTCCTGCGCCACGCAGTGCATGCTCGCCGGCATGGCGACGAGGCCCGGGCGCGCGCCGGCGACCTCGGCGAGCATCGCCTGCCAGGGCGTGCCGTCGGCGTATTGCATGGGCTCGATGCTGTCGGGCAGCGGGCCCGTCAGCTGCCAGCCGTCGGCGGCGAGGCCGCTCTCGCCGCTGATCTTCGTCGGCGGTGGTGACGCGGCGATCTTTTGCAGCGCGTCGCGCGTGGGGAACTGGCTCGGCGGCGGCGCTTCGGCGGTGGTGGCGCAGCCGGCGGCGAGGGCGCCGGCGAAGAGCGCGAAGACGAAGGTGACGGCTGTTCTCATCGATCGCGCATCGTAAGGGAACGAACGCCATTTCGCCTGCGACATATTGTCGCGGCCATGCGCCCTCACCGTCGCGGGGACGGGGCGCGCTGATTGCGCTTCCCAGCCCTGCGCAATTCGTTTACGATGTCAAAGCTTTGTAATGTAGACCACCCGTCTCCGTGGAGGTAATATGCGTGCTCGTCTCGCCATCAGCAGCCTCGTCGTTGCCCTCGCGCTCGCGCTCGGCGGCTCCACCGCCCACGCTCAGGCCACGCGCACCTGGGTCTCCGGCGTCGGCGACGACGCCAACCCGTGCAGCCGCACCGCGCCCTGCAAGACCTTCGCGGGCGCGATCAGCAAGACCGCCCCGCAGGGCGAGATCGACGTGCTCGATCCCGGCGGCTTCGGCGCCGTGACCATCACCAAGTCGATCACCATCGACGGGCGCAACGCGATGGCCGGCGTGCTCGTCTCGGGCACCAACGGCGTCATCATCAGCGCCGCCGCCACCGACGTGGTGACGCTGCGCGGGCTGACCTTCACCGGCCTCGGCACCGGCCTCAGCGCGATCAAGTACCTCACCGGCGCCACGGTGCACGTCGAGGATTGCGTGATCAGCGGCTTCGCCACCGACGCGATCGACTTTCAGCCCGGCGCCGGCGTGACCGCCAACCTCTACGTCAAGCACCTCAACGTCAACAACAACGCGGCCGGGCTCGTCGTCGGCGGCATGGGCTCGCCGTCGGTGGTGGTGGTCAAGAGCAACTTCTTCAACGACTCGATCGGGCTGCATGCGACCGGCACCGCGCACGTGACCATTCACGACAGCGTCTTCGGCGGCAATGCGATGTACGGCCTGTGGGCCGAGGGCACCGCCGAGATCAACATGGACCACGGCCTGGTGACGGCGAACGGCACCGGCGTGCAGGGTGACTCGACGGTGCGCCTCTCGGAGGTGATGATCGGCCACAACACGACGGGCCTGGCCGGCACCAAGGTCGCCTCGTTCGGCAACAACCGCGTGCAGGCGGGCAACGGCACCAACGGGACGCCGTCGTCGACGCTGCCGCAGCAGTGATGCCGATGCGCAGACTCATGGCGGCTTGTGCCGCGCTCGGGCTCGTGCTCGGCGCGGGAGGCGTCGCGCGCGCGCAGGCGACGTCGGAGACCTACGTGTCCGGCGTCGGTGACGACGCCAACCCGTGCAGTCGCACCGCGCCTTGCAAGAGCTTCGCGGGCGCGCTGGCCAATACGCTCGCGGGCGGCATCATCACGGTGCTCGATCCGGGCGAGTTCGGCTTCGTGCTCATCGATCGCGCGATCACCATCGACGGACACGCGCGGCACGGCGGGATCCAGCCGGCCACCGCCGGGATCACCATCGCGGCCGGCGCGACCGACGTGGTGGCGCTGCGCGGCCTGTCGATCATCGGCGGCGCCGGCGCGACCAACGGCGTGACCGTGATGAGCGCGGGCCTGGTCGAGATCGACGACTCGTGGATCTCCGGCTTCTCGGACGGCGTGGCCTTCACGCCGGCGATGGGCGGACAGCTCGTGCTCGACGAGGTCGTGCTCAAGGACAACAGCGACGCCGGCGTCGTCGTCGGCGCGGCCAACGGCGCGGCGCTGGCGACGATCACCAAGAGCCGCAGCGAGGGCAACGGCGTCGGCATCCGCGCCGTCGCCGGCGGCAAGGTCGGCGTCTACGACAGCGACGTGTCGCGCAACGCGGCCGAGGGCGTGCTCGCGCTCGTCGACGCGGGCGGCGGCAACGCCGAGGTGAACCTCGAGTCGGTGATGGCGAGCGGCAACGCGACCGGCGTGCGCGCGGCGGCGGCGGCGGGCTCGGCGGTGGTGCGGCTGTCGAACGTGATGTCGACGTCGAACGCGACGGCGCCGTTCGCGGAGTCGGGCGGCGGGCAGGTGCTGTCGTTCGGCAACAACCGGCTCGACGTGGTGCCGGCGATCGCGTTGTCGTCGACGGCGCCGTCGCAGACGGTCACGGCGGGCATGGACGCGACCTATCCGATCGACGTCGGTGTGACCGGCTTGACGGCGGCGGACCTCGCGTTCGCGTGCAGCGGCCTGCCGGCGGGAGCGAGCTGCTCGTTCGCGCCGATGACGCTGCCCGCGGGTACGGTCAGCGGCCAGGTGGTGCTGACCGTCTCGACGACGGCGGCGAGCGGCAACGGCGGGCTGGTGGTGCCGGGCGCCGACGCCGGCGCGCGCGGCGCGGCGTCGCTGCTGCTGCTCGCGTTCGTGCTGCTGATGGGCGGAGGCTTCCTGGCGCTCGGCAAGCGGCGTGGCCGCGGCACGGCCTGGCGCCCCCTCGGCGCCGCGATCGTGCTCGTCGCGCTCGTCGGTGGCGCCGCCGGCCTGACGGCGTGCGGCTCGTCGGCGTCGACGACGCCGGACCTGTCGATGCCCGGCGGTGGTGACGATCTCGGCGGCGCCGGCGACATGGCCGCGGTGCCGGACGATCTGTCGGGAGGCGCGATGCCCACGCCGCCCGGCAGCTACGCGATCACCGTGACCGGCACCTCGGGCCAGCTGAGCGGCAGCCTCGCCCTCACGCTCGTCGTCAACTAAGCGGCGTGCATCCGCATCGGCGCCGCGTCGTCGCGGTGCCGATGCGTGATGCGCAGCGTGAGCGGAATCCCCACGAACCGTAGACCCACTCCTTCGGCGTCGAGACGGACGACCTCGGCGGCGAACTCCCACTGCTCGTAGGGCGCGAGCGCGCCATCGTCGTCGTCGGGCGGCGACTCGTCGGTCACGCGCACGACCGTGTGCGCGCCGATGGGCAGCGGCGCCGTGGTGACGACGAACATGCCGTCGCCCGAGATGTCGCGCGCCTGGCCGCCCCAGTCGCCGATCTGCACGATCACCGAGATCGGCGCGCGGATCTGCTCGCGCGAGGCCCACGGCGCGCGACGCCGGTTGGCGTCCTGCATGAAGAAGCGCTCGAGCTCATCGAGGCGCGCCCGCTCGACCTCGCCGAGGTCGTAGCCGAGCCGATCGCGCTTGCCGACGAGGACCCGATAGTCTCCGGCGCGTCTGACCCAATCCATGGAGCTCTCCGTCGCCATCTTCGTTTTCCCAACCAAGCAACCCCCGTACCGCGCGGCGACCGACGGGAACTGCTTTCGCATCTCACTGAAATCTACGTCGCTTGGATGCGCCGTCTCCCTCCGAGGTGGCCCTGGCGGGGTGCCGGAACGGCAAAAAAGTGACTCTTTGTGCAGGGCAGTGTGGCAGTTGCGTCATGGCGCCGGCCGGCACCAGCTCGCGCGGCCGTGGTAGCGTCGGAGGTCGCCGCGACCCACATTTGGGAATGGCCGTGCCCATGGATTTGTTTCGTCACGCTGTCAAAAAGAGCCGCACCGGACAGCCGCTCGCCGAGCGGATGCGCCCGCACGATCTCGACGAGTTCGTCGGTCAGGCGCACCTCGTCGGGCCGGGGCGGATCCTCGAGCGCACCACGAGCGGGCGCGCGCTGCCGTCGCTCATCCTGTGGGGGCCGCCCGGCACCGGCAAGACGACGCTCGCGCACATCCTCGCCTCGCGCGCGCATGCGCGGTTCGTCGGGCTGTCGGCGGTGCAGGCGGGCGTGAAGGATCTGCGGGAGGCGGTCGCCGTCGCCGAGACACAGCTCGCCGAGCACGGCGAGCGCACGGTCCTGTTCCTCGACGAGATCCATCGCTTCAACAAGGCGCAGCAGGACGCGCTGCTGCCGCACGTGGAGGCGGGCGCGATCACGCTCATCGGCGCGACCACGGAGAACCCGTCGTTCGAGGTCAACGCCGCGTTGCTGTCGCGCTGCAAGGTGGTGCGGCTCGAGGGGCTGGGCGACGCGGATCTGCGACAGTTGATCGATCGCGCGCTCGCCGATCAGGAGCGCGGGCTCGGCAAGCTGCCGCTCGACATCGACGACGAGGTGCGCGACCTCATCGCGCGCGAGGCGGCGGGCGACGCGCGGCGCGCGCTGTCGACGCTCGAGGTGGCGAGCGAGGTGGCGGCGCCGGGCCCCGACGGGCGGCGGCGCATCGATCAGAAGGCGGTCGAGGAGGCGTTGCAGCGCAAGACGCTGCTCTACGACAAGGCGGGCGAGGAGCACTACAACGTCATCTCGGCGTTCATCAAGTCGATGCGCGGCTCCGATCCCGACGCCGCGGTCTATTGGATGACTCGCATGATCGAGGCCGGCGAGGATCCGATCTTCATCGTGCGGCGCATGGTGATCTTCGCGTCCGAGGACATCGGCAACGCCGATCCGCAGGCGCTCGTCGTGGCGGTGGCGGCGCTCGATGCCGTGCGGCTCGTCGGGCTGCCCGAGGGGACGCTGCCGATGACGCAGGCGGTGACCTACCTGTCGACGGCGCCGAAGTCCAACACGGTGCTGACGACCTACGCGGCGGCGCGGAAGGCGGTACAAGACCGCGGGGCGCTGCCGGTTCCGCTGCACATCCGCAACGCGCCGACGCCGCTCATGAAGCAGATGGGGTATGGCGGCGGCTACAAGTATCCGCACGACTTCGAGGGGCACTACGTGGCCGAGAACTATCTGCCCGACGAGCTCAAGGGCGCGCGCTTCTATGTGCCGTCGGAGTCGGGCTACGAGAAGGAGCTGAAGGCGCGCCTGCGCGCGCTGCGCGCCGAGGCCGGCCTCCCCGCCGACGACGGCGAGGGCGGCGAGTAGCCCAGCTACTCGGGCGCGGCTTCGGGGCGCTTCAGGCGGCCGAGCGGCACGAACGCGCCGTTCGCGCGCGCCGTCGCTCCGACGCGCGGCGGCTCGAAGGCGAGGGCCAGCTCGGCGGCGTCGTCGGCGGCGCGCACCGCGCTCTCGATGGTCGCCGGCAGGCCGGTGCGCACGAAGTCGCCGGCGGCGAACAGGCCGTCGACGGGGCTCTGGCAGCGCGGGCGAAAACCTTCGGTGCCGGCGGTGTGCGCGATGGTCGCGTCGCGCTCTTTGATGAGCCGGGCGTGCAAGACGCGCGCGCCCGCGGCGCCGGGCAACAGGCGTTGCAGCTCCGCGACCAGCGTCTGCACGATCTCGTCCGACGGGCGATCGACGAGCTCGCGCGCCGCCGACACCACCAGCGACAGGTGGCTCTTGTGCGGATCGCGCACCGGCACGAGCTGGTTGCGGTGGAAGATCCAGTGCAACGGCGAGCCGACGCAGCCGATAATGCTCTCGTCGGTGACCCGGCGATCCATCCACAAGTGCAGCGACACGATCGGCGAGCTCTGCAGCTTGCCGACGCCTGCCCACCAGGGATGGCCTTCGCGCACCTCGGCGTCGACGAGCCCGACGAGCGCCGCCGGCGGACAGGCCGCGATCACCGCGTCGGCCGCGATCTTCTCGCCGCCGCGCAAGCTCACGCCGCGCGCCAGGGCGTGCCCGGGGCCGCCATCGACGAGCACGCGCTCGACGGCGGCGCCGAGCCGCACCGTCGCGCCGCGCGCTTGCAGCCAGGCGCGCGCGTCGTCGACGTACAAGTCGGACAGGCCCACCGACGCGACGCCGATGCGCGCGTCGCCGCCCGACGCCGGCCCGACACCAGGAACGACAAAAAATGCTTCGCGCAGCACGGCCGCAAGCATCTTCGCCGACGCCGTGCGCGGATCGTCGTTGAGCGTGGCCAGCGCCAGCGGGTGGAAAAAGGCGCGCCGCGCCGCCTGCGACTGGCCCAGCCGATCGAGCCAGGCGTCGACGGTCTCCCAATCGGTCGCCGGCGGCTGCAAGCGCGACGGCAGCCGGATCGCGGTCGCGACCTTGAGCATCGCCGCCTTGTCGCGCCACGACAGCGACGAGAAGCCGAACAGGCCCGCGACCAGCGACAGCGGCCCCGGCAGCCGCGGCGACGACAGCCTCGAGGCGCGCCCGGTCTCCCCGTCGACGAAGGCGAGGTCGAGCCGCGCCTGCAGCTTCAATTTGTCGGCGGTGCCGATGCGCGACAGGAACGCCCGCGTCGCCTTGTAGCAGCCCATGAACAGGTGCTGCCCGTTGTCGACGACGTCGCCGGTGGCCTCGTCGACCACCGAGTAGGCGCGCCCGCCGAGCTGCCCGCGCCGCTCGAGCAGCGTCACGCGCGCGCCGGCCTCGACGAGCCGCGTGGCCGCGCTCAGGCCCGCGAACCCGCCTCCGACGACAACGACGTGCTTCACGCGCGCGCGATCAGCTGGTGCCACTGCGCCTTGGCGAAGTTGCCGAGCGCGATGCGCATCTTGTCGCGCCGGCGCACCGTGGTCTTCGTGCCGAACACGTCGAACTGCCGCGCCTCGATCTCCTCGAGGAGCGCGTAGTAGATGTCGCCCATGATCTCGGCGATCACCAGCTTCGAGCGCTCGTAGCTCGAGATCGACGCCCGCGCGCGCAAGTAGTGCGAGCGCGCGCGCGAGGCCTGGAACTGCATCATCTTCAGAAAATTGGCCGAGCGCCGCCCCGACACCAGCTCGTCGTCGCTGACGCCGAACGCGCGCAGCTCCTCGGCGGGCAGGTAGATGCGCCCGCGCGCCGCGTCCTCGGCGACGTCGCGCAGGATGTTGGTCAGCTGCAGCGCGATGCCGAGATCGATCGCGTAGCGCCGCACCGCCTCCACCTGCGACGGCGTGTAGCCGAAGATCTCGACGCACATGAGCCCGACGGCCGACGCCACGCGATAGCAGTAGAGCCGGAGCTCGTCCCAGGTCTCGTAGCGCGTCTTTTCGATGTCCATCGCGCAGCCGTCGATGATCGCTTCCATGTCCTCGCGACGGATGGCGAAGCGCGACACCGCGGCGCGCAGCCGCTCGGTCACCGGATTGTCCGACGGCGTCTCGGCGTAGACGCTGTCGAGCTCGCCGCGCCAGCGCTGCAGGCCGGCGAGCTTCTTCTCGACGGGCGCCTCTTCGTCGACCACGTCGTCGACGAGCCGGCAGTAGGCGTAGACCGCCTCGAGCGCTTCACGGCGCTCGCGCGGCAGGAACAAGAACGCGTAATAGAAGTTCGACTTGGACCGCGTCGTCAGCTTCTTGCAGTAGGCCGCGGCGTTCTCGATGAAGGATTTGTCGGGCATGCGCGGGCCGGCCTAGCGGGCGCCTACCCACTGCGGCCAGCGCTGCGTCGCGGCGCGCGCCACCATGCGCGCCTTGTCGGCGGCGTTCAGCGTCGGGCGGCGCTTGAAGACGTCGTAGCCGACCGCCTCGATCTTGTCGAGGATGGTCATGCCGCCGTTCCAGATCATGGCGAGCTCGAAGCCGAGATCCGATCCGACCTTGTCGATGATCGGCCGGCCGCGCTCGAACAGCGAGCGCGCGCGCGCCACTTCGAAGCGCATGAGGTCCTTGAACTGCGGCGTGAGGATGCGCGCGTAGAGCGCCTCGTCGCTGACGCCGAAGTGCTTGCGATCTTCTTCGGGCAGGTAGATGCGATCCTTGGCCAGGTCGACGCCCACGTCCTGCCAGAAGTTGGCGAGCTGCAGCGCCGTGCACATGTCGTCCGAGTAGGCGTGCAGCGACGGATCGCGGTAATCGAAGATGTAGAGCACGAGGCGCCCCACCGGATGCGCCGAGTGCGAGCAGTACATGCGCAGCTGCTCGAACGTGGCGTAGCGGTTGACCGACAGGTCCATGCTGAACGCCGTCAGCATGTCCTTGAGCGGCTGGATCGGCAGGTTGCACTGCTCGACCGTCTCGCGCAGCGCGATGAACACCGGGTGCTCGGCCTCGCCGTGGAAGCAGCGATCGAGCTGGTCGTCCCAGAAGCCGAGCGCCTCGGCGCGCCGCCCCGCGTAGCGCGACTCGTCGGCGAAGTCGTCGGCCGAGCGGGCGAAGGCGTAGACCGCCCAGACGTACGGGCGCAGCCGCGCCGGCACGAAGCGCGACGCCACCGGGAAGTTCTCGTAGTGGCCGCGCGCCATGCGCTCGCAGTAGGCGAACGCGCGCTCGATCGTATACGGCTGCCCGCTCTCGTCATGCGTCTCGTTCAGCGACGGGACGGGCAGGGCGTTGTTGTCACGAGGCTCGACGACTCGACGGATCATGAAAGCGCTCCCGTTTTCTGGCCGGCGTGGCCGTTGGCGCCGCGCAGCCGTTCGAGAATCTGCACCGCGACTTCCGCGCGCACGTCGCCGAGGCGCGACATCTCCTCGGCCACGCGATCGACGAGCTCGCCGGTGGCGCCGACGTGCAGCGCGAGCGAGCGGGCGTGCAACGACATATGTCCCTTCTGGATGCCTTCCGAGGCCAGGGCGCGCAGGGCCGCCAGGTTCGAGGCCATGCCGGCCGAGGCCATGACGGCGCCGAGGTCGCCGGCGCGCTCGATGCCGAGGATCTTGAGCGCCAGGCGCGCGCCCGGGTGCACGCGCAGCGTGCCGCCGACGGTGCCCACGGCCATGGGCAGCTCGATGCGGCCCACGAGGTCGCCCGAGCCGTCGTCGGCGACGCGCCAGGTCGCGAGCGGGCCGTAGCCGCCGTTCTCGCCCTTGTCGGCGGCGAAGGCGTGGGCGCCCGCTTCGACGCCGCGCCAGTCGTTGCCGGTGGCGATGACCACCGAGTCGACGCCGTTCATGATGCCCTTGTTGTGCGTGGCGGCGCGGTACGGATCGAGCTCGGCGAAGCGCGAGGCGGCGACGATGCCGTCGCGCACCTCTTCGCCGGTGTGCGAATCGGTCTTGAGGAAGCGTGCCGGCACGCGGCAGCTCACGCGCACGCAGCGGCGATCGGCGAGGTTCGACAGGATGCGCAGGCCGACGTCGGCATCGGCGAGCTCGCCCAGGCGCGGCGCGACCGCTTCGGCGATGGTGTTCACCAGGTTCGCGCCCATGGCGTCGCGCACGTCGACGTAGAGGTGCACGGCGAGCATGCCCGGCTCGTGGGCGGTCGAGCGCTTGAGCGTGCGCACCTCGATGCCCTTGCAGCCGCCGCCGCGCGCCACCAGCGACGGGTAGGCCGCGTCGGCCGAGCGGATGATCTCGGCAGCGTGGGCGTCGATGGCCTGCGTGGCGGCGAGCGTGTCGCGCACGCCGTCGAGTTGCACCTGCGAGATCATGATCGGCTCGTCGCACTCGGCGCGGAAGCCGCCGCCTTCGCGGATCATCTTGGCGGCGTTCGAGGCCGCGGCGATCACGCTCGGCTCCTCGACGCACATCGGCACGAGGTAGTCGGTGCCGTTGATCTGGAAGTTGAGCGCGATGCCGAGCGGCAAGCCGTAGACGCCGACCACGTTCTCGACCATGTGGTTGGCGGTCTCTTCGTCGAGCATCAGCGCGTCGAGCGTGGCCAGCTCGACGCCGATTTCCGACGCGAGCTTCTGGCGACGCTCCGCGAGCGACAGCTTGTAGAAACCAGGGATGCGCGAGCTGCGGGTCATGCATTCTCCAATCGCAAGCCCGGCGCCGGAGCGCCGAGCGAAAGCACGGTGAGGCCGGCGTCGCGCGCGTCGGCGCGGAGCCGTTGGGTTGCTTCGTTGCCGAGCGTGAAGGCGACGCCGAGATCGCCGCCGCCGGCGCCCGAGGGCTTGGCGGTGCCGCCGTGGCGGCGGGCGAGGGCGGCGAGCGCGGTGTGCGGGCGCGTGACGATCTCGCAGCCGGCCGCTTCGCCGAGCGCGGCCATGGCCTGGCCGTAGGCGTCGGCGGCGCGGATGAGGCCGTCGGGATCGTTGGCGGTGACGGCGCTGGAAAACGCGTGGGCGTGCGAGACCAGCCGACCGATGGCCGCTTCGTGCCGCGACGGCTCGCGCTCGGCGAGCGCCTTGACGCGGCCGATGAGCTCGGCCGTCGACGCGGGCACGCCGGCCCAGATGAACGTGAGCCTGATGCCGTCGGGTAGATCGACGGAGCGCACGTCGACGTCGCCGTTCTTGCGCACGAAGCGGATGGCGCCGCCGAAGACGCTGCAGGCGACGTCGACGCCGCTGCCGCGCGTGCCCTGGCCCTCGGCGTGGGCCGCGTCGGCGATGGCGAACACCGCGCGCGGCTCGAGCGTGCGCTCGGCCTTGGCGAGCGCCAGGCCGACGACGGCGGTGGTGACCGCGGCCGACGAGCCGAGCCCGAGCTTCTGGCCGCCTTCGTACAGCGCCGACGAATCGACGCGCACCGGGCCGAGCGTCGCGCCGCCGTTCTTGGCCGCGCAGCTCTTGGCCGCGCGCACGAACGGCGACTCCTCGCCTTCGCCCTCCGACGCCAGCACTTCGCGATCGACGGCGACCGCGATCGCCGGCGCGCCGTGCAAGACGGCGTACTCGCCCGACAGGATCGCCTTGCCCGGCGCACGCACGGTGAGGCGGCTCATTGTGGCACCGCCCGCGCGCTCCGGTTCGGCGCGCCATGTCGACTCGCTGCACTCGTCTGCCGGGCGCGAAGACCCCTCAGCTGCGCGCGCGGGCTCATTCGACCACCTCCGCGCGCGGGCCCGGCTTGCAGATCCACGTCTTGCCGAGCCTGGCCAGCGCCTGCTCGACCTTGTGCGCGTTGGCCGCGTCGGTGAGCGCCTTGACGTGCGGGCCCGCATCGCAGGTGAACCACGCCGGCACGCCGCTCTTCCGGATTTCCTGAATCGTGCGGTACCCCTCGATGGTCGCGCCCACGAAGTAGAGCACCGCAGGCCGCGCCGCCATCGCCGAGGCGTGCATCGACAGGCAGCTCGCCTCGGTCACCGTGCCGAGCGCCTCGAGGTCGCGCCGCGCGATCGCCTCGCGCGCGGCTGCAAGGTCGCGCTCCGACATCTTCACCCACGGCTCGTAGTACGGCGACGTCTCGGCCGTGTGCCGCATCCCGTCGGTCGAGAGCGTGGCCTTGGGCCCGGTCGTGGTCGCCGCGATCACCAGCCGCACGTCCCAGTCGGTGACGATGGGCTCGGCGAACGAGTCCTCGCCGTCGGCGCGCGTGCCGCGGTGCATCTCGACGAAGCCGCCGAAGATCGAGCGCGCCGCCGAGCCCGAGCCGCGCCGCGCCAGGATCGACAGCTCGCGATCCGACAGCGACAGGCCCGCCGCGCGCGTGGCCGCCAGGGCCAGCGCCGCGAACGCCGACGCCGACGAGGCCAGGCCCGCTGCCGTCGGGAAATCGTTGCTGCTCTCGACCGACGCGCGCTCGCGGATGCCCGCGCCGCTGCGCACGAGGTCGAGGAACTTGCCGATGCGCCCCGTGGCGCGCTCGTCGGCGGGCGCGCCGTTGAGCACCAGCGAATCGGCGGCGAGCTTGCCGTCGAAGGTCACGGTCGTGCGCGTCGACAGCCCGTCGAGCGTCAGCGACAGCGAGCCGACCGCCGGCAGGTTGAGCGCCGCGTCGCGCTTGCCCCAGTACTTCACCAGGGCGATGTTCGTATTTGCCCGAGCAACCGCTCTCATGCGCGCACCACTGCAGTAAACGTGTTGAACCCGGCCGTGCGCCACGCGTCGGCCACCGCGACGTCGTTGCCGATGGCGATGACGCAACCGCCGCCGCCGCCACCGGTGAGCTTGGCGCCGAGCGCGCCGGCGTCGCGCGCCACCGCGCACATGCGCTCGATCTCGGCGCACGACACTTCGAGCGCTTCCAGGTGGCGCTGATTCTCGTTCATCGCCGCGCCGAGCTCGCCGTACGAGCCGCGCGCCACGGCGTCGGCGCCGCGCCCGACGAGCGACTCGATCGCCAGGAAGCGCTCGCGCACTTCGTCCGAGCGCTCGTTGAGCAGCTCGGCCACGCGCGCCACGCGCCCCTTGGTGTCGCGCGCCTTGCCGGTGTGCCCGATGACCAGCGGCAGCGGCTGCGCGCGTAGGGGCTGCAGGCCCGCCGCGCGCGTGAAGATGCCGAAGCCGCCCGCGATCGACACCGTGTGGTCGAGCCCGCTCGGCTTGCCGTGAATCACCGTCTCCGACGCCATCGCCGCGTCGGCCAGCGCCGCGCCGTCGAGGCCGAGCGCGCGGCCGACGGCCACCGCCATCGCCGCCGACGAGCCGAGACCGGCGCCGGTCGGCAGGTTGAACGTGAGCACGAGGTCGAGCGCCGGCGCGCCCGCGCGCTTGCGGACCTCGCCGTACGCGCGCGCCAGCGCCGTGTCGGTGTCGACGAGCGGATCGATCACGCAGCTCCACTGCGGAATGCGCAGGACGCCGCGCCCCGCCGTCGTCTCGACGAGGACGCCGTCGGCGAGCGCGCCGGCCAGCGCCGGATGGCCATAGACCACCGAGTGCTCGCCGAGGAGGATCACCTTGCCGTGTGCGCGGGCTTGCATCACAGTTGCTCCGCGCGCTTTCGGCCGCTCGGCGCACCAAGGCGTCTCGCTGCACTCGCCTCCCGGATGTGAAAATCCTTCGCCGCCGTGCGCTCGCTCATCGCGCCTGCTCCAGCCACGCCTGCAGCGTCGAGCCGATCACCTTCGGCGCCGTGCGCAGCTCCGACGGCGTGCGGCAGCCGGTGAGGAACGTCGCCGCGCGCACGCCATTGATGACGTGCTCGAGGAACGACACCACGCCGTCGTAGCCGCCGTCGCGATGCGCGCGCAAGACCGGCGCCGCCAGGCCACCCGCGGTGGCGCCGAGCGCGAGCGCGTGAGCCACGTCCTGCCCGTTGCGCAGCCCGCCGGTGGCGATGATGTCGAGCCCGAGGTCGGAGAGCAGGCCCACCGACGCCGCCGTCGGGATGCCCCAGTCCCACATCTCCTCGCCGAGCTTGCGCGCGTTGCCTTCGGCGCGCTTGGTCTCGACACCGACCCACGAGGTGCCGCCGGCGCCCGAGGTGTCGACGGTGCGGATGCCGAGCTGCTTGGCGACCATGCCCACGCGCCGCGACAGCCCCGCGCCGGTTTCCTTGACGACGATGGGGAGGCCGAGCTCGCCGTGGAGCCGCGCCAGTGTCTCGCGACCGCCGCGGAAATCGCGGTCGCCGCCCGGCTGGATCAGCTCCATCGACGTCGCCAGGTGCACGCACAAGGCGTCGACGCCGACGTCCTTGCACAGCTCCTTGATGGCGCCGGTCGACATCTGGCGCGCCTGCACCACGCCGAGGTTGCCCATGACGAGCGCGTTCGGCGCCACGTCGCGCACGCGGTAGGTCCAGCCGAGATCGGGCGCCACCACCATCGCGCGCTGCGAGCCGAGCCCGAAGCCGAGGCCGAGCTTGTCGGCGGCGCGCGCGAGGTCCTTGTTGACCTGCGCCGCTTCGGGCGTGCCGCCGGTCATGCCGCTGATGACCACGGGCGCGCGCAGCTTCTTGCCGAGCAGCGTGGTGCCGAGGTCGATGTCGTCGTAGTGGCGATCGGGCAGCGCGTCGTGAACCAGCGCCACCTCATCGAGCAGGGTGCCTTTGTTGCGGAACTCGACCTCGCCCGAGGCGCACAAGGCGAGGTGATCGCTCTTGCGCTTCTGGATGCCGGGCGAGTTGTTGTGCGAATCGTCAGCCATGGGTCCTGTCTTTGACGTGCTTGGTGCGCGGTTCCATAAGCATGATCCATGCGAGCGGTTTTCAAGGGGTGCCGCCTAGTTCATTCATATGGTTACGCGACCCATATAAATGGGGACGTGCGGAAACGCCACTAGCCGCCGTGCGGATTCGCACACACACGCACCTCTTGGACTTTCGGCTATAACTACCGACACATGTCCGCCGGACGGCCCCTGGGAACGACGCAGATGATCCTGCATGCCGCGGCACGCGTGCTCGGCTGCGGATCCGTTCAGATGATGGTGGCCGACCACGAGCGGCAGGCGCTGGTGTTCACCACCTCGATCCAGAACCGCGAGCTCCAGCGCGTGCGCGAGGTCGAATCGGTGCTCGGCTTCGAGCTCGACGGCGCGGCGATGCCGTTCTCGGTCGAGAGCTCGCTCCTGGTGCGCGCGCTCCGGCACGAGCGGCTCATCGTGACCAACGACATCGCCGAGCTCGCCGGCGGGCTCGTGGACGACGCGTCGCTCGATCAGATCCGCAGCGCGATCGGGCCGCGCACCTTCGCGGCGGTGCCGTTCGCGGCGCGCTCCGGGATCCTCGGCGTGCTGCTCTTCGAGAAGCCGGGGCGCACCGGCTTCTCCGCCGAGGATCGCGATCTCCTGGTCGCGTACGCCGATCGCGTCGGCGTCGATCTCGAGTCGCAGGCGCTCTCCGACGACGTGCAGCGGCTCGAGGCGCTCGGGCCGGGCGTGGTGCGCGCGCCCGACCTGTACGCGTGCGACCCGACGCTGGTGGTGGCGACGGGCGTGCACGAGGGCAAGCTCCTGTGGGATGCGCTGGGAGTGCCCAAAGAGCCGATCCTCGGCATCATGACGCAGGCGCAGTCGGGCGGCGCGGCGGTGGGGCTGCGCGCGAACGACGGCCGCATGCTGCGCGTGACGCTGTCGCCGGGGCCGGGGACGATCGTGATCGCCGCGTGCGAGGACATGGAGGAGATCGATCGGCTGCGGCGCGAGTCGCGGCGCGCGCGCGAGCACCTGGCGAAGGTGCTGCGCTCCGTCGCCGACGCGATCCTGACGCTCACCATCGACGGACAGATCGCGTCGGGCAACGACGCGGTCGAGCGCGCGCTCGGCTGGCCCGAGGAGTCGCTGCACGATCGCGCCGTCGAGGATCTGTGCGCGGACGATCGCTCGCGGCGGCGCGCGGTGCAGCTGCGCGAGGAGTGCCTGCGCTCCGGCTTCGCCGAGCGCGAGCTGAAGCTGCGCAAGCGCGAGGGCGGGGCGCTCATCGCCGACGTGTCGGCGCTCCTGCTCGCCGACGACGAGGAGCGGCCGGCGGGCATGATCTGGCGCGTGCACGATCTGACCGAGCGGCGGCGCGGCGACGCCGAGCGCAAGCGCCTGCAGGCACGCCTCCTCCACACCGAGCGGCTGTCGGCGCTCGGCGAGATGGCGGCGCGCATCGCGCACGAGGTGCGCAACCCGCTGGTGTCGATCGGCGCGGCGGCGCAGGTGGTGGCCGAGGAGCTCGGCGGCGGCTCGCCCGTCGCCGGCGAGGTCGGCGCGATCGCGCGCGAAGTGAAGCGGCTCGACGGCATCGTCAGCGACTTTCTGAAGTTCGCGCGGCCGCGGCGGGCCGAGCTGCGCCAGTGCGATCTGTCGATCGTCGTCGACGAGACGGCGGCGCTGGTGCGCGCCAAGGCGCCCGAGACGGAGCTGGTCGTGAACCTCGAGCGGCCGCTGTCGGCGCGCTGCGATCCGGACGCGATCAAGCAGGTGCTGCTCAACGTGCTGCTCAACGCCGTCGAGGCCGCGCCGAAGTCGCAGATCGACTGCGACGGGCAGACGGTCGGCGCGCAACTCATCATGTCGGTCGCCGATCGCGGGCCGGGCATTCCCGATCAGGTGCGGCGGCGCGTGTTCGATCCGTTCTTCTCGACCAAGACGCGCGGCACCGGGCTGGGGCTCGCGGTGTCCAAACAGATCGTCGACGAGCACCACGGGCGCATTCGGTTGTTCAACCGACGCGGCGGTGGCACGCGCGTTGTCATCGAGCTGCCGGTAGGGTAAAGAGGGCCGCTTGGAATTTCGTACGCTGATCGTCGATGACGAGGAGACCTACGCGACGTCGCTCAAGCGGCTGCTCGCGCGACGTGGGGTGCGCGCCGACGTCGCCGGGACGTTCGCCGACGGGCTGGCGATGGCCAAGAAGCAGCGCTACGACCTCGTCGTCCTCGATTACATGCTGCCCGACGGCAACGGGCTCGATCTGATCGAGCCGCTCCGCGCGCAGCGCCCGGCGCCGACGGTGCTCATGATGACCGCGTTCGGCACCATCGAGAACGCGGTCGAGGCGATGCGGCGCGGCGCGGCCGATTACGTGACCAAGTCGACCGAGCTGCCGGCGATCGTCGAGCGCGTGGTCGAGGCCGAGCGCGTGGCGCGGGCGCGCGTCGAGACCGAGTCGACGGCGGCGATCGTCGCCGAGGAGGCGGCGAAGTTCTCGGGCCTGCTCGGCGAGTCGGCATCGATCAAAGAGGCGCTCCGGCGCATCGCCGAGGTGGCCAAGGCGCCGGACACGACGGTGCTGCTCACCGGCGAGTCGGGCACCGGCAAGGGCGTGGCGGCGCGCGCGATCCACGCGCTGTCGGCGCGCAGCAAGGAGCCGTTCGTCGCCATCGATTGCGTGGCGCTGCCGGCGACGCTCGCCGAGTCGGAGCTGTTCGGGCACGAGAAGGGCGCGTTCACCGGCGCGACGGACAAGAAGCCGGGCAAGCTCGAGGTCGCGGGCAAGGGCAGCGTGCTGCTCGACGAAGTCGGCGACATGGATCCGGCGCTGCAGGGCAAGCTCCTGCGCGTGCTCGAGGAGCGCACCTTCGAGCGCGTCGGCGGCGTCAAGCCGATCGAGATGGGCGCGCGCGTGATCTCGGCGAGCCACCGCGATCTCGGCGCGCTCGTCGAGGAGAACAAGTTTCGCCTCGATCTGTATCACCGGCTCTCGGTGTTCCCGATCGCGATCGCGCCGCTGCGCGCGCGCGGCGAGGACGTGATCGTGCTCGCCAATCACTTCATCGACGAGTACGCCAATCGCATGGCGAAGAAGATCGCGCACATCTCTTCATCCTCGGGGGCCGAGGTGCGGGCGATGATGCTCGCCTACGATTGGCCGGGCAACGTGCGCGAGCTCAAGAACGTCGTCGAGCGCGCGGTGATTTTGGCCGCGACCGAGGTGACGCCGGAGCTGCTGCCCGAGCGCATGCGCGGCTCGTCGCGCGTCGGCGGGCCGATCAAGCTCGGCATGCCGGAGTCGAAGGGCGGGCTCATGCTGGAGTTCCGGCCCGGGCAGGACACGCTCGACGATCTGGAGCGGCGGCTGCTCGAAGAGGCGCTGCGCATGGCCGGCGGCAAGAAGTCGAAGGCGGCCGAGATCCTCGGCATCTCGCGCTTCGCGCTGCTCCGGCGCGTGGAAAAGTTCGGGCTTTCGTGATCAGCGGGCTGAGTGCGGATTCGCACGGGAGAATCATGTTCGATCTCGACGGGTATCTGAAGGAGCGGAAATCGATGGTCGAGCGTGCGCTCGAGGCGCACCTCGATCGTTGCGAGGGAGCGCCGAACACCCTGCGCGAGGCGATGCACTACTCGCTCCTGGCGGGCGGCAAGCGGCTGCGTCCGATCCTGGCGCTGGCCGCGTGCGAGGCCGTCGGGGCGAAACCCGAGGAGGCCCTCGACGCCGCCTGCGCCGTGGAGTTCGTGCACACCTATTCGCTCATTCATGACGACCTGCCGGCGATGGACGACGACGACTTCCGGCGCGGGCGGCCGACGTCGCACAAGAAGTTCGGCGAGGCGGTGGCGATCCTGGCGGGCGACGCGCTGTGCGCCGAGGCGTTCCGCGTCGCGGCGCAGAACCGCAAGGGGCGCGAAGATCGCGTCGCCGACGTGGTGTTCGAGCTGGCGCGCGCGTCGGGCGCGGTCGGGATGGTCGGCGGTCAGGTGATCGACATCGAGGCCACCGGCAAGAAGATCACGGTCGACGAGCTGGAGACGCTGCATCGCGCGAAGACGGGCGAGCTCTTGCTGGTGGCCGTGCGCGCGGGGGCGCGCATGGGCGGCGCCGATGCGGCGGCGATGGAGCGGCTGACCGCGTACGGACGCGCGCTCGGGCTGGCGTTTCAGATCGTGGACGACGTCCTCGATATCACCGCCGATCTGCAGACGCTCGGCAAGGATCCGGGCAGCGATCGCGAGGCGGGCAAGACGACGTTCGTGGACCTCCTCGGCGTCGACGGGGCGAAGGCGCGCGCCAAGAGCGTGATGGACGAGGGCATCCGCGCGCTCGAGCCGTTCGGCGCGCGCGCCGAGGCGCTGCGGGCGCTGGCGCGCTACACCGTCGAGCGCGATCGCTAGTGTCCCGTGTCGGAAATTCGCGTGCGACGCCCGACTGCTAGCGAATTTCCGATTCGGGACACTAACGCGCGCAGAGCACGTCGACTTCGTCGTCGCGGCTCAGGTAGAGCCGATCGCCGTCGACGAGCCCGTACGACGTCTGCAGTCCGGTGTAGAAGGTGTAGCTGACGGGGCCGTCGGTAGGCATGCTCATGGCTTCGAAGGGGCCGCTGAAGAAGAGGCGGTCGCCGGCCAGCTGAATCCAGCGGACGCTCGCGCTCGAGCCGCCATCGCCGTAGATCTTGCGCGTCACGCCGGGCGCGTCGACGGCGAAGACTTCGCTGTGCGCGTCGATGACGTAGGCGTGGTCGAAGTCGATGGCGACGGCGAGATCGGGCGTGAAGCCGGTGGCCAGCGTCTCGACGGCGTTGGTGTCGCGGTCGACGCGGGAGAGCGTGCCGTTGGCGGCGACGAAGACGTGCCAGGCGTCGACGGCGAGGCGGCCGGCGGGGAGCGTGGCCATCGGCTGCGGCCAGCCGCCGGCGGTGGAGACGCGCCACAGCCCGCTCGGATTGCTGTAGTAAAGCGTGCCATCGGCGACGACGAGATCGGAGATGAGGGTGGTGTTGGTGATGACGCTGGTGCCGTGGTCGGCGAAGCGATAGGCGAAGAGCAGCGACGTGGGCTCGGCGCCGCCCGAGCTGGCGTAGGTCGACCAGTAGATGCCGTCGCTGTCGACGGCGAGGCCGGCGACGCCGTAGCTGTCGGCGCTGGCGTCGAGATCGTCGCTCGTGACGACTTCGGGCGTGCCGCCGGCCTTGGCGATGCGCTCGATCGAGGCGGCCGGGCCCGACTGATCGGCCCAGTAGAGGTAGGCGGCGTCGACGGCGAGGGGCCCGGGATTGTGCATGCCCGAGGCAAGGCGGGTCACCTGCTGCGGACAATCGCTTCCGCCGCCGGTGGAGCCGCCGTTCCCCGTCGAGCCGCCGCTGCCGGCGCCGTCGCCGGTGGTGCCGCCGGTGGTACCGCCGGTGGTACCGCCGCTGGTGCCGTTGCCGTCGCCGGCAGCCGCGCCATTTCCGTCGCCATTTCCGGTCGGCCCGACCGCGACCGGCGGCGAGCCGGCGCTGCTGCATCCGACCGACGCTGCGACGATCGCGACCGCGAGGAACGAGGGGTGCCTGCGCATGCCGAAAGCCTGTGCAAGCGCCCGGCCGTGGCGCCGTCGCGGCTCACGCGCGGGCGGTCAAGTCGCTCGCCGCGTCGGGCGCGCAGGGCAGCTCGACCCAGAAGCACGAGCCGCAGCCCGGCCGCGAACGGACGCCGAACCGTCCGCCCACGCCTTCGACGAGGCGCTTGACGGTGGCCAGCCCGAGGCCGAGGCCGGTCGACTCTTCGCCGCGCACGTAGCGCTCGAACACGTGTTCTTCGAGCTCGGGCGGCACGCCCGGTCCGGTGTCGTCGACCTCGAAGCGCGTGTGGTGATCGCGCTCGTGGACGCGAACGGTGATGATGCGCTCGCCGGAGCCGCCGCCGATGTACTTGACCGCGTTGCGCAGGATGTTCGACAGGATGCTGGCGAGCACGCCGGCAGAGCAGGCCACCGTCGCCGTCGCGGGATAGGGCTCCATGCGCAGCGCGGCGCCGGCGGCCTCGGCGGAGGGGCGCACCTCGTCGATGAGCACGTCGAGCACGTTGGCAACCGAGGTGCAGGGCGCGCGCGGCGTCGGCGGCTCGACGCGCGCCACGGTGAGCAGCGCGTCGATCATCTCGTTCATCAGGCGCGAGGTGCGCTGGATCTTCTGCAGCGTGCGCTGCGTCTCCGACGGGTAGGCGGTGGCGAGGCTGGTGCCGAGGAGCACCGAGGCGAGCGGCGCCTTGAGATCGTGCGCCACGCGCGCGGCGAAGTGGCCGAGCTCGCTGGCGCGCGCCTCGGCGAGGCGGCGCTTCTCCTCGACCGTGCGCTGATAGAGGCGCGCGGCGCGGATGGCCGCGCCGAGGAGCACGGCGGCGAGCAGCATGGCGGCGCCGTCGAGCAGCACGGCGAAGAAGCCGTTGCGCTGGCGGAGCGTGGTCAGCTCGTGCGCGTCGGCGACGGCGTGGTCGTTGTTGATGGTGATGAGCCGCGCCAGGAGCGCGTCGATCTCCTCGCCGTCGCGGTCGATGGTGTCGAGCATGAACGAGCGCGCGTCGTTGATCCGCCTCTCGTCGATGAGCGCGAGCACGTGGTCCAGGTCGCCGTAGAGGCGCCCCTTGGTCGTCACGAGCTGCAGGAAGACCGGGCGCTCGTCGGGATAGAAGGGGATCGCGCCGTAGACGTCGAGCTGGTGGTTCACGGCGGCGCGCCAGCCGTCGAACTTCGAACGATCGAAGGGCCGCCCGGCGATGCGCGCGCCGAGGTAATGGCCGGCGCCGATCTCGAGGTGGCGCATCTCGGTGCGCGTGGCGGCGAGCGCGGTGACGCTCGGCGCCGCGACGATGGCGATGTCGGCGGCGCGCTCGTCGAGGAGGCGGGCGTTGCGCTCGATGAGCAGCGTGGAGCCGACGAACGCGGCGATCAGGACTACGGCGATCGAGACCAGCCAGATCACAGGTGACACCCGCATCAAGGCACGCCTCCGCCGGCCCCCCATGCCGAACAATCTGTGGTTGCGGGTCCTGCGAGCAAGCGCGACCGGCGCTAGCGGAGGTAGATTACGAGCGTGATCGCGGCGGCCCAGGTCAAAAGATTGAGCATGAAGGGCGCGTCGCGCAGGATCTCCTCGGTCGGAGATTCGCCGTGCGGCCGCTGCACCAGCACGTAGAAGCGGACGAGGCCGAAGGCGGCGAACGGCGCCGTCCACAACATGTGCGTGGTGCCGAAGAAGCTCACCGTGTGCTCGGCGCGCGTGTAGAGCACGTAGCAGGCGAAGGTGGCGGCGCCGCCGATCCACAGCGCCGCGCGCAGCACCGACGGGCGATAGGCGCGCAACACCGCGCGCTGCTCGGCGGCGCGCTCACCGGCGACGGCGAGCTCGTGCGCGCGTTTGCCGAAGCCGAGGTAGGACGCGAGCAGGCCCGTGCACAAGAAGAGGTAGAGCGAGGCGTCGACTCCCACGGCGAAGGCGCCGGCGGCGACGCGCAAGAGAAAGCCGGCGGCGATCGACAGCACGTCGAGGTAGACGATGCGCTTCAGCCACAGCGAGTACGCGACGTTGTTGACGAGGTAGGCGAGCACGCAGAGCGCGAAGCGCGCGTCGAGGAGCCAGGCGAGCGCGAGGCCGCCCGCCGCCAGCGTCGCCGCCGCGATGCGCGCGGTGCCCGTCGACAGGCGGCCCGAGGCGATCGGCCGCTTCGACTTGTGCGGATGGGCGCGATCCTTCTCCACGTCGACGAGGTCGTTCCACAGGTACACCGCGCTCGACACCGCGCAGAAGATGGCGACGGCGGCGAGCGCACGCAGCGACGGGCGCGGATCGGCGAGGCGCTTGGCGAAGACGAGCGGCGCGGCGACGAACAGGTTCTTCACCCATTGCCGCGGCCGGCACGCTTCGCAGAGGGCGCGCATGCGATGGAACTATGTCATGGAGCGGCGGGCTGCGCCGTGGTCTGGATCTGCGGCCCCGAGGCCTTCGGCACGACGACGAGCTTCGGCACGTAGGTGACCAGGCCGAGCGCGAGCGCCATGAGCAGGATGAACGGGATGACCGCGCGGTAGAGCTCGGTGATCGGCCGGTTGAAGCGGAACGCGGCGATGAACAGGTTGAGCCCCGCCGGCGGCAGCAGATAGCCGATCTCGAGGTTGAGCAGGAAGATGACGCCGAGGTGGTACGGGTCGATGTGGAACTGCGCCGCCGCGGGGACGATGAGCGGCACGACCACGACGATGGCCGAGAAGATGTCCATCAGGCAGCCGACCAGCAGCAAGAGCACGTTGAGCACGAGCAGGAACGCCCACTGCGAGTGCACGAACTGCGACAGCCACTGGAACAGCCGATCGGGGACGCCGGCGTCGACGAAGAACGAGGTCAGGATGGTCGCCGCGAAGATCTTCATCATGATGGCGCCGACCAGCTCCATCGACTCGCGCGTGACGACGAACAGATCGCGGCGGACGTCGATGTCCTTGTAGACGAAGACCTCGATGATGAAGACGTAGAGCCCGGTCAGCGCCGCGATCTCGGGCAAGACGGCGAAGCCGCCGAGGAGCAGGCCGAGGATCATGAACGGGATCGGGACTTCCCACTTCGCTTCCCAGAAGGCGCGGAAGAACTCGCGCACGTCGAGCGGCGTGGTCGGGACCTTGCTGCGCCAGCCTTCCCAGATGCAGTAGATCGAGAGGATCGCGATCAGCACCAGGCCCGGGACGATGCCGGCGAGGAAGAAGCGCTCGATCGAGAACTCGATGTTCGCCTGGCCGGCGTTGAGCCCGAAGATGATGCCGTAGACGATGAGCGGCAGCGCCGGCGGGAAGAGCAGGCCGACCGAGCCCGAGCCGGTGACCACTTCGATGGCGAAGCGGCGCGAGTAGCGCGAGCGCTCGAGCTCGGGCAAAAGAAGGCCGCCGAGCGCGACGATGGTGACGCCGCTGGCGCCGGTGAAGACGGTGAAGAAGGCGCAGGTCCACAGCGTCATCAGCGCCAGGCCGCCGGGGATCCAGCCGAGCACCGCCTCC
>DATNAQ010000115.1:0-11586 GCA_035607415.1 Polyangia bacterium
CGCGGCGTCGCGGTTGGTCTCGGGCAGCGCCACCATCAGCTCCTCGCCGCCGTAGCGGCCGAGCAGGTCGACGGTGCGCAGCCCGCCGCGCACCACGTCGGCGACCGCGCGCAGCGCTTCGTCGCCGGCGGCGTGGCCGAAGCGATCGTTGATCGACTTGAAGTGATCGAGGTCGAGCATGGCGAGGCACAACGGATGGCGATAACGCGCGGCGCGCGCCAGCTCCTGCTCGGCGAGCTCGAGGAAGCGGCGGCGGTTGAGCGCGCCGGTGAGCACGTCGGTGGTGGCCAGCCGCTCGAGCGCGGCGGTGCGCTCGGCGACGAGCTCTTCGAGGCGCGCCTTCTCCTGGTCGGCCTTGCGCTGCGCTTCGGCGACGAACATGCCGAGCTCGGTGACCGTGTTGTTGACGAGGAACGCGAGCACGTCGGCGCTGTCGCCGGAGAAGTCGCGCTCGACCTGCACCGCGAAGTTGCCGGCGGCGACCGCGAGCAGCGCCTCGGAGAGCTTGTCGACGAGCCTCGAGAGCCGCTCCTCCTGCGCGCGCGTGCGCTCGATGATGTGGCCGAGCTCGGCGCCGATGCTGTTGACGAAGAAGGCGATGGTGTCCTCTTCGTCGCGCTTGCCGGTGCGCGGCAGGCGGTGCTCGAAGTCGCCCTCGCAGAGCTTGAGCAGCCCGTCGACGAGCATGGGCGGGAGCTTGTCGTCGCTCATCCGCGCTGGCTGCGCGCCCACGCGCGCGCTTCGTCGAGGGTGGCGAACAACCGGGTCGGCACCTTGGGGCGGCTGATGCCGATGAAGATCGAGCCGACGGCGCGCCCAAACGCGGTGCCGCCGACGAGCGCGTAGCAGGTGATGAACGCCGGATCGGGCGCGTCGCGATAGACGGCGCGCGCCGCCGAGTGCTGCTCGAGGATGCGATCCATGAACACCACGACGCCGGCGCGGCGGCCGCGCGGGCGCAGATAGTCGTGCTGGATCTGAACGCTCTGGCGCGCGGTGGTGGCGTCGTCGGTGGTGCCTTCGAAGGGCACGACCGCGAGCAGGCTCTCGTCGAGCTCGTAGAAGTCGGCGTTGTCGGAGCGGCCGATCGCCGTCCAGCCGCTGGTGTCGATGGTCATGCCGGCCGCTGGCTCTCGGCCCAGGCGATGGCCTTGGCGAAGTCGGGCCACATCCTGGTCGGCACCGCCGGGCGCGACAGGCCGAGGAAGAAGCTGCCGATGGCGCGCGAGATCGGGCTCGTGACCACGAGGCTGGCGGCGAAGAAGCTCGCCGGCACCATCGCCGCGGCGTAGACGCGCCGCGCCTCGGCGTCCTGCGACGTGAGGCTGGCGAGGTGCACGATCACGGCGCAGGGACGGCCGACCTTCTTGGCGTAGCCGACCTGGAAGTCGATGTTCATGCGCGCCGAGTCGCCGCTGTCGCGCAGGCCGGCGTGCGGCAGCACGATGAGGATGTCGCGCCCGTCGGGCTTGGTGCGGTAGTCGGTGTTCGACGTGCTGCCGACCAGCTCCCAGGAGGCGTCGACGACGGGCGAGGAGGACATGGCCCTCCTATCGTATCAGACCTAGCGACGGGCGCGGTGACGCCGGATCGCGTAGCGGATGGCGCCGACGACGAGCAGCGTGGCGCCGGCGCCGGCCAGGACGGCGCCGCTGACGACGAGCGGCGTGGCGCCGTGCGCGAGGTCGAAGCTGCCGTAGGTCGACTGCGCGTCGGCGAGGCGCGCACCGCCGATGCCGAGCAGGATCGCGCCGGTGGCCGCGCCGGCGGCGCCGAGCGCCATCAGCGTCGGATCGGCGACGTCGCGCGCAGCGCGGGCTCGTACCAGTGTCGGCGCCGGTGACGGTGGCGGCGTCGTCACCGTCGGCGCCGCTGCCGGCGGTGCGCTCGGGAGCGTGGGCGCCGCCTGCGGCTCGTCTGCGGCAGGAGGCGGCAGCTTCGCCGAGAGCTCGGCGATGTGCTGCTCGGCCTCGGCGCGCTCCGCCGACTGCGGATCGGCCGCCACGAACTTGCGATAGAGCGCGAGCGCGCCCGCGGCGTCGTCGGCGCGCCGCGCCGCCTGCGCGGCGTTGAACAGAAACAGCGGCAACGGCTGCAGCTGATAGCCGGCCTCGAACGCCGCGCGCGCGGCGACGAAGCGCCCTTCGTTGAACAGCGCGAGCCCCTCTTTGTAATGCGCGCGCGCCTCGGCGGTGGCATCGGCGCGCGCCACGCCGGCGGCGCACAAGAGCGTCAGCGCGACGACGAGCGCTCTCATCGCTTCCCGAGCTGATGCTTCTGCACCAGCCGCGTCAGGTGCACGCGATCCATCGCCGCGATGCGCGCCGCCTCCGAGATGTTGCCGCGCGCCCGCTCGAGGAGCGCCTTCAGATACGTGCGCTCGAAGCTCTCGATCGCCGCCGCCTTGGCTTCGCGAAACGGAAAGGGCGCGTCGAGCCGCACCTCGCCGATGCCCGAGAGCGCGTCGGTGTAGCGGCCCGCGCGCACCAGCATCGCCGCGCGCTCGACCTTGTTGCGCAGCTCGCGCACGTTGCCCGGCCAGTGATAGGCGAGGAACGCCGAGCGCAGCGCGTCGGGCAGCACCTCGTGCGGATCGCCGGTCTGCTCGCGCCACAGGTGCTCGGCGAGCAGCGGCACGTCGTCCATGCGCTCGCGCAAGGGCGGCACGCGGATCGACACGACGTTGATCCGGTGAAACAGATCTTCGCGAAACAGTCCCTGGTTCACCGCGACCTTCAGATCGCGATTGGTGGCGGCGAGGATGCGCACGTCGACGGCGCGCGGCTCGATGGCGCCGATGCGGCGGATCTCGCGGCGCTCGAGCACGCGCAGGAGCTTGGGCTGCAGATCGCGCGGCAGCTCGCCGATCTCGTCGAGGAACAGGGTGCCGCCGTCGGCCTGCTCGAAGGCGCCGGCGCGCGCCGAGACGGCGCCGGTGAAGGCGCCCTTCTCGTGGCCGAAGAGCTCCGACTCGAGCAGGTTGTCGACGAGCGCGCCGCAGTCGACGACGACGAAGGGGCCGGCCGCGCGCGGGCCGGCCTCGTGCAGCGCCTCGGCGGCGAGATCCTTGCCGCTGCCGGTCTCGCCCGAGAGCAGCACCGTCGCCGTCTCGGGCGCGACCCGCTCGAGCAGCGCGAACAGCCGGCGCGCGGCGACGCTCTTGCCGATGAGGCGGCCGAACGAGCCGCGCTCCGACAGCGCGAGATCGACGGCGCGCTTGTCGGCCTCGAGGCGCAAGGTGGTGGCGCCGAGCTGGATCTTGTCGCCGGGCGCGACGTAGGCGGCGCGGATGCGGCGCCCGTCGAGGCGCGTGCCGTTGGTGGAGTCGAGATCGGTGACGAGCCAGCCGTCGGCGAGGGCCTGCAGGCTCACGTGGTGGCGCGAGACGGTGGCGTCGGTGAGGACGAGGGTGGCGCCGGCGCCGGTGCCGACGGTGGTCTCCTCGGATTCGAGCCGTACGCTGGCGCCGGTGTCGGGGCCGCGCACCACGACGAGGCGCGCGCCCGCCATGGTGAGCGTCTTGCCGTCGGTGACCTCGAGGAGGCGGGTGGCGTCGCCCATCAGCGCTCGGAGAAGGGATCGTGGATCTCGCCGTTGCGCGCCGCGTGCGAGGAGGGCGCGTGGTGCTTGGCGAGCTTGTGAGCGTGGCGCACGAGCGGCGTCGGCGTGACCGGCGGCGGTGACGGCGAGGCCGTCGCCGTTGGTGACGGCGAGGGCGTCGCGGTTGGTGCCGGCGAGGCCGTCACGGTTGGTGCCGGCGTCGGTGCGGGCGGTGTGGGCGCCGGCGTGACGGCGATCGGCGCGACCGCGGTCGGCTTGCTCGCGATCGGCGCCTGCCTCCGCCCCGACGACGCGAGGTACCAGACTGCCGCCGCCGCGACGCCCGCCAGCCCGAGCGCGGCCACCCACGGCCAGCGCCGCTTCGGCTGCGCCAGCTCCGCCGTCGCCCGTCGCGGCTCGCGTGCGTCGGACGCGACGGTCACCACCTCGCTGTCGACCGCCGGCGCCCGCGTCGTCGCCGGCCCGAGCTCGGTCAGAAAGCGCTGCAGCGCCGGCGCATCCGCCTTGTGCTCGTGAATCACCGGCGCCAGCGCCGCGCAGATCTCTTCGCACGCGTCGTAGCGATCTTCGCGCCGCGCCGCGAGCATGCGCATCACCACCGCCTCCACGCGCGGATCGATCGCGCCCGCCACCGTCGACGGCGGCTCGATCACCGCCTCGCGCACCAGCCTGAGCGTGTGCAGATCGTCGGTGCCACCGAACAGCCGCCGCGCCGTCAGACACTCCCAGAACACGATCCCGAGCGAGAAGATGTCGGAGCGCCGATCGATCCCGCGCGCGTCCGCCTGCTCCGGCGACATGTAGCTGACCTTGCCTTTGACCACGCCGGTGCGCGTCTTCTCGTTGCGAATGCCGCTCGCCGCCTTGGCGATCCCGAAGTCGAGCAGCTTCACCACGCCGGTCTCGCCCACCATGATGTTCGACGGGCTCACGTCGCGATGGATGATCTCGAGCGCGCGCCCTTCCGGATCGGTGAGCGCGTGCGCGTACCCGAGCGCGGCCGCCACCTCGTGCACGAGGTAGCACGCCAGCGGCGCCGGCAGCACGCGCCGGCTGCGAATGAGCTGATTGAGCAGCGACGACCGGTCGCGCCCTTCGACGAACTCCATCGCCAGGTAGTGCTCGCCGTCGGCGATGCCGAGCTCGTACACCTGCACGATGCCGCGATGGTGCAGGAGCGCCGAGAGCCGCGCCTCGTCGGCGAGCAGGCGCACGAAGTCGGGGTTGTCCGACAGCTCGGGCAGGATGCGCTTGACCACCAGCTGCCGCGTGCAGCCCTCCGGCCCGCTCGAGACCGCGCGGAACACCTGCGCCATCCCGCCGGCACCGAGGCGCTCGACGAGCCGATAGGGCCCAAATGCGACGGAGGGCATCGCATATCGAGTCTCCTCCCGCGGCGCCGGCTGCGTCAACGCTGGCAACCGATCGGGTGGGTGTCGAGCGCGACCTCGTCGATCCAGAAGGTCAGCGCGCTCGCGGGCGGCGCGCCGGCGAAGCCGATGCTCCAGACGTTGAGCGGGTTGGCGAGCGGCGACGGCGCGATCGCCGCCGCCGGCAGGTCGTTCTGCGCCACCGCCACCGTCGGCGTGCCGTCCCAGCGCACGGTCCACTCGAGGCACACCCAGCTGTCGAGCGGCATCGCCGCGGTCGCGCTCGCAGAGCTCGGCGTGGACGTCCAGTCCTGCACGTCGGCGGCGACGCGGAAGGTCGAGCTCAGCCCGAGCGCCGCCAGCGGAAACGGGCTGTCGTTGGAGTCGTGATAGGTCATGAGCTGCGCGTGGCTCGACGTCGAGAGCGTGGCGGTCGACGGCATCCACACGAAGGCGCGCGCGTAGAGCGGCGACTGCGAGGCCGGGCGCTCGAGATCGACCTCCTCGAACGCGACGCTGCCGCTGTTGGCGGTGATCATGAGCGAGCCGGCGCCGCGATACGCTTTGGTAGCGACGGCGAGCATGCTGCCGTTCTCGGCGCGCTGGTGCCAGCTCGACGAGATCGTGCCGTCGAAGCCGTCGAAGAAGAGGAAGCAGGTGCCGTTGCCGCAGGTGAGCCCGCCGTTGCAGCTGCTGCCGCCGCAGCAGGGCTCGAGATCGTCGCCGCACGCGAGATCGGCGGCGCCGAGATCGACGATCGGCTCCACGCACGCGGATGCGAGCGGCGCCGGCGCCCAGCGTCCGTAGCGGTGACCGCTCGCGCAACTCGCGTCGGCGAACGAGCAGTAGCCGCTCGGCTCGCAGGTGCCGGGCGTGGCGCCGTTCGCACACTGACTGTCGCGCGCGCAATGATAGCTGTCGCCGAGCTTGCACCCGGCGGCGAGCACGAGGAGCGCGAGCGCGACGCGGCTCATGGCAGCAAATTGTCGAGGAACGCGAAAAGTGACGCAAGACCGGGGATATCCCACCCGGTTGTTGCTTGTCGCCTACAACGAAAACGGCCTAAGTGCGCGATTCCGGATGGTGGTGTGCCTCTTGCGAAGGCGTCCGCGTCACGGAGGTTCCATGACGCGCTCTCTCGTCCTCGCCGTTTCGTCGTGTTTCGTGCTCGCCGGCTGCGCCGCGTCGGTCAATCGCGACGGCTCGGGCAGCGCCGCCGCCAGCGGCGTGTCGGTCAGCTTCGTCAACGGCGTCAACGGCTACGCCGGCACGCGCGACGTGTCGATCTCCACGCAGTACAGCGCCAACGGCGTGACCACGACGTCGGGCGAGCTGATGACGTGGAAGATCTCGGGCGCGAGCGGCTACGAAGAGCGCGCGCTCGTGCGCTTCGACGGGATCTCGCTGCCGGCGGGCGCGCGCGTGAGCGCGGCGACGCTGACGCTGACCTTCGACAACTGGTCGACGGGATTCACCGTGAACGGCGGCTACCTCGGCGCGGCGTGGAATCCGTCGTCGGCGGCGCTCGGCTGGATCGGGCGCGACGACGGCGCCAGCTGGGCCGCGCCCGGCGGCGACCAGATCGCGGGCAAGAGCTTCAGCGTCTCCGGCTTCGCCGGCAGCGGCGACGAGGTCAAGACCGTCGCGCTCGACGCGGCGGTGGTGCAGGGCTGGATCGATTCGCCGTCGACGAATCAGGGCGTGCTCCTGGTGAACGGCACCAGCGACAAGGTCACGCGCATCTACGGCGCCGACGACGGCAACGTCGCGCGCCGGCCCAAGCTCACCATCACGTACGGCAGCGGCGGGGGCGGCTGCAACAGCGGAAGCGCCAGCGGCGGCTTCGTGAACACGGCGATGACGGCGCAGTCGGGCGCGTTCACCGCCAGCTTCGATGCCACGCCGTCGGGCACCATCGACGGCGCGGTCGCGCTCGCTTCGGGCGCGCCGACGGCATGGGGCGGCCTGGCGGCGATCGTGCGCTTCAACGATTCGGGCGCGATCGACGCGCGCAACGGCAGCGCCTACGCCGCGGCGAGCACGATCGCCTACGCGGGCGGTACCACGTATCACTTCCGCATCCCCGTCGACGTCGGCGCGCATACCTACTCGGTCTACGTGACCGCGCCCGGCGGCAGCGAGCAGCTCGTCGCCGGCAACTTCGCATTCCGCAGCGAGCAGGCGTCGGTGGCGAGCTTGAACGACTGGGCCATCGCCGTCGATTCGACGTCGGGCTCGCTCTCCGTCTGCAACTTCGCCGGCGGCTCGGGCGGTAGTGGCGGTGGCGGCGGCGGCGGCGGCGGTGGTGTGGGCGGCGGCGGCGGAACCGGCGGCGGTGGTGGCGGCGGCGGCGGCGTCACCGGCCAGCATCCGCGCATCTGGCTCGACGGCTCGACGCTCGCCTCTCTGGCGCAGAAGGCGCAAGCCGGCAGCGCGCAATGGACCGCGCTGCGCAACGCCTGCAACAGCTACCTCGGCGGCACTGTCGAATATCCCGACGGAAACGATTATCCGAACCTGCCGAATATCGGCGAGGGATATCAGGGCAGCGATTATTTCGATCCGTTGTTGAATATCGGCCTCTGTTATCAAATCGGCTCCAGGATCGGCGATTCGAATACCGCGCAGTGGGCGGCAAAGGGCGCCGACATCCTCGACAAGATGTCGAACCCGACGCACTCGCCGCCGTTCTCGCGCGACGACGGCTACGGCATCCGCTTCTTCGGCGCGGGCATGGCCATCGGCTACGACTGGCTGTGGGGCGCGCTCTCGTCGAGCGGCAAGGCGCAGGTCTACACTCAGCTGAACGGCTGGATCTCGTGGTTCGACGCCAACGGCTTCGAGCACGATCATCCGAACGGAAACTATTTTGCCGGCTATTACGCGGCCAAGGCCTATGCGGGGCTCGCCACCGACGGCGACAACCCGAGCGCGACGACCCTCTGGAACGACTTCCTCGACCGCCTGCACGGCGGCGGCGCCAACGCCGTCGGCAGCCACACCGGCGTCGCCGCGTACTACGCCAAGTACATGGCCGGCGGCGGCTGGAGCGAAGGCTGGGGCTACGGCCCGCTCGCGGTGGTCAACATGACGCTGCCGAGCCTGGCCGCGAAGACGGGCAAGGGGCTCGACCTCATCGGCGGCGGCTACAGCTATCCGCTCGACAACGGGCTGCACCTCATCCACTTCACCTGGCCGTCGCTGTCGAGCCTCGACGATCGCGACCTCTTGCACTCGGGCGCCGACATCCCGGGCGCGCCGTCGAGCTTCACGTCGACCGTCGTGGCCGCCATGCTCGCGCGCTGGAATCACGCGACCGCGCCGCAGTTCCACAGCTACGCGCGCGCCATCCGCGCCCAGCACGGCAGCGCGCCGCCGTGGGCCGATTTCCTGTTCTGGGACGACGGCGCCGCCGAGCAGCCCTACACGTCGCTGCCGCTGTCGTACCTGGCGCGCGGGCTCAACGCCGTCGCCATGCGCTCGGACTGGGGCGCGACCGCGACGTGGGCGTCCCTCCGCGCGAGCGCGTTCGTCGACTACGACGGCGCCTCCGAGCAGGGCTTCGACGCCGGCGCGCTGGCGATCGTGCGCGGCGGGACGCCGTTTCTCGTCAACACCTTCGGCTTCATCGACAGCGCCTTCCCGGGCACGCAGACCGACGAGAATGACCTCCTGAACGAGCTCTTCAGCGGCGGCAATCCGCGGCGCATCTACAACACCTTCTACAACGGCACGACCGGGCAGATTCCAGTCGAGGTCGACAGCAGCCCGGCGCCGGGGACGCGCGTGGCGCGCTTCGAGGACGGCGGCAGCTGGGTCGCGCTCGCCGCCGATCATCTCGCCGATGTCTATCCGTCGGCGGACGGCGTGAGCGCGTGGACGCGCGAGCTCGTGTACCTGCGGCCCAATCAGTTCGTGGTCTACGACCGCACCACGGTCTCGACGGTGAGCGACGAGCACTTGAATTGGCATCTCTTGTTCACGCCGTCGGCGGTCTCGTCGACGCGCTGGGACGTGAACAACCCGACGGCCGGCTTCATGGGCGCGATGACCACGGTGCTGCCCGCGGGCGCGCAGGTCAGCGCGGTCAACGTCTTCAACCTGAGCAAGGTCTATCGGCTCGAGGTGCGCGCGCCGTCGCCGGCGGCGAACATGCAGTGGCTGACGGTGTTCGACACCGCGTCGAGCGCGGCCGCTGTGGCGGCGGCGTCGAAGCTGACGTCATCGAGCAACGTCAGCGGCGCGCTGCTCGCGTCGAGCGGCGGCAACGCGGCGGTGCTGTTCGGCGCCTCGGGGACGGTGAGCGGCGCGGTCACCTTCAGCGAGCCGGCGGCGGCGACGCGCGTGGTCGTGTCCGACCTGGCGCCGAGCACGAGCTACGCCGTCAGCGTCTCGGTCTCGGGCGGCGCGCACGCGGTCACGGTGCAACCGGGCGCCGGCTTCACGACGACGGCGAACGGCACGCTGGCGGTGTCGATCAGCGCGACGGGCGCGGTGACGGCGCTGCACTAACGCCGGCGGCGCAGCGAGCTCAGCGGATGGATCTCGTGGTCGTCGTGCGGGTGCGTGCGATCGAGGCGCCAGGTCCAGCCGAGCGGGCGCAGGCGCAGGCGCTCGGCGACGCGCTGCGATGAGCGGTTGCTGGCGTCGGTGCTGTAGAAGAGCCAGCGGCCCGTCGGGCGCACGAGCGCGGCCCAGGCGGCGGCGACGGCGGCGGCGTAGCCCCGCCCGCGAAACGCCGGGTCGGTCCAGACGCCGCACTCGGCGGCGCGCGGCGCGAGCGGCCCCGGGGTGTGGCACAGCGAAACGACGCGCTCGCCGTCGAGCGCCAAGGTCCACGGCCCGAGGCTTCCGTCGAGCAGCTCATCCCACTCGACCGGCTGCCAGTTCCCGGGATTGGCGCCGCGCAGCGCCGCGAGGTCCGCCGCGTCCGACCGCTCGATGCGAACCGCCGACGCGAACGCGACGTCGTCCTCGATCAAGTAGCTCGGGCCCGCCGCGCGTGCGAGGGCAGGGCCATCACCAACCTGAATGACGCCGGGCGCGAGGATACGGGCACACTCATCGAGAGCGGCTGGCGGCTGTTCCGGACGCGCCACGCCGGGCGCGCGCTCGACGATCGCCGCGAGCTCCTCGGCGATCGCGTGCGGCACGGCGCCGCCGATCCACAGCGCCTGACCCTCGGCGCTGCACGCGATGGTGACGCCGTATCGACCCGCGAGCGCGGCTTCGCCCTGGATGCCGAGCAACTCGAGGTCCGTTGGACGCACTAGTCGTCGCTCTCGAGCCAGCCGGCCAGGACGCAGCGCAGACAGTACGTATCCCACTCGGCGTGATCGCTGCAGTGACGACGCGCGTGGACGGGATGCGCGGCATGGATCTTCGCCCACGCCCGTTGCGCTTCGCGCGCCGCCTCGAGCGCCGGCGCCATCGCCGCGACCTCGAGCGCCTCGGTGCAGCGGCGACAGCGCAGCCCCTGCTCCGTGATGTCGGCCGCGTGCGCGTCGATCATCTTGCCGCAGAGGCAGCAGACCGGCGGCGGCTCGCGGTACATGCCGCGACGGTAGCACGCGGCCTAGCCGGTCATGTCGATGTGACCCTTGAAGCGCGCGCCTTCGGCGATGACGATGCGCGGCGCCACGATGTTGCCGACGACGCGCGCACCCTCATGGATCTCGACTTTGTCCGCGGCCGTCATGTCGCCGCGCATCTCGCCCTTGATGGTGATGTTCTGCGTCGACACGTTGGCGATGACGACGCCGGTGGTCTCGATGGTGAGATGCTGCTTCAGCGTCACTTCGCCTTCGACGCGCCCTTCGATGATGAGATCATCCTCGCCGCGCAGCTCGCCCTTCAGAAACAATCCCGGTGCAATGACCCCTGCCGGTCTCGACATCGTCGCTCCCTCCTATCAGAGCGCGAGTGTACGTGAAAGAGCAGGGCTGTTTGGCTATAGTCTCTCGTATATCTGCGCCCGTAGCTCAGATGGATAGAGCAGCGGCCTTCTAAGCCGTTGGTCGGAGGTTCGACTCCTCTCGGGCGCGCCAACAGTTACGAGTTTTTCGTTCGGCTCTCTTTGACTCCGTATGCATTAGTCCGCGTCGCACCGCGCAGCTTGCGCGCGTCGTCCAGGCTCGTCACCGCCGTTGGCTCCGTCGGACCGAGCGCCGGCAGCTTGGCGACGTGCGCGCGCGCGAGCTCGGCCGCGGCGTGCGTGTACCGCGAAGCCATCTCGAGCGAGGACTGGCCGAGCGCCGACTGGATCGCCGTCAGGTTTGCGCCGGCGAGCGCGAGCATCGTGCCGTGGCTGTGGCGGAAGCAGTGGAACGGGTACCGGAAGCGTCGCACCTTCGCTCCCGTGATGGCCTTGTCGAGACCCCACAGGTTGCGCCCAGGGACGCCGCCATTGTGTTTCGGACGCATGCCCCCTGTCTCCGGGTCTGGGAAAACGAGCGCCTCGCCGTCGGGCTCTCCGGCGCGCTTGCGGTGCGCCTCCAGGATGGCGCGGAGGTGGCCGTTGATGTTGACCGTGACGGACTCGCCGGACTTGCGGGCGTTGCGCTTCCACGAGCGCTGCACCAAGATGCGGCCACCGTTCCAGTCGATGTCCGACCACCGAAGTGCCGCGATCTCGCCCTTCCTGCAGCCGGTGTAG
>DATNAQ010000125.1:0-29759 GCA_035607415.1 Polyangia bacterium
GCGCGCCCGATCCCGCGCGACGCCCCCGTCACCAACGCGACCCGTTTGGTTTCAGCCATTGAGCGCCCCCATCTTCACCGTCGGCGCGATGCGCTTGCACAGGCCCGCCAGAATGTTGCCGGGCCCGACCTCGAACGCTTCGTCGACACCCATCGCCACGAGCTTCTGCACCGACTCCTCCCAGCGCACCGAGCCCGTCACCTGCTGGAAGAGGAGCTCCTTGACGCGCCCCGCATCCGTGTTCGGCTCCGCGGTCACATTCGCTACCACGGGGACGGCGAGCGGCGCCACCTTGACGCGCTCGAGCTCGGCGCGAAGCCTCTCGGCGGCCGGCTGCATCAGCGACGAATGGAACGGCGCCGACACCGGCAGCGCCTTCACCAGCTTGGCACCCTTCTGTTTCGCCAGCGCCATGGCGCGCTCGACGGCGCCCTTGTGCCCCGCTACCACCACCTGCCCCGCGCCGTTGAAGTTCGCCGGCTGACAGGCGTCGCTGTCGTCGGGGCTCGCCTCGCGGCAGGTGTCTGCCACCGTCGACGCATCGAGACCGATGACCGCGGCCATCGCGCCCACGCCCTCGGGCACCGCCTCCTGCATGTACTTGCCGCGCAGGTGCACGAGGCGCACCGCGTCGGCGAACTGCAGCGCGCCCGCGTACACGAGCGCCGAGTACTCGCCGAGCGAGTGGCCCGCCGCCACCTCGGCCGTCACGCCGCGCTGCTTGAGCATGTCGGCGTAGGCGATCGACACCGTCAGGATCGCCGGCTGCGTATGCTGCGTCCGCACCAGCTCCGTGTCGGGCCCCTCGGCGATGATCTTCGACAGCTTGAACCCGAGCGCGTCGTCCGCCTCCTCGAAGCGATGGCGCGACAGCCCGGCATCCATGCCGACCCTCTGCGAACCCTGCCCGGGAAACAAGAACGCGCGCATCTTCGTTAGAACCTCACCAGCGCCGAGCCCCACGACAGGCCCGCACCGAGCGCCGCCATGAGCACCAGATCGCCCGGCTTGACCTTGCCCTCGCGCGCCGCCTCGTCGAGCGCGATCGGAATCGACGCCGACGACGTGTTGCCGTACTTGTGGATGTTCAGATAGAACTTGTCGAGCGGCAGCCCGCAGCGCTCGGCCACGCCCTCCAAGATGCGCAGGTTGGCCTGGTGCGCGACCACCCAGTCGACGTCGCCCGGCGTCTTGCCGTTGGCCTCGAGCGCCGTCTTCGCCGCCGACGAGATGTTCTTCACCGCGTGCGTGAACACCGGCTTTCCCTGCATCTTGACGAAGTGGCGCTTGGCCTCGACGCTCTTGGCCGTCGTCGGCTCCGCCGAGCCCCCGCCCGGGATGTTGAGGTAGGGCATGCCCGACCCGTCCGCGAAGATGTGCGTCGACAGGATTCCGCGATCGTCGCCCTCGTGCGGGACCAGCAGCGCGGCCCCGGCGCCGTCGCCGAAGAGCACGCAGGTGTTGCGATCGGTCCAATCGACCACGCGCGACAGGATCTCGACGCCGATCACCAGCACGCGCTTGAACTGCCCGCACTTGATGAACGAGTCGGCGATCGACATGCCGTAGATGAAGCCGGCGCACGCCGCCGAGATGTCGAACGACGGGCACTGCCCGGTGATCCCGAGCTTCTGCTGCACCGTCACCGCCACCGCCGGCATCGGCATATCGGGCGAGATGGTCGCCACGATGATGCAGTCGACGTCCTTGGGATCGATCTCCGCCGTCTCGCAGGCGCGCCGCCCCGCCAGCGACGCCAGATCCGACGTCGTCCGCCCCTCCTCGAGGATGCGCCGCTCGCCGATCCCCGTGCGCTCGCGAATCCACTCGTCCGACGTCGCGACCATCTTCGACAGGTCGTCGTTGGTCAACACCTTGTCGGGCGTCGCGCGCCCCGTCCCTGCGATCCGTGCTCGTAGCATTGGTTCCCTTTCTTGGTTCCTTGCCTACCCGCGCTTCAACCGCTTTGCGCCTGCACCGCTTCTTCGGACCACAACGCCGCGTGCTTGGCGACAGCCGCCTTCACCGCCGCCGGCAGCGCCGCGTCGCCGAAGCTGGCCGCGACGCGAATCCCGTTCTTGATCGCGCGCGCCGACGCCGCGCCGTGCGTGAGCACCGCGATGCCGTCGACCCCGATGAGCGGCGCCCCGCCGTGCTCGTCGACGTCGAGCGTGCGCTTGAGCCGCTGGAAGGTGCCGCGCAGGAACAGGGCGCCGAGCTTGCCCATCGTCGTCGCCAGGATCTCGCGCTTGATGATGGCGTTGATCGCCGCCGCCGCGCCCTCCGACGTCTTCAGCACCACGTTGCCGGTGAACCCGTCGGTGACGACCACGTCGACGTCGCCCGTGAAGATGTCGCGCCCCTCGACGTAACCGACGAACTCGAAGTCTTTGTCGACGTCGGCCGTCAGGAGCTTGTAGGCGCCGCGCGTCAGCTCGGTCCCCTTGATCGCTTCCTCGCCGTTCGACAAGAGGCCCACCCGCGGCCGCGGCTTGCCGTGCAAGAGGCGCGCGTAGACGGCGCCGAGCACCGCGAACTGCGCCAGCGTCTCCGGCCGGCACTCGACGTTGGCGCCCATGTCGATGAGCGCGCACACGCCGTTGACCGTCGGGAACGTGGTCACGATCCCGGGCCGCTCGACGCCGGACAGCCGGCGCATGACGAAGAGGCCGCACGCCAGCATGGCGCCCGAGTTGCCCGCCGAGACCACCGCGTCGACCGCGCCTTCCTTGGCGAGATCGAACGCCACCCGCATCGACGAGTCCTTCTTGCCCTTGGCGGCGACCGCCGGGTGATCCTCCATGCGAATCACCTCGGAGGCGTGCCGCACCGTCAGCCCGTCCAGGCCGTCGGCGCCGTGACGCGCGAGCTCGCCGCGCACGCGCCCCTCGTCTCCGACGAGGATCACGCGCGCGATGCGTTCGCGCACCGCCGCCACCGCGCCTTCCACCTCGGGTGCCGGCGCGTGATCGCCCCCCATCGCGTCGACGGCGACGGTGCGCATGGCCTCTCTAGGCCTCGGTCTCCGTCGCCTTCTTGATTACCTCGCGATCGCGGTAGAAGCCGCAGGCCTCGCACACGCGGTGCGGCAGCTTCGGCTCCTGGCACTTCGGGCACTGCGTCACCGACGGCTTCGGCACCGAGCGCATCCACTGCGCCCGACGGTGATCGCGCATCGCCTTCGACTTCCTTCGCTTCGGAACAGCCATGATCCTTGCCTTTCTCTTTCTTCGATCAGTCCAGCTTCAGGTTCTTGAGCGCTTGAAAACGGGGATCCTCGAGCGCCGGCGGCTTGTGGCCGCAGTCGCGCTCGTTCTTGTTCTGACCGCAGATCGAGCAGAGCCCCGCGCAGTTGTCGCGGCAGCGCGCCGAGATCGGCAGCGCCAGGATGATCTGCTCGCGCAGGTACGCGCCGAGATCGACCTCTTGGCCGTCGTGGGCGGTGACGTCGACGTCGTCGAGCGGGTCTTCGCTGTCGCTCGGCTCTTTCTCGCCGGGAGCGACGAACGTCATCTTGATGCGCGAGGACACTTTGACGAGCGCCGGGGCGAGGCACAGCGCGCAGGGCAACGTGACGAGCGCCTTCAGCTCGCCGTTGGCGAAGACGTTGTCGTCGCGATCCTTGGACAATTCCACGCGCACGTGGCCGGTGGTGGCGTCGAGATCGGCATCGATCCCCACCAACGCGTCGCCGAGGAGCGAGCGATCCAGCTCCTGGTCCACGACCAGCCCGTCGGCCGGTATGTCCTTGATTTTATAGCGCATACCCGTGAAAAAGACGGCTGACTATAGTCGGAAAGCCGGCGAAGTCAAGGGAATCATTATGTGGGCGGCAAGGCGAGCTGCGCGAGGCGGATGGGGTCGGCGAGGATGTCGAGCTCGAGGATCTTGCCATCGGCAATCGTGAAGCCGACGACCGAGATCGCCTTGCCTGCCGTGATCGCCACGAGGCCGAGGTTGCCGTTGACCACCACGCGCTCGATGCGGTCGACCCGGCCGACCTTCTGGAACAGGATCGAGCCACGCGCCACCTTCTCGGCGCCCCGGATCTCGTGCGAGGCGCGCGTGCCGGAGTCGGCGCGCAGCACCACCTCGGGATCGAGGATGGCGACGAGCGCGTCGAAGTCGCCGGCGCGGGAGGCGGCCAGAAAGGCGTCGACCACCGGGCGTTGGCGCGCGAGATCGCGCTCGGGCGTGGCGGCGTTCTGCACGCGCCGGCGCGCGCGGCTGGCCAGCTGGCGCGCCGCCGTCGGCGTGCGCCCGACGATGGGCGCGATCTCGTCGAAGGGCACGGCGAACATGTCGTGCAGCACGAACGCCAGCCGCTCGGCCGGCGCCAGCGTCTCGAGCACGACGAGCAGCGCCAGGCCTACCGAGTCGGCCAGGAGCGTCTCGGACTCGCTCGACACGATCGGATCGGGCACGTGCGGCCCCATCGCCTCTTCGCGCCGCGATTTTCGCGAGCGCAGCATGTCGAGACAGACACGCGCGACCACCGTGGTCAACCAGCCCCCCAGGTTCTCGACGGCGGCGCTGTCGGTGCGGCCGAGGCGCAGCCACGCCTCCTGCACCGCGTCGTCGGCTTCGCTGACCGAGCCGAGCATGCGATAGGCGACGGCGCGCAGGTGCGCCCGCTTCTCCTCGAATCGTGCCGCCAGAAGGTCGTGCGCGCTCACGGTCACATCCTGCCTCGCTGATTCGTCATGACGTTGAGACGTAGCAAACACGAACGATGTGACAAGGAGACGCTCATGCAACCACGGATCAACAATATCGCGCAGCTACTGCCCGAGGCCTTCAAGCTCATGGTCGAGCTCGGCCAGGTCTCGCAAAAGGGGAACGTGCCCGAGAAAACGCTCAACCTCGTGCACCTCCGCTCGAGTCAGATCAACGGCTGCGCGGTGTGCCTCGACATGCACGGCAAGATCGCCATGAAGCACGGCGAAACCGGCGAGCGGCTGTCGACCGTGGCGGCGTGGCGCGAGGCGCCCTGGTTCACCGACGCCGAGCGCGCGGCGCTGGCGCTGACCGAGCAGGTGACGCGCCTGGCCGACAAGGGCGAGGCGGTGACCGACGAGGTATGGAAGGAGGCGGCGCGCCACTACGACGAGAGCGGGCTGGCGACGCTGGTGCTCAACATCGCGCTCAGCAACTTCTACAACCGCATGAACGCGTCGACGCGGCAGATCGCGGGCTCGCTGCGCTGGTGACGGCGGCCGCGCGCTACTTCTTGCGGCGATCGGCGAGCGCGAGCGCGGCAGCGACCGTGCGGACCGTGCCGGCGCCGTCGAAGTGGCGCGCGGTCGGCGGCGGCGCGGCGGCTTCGGCGCGGGCCAGGAGCGCGGCGACGTCGTCGCCGAGGAGCGCCTCGCAGGCGGCATAGACGCCGGCGTCGCCCTCTTCGACGAGGTTGTGCTCGGCCAGGAGCGTGGCGATCTCGCCGGCGAGCGCGTGGTCGGGCGTCGGCACGAGCAGCGCGCCGAGCGCGGCGTGATCGCGACGGAGCCGAGCCGCCTGGGGCAACGGCTCGCCGCCGCGCCGGCGCCGCGCCTCGGGCAAGAGGAGCTTCTCCTCGATGCCGATGTGGCGGAGCAGGCCGGCGCGAAACGCCTCGAACGCCCCGGCGTCGAAGGCCGGGCCGCTGCGCGCACGCGAAAGCAGCGCGTCGAGCCGCGCGTGGTCGTCGGCGAGGTAGCGCGTGAGCAGTCCCATCACGCGCTCAGCGGCGCTTCTTGCCGCCCGACTTCTTCGCCGCCGCCTTCGTCGTCGGCTTCTTCGATGCCGGCTTCTTCGCCGCCGCCTTCGTCGTCGGCTTCTTCGCCGCGGGCTTCTTCGCGGCCGCCTTCTTCGTCGGCTTCCGCGTCGCTGCCTGCTTCGGCTTCTTCTTCGCCGGCTTCGGCGGCTGCGGATGAATCAGCTGGAAGCGAAAGCCGCGCCCGAGCGTCGTCACCGCCGTCATCACCGCCGCCGGGCCGAGCGCGCGCGGCGCCGCCAGGTAGAGCCGCCCCGGCTCTTCCCCGCGCGGCCCGAAGCAGCCCTCACCGACGATGTCGTGCCGCTTCTCGAGCGCCTGCACCAGCGCCCCGAGATCCGCCTCCGCCCACATCGTGTAGTCCACGATGAGCGCGTAGCGCCCGCCGTCCTCGTGCAGCCGCTCGCCGATCCGCGTCTGCGCCACGCCGCGCCGATCCCACTCCCAGTTGCCGTCGTCGTTGCGCTCGGCCGCGACCACGTCCCCGTAGGTCGGCTTGGCGTGCAGGAACGGCACGTTCACCAGGCGAAACAGCGACGGGCCCGCCGGCTGGCACCACGCCGACTCCACGTCCTCGCCGCGGTCGTGCAGGAACACTTTGACGAGCGATCGTTTGTCCATTGTCATTCCTGCGCTCGCTGACTGGTCACCGGCCTGCCGATCCGAGCAGCGCCGCGCCGCCGATGGTGAGGAGCGCGCGGATGTCATCGTCGTTGAAGGTGAGCTGCGCGCCGAAGAAGTAGTCGCGGCCCGTCGACACGCCGGCGCCGGGGCCGCGGCCGTTGAACACGTCGTCGACGCCGCCGACGATCCAGATGTGCTTGTAGAACTCGAGCGCCGCCAGGATCTTGAAGCGCGGATAGATGTTGGTGCGGAAGTCGAACAGATCGAGATCGAAGGTGAGCGTGCGCAGCCACGGCGACGCCAGCGCCAGCGGGATCTCGACGTCGGCGCCGACGCCGCCCGTCGACTCCTTGATGCCGAAGCGGCCGGTCAGCGCCATGCGTCCGTTCAAGAGAAAGATGCGCTTGGCCAGCTGGAACGTGAAGCGGAAGCGATCGGTGATGGTCGTGGTGTTCGAGACCGTCGTCTGCGGCTTCGACGGATCGTCGGTCGTCGTGTAGGTCGTGGTGTCGGTGCGGAAGCCGCGCGGATCGTCGACGAGCTCGATGAGGAAGTACTTGTCGGGCCGCGACATCAGCTGCACCGAGACGTACGTCTTGAGCGTATTGGCGACGATGTTGTACTCCGAGCGCAGGCCGATGATCGTCTGCAGGCGCGTGAGCGAGCGGATGAAGCCGCCCGCGTCTTCGGTGATCTGCTCGACGTTGTTGGCGATGGTCTCGTCGTTGAGCAGGCGCCCGACCGTGCCCTCGCCCTTGTTGACCTTGTCGGTCATCTGCGCCGTGTTCTCGAGCGTGCGGTTCAGGTTGTCGACGGCGGAGCCGATCTTGTCGAGATCCTGGCGCAGCTTGTCGCCGGTCGATCCCATCTCGGTGCCGCCCTGCCCCACCAGGCCCTTGATGCTCTCGGTGATCTCGCGAATGTTCTCGAGCGACTTCTTGACGTCCTCGCCGGCGCGCCCGGCGGTCATGCCTTTGATGTCCATCGCGATCGAGTCGACGTGGTGCAAGAGCTGCTCCGCCGCCGCCGAGTTCTTGTCGACGCCGTTCTGCACGCTCTTGGCGATGTCCTGCAGCGGCCCCTGCGTCAGCTTGCGCACGTCCTGCAGGATCGCGCGCAACACCGGCAGCGTCTCGTTGACCTGCACGAGGATGTCCGAGGTCGACACCGCCTCGACGACGTTGGGGATCTGATCGCCGTCTTTGAGGAGGTGGTTCTTCTGCATCTTGCCGGTCATCGGATCGGGCGACTCGGCGGTGCCCGGATCGATCTCCAGGTAGAACTCGCCGAGCAGCGACGCCGACTTCTTGAACACCGTCGCGTTCGACCACAGCTGCGTCTCGGGCAGGACGCGGATGGTGATGCGCGCGAACGATCCCTCGAGCCGGCGATCGACGATCTGCCCGATGTTGAGGCCGGCGATCTGCACGCGCGATTTTTCGACGAGGCCGGTGGCGTCGTGGAAGATGCACCACACGCGATAGCCCTGGTTGCCGGCCAGCCCCTTGGCGACGAAGCGGAACGCGAGGAACCCGATGAGCGCGATCACCAGCGCCGTGACGCCGACCTTGATCGCGGCGGACGTGGGCTTCATTCGCCCTCACCCGGCTGCGTCTCGGCGTCCTCGTCGACGAGGTGCTCCTCGAAGCGGACCGTGCCCGACATCTCGACGAACTCGCGCACGAACGGCAGATCGCAGCGCTTGATGTCGTCGGGCCCGCCGGAGACGGCGATCTTGCCCTCGTAGAGCATCGAGATGCGATCGGCGATGCGGAAGGTCGACGCCATGTCGTGGCTGATGACCACGCTGGTCACGCCGGTCGCCTTCGAGATGTCGCGGATCATGTCGTCGACATTCTTCGTCGCCACCGGGTCGAGGCCGGTGGTGGGCTCATCGTATAACAGAATCTGGGGCTCGAGGATGAGCGCGCGCGCCAGGCCCACGCGCTTGCGCATGCCGCCCGAGAGCTCGGCCGGGAACTTCTTCTCGATGTTGCGCAGCCCGAGCGAATTTAGGCGCTTCTCGACGAGGTCGTGAATCTCGGCTTTCGATTTCTTCGTATGCTCGACTAAAGGGAAAGCCACATTCTGCTCGACGGTAAGTGAATCGAATAATGCCGCATATTGAAACGCCATGCCGAATTTTCGGCGCAGCGTGTTGAGCTGGCGGTCGTCCATGGGCACGACATCCTCGCCATCGACCCAGATCTGGCCGGCGTCGGGCTTGAGCAGGCCCATGAGGTGCTTCATGAGGACCGATTTGCCCTGCCCCGAGCCGCCGATGACGACGTTGATGTGGCCGCGCTCGACGTCGAGATCGACGCCCTTCAACACCTTGTGCGTGCCGAAGGTCTTCTCCAATCCGCGAATCTGGATCTGATATTCGTCGGATTTGTTCATCGTTGCACCGCGCGCCCACTGCGCCTCGGCGCGCCCGGTACGACGATCGCCGGCACGCTGCAAACGCCGTTGAGGGCGCGAAAATCCCTCGGCTTGGTTCGCGCGCTCATTTGTGCTGCAGCACGAGGATGATGTCGGTCAGGAAGTAATCGAGCACGAGGATGGTCACGAAGCTGCCGACGACGGCGCGCGTGGTGCCGATGCCCACGCCCTTGGCGCCGCCCGAGGCGTTGAACCCTTGCGTGCAGCTGATCGTGGTGAGCGCGGTGCCGAACACGGTCGCCTTCACCAGGCCCTGCACGAGATCCTTGGTCTCCACGATCCAGCGCGCGTTCTCGACGAACACGCCGGGATCGACGTGCTCGAGCCACACCGCCACGCCGTAGCCGCCCGCCATCGCCATGGTCACGAACAAGAGCGACAACAGCGGCACCATGATCGTCCCGGCGATCACGCGCGGCGTGACCAGGTACTGCACCGGGTTCACCGCCATCGTCGAGATGGCGTCGATCTGCTCGGTGATGCGCATCGAGCCGAGCTCGGTGGCCATGCCGGCGCCGGCGCGCGCGGCCACCACGATCGATGTGAACACCGGCGACAGCTCGCGCGCGACGGCGAGGCCGAGCGTGGCGCCGACGAAGCCTTCGGTGCCGAACTGGCGCAGCGCCGAGGTCAGCTGCAGCGCGAAGACCATGCCCACGAACAGGCCGATCATCGAGACGATCAGGATCGACTGCACGCCGATGTAGTCCATCGCCTCGACGAGCACGCCGACGCGGAACGGCCGCCTGAACAGCCAGCGCATCGAGCTCACGAGCAGCATCACGTGCGTGCCGATCTGCTCGACGATCCCGGTCGGCACCGACCACAGCTTCTCGTTGACCGAGACGATCTTGTCCCACGTCGAGCGCGGCGCGCCGTCCTGATCGGCTGCCTCGGGGCCGCTCATCAAGCCGCCAGGCGTCTCGGCCATTATGCGCCCTCCCCGGCGATCACCAGCGCTCCCCGACGTAGACCCGCGGCACGCGCTTGCTGATGCCGGTGAAGATCTCCCACGAGATCGTGCCGGCCCAGCGAGCCAGCTCGTCGGCGCCGATGCGGACAGTGGGATCCGGGCCCTGCGCGCCGAGGAGCACGACCTCGTCGCCGAGCTTGGCGCCGACGTCGGTGACGTCGACCATGCACATGTCCATGGTGATGGCGCCGACCACCTTGCAGCGCGCGCCACCGACGAGCACCTCGGCCTTGCCGGTCATGCGCCGCGTATAGCCGTCGGCGTAGCCGATCGGCACCGTCGCGATGCGCGAGGGCCGCGCCGCCTGCCACAGCCCGCCGTACGAGACGCGCTCGCCCGCCGGCACTTGCCGCAGCGCCACGATGCGCGACTTGAGCGTCATTGCCGGCAACAGGCCCGTGTACTCCGCCGCCGTCGACGGCGACAGCCCGTAGAGCGCCAGCCCCGGCCGCACCAGCTCGCCGCGCGCGTCGACGAACCGCAAGGTCGCCGCCGAGTTCGCCACGTGCACGAGCGGCACCGCGAAGCCGGCCGCCGCCACGCGCCGGCGCGCCTCGGAGAAGCGTACGAGCTGCTCGTCCGACGGCCCGGTGTCGTCGGCGTCCGCCGACGCCAGGTGCGAGCAGAGCCCGGTGAGCTCCACGCCCGGCGTCGCGGTCAGCCGCGCCAGCATGGCGTCGAGCGTCTCGAGCCGCACGCCGAGGCGCGACATGCCGGTGTCGATCTTGAGGTGCACGCCGACCCGCCCCGACGACATCTCGTCGGCCGCGCGCGCGAACTTCTCGACGTCGCCCTCGTCGGCGACCACCGGCGTCAGCCGGAAGGCGATCACGTCGCGGTGCGAGTAGCCGTAGAAGCTGCCCAGCACCACGATGGGCGCCTCGATCCCGCCGCGCCGGAGCTCCACGCCCTCCTCGACGAGCGAGACGGCGAAGCCCCACACTTTGCGCTCGAGCGCGCGCGCTACCGCCAGCGCGCCGTGGCCATAGGCGTCGGCCTTGACCACGGCGAGGATCCCGACCTCGGGCCCGACGGTGCCGCCAAGAACGTCGACGTTCTTGCGCAGCGCAGCGAGGTCCACCTCGGCCACGGTCGGCCGGATGTCGGTGCGGATGTCGAATACCTGGTAGATGGTGTCGGATCTTAGCCGTTTGTCGACGGAGAATCCAAGAAAGCCATCTCTTCCTGCGTGCACGTCCGCCCGAGGATCGCGTTGCGGTGGGGGAAGCGCCCGAAGCGCCGGATCTGCTCGAGGTAGCCGCGCGCATGCGCGAGGGCGGTGGCGTAGGCCTTCTGCATCGCCACCGGCGCGGCGTTGACCGCCGCCTCGACGAGCACGACGTGCCGCTCCTGCCGCGAGACGTCCTCGGAGTGCGTCAGCGGCATGTAGAGGAACATCTTTTCCTCGTAGCTCAGCGCCTCGTCCTCGCGCGCGTCGATGCCGGCCTCGGCGAGCGCCAGCCCCCGCGCGTCGTTCTCGTACGAGCGCGCGGTGCCGCGGTGCAGGTTGCGCGTGAACTGGTCGAGCAGGATGATGAGCGCGAGCCGCCCGCGCGGCGTCTTGGCCCAGGCGTCGAGCGCCCCATCCCGCGCGCGCTGTACGTCGTCACCGAAGCGGGCGCGGATCTCGGCGTCGAGCGCCTTGTCGACGCCGAACCAGCGGCGGATCTTGTGCATGAACGAGTCGTGGTCTTGCGCCGGAGCGCCGAGCCAGAACGCGAGGACCTCGTCGGGCGTGGTCATGCGCCCAATCTTACTACGGCAGGAGCTAGGCGGGGACGGCGGCGCGACGCTCGAGCAGCGCCCGCGTCAGGACGATGGCGCGGCCGCGCGGAACGAGCAGGCCTCGCTTGATCATCGACGTGAACGTACGCGAGATGGTCTCGCGGCACGAGCCGACCATGTTCGCCAGATCCTGCTGCGTCGGACGCTTGCGCAGGAGCAGGCCACCGTCGGTCTGCTCGCCCTCTTCCTTGGCGAGCCGCTCGAGGGTGCGCGTCAGGCGCGCCTCGACGTCGTGCAGCGCCAGATTGGCAATCGTCTCGTCGGCGCGACGCAGGCGGCGCGTCATCTCCGAGAGCAGATTGATCGCCGTCTGCGGATGCGCCTTCAGGTGCCCGACGAACGCGTCGCGCGTCAGCACCAGGAGGGTCGCATCGTCGACGGCGACGACGTTGGCCGAGCGCGGCCGGTTGTCGAGCAGCGACATCTCGCCGAAGAAGTCGCCCGGCTTGAGCTCCGACAGCGTGAGCTCGCGACCATTCTCGCCGAACAACGCCACCTTCACGCGACCCGCGGCGATCACGAACATCGAATCGCCGGGCTCGTCCTGCGCCACGATGATCGTCTCGGCGGGGCGCGTGCGGAGCTGCAGCCGGCGCGCGAGATCATCGATGGCGGCGGGGCTGCACCCGCGGAAGATCGCCGTCGACGCAAGCAACGACCGGTAGCGTTCCAGCTTGACCTCGTCGAGCACCACCTGTCGTGAAGCGTTGGGCATCATGAGCCTTCCCTCCCGTTGGCTTTGAACCCTAAGCAATCGAAGTGCCATCTCCGAACCGTCGCGGATCCGTAGGTTGTACGGCGGCGATTGCCGAATCTTCGACGGCCGTTCACGAGGCACATTCAATAAACAATGGGCGGTACCGGCTCATTGCTGACATTTGTGTCAGGCTCGGCTAGGCTGCGCGCATGAAGCTGCAGGTCAACGGCAAACCTGTGGAATTACCCGACGGGAGCACCGTGACCGCGCTGCTTTTGCACCTCGCTGTCGAGCCCGCGCGGGTCGCCGTAGAGCGCAATCAGGACGTTGTCCCGAGACGCACCTGGGACGGCGCCCAGCTCGACGACGGCGACCATATAGAGATCGTAACCTTCGTCGGCGGTGGCTGACCAAGCCACGGCCGGCTGCTAGAGGAGCCACTATGTTGGGTGTCCAAGACCCCTTCGTGCTCGCCGGCAAGAGCTGGCGCTCGCGACTGATCGTCGGCACGGGGAAATACAAAGACGAAGACGAGACGCGACGCGCGCTTGCAGCATCGGGCGCGGAGATCGTGACGGTCGCGCTGCGGCGGATCGAGCTGAAACCAGGGCAACCGAGCTTACTGGACGCGCTCAAGGGGTACGCGATCCTGCCCAATACGGCGGGTTGCTACACCGTCGACGAGGCGGTGCGGACGGCGCGGCTGGCGCGCGAGCTCGGGATGACCGAGTTCGTCAAGCTCGAGGTCATCGGCGACAAGCGCACGCTGTTTCCCGACGCTGAGGCGACCTTGGAAGCGGCGAAGATCCTGGTCAAGGATGGGTTCGTTGTTTTGCCGTACACAAACGATGACCCGGTCATGGCCAAGAAGCTCGAGGACGCCGGCTGCGCGGCGGTCATGCCGCTGGCGGCGCCGATCGGCAGCGGGCTCGGGATTCGCAACCCGTACAACTTGCGCATCATCCTCGAGAGCGCGAAGGTGCCGGTGATCGTGGACGCCGGCGTGGGCACGGCGTCGGACGCGGCGGTCGCGCTCGAGCTCGGCTGCCACGCGGTGCTCATGAACACCGGGATCGCGGGGGCCAAAGACCCCGTGCTGATGGCCGAGGCAATGTGCCTAGGCGTATTGGCTGGGCGTAAAGCCTATTTGGCCGGGCGCATGGGCAAGAAGCTTCACGCGGCGGCGTCGTCGCCCGAGCATGGCCTCATCGAGTAGCGGGGAGCGGCCGGCGTTCGACGCGCGGCTGCTCCTCATCACCGACGGGTTCGACGCGTCGACGCTCAAGCGCGTGCGCGACGCGATCGATACGCTGCCGCGCGGCCTGGCGGCGGTGCAGCTGCGCGCCAAGCGGCTCGAAGGCGCCGCGCTGCACGCGGCGGCGGTGGCGTTGCGGCCGGTGGCGCCGATCCTCCTCATCAATGATCGCGCCGACGTCGCCCTCGCCGCCGGGGCCGACGGCGTGCACCTGCCGGCGCGCGGGCTGCCGGTGGCGGTCGCGCGCGCGTTCGGCGGCGGCCGCCTCCTCGTGGGCGCGTCGACGCACCTGCTCGCCGAAGGGGTCGCGGCCAAGCGCGACGGCGCCGACTACGTGGTGTTCGGGCCGGTCTGGCCGACCGGCGCCAAAGAGGACGCCATCGGCGTCGACGCGCTCGCCGAGGCAGTCCGCGCCTGTGCGCCGATGCCGGTGTTCGCGCTCGGCGGCGTCGATGCCGAACGGGCGCGGGCCGCGGTTGCCGTCGGGGCGCGCGTCGCCTGCATCGGCGCCGTCCTCGGGCGCAGCGACGCCGGAGCCGCCGCCCGCGCGCTCGCCCTCGCGATCGGATAAGATTCCAGGTTCCGATGGGCGCGCGCGGCGTGATCGTGCTGGTAGTGGCACTCGTGGCCATGGGCCTGGCGCTGTTCGCCGTCGACTTTCCGCGCCCGTCGTCGGATGACATGGCGCCGGGGATCCGCAAGGGCGACCTCCTGCTCGCCTGCCGCGCGTGCGGCAAGCCCAAGCGCGGCGACGTCGTCCTGTTCACCTCGCCCGACAACGGGCCGCTCAGCGTCCGGCGCGTCATCGGCGTGCCCGGCGATCGCATCGAAGTGCATCACGGCAAGGTCCTCCTCAACGGCAAGCCGCTCGAGGAGACCGACGAGGGCACCATCAAGCTCGCCGACATCGATCCGGTGTCGAGCCAGCCGCGGCCGTTCTCGATCGCCGAGGAGAAGTCGGGCGAGCACGAGTACAAGGTCGTGCGCGACCTCGGCGTGATCTCGTCGGGCGACCGCGCGCCGGAGACGCTCAGCGACGCCTACTTCCTGGTCGCCGATCGGCGCACGCTGGTGCGCGACAGCCGCGACTACGGGCCGGTGGCGCGCGGCTCGATCCGCTCGATCATCGTGCGCGTGCTGTCGGCGGGCGATCACGACGCCTCGCGCCAGGGCAAGCTCCCCTAGAGCAGGCGGACTTGACCGTCGGCGTCGACGGGCAGGTCGTAGCGCAGCCGCGGCCCGTCGATGCGCAAGAACGGCGGCGGATGGTGCGGCTCGCGCTTGTCGGGGCGAATGAGGTGGATGACCTCCCAGCGCAGCGCCCACAGCTTGTCCGAGAGGATGCGCCGGTGGCACTGCGACCAATGGGTCTCGGCGCACATGAACGCCGTCGGCTGCGCGGCCGCGCGCGCGACGAGCGCCTGCAGCCCCGCGGCGAACTCCTCGCTGTCCAAATGATCGGCGTAATTGCGGAACGCCTCGACCTGCCACGACGGATTCGGCGACGGCACCGGCCCGCGCTTGCGCCGCCCGCCGAGGCGCGGCTCCCACGCGTATTCGATCCCGCGCGCCGGCAGCGACGCGGCCAGCGCCTCGCGCCCGAACTGCGGATGCCGCCGCGACCCGGGAAACGACCGCACGTCGACCACCGCCGTCACCCCGCCCGACTGCAGCGTAGCGACGAGCTCATCGAGCGACCGGGCCCCATGCCCCACACTAAAGATCCGCACGAGAAAAGCTTAACAGGGAGTTCAGAGAGTTCAGGGAGTTTGAGAATAATGGGCACTCGTGCCCGGTATGTTGTTCTCTGATCTCTCTGGGCTCTCTGATCTCCCTGTGAATCTTTCCTAGGGACCCAGCGTTACGGTGTAGAGGTCGCGGGGATTGGACGTGCGCTCGCTGGCGGCCTTGATGACGACGAAGTAGCGCTTGCCGGCGACGAGGGCCGTCCCGGGGAGCACTACTTTGCGGTTCTCGTCGACGATCTTCACGCTCGCGGGCATGGGGCCGCCGAAGTGGGCGCCCGCCGGTGACGCCGTCGCGGTGAAGCTGAACCAGTCTTCGTCGCCGCGCGGGGCCAGCCGGCCGCGCATCGTCGGCGAGCCGGGCAGCCACGGCGTCGCCGTCGTGGGGCCGTCGTTGGGCTCGCGCTCCTCCTCGGGCGGCGGCTGCGTCATCGTCGCCGTCAGGCGATAGGGCGCATCGAACGCGGTGTCGCGCGCGCGGGCGCTCACCCGCACGAGCGCCTCGCCCGCCTTGGCCGGCGGCAACACCTCGCCCTGCCCGACCGGCGCGTCGTCGGCGCGCACCCACGCCTTGCCGTCGGCGCCGAGCCGCTCGAGCTTGAGGTCCACCTTGTCGACGCCGTCGACGTCGAAGCTGAGCTGCGCGTCGGGCGGCGCGCCCACGACCTTGTAGACGTCGGCGTCGCCCGGCCACAGAAAGCCGGCGAGCTGCGCGGTGCCGCCCAGCAGCGTCATGGTCGTCGCGTGCGCGACGTCGTTGTTCGGCTCGCGCTCGGCGCCGTCGAGCGGCGGCTCGACGCCGATGCGCAAGACCCAGCGCGCATCGGGCGACTTGCCCTCGACGGCGCGCAGCGCGATCGCCGCCACGCCCGACGCCGTGTCGACGCCGACGTTGCGCAGCCGGAGCTCGTCGTTCTTGGCGCCGCGCGCCTCGGCGAACAGCGTCTTGCCGTCGGCCGCGGTCACCTTCAGCGACGAGGCGACGTCCGGCGCCGGCGCCAGCTCGAGCCGCACGACGGCGCGATTGTCCTTGGTCGGCACGCCCGCCAGCGACAAGCTCAGCCAATCTTCGTCGCGCTTGCGCCCGAAGAAGCCGCTGGCGTCGCCGCTCGTGCCGCTCGACAGCTTGATCGGCGTCGCGTGCGCCACGTCGTCGTTGGGCTCGCGCTCGTCGGCCGCAGCCGCCGGCCAGGCCTGCACCGTCAGCTCGTACGAATGGGTGGCGTCGCCCTTGGGCGGTCCCGCCTCGTGCACGCGCAGATAATAGGTGTGCGCCGGATCGACGCCGACGTTCGGGATGACCTCCGGCTCCCCCGCCCCGCCGTCGTTGACCGTCATCAGCCGCTTGCCGTCCCCGTCGAGCACGTCGAGCGCGAGATCGATGCCCGGCACGCCCGACAGCTCCACGCGTGCGTAGTCGAACCCGCTGCCCATGTCGCGCGGCGTCCCCGGATCCATCCACGAGAACACGTCGGCGTCCTTGGCGGTGATGGTGCCGCGCACGCCCTTGCCCGGCTCCATCGGCTGCGCGTGGGCGACGTCGTTGTCGGGCTCTTTCTCGTCGACGAGCGGCAGCTTCGGCCGATCGGGCGCGCGCTTGTCGGGCTCGACCACCTCGACCACCGGCCCGCCGTCGCCGGACACCTTGATGGGCTTGCGATGCTCGCACCCGGCGAGCACCACCAACAGCGCGAAGATCGCGGGTTTCACTTCTTGAATGTAGCGAGAAACTCGGCTTCGCTCACGACATTCCCGTCGACGAGCGCCCGGCCGGCCATCTTCCAGATGGCGCCGCCCTTGCGCGTCGGCTCGACCTCGAGCCTGAGCACGTCGCCCGGCACCACGGGCTTACGGAACTTCACCTTGTCGATGCCCATGAAGAACACGAGCGGCTGTTGCCCGGGCTCGGCCAGGAGATTGAGCGCCAGCACCGCCCCCGCCTGCGCCATCGCCTCGACCTGCAGGACGCCCGGCATGATCGGATGCCCGGGGAAATGGCCGGCGAAATAGGGCTCGTTGGCGCTCACGTTCTTGATCGCCACGACCTTGTCGCCGCTGAGCTCGACGACACGATCGATCATGAGGAACGGAAAGCGATGCGGAATGACGCGCTCGATCGCGGGAACGTCGAGCGGCGCGGCGAGGCCGAGCGGCACGCCTACCTACTTCTTGCCGCCAACGCCAGCGTTGTAGGTGCGGATGACTTCGTTGGTGATGTCGAGCGACGGCTGCCCGTACACCACCGACGAGCTGCGCTCGAGCACCAGCATGAAGTGCTCGCGCTCGGCGATCTTCTGCACCACGTTCGACAGCTTGGCCAGGATGCCGCGGGTCGCGTCGGCTTCCTTCTTCTGCAGATCGCCCTGGAGACGCGCGTAGGTCTCCTGCAGCTGCTGCAGGCGCATCCCCATCTCCTGCTGCATCTTCTGCTTGGCGTCTTCCTTCATGAGGGCCGACTTCTTGTCGAAGTCTTCCTTCATCTTCTTGAGCTCGTCCTGCTTGGCGTCGAGCTCCTTCTGCTTCTGATCGAAGTCGGACTTGAGCTTGGCCTTGGCCGCCTGGCCGTCCTTCGTCTCCTCGAGCGCGCGCTGCAGGTCGACGAACGCGATCTTGTCGTCCGCGTGCGCCGCGCGGGCGACGCCGCCAACGAGGGCGAAAACGATGGTGAAGGCGAAAATCGAGCGGGTCATTTTTGTGTGCTCCTTATTCCGGGCCGTTCTTATGTGACGCACAGGAATTCGTCAAGTGTTTAGAAGAAATTGCCAATCGTGAATTCGAACACGATCGGATCCTCGCCTTGCTGGCGGTTGAGCGGGATGCCCCACTCGAAGCGTAGCGGACCAATCGGCGAGTTCCAGCGGAAGCCGAAGCCGACCGAATAACGCAGGTTCTGGAAGGTCGGATAGGCGTTGCACGGGTTGAACACGTCGGGGATGTTCGACACCGCCAGCCGCGACGGACAGTACTTGGCGGTCTCGGTGTTGTAGGCGTTGCCGGCGTCGAAGAAGATGACGCCCTTGATCTGCACCGCGGCGAAGATCGGGAACTCGATCTCGGAGTTCAGGATCAGCTGCAGGTTGCCGCCGATGTTGAACTGCGAGAGGAACGCCGACGGCTCCTGCGACGACAACACGTTGACCTTCGGCCCGAGGCCGAAGAGCTGGAAGCCGCGGATGGTGTTGATGCCGCCCGTGAAGTAGCGCTCGTAGATGGGCACGCCCTGCGAGTCGCGCGACACGACGAGATCGCCTTCGACGTTGAGGCGGAAGATGAACGGGCCCCAGATCGGGTGATAGAAGCGCGCCCAGCCGCTGACGCGCTCGAAGACCGCCTGCGAGGCGATCAGCGGATCGGCGACCTCGACGGCGAGCGAGTGGAACATGCCGTGCTTGGGGAAGAGGCGATCGTCGCGCGTGTCGTAGTTGATCGAGAGGCGCACCGACGAGGTGATGCCCGAGCGGAACAAGTTCGAGACGGTGCCCGACGACACCGGCGTGACGTTGCCGAAGCCGCCGATGGTCTGGCCGAGCTGGTTCTCCTCGACGTCGACATACTCGAGCTTGTAGGTGGCGAACACGCGCGTCCAGTCGCCGAACAGATAGCCCCACGTCAGATCGCCGCCGCGCGCGGTGCGGTTGAACGACGGATAGAAGAGCAGCGAGTTGTAGACCGAGAACGCGAAGGTCAGGCGCGTGTCGAGGAAGTAGGGATCGAGGTAGCGCAACGTGAACAGCTGGCGCAGCGACGAGATCTGCGCCTGCAACTGCAGCGTGGTGCCGCGTCCGAACAGGTTGTTCTGCGACACCTGCGCCTGGCCGATGAAGTTCTCCACCGACGAGAAGCCGGCGCCGATCTGGAACGTACCGGTGGCGCGCTCGGTGACCTCGATGTTGACGTCCATCTTGTTGGGATCGGAATCGGAGGTCTTGGTCGACAGCTCCACCTTCTCGAAGAAGCCGAGCGCCTGGATGAGGCGCTTCGAGCGATCGAGCCGCGTCTGGTTGTAGAGCTCGCCTTCGTAGATGCGGCACTCGCGACGGATGACCTTGTCGCGCGTCTTGGTGTTGCCGCGGATGTTGATGCGGCCGAAGTAGACCTGCGCGCCCTTCTGCACCTCGAAGATGACGTCGACGGTGCGCTTGACCGCGTCGATCGCGGTCTGCGGCATGATGTTGACGTAGGCGTAGCCGGCGTCTTTGTAGAGATCGTTGAGCCCCTGGATGTCCTTGCCGAGCTTGGAGCGGTTGAACATCTCGTCCGGGCGGACGCTCATCCGCTTGAAGTACTCGTCCTTGGGCAGGAGCAGATCGCCGTGGAAGTCGATCTTGCCGATCTTGTACTGCTCGCCTTCCTCGACGGGGATGGTGATGTAGAGGAACTCTTTGTCGCCGCTGAGCTCGATCTCGGGCTTGCCGAGCTTCACGTTGATGTAGCCGCGGTCGTAATAGAAGGCGGTGATGAGGAGCAGATCGCGATCGAAGGCGTCCTCGCGGTAGGTGCCCGACGAGGTGAGGAACGACAGCCAGCCGCCCTCTTGCGTGCCCATGGCCGACTTGAGCTCGGTGTCGGTGATGTGATCGTTGCCGAGGAACCTGATCTGACGGACCTCGACCTTGGCGTGCTCGTCGACGTTGAAGTAGACGTCGACGTGGTTCTCGTCCTTGCGCTGGATGTCGGAGCCGACCTCGGCGAGGTAGTAGCCCTTCTCGACGTAGAGGTCTTTGATCTTCTCGACGTTCCGTTTGACCTTCGCCGGGTCGATGATCGTGTCTTTCTTGATGTCGAGGACCTCGTTGATCTTGTCGAGGCCGACCTCGTGCGCGCCCGAGACGTAGATCTTCCGGATCAGCGGCTTTTCGCGGACGACGAAGGTGAGATCGACCTTGCCGCCGGTCTCTTGCGCCTGGACCTCGACGTCCTCGAAGAAGCTCAGGCGCCACAACGAGCGGATGTCCTCGCGCAGCTGCTCCGACGAGAGCTTCTCGCCGGGCAGCGACTTGACCGCGACGCGCATGGCGTCGTCCTCGGCCTTGTGGTTGCCCTTGAACTTGAGGGTGCCGATGGTGCGGCCCTCGTACTCGTTGGTGCCGGGCTGGCGCGTGGCCTCCTGCGCCCAGCTGACGGTGGCGAACGAGACGACGATGGCGCAGGCGAGGGCGCAGAGCTTACGCATGGCCGCCGGGAAGCGTCGTCGACGGCTCGTCCGCGAGGAGGCCGTCGACCATGTGCACGCGGCGCGGCAGGCGCGCGGCGAAGTCGGGATTGTGCGTGACCACGACCAGCGTCATGCCGAATTCACGGTTGATCTCGACGACGAGCTCGTGCATGGCGTTGCCGGTGCCGGTGTCGAGGTTGCCGGTCGGCTCGTCGGCGAGGAGCACGCGCGGACCCATCACCAGCGCGCGCGCCAGCGCCACGCGCTGCTGCTCGCCGCCCGAGAGTTCGCCCGGACGATGCGTCAGGCGGTGCGAGAGGCCGACGCGATCGAGGAGCTGCCTGGCGCGCTCGGTCGCGTCGCTGCGCGACAGCCCGGCGATGAGCGCGGGCATGGCGCAGTTCTCGACCGCCGTGAACTCCGGCAAAAGGTGGTGGAACTGGAACACGAAGCCGATGGTGTGGTTGCGGAAGTCGGACACCGCCGCGGGCGACATGCGCGTGACCTCGACGCCGTCATAGAGCACCGCGCCCGCCGTCGGCTGGTCGAGCGTGCCGAGCAGGTGCAGAAGCGTCGACTTGCCGGCGCCGGACGAGCCGACGACGGCGACCATTTCGCCTGCGCCAATCATGAGATCGATGCCGCGTAACACTTCGAGCTTCTGGCCCCCGTGGTCGTACGACTTGCGCAATTGCCGGATCTCGACGCGGGCCCCGCTCATGGAAGGTGGCGCAGCATACTGCAATTGACCGAGATTTGAAGCAAAAGGTTGCTCGGAAAAATCAGGATCTAGCGTCGGAGAAAGCGGACTCAGCCGCGCAAGCCGTCGACGGGGCGCAGGCGCGCCGCCATCCAGGCGGGATAGAGCGTGGCGAGCAGCGCGATCGCCACCGAGGCGCCGAAGACCGCGGCGATCTCGTACGGGTTCATCTTCACCGGTAGCGTGGTGATGTAATAGACGTCGGTGTTGAGCGGCACGCCGAAGCGGCCGAGCGCCCAACAGCCGGCGATGCCCGCGGCGATGCCGGTGATGGTGCCGATCCCGCCGATCATGAGGCCGAGGATCATGAACGCGCCGAGCACCGAGCTGTCGCGCGCGCCCATCGACTTCAGGATCGCGACCTCCTTGTCCTTCTCGAGCACGAGCATCATGCCGTTGGCGATGATCGAGAAGGCGGCCACGAGCACGCCGAAGCACAAGAGCACGAACATCAGGATCTTCTCGATCTTGAGCGCCGAGAAGAGGCTGCGGTTGAGCTGCTTCCAGTCCTCCACGTCGTAGCCCGGCCCGGCGAGGCGCGAGATCTCGGCGAGCACCGGCTCGGTGCGATCGGGATCGGCGAGCTTGATCTCGATGCCGGTGACCTCGTCGGGCATGTTGAAGAACTTCTGCGCCTCGGGGAGCAGCATGTAGACGTACTTGGTGTCGTACTCGAACATGCCGCTGAAGAAGAGCCCGGCGACGCGAAACGGCTTGGACTTGGGAATCGCGCCCGACGGGCCGATGCCGCCGAAGGGCGACACGATGTTGACGTCGTCGCCGAGGTAGAGCCGCAGGTTGTTGGCCAGCTCCTTGCCGATGATGACGCCCGGCACGACCTTGCGCGTGAAGTGGGTCGCACCCTCGGGGGGCGCTTCGCCCTTCTTGTTCTCGGCCTTGTCGTTCGTGCCCTTCTCGTTCTCGGGCTTCTTTTCCTCGAGCGTCTTCTCGTCGTCGTCGAAGAGCGACGGCCCCATGACGCCGACGAGCTGCTTCGGATCCTGGAGATACTGAAGGCCGCCCGAGTAGGTGTTCTTCACGACGTCGGTCACCTGCCCCACCGTCGCCGGATCGATGCCCTTGACGATCACGCCCGACAGGTTCGACTGCGACGAGATCATCACCTCGTTGGTCACGTACGCCGTGGCGCCCACGACGCCCGGTAGCTTCGCGAACTCGTCGCGCAGCTTGACGTAGTCGCTGAACGGCTGGTCGGTCGTGGCCGCGCGCGTGACCACGATGTGCGCGTTGTTGCCGAGGATCTTGCGCTTCAGGTCGTTCTCGAACCCCGACATGATCGACAGGACGATCACCATCGCCGCCGAGGCGACGAACAGGCCCGTGATGTTGATGGTCGTGAAGATGGTGAGCCGGCAAATCAAGATCGTCACATAGGTGACGATCGTGAAGAGCAGGATGAGCCCGATGCGCGACGCCTGCAGCACCTGCGTCACCTGCGCGCGCATCTCCAGCATGCGCGGGCTGTGCTGCGCCGCCAGCCACGGCAGCGCCGCCCAGTTCGCCGCGAGCAGGAGCCCGATGATCATCGCCGGGATGAACACGGTCCAGCTGCGCTGCTTGCCGAGGGCGAAGTAGCGCTGCGCGACGAGCCGGTGGAAGGTGAGCATCGGCGATGGCTCCTGGCTACGGTTCGTCCGGTCGCATCTGCGGGAAGAAGATGACGTCGCGAATCGACGCCTGGTTGGTCAGGAGCATGACCAGACGATCGATGCCGATGCCCTCGCCCGCCGTCGGCGGCATGCCGTACTCGAGCGCGCGGCAGTAGTCCTCGTCGTAGTCCATCGCCTCTTCGTCGCCGCCGGCCTTGGCCTTGACCTGCGCCTCGAAGCGGCCGCGCTGATCGATCGGATCGTTGAGCTCGGAGAAGGCGTTGGCGAACTCGCGCCCGCAGATGAACAGCTCGAAGCGATCGGTGAAGCGCGGATCTTTGTCGTTGCGGCGCGCCAGCGGCGAGGTCTCGATCGGATACTGCGTGACGAAGGTCGGCTGGACGAGCGTCGCTTCGACACGCTCTTCGAAGGCGCCGACGAGCGCCTTGCCCGTCAGCGACGGATCGCCCACGAGCTCCTGGATCGACGCGCGGCGGAACGGCGCCTTGAGCGACACCTTCTGCCCCTGGTACTCGATCTCGGTCGTACCGCACACCGCGAGCGCGAGCGTCTCGAAGAGCTGCTCGGTCAGCACCATCAGGTCTTCGTATGTGGCGTACGCCTGGTAGAACTCGATGGTGGTGAACTCGGGGTTGTGCGTGCGGTCCATGCCCTCGTTGCGGAACAGCCGCCCGATCTCGTAGACGCGATCGATCCCACCGACGACGAGACGCTTCAAGTCGAGCTCGGTGGCGATGCGCAGGAACAGATCGAGCCCGAGCGCGTTGTGCCACGTCTTGAACGGCCGCGCCGCCGCGCCGCCGTTGGTCGACAGGAGCATGCGCGTCTCGGACTCGACGTAGCCGCGCTCGTCGAAGAACTTGCGGATGCCCGACACGATCTGCGCGCGCTTGCGGAAGATGTCGACCTTCTCGGGATGCACGATGAAGTCGAGGTAGCGCTGGCGATAGAGCAGGCCCACGTCTTTGACGTCGGCGCCTTCCTGCAGCACCTTGCCCGGCAGCGGGCGAATCGCCTTGGTCAGAATCCGCAGCTCTTCGCACTTGAGGGCGCGCTTGCCCTTGCGCGTCTTGAAGAGCGGGCCTTTGGCGCCGACGAAGTCACCGAGCGCGAGCTCCTTGGCCATGGCGAAGGCTTCGGCCTGATCGGCCTTCACGTAGAGCTGAAGCATCTGGCCGCGATCGCCGCGCAAGAAGAGGAAGCGCGCCTTGCCCATCTCGTTGACCTGCACGAGCCTACCGGCGCACGCGTAGCGTGATGACTCAGGGGTGATGCCGTCTTCGGTCGGCAGACCTGCACCGTCGTCTGGGCCCGGCAGCTGCTCGATCGCGTGCGTGACGCGAAAGTCGTTGGCGTAGGGGTTCACGCCCCGCTCGCGCAAGGCCGCGGCGGCCTCCTGCCGCGCCTTCATTTGTCCTTCGAGATCCGAGCTTTCAGTCGACATGAATCCTTCCGACGAACTCACAGGTTATCCACAACCGTCATCGACGGGAAATCCCGAGTTATCCACAGGCGCCCGTAAAAATTTTACGCCTTGGATGAAATGTCGCCGGCGCCGCCCTCTTGCCCTTGAAGCAGATACGCCTGAATGAAGTCATCGATCTCGCCATCGAGCACCTTGGCGACGTTGCCCTGCTTGAGCTCGGTGCGGTGGTCGTTGACCATGGTGTAGGGCGCGAGCACGTACGAGCGGATCTGCGAGCCCCACTCGATCGCCTTCTTCTGCGCGTGGACGTCGCCCATCTTGGCCAGCCGCTCCTGCTCCTGGCGCTCGTAGAGCTTGGCGCGCAGCATCTTCATCGCCGACGAGCGGTTCTTGTGCTGCGAGCGCTCGGTCTGGCAGGCGACGACGATGCCGGTCGGCTTGTGGATGAAGCGCACCGCCGACTCGGTCTTGTTGACGTGCTGTCCGCCGGCGCCGCCCGAGCGGAAGGTCTGCACCTCGAGATCCTCGTCGCGGATCTCGATCTTGATGGTCTCGTCGAGATCGGGATAGACGAACACGGCGGCGAACGAGGTCTGCCGGCGCGCGTTGGCGTCGAACGGCGAGATGCGCACCAGGCGGTGCACGCCGTTCTCCGCGCGCAGGTAGCCGTAGGCCCAGTCACCCTCGACGGTGAACGAGACCGACTTGATGCCCGCTTCTTCGCCGGGCTGATGATCGAGCATCTCGATCTTGTAGCCCTTGCGCTCGCACCAGCGCGAGTACATACGAAACAGCATCTCGGCCCAGTCCTGGGCGTCGACGCCGCCGGCGCCGGCGTTGATGCTGACGAGCGCGTTCTGGCGATCGTTCTCGCCCGAGAGCATCTTGGCGAACTTCATCTTGCCGACGCCGGTCTCGACGGCGACGACCATGCCTTCGGCCTCTTTGGCCGAGGCTTCGTCGGCGGCTTCCTCGGCCAGATCGAGCAGCACGAGCGCGTCGTCGAGCGCGCCGCGCTGCTTCTTCCAGGCGTCGGCGACGTCGCGACGCTGCGCCTGCTCTTTGAGCAGCGCCTGCGCCTTCTGCTGATCGTTCCAGAACTCCGGTGCGGCGGCGAGGGTGTCGATCTCGGCGACGCGCTTCAATGCGGCGTCGACGTCAAAGACTCCCTCGGAGCGAATCGAGCTCGGCTCCGAGGGTCGTGATGCGCTCCCGTAGGGGTTTGGTTTCCACGCGCGCGTTGTAGCACATCGGCGGTTTGATGACGAAAAGAGCGGTCGAGCTCGATCTGTCCGCCTGTGGGACGCGGGCGTCCCGCAAGCGGGCACGGGCGCGCGTGGGTCGGTACGATTTCGCGCGCTTAGTCCGCGTTCGCGGCGGCACGGGACTGGCACCGTCGCGGCGGCAATGTCCACGCTCCTGACCGACGCGCGGCTGGCCGTGCGCATGCTCTGGAAGGACCGCCGCTTCACGTTGGTCGCGCTCGTCGCTCTGGCGCTCGGCATCGGCGCCACCAGCGCGATCTACACGGTGATCGACTCGGTCCTGTTGCGGCCGCTGCCCTTCCCCGACGCCGCCGAGCTCGTCGACATCCAATCGGCGACGCGCAACGGGCCGGGCTCGAGCTCGTTCGCCGACTTCACCGATTTCGCCGCGCGCAACCACTCGCTAAAGAGCGCGGCCGCATACCTCGACACGACGGTGGTGCTGACCGGCAACGACAACCCGCAGCAGCTCGAGGCGCTCGCGGTGACGCCGAACCTGTTTCGCACGCTCGGCGTCCAGCCGATCCTCGGGCGTGGCTTCACCGACGCCGACGCCACCATCGGCTCGACGGCGATCGTCATCACGCACGCGCTGTGGCAGGGGCGCTACCGCGGCGATCCCGACATCGTCGGACGCTCCATCGCCGTCGACGGCGCGTTGGTCACCATCGTCGGCGTGATGCCGGCCGGCTTCCACTACCCGCTCGACGCCGACGACGGGCGGCCGCTCTTGTTCCTGCCCTTCCCGCGCGTCGAGGCCGACCTGCCGCTGGCGCGCGCGCGCGGCATGCACGCGTTCGGCGTGGTCGGGCGCGCCAGGCCGGGGACGACGGTGGCGCGCGTGCAGAGCGACTTCGACACGGTGGCGGCGACCATGCGCGCCGATCACCCGGCCGAGCACGACGACAAGACGCTCACGCTGCACATCGCGTCGCTGCGCGAGCGGACCATCGGGCCGGTGCGGCCGGCGTTGATCCTCCTTTTGGGCGCGGTCCTGTGCGTGCTCGTCATCGCCTGCGTCAACGTCGCCGGGCTGCTCCTGGCGCGGGCGACGGTGCGGCGGCGCGAGGTGGCGATCCGCTCGACGCTCGGCGCCACGCGCGGGCGCATCATCCGCCAGCTCATGACCGAGAGCGCGCTGCTCGGCCTCGTCGGCGGCACCGCCGGCCTCCTGCTCGCGCTGTGGCTCGTGGATCTCTTGATGGCGCTGGTCGCGCCCAGCCTGCCGCAGCTGCGCGACGTGACCATCGACGGCCGCGTGCTCGGGATGACCGCCGCGCTCTCGCTCGCCTCGAGCTTCGCCTTCGGGCTGGTGCCCGCGCTGCACGCCTCGCGCGTCGATCTGCAGGAGTCGCTCAAGGAAGCGACGCGCTCGTCGAGCCACGCCTCGCGCCGCTCGCGCAACGCGCTGCTCGTCGCCGAGATCGCGGTGGCGCTGGTGCTGCTCTTCGCCGCGGGGCTGTCGCTGCGCAGCTTCGCGCAGCTGCGCCAGCTCGATCCCGGCTTCCGGCCCGAGGGCCTGGTGTTGGCGCAGGTCGATCTGCCGTCGACGCGCTATCCGAAGGACCCGGACACCGTGCGCTACTACCAGCGCATGCGCTCGGCGTTGCAGGCGCTGCCCGGCGCCGAGGCGGTCGGCATCGGCGGACCGCTGCCGTTTTCGCACTCGGGCATCCGCACCAGCCTCCATGTGCCCGGGCAGCCGCCGTCGCCGGCGCTCTCGGCCGCGCGCATCCAGGCGGTGGCGTCGGGCTACTTCGGGGCGATGGGGATCCCGCTCGTGCGCGGCCGCGACTTCGTCGCCGCCGATGACGACGAGAAGTCGGCGCCGACTCTGATCGTGTCGTCCGAGTTCGCGCGCCGGCTGTTCCCGGGCGAGGACCCGATCGGCAAGCACGTCGCCATCGGCATGGCCTCGTTCGACGACAAGAGCGAGACCACCGACTGCGAGATCATCGGCGTCGTCGGCGACATCCGCCGCGACTCGCTGGCGCGCGCGGTCCAGCCGTCGATGTACGTGCCCATGGGCCGCTTCCCCATCGGCATCCTCGGCGTGGTGGTGCGCACGCGCGCGCCCGAGGCGATGATCGCGCCGCTGCGCCAGGCGCTGCTCGCGCTCGACCATGATCTACCACCGACGGTGGAGGCGACGATGACGTCGCTCATGGACGAGACCGTGCGCACGCAGCGGATGCTGATGGTGCTGCTCGGGCTGTTCGCCGGCGTGGCGCTCATGCTCGCCACCATCGGCGTCTACGGCGTCATGTCGTACACGGTCACGCAGCGCCGGCGCGAGATCGGCATCCGCGTGGCCATCGGCGCGCGCCTCGGGCAGATCCTCGGGCTCGTCCTCGGCGAGAGCCTGCGGCTGGCGGCGCTCGGCGTCGGCATCGGCGTCGCGGCGGCGCTGGCGATCGGGCGGCTCGGCAAGAGCCTGCTGTTCGGCGTGAGCGCGTCGGATCCGCTGACGCTCGGGGCGGTCGCGGGCTTGCTCGTCGTGGTCAGCCTGGCGGCGAGCCTGTTGCCGGCCTGGCGGGCGACGCGCGTCGATCCGATGGAAGCGCTGCGCGACGACTAGAGAACTTTCGGCGGCGCGCGCGCGGGAGTACCCTGGACGGAATGCCGCTCCGCGCGCTCGGCGCGCTCGTCCTTGTCGCCGCCGCCTGCTCGACCGCGCCGCCGTCACGCTCGGGGCCGGCGAGCGCCAGGCACCCCGCCGCCGCCGGCACCACGGGCCGCAGCACCACGGCCGGCAGCGCCGCCGCCACGCCCGGGCCGCATCGCGCCTTCCGCGTGGCCGGGTTCGCCGCGCCCGAGAGCGCCCTCTATGACGAGTTTCACGATCGCTACCTGGTGGCGAGCAGCAACGGCGTCGCGCCCGGCTTCGTCTCGGTCGTCGACCCCAACGGCGTCGTGGTCACGCCGCGCTTCATCGAAGGCGAGCGCGGCGCGGTCACGCTCGGCGATCCGCACGGCATGGCCATCCTCGACGGGCGCCTCTACGTCGCCGACGTGGCGGCGCTGCGCATGTTCTACCTCGACAGCGGCCGCCCCGCCGGCGACATCGAGCTGCCGAGCGCCACCTTCCTCGACGACGTCGTCGCCGATCGCGCGACCGGGCGGGTCTACCTCGCCGACGGCGCCCTGCGCCGCGCCGCCGACGGCAGCGACGTGCCCAACGGCAACGACGCCGTCTACGTGATCGAAAAGGGCGCCATCCGCCCGCTCGTGCGCGGCCGCGCGCTCGGCAACCCGCGCGCCCTCGCCCTCGACGGCGGCGACACGCTCTTCGTGGGCGACGCCGAGGGGCGCGTCTACCGGCTCGGCGCCGACGGTGCCTTCAGCGACATCGTTCGCGGGCCGTGGAAGTCGCTCTCGGGCCTGATCGCCGTCGGCGATCGGCTCTTCGCCGCCGACCGCGACGGCGACACCGTGTGGCAGCGGCGCGGCGACGGCGACTTCGTCGTGCTCGGCTCCATCCGCGCGCCGAGCGATCTCGGCTGGGACGGAAAGCGCCGGCGCCTGCTCGTCCCGAGCCGCGCCGGCAACGCCCTCGAAGCCTGGGATCTCGACTGAGCTCGCCGGCGGCTACGGCGCGAGCAGCGCCTGCAGCCCTTCGGGGACGAGGCGCCGCTCGGGTCCGAAGCCATCGAGCGGTTGCCACGCCGCCCCGAAGGGCTCGTCGCTGACCTCGAAGCGCTCGCGCTCGTACAGCGCCCGGTCGGCGAGCGCGCACTCGTAGACGAACACGATCTCGTGGCGGGGCTTGCCGTCGTACTGAAAGCGGTTCTCCAGGACGCCGAGCAGGCGCGGCTCGACGATCTCGGCGCCGATTCCTCGCGAAACTCGCGCGCCAGCGCCTCGCGGCTGTGCTCGCCGTCTTCGACACCGCCGCCGAGCGGGCGAAAGTAGCAGCCCGGTCGCAACGGATCGCGCCCCTCGAACACCAGGATCGCCGATCCCCGTCGGACGACGCCGATGGCGATCACCCGGATCGCCATGTCTGCTAGTTGACGACGCGCTTCAAGGAAGCAACGGTACCAGGCCGGAACTCCACGGGATAATGCCCCGTGAAACAGGCATCGCAGTAGGCCGCGCCCGGCAGCGCCTTGCCGGTCAGCGGCGGCCCCGCCGACGCCACCGCGTTCATCATGCCGTCGCGCGACAGGTAGCCGAGCGTGTCGCACGTGATGTAGCGCGCGATCTCCTCGGGCGTGTGCGACGACGCGATCAGCTCCGAGCGCGTCGG
>DATNAQ010000138.1:0-27384 GCA_035607415.1 Polyangia bacterium
CGCATCCGGGCGCCCCGCTCGGCGCCTTCCACGACGCGCTGCTGCGGCACGGTACGCCGTCGCCGATCCTCTTGCGCAAGGTCCTTCTGCCCGGCGACACCGCCAGCCCGCTGTGACCGCGTGAGCGGCGCGCTCGGGGCGCCGACGGTCGGCACAAACGTCAGGCGGAACGGCTCGGCTCAGCTGCTCGCGTCGAGCCAGGCGCGCAGCGCCTCGAACCACACCAGCTTCGACTGGAAGCCGGGGAAGCTGGCGTTGAGCCCGCTCGGATTGGGCACCACGAACAGCGCCGCCCCGCCGAACCGCTGCGGCTTCGCGCCCGGCCCCGGCGTCGCCTCACGCCCGAAGATCTGCTGATAGATCGTGAGCCCGACGAGCACCACGGCGCGCGGCCGCAGGCGCCGCACCTTGCGCTCGAGCGCCTTGGCCCCCGCCGCCAGCTCCACGCGCGTCAGCTCGCTCGCGCTGCGCGACGGCCGCGCGCACACGTTGGTGATGCCGAGCCCGTAGTCGAGCAGCGCCCGCTCCTCGACGAACGCGATCGGCCGATCGACGAGCCCCGCCGCGTGCAACAGCCGCCAGAACGGATTGCCCTTGCCCGCGAAGTTGTGCCCGAGCGCCGCCGACCGCAACCCCGGATTGATCCCCACGAACAGCGCCCGCAGATTCGGCGCCACGATGTCCGACAGCCGCGGCATCGCGCGCTACGCCGCCGCGACCGCCTGCGACAGCAGCGCCACCGCCGTCACGATGAGCCCGCCGTGCACCCAGCGCGCGAACGACGGCCCATCCAAGCGGCGATTGATCGCGCGCCCCGCCACGACCCCGACGAGCACCACCGGCAGCGCGCGCACGAAGTAGGCGCTCACGTCGTGCGACCACAGCCCCGCCGCCCAGTAGCCGGCCATGCCGAGGATGCTCGCGGGCAGAAAATAGGCCTGCAGCGTCGCGCGAAAGCGCGCCGGCGGCCAGCTGCGCAGCGTCCCGTACACGACGAGCGGCGGCCCGTTCATCCCATACGCACCGCCGAGCACGCCCGCGCACAGCCCGCAGCCGACGAGCCACGCCAGATGATCGTGCGCGAGCCGCGGCGGCGCGCGCCGCAACAGCGAGTACACCGCGAACGCGAGGATCACCACGCCGAGCAGCGCCTTGACCACGCGCCCGTCGACGGCGGTGAGCAGCCACAAGCCGATCGGAATGCCGGGCAGCGTCGCCAGCACCAGCCAGCCGGCGCTGCGCGCATGCACCTGCCGCCAATCCTGCGCGATCACGATCGCCGCGATGGTGATCGACAAGAGCACCGCCAGCGGCGCCGCCACGCGAATCGGCATGCGCAGCGCGAGCAGCGGCACCGCGACGAGCGCCTCGCCGAACCCGACGGCGGACCGAATCAGCGTGGCGAGGAGGACGACGGCGAGGACGTACGGCAACGGCGAATGCACGCGCCCGAGCCTAGCACGCGGCGCCGGTGGAAACGGCTAGCGCGCGGCCATGTGCGGATTGGTCTCGCGCTCGCCTTCGAAGTAGTCGCTGAGCACTTCGCGCGCGACCTGGTGCGCCTTGACGTGCCAGTCGGCGCCGTTGCCGAGCAGCACCGCGACCGCCACCTCGGGCCGATCCGCCGGCGCGAACCCGACGAACCACGAGTACGCCACATACGGATCGTGCCGATCGAGCGACCCCGTCTTGCCCGCCACCGCGATCCCGGGCAGCAGCGGCCGATTCGTCCGCTTGTCGCGGAACCCGAGCCGCGCCGTGCCGTACTCGGTCGTGCCCACCATCATGCGCCCGACGGCGCGCGCCGCCGCCTCCTCGACGACGCGCCGCTCCGGCGCCGCCGCCGGCCGCGTCGTGTTGCCCTGGCGATCGATCACGCGATCGATGAGGCGCAACGGCGGCGTCACGCCGCCGCGCGCCAGCGTCGCCGCCAGATAGGCGCCGTGCAGCGGCGACAACGTCGTGTTCCAGAAGCCGGCCGCGGTGCGCGCGAACGGCAGCCCGCCCTCGGGCACGTGCGCCGTCGACGCCTCCGTCGGAAACGCGAACGGCAGCGCCGTGCCAAAGCCGAGCGCGTGCGCCACGCGCTCGAGCACGCCCTGGCTCAGATGATCGTGCGCCAGCCGCGCGATGATCGCGTTCTGCGACTTGGCGAGCGCGTAGGCGAACGAGTTGCACGTGCGATCGATGCGCGGAATCGAACGCAGGTTCGACTCCTCCACCGAGTGCACGCCGTCGTGATAGCAGACGCGCGTGTCGGGCGAGACGCCGCGCTCGACGAGCGCCGTCGCCGTCACCAGCTTGAAGATCGAGGCCGCCGGTGCCCACGGCTTCATCACCAGGTCGACCACGCTCTTGTCCGGCTCGCGCGTGGAGTGCGCCGCCATCGCCAGCACGCGGCCGTCTTCGACCGAGAGCACCACCGCCGCCGCGTACGGCGTCGGATACGCACGCAACAGCTTGTCGACGCGCGCCTGCAGCGTCGGATCGAGCGTGAGCTCGGCGCGGCTGCCGTCGGCGCGCACGTCGACGTAGCCGCTCGCTTCCTTCTTCACGTGCGACCAGTTCGAACGGTGGTTCGAATTTTCGAACGCCCGTTCGAAATGCGGCGCGGCGCTCTGGATCAGCGCCGGCGGCGCGGCTTCGGCGCGCCGATCATGGAAGCCGCGCGCCGCAACCAGCGCGACCACGGTCAAGAGGCAGAGGGAGGTGGCAACGTGGCGGCGGACCTTCAATTGACGAAGCATATCGGCCTCTTACCGGTTGATGTAGTCCATTGTTAGACATGTAGGTGTATGTAGCAAATTTTTGTGTTCGAAATGTTCGCGCGCCGGCGTTAGGCGCTATGATGGAGGGCCCGATGTCCTCCCAAGGAGCGCGGTCCAAGACGGTCGTGACCGTCATCTCGAAGATCGCGGAGAAGCCGGTCGGCAAGGACGCGTGTCTGGTCGTCATCTACGGACTCGAGCTCGGCCGCAAATACAACCTCGAGAACGCCAACATCATCATCGGTCGCTCGTCGAAGTCCGACGTGCAGATCGATCAAGAGTCGGTGTCGCGCAATCACGCCAAGATCATCAACACCGGCAAATCGATCATCCTGCGCGACCTCGGCTCGACGAACGGCACCTACGTCAACGATCAGCTGATCGACGAGTACGTGCTGCGCGACGGCGACTTCATCAAGATCGGCCGCACCATCTTCAAGTTCCTCTCGGGCGGCAACATCGAGAACGCCTACCACGAAGAGATCTATCGACTGACGACGGTCGACGGTCTCACGCAGGTGTTCAACCGCCGCTACTTCCTCGAGCAGCTCGATCGCGAAGTGTCGCGCGCCAAGCGCTATCGCCGCGAGCTCAGCTTGATCCTGTTCGACATCGATCGCTTCAAGGCGATCAACGACAGCTTCGGCCACCTCGCCGGCGACTACGTGCTCAAGCAGCTGGCGACGGTCATCAAGGGCAAGATCCGGCGCGAGGACATCCTGGCGCGCTACGGCGGCGAGGAGTTCGCCATCGTGCTGCCGGAGATCGACGGCGCCAACTCGCTGTCGTTCGCCGACAAGGTGCGCAAGCTCGTCGAGAAGGCGCCGTTCAAGTTCGAGGACACCAAGATCTCGGTGACCGTGTCGATCGGCGTGGCCACCTGCGACGATGCCGCCGACGCGGCCGCGCTCATCAAGAAGGCCGACGACAAGCTCTACGAGGCGAAGGCCGCCGGCCGCAACTGCGTCAAGGCGTGAGGAGGCGAAGCATGCGCGCGCTGATGCTGGTGTTGGTGTTGGGAATCGCTCCGGCTGCGTACGCCAGGGCGCCTGCGGGTCAGGGCAAGGCGTGTGACGCCAAGAACGCCTGCAGCGCCGGGCTCGCCTGCGTCGCGCACGCGGGCGGCAAGTCGACGTGCGAGCTCGTCTGCGCCGCGAGCACGAAGTGCCCCGAAGATCAGCGCTGCGTCAAGGACGGGGCGGCGAGCGTTTGTCGGCCCATCAACGACGGCGTAGGATTGTAGCCATGCGCATCCTCACGGTCGTGCTCGCGGTCGGCCTCTCGTCGCTGTCATTCGCCAAGGCGCCGGCGGGGCAAGGCAAGGCGTGCGACGCCAAGAGCCGCTGCGACGGCGAGCTGCAGTGCGTGAAGCACCGCGACGGCAAATCGACCTGCGAGCTCATCTGCGCGGCGAAGACCAAGTGCCCCGATGATCAGCGCTGCGTCAAAGACGGCAGCGACATGCTCTGCCACTCGATCACCGATCTCGATCTGTAGCCTTCTCCGCCGCCTTGTGCTTGTGACGCCGCGTCTTGAGCGGTAGCTCTTCCGTCGACAACGACAGCAGCAGCTCGACCGAGCCGTCGGAGCCGTAGCGCTCGTCGGAGACCTTCGCGTCGGCGACCTGCTTGTTCAATTCGTCGAGCTCGCGCGTGTCGCCGAGCTCGACCAGCGCCGCCACGATCTTCTTCTCGGCGATGGTGCGCGCCTGCCGCTCGGCCTTCACGCGCGCGATCGCCGCCGTCGGCGCCCGCAGATCCGCCGCCGCCGCGCCGTGCGCCGAGAGCTGCTTGGCCTCGGCGTCGTAGGTCGCGCCGGTGCGCCCCACCGCCGCCGGCGCCGCGAACACGCCGGCGAACAGCGCGAGCGCGAGCGGCGCGATCACTCCCACTCGATCGTCCCCGGCGGCTTCGACGTGATGTCGTAGACCACGCGGTTGATGCCGCGCACCTCGTTGACGATGCGGCGGCTGATCGTCCCGAGCAGCTCGTACGGCAGCGGCACCCAATCGGCGGTCATGCCGTCCTTCGAGTGCACCGCGCGCACCGCCAGCGTCTCGGCGTAGGTGCGCTGATCGCCCATCACGCCGACCGACTTCACCGGCAGGAGCACGCCGAACGACTGCCAGATCGACTCGTACAAGCCGGCGGCGCGGATCTCTTCATCGATGATCGCGTCGGCCGCGCGCAACAGATCGCAGCGCACCTTGGTGACTTCGCCGAGCACGCGCACCGCCAGCCCCGGCCCGGGGAACGGCTGCCGCCACAAGACGTGGCGCGGCAACCCCAGCTCGGCGCCGAGCTCGCGCACTTCGTCCTTGAAGAGCTCGCGCAGCGGCTCGACGAGCTTGAGCTTCATGCGGTCGGGCAGCCCGCCGACGTTGTGGTGCGACTTGATCGTCGCCGACGGCCCCTTATGCGACACGCTCTCGATGACATCGGGATAGAGCGTGCCCTGTCCGAGGAACTCCACGCCGTCGATGCGCTTGGCCTCCTCGTCGAACACGGCGATGAACTCGCGCCCGATGATCTTGCGCTTCTGCTCGGGGTCGGTGACGCCGGCCAGCGCGGTCAGAAAGCGCGCCTCGGCGTCGACCACGTGCAGGTCGGCCTTGAAGGCGCCGGCGAAGAGCGCCTCGACGCCCGCGCGCTCGCCCTGCCGGAGCAGCCCGTTGTCGACGAAGATGCAGGTCAGCCGCTCGCCGATCGCGTTGAGCAGCAGCTTCGCCGCCACCGACGAGTCGACGCCGCCCGACAGGCCGAGGATGACGCGCCCGCGCTCGCCGACCTGGCGGCGGATGTGCACCTCCGCCTCTTCGGCGAAGTTGGCCATCGTCCACGACGGCGACAGCTTGCACACGCGGAAGAGGAAGTTCGACAGGAGCTCGCCGCCGCGCGGCGTGTGCGCCACCTCGGGGTGGAACTGGATCCCGTAGATCTTGCGTTTCTCGTCGGCGACGGCGGCGTTGGGCGCGTTCGGCGTCTCGCCGATCAGCGAGAAGCCGTGCGGCAAGGAAGCCACGCGATCGCCGTGCGACATCCACACCGCGAGCTCCTCGCCCGCCGGCATGCCGTGGAACAGCTCGGTGCGCGCGCCGGCGGTGTTGACCTTGACGTGCGCGCGCCCGTACTCGCGCTTGTCGGCGGCGACGACGTTGCCGCCGAGCAGCTTGGCCATGAGCTGCACGCCGTAGCAGATGCCGAGCGTGGGCAGCGCCAGCTCGAACAGCTCCTTCGACACCAGCGGCGCGCCCTCTTCGTACACCGACGAGGGACCGCCGGAGAGCACCAGCGCCGACGGCCGGAGCTTGCGGATCTCGTCGAGCGGCATGTTGAACGGATGGATCTCGCAGTAGACCTTGAGCTCGCGGATGCGCCGCGCGATCAGCTGGGTGTACTGCGATCCGAAGTCGAGGATGAGGACCAGCTCACGATTGACGGACACGCTTATTTTCCCCTCATGACCGCGGTTGGCTCGCGCGCTCGTGCTCGGCGAGCATCTTGCCGACGCTGTCGGCGAACAGTCGCACCAGCGGCGTCAGCTCCGACGACGCCTGCGCGTGACGCAGCGCTTCGCGATAGCGCTCGCGCTCTTCGGCGCGCACCAGCGCCCGGATCAACCCACGCTTGCCGAGCGCGAGATCGACCAGCAAGCGTCCGGCGCGGCCGTTGCCGTCGACGAACGGGTGGATGGTCTCGAACCAGGCGTGCATCTCGGCGGCGAAGACGATCGGATCGCCGTCGTGGCTCGACGCCATCCAGTCGCACAGCTCGTGCATCAGCGACGGCACCGCCTCGGGCGGCGGCGGCTCGAAGCTGGCGCCGGTCAGATAGACCGACACCTTGCGGTAGGCGCCGGCGCCGAGCTCGTCGATGCCGCGCAGGAGCACGGCGTTGAGCTCGAGCAGCTGCGCCTCGGTGATCGGCGCCGGCCCGGTTCGAGGATCGTTCGCCCAGACGTCGACGCGCTCGCAAGCGACCGACAGGTTCACCGCCCACAGATGATCGCGCAGCGGCTTGCCGACGGTGACGCCGTCGACGAGCACGGCCCTGGTCTCGGTCTCGGTGAGCCCGCCGCCTTCGAGCGCGTTCGAGTGATACACCACCGCGTAGCGCAGCCACGCCTGCAGCCGGGCCAGCCCGGTGGTGTCGACGCCACGCCCGGCGCGCCATGCCCGCGCACGCTCGCCGACCTCCTGCGCGTGCGTGCGCGCCTCGTCGTCGACGGTGTACGCGGGTTTGCTCACTCGCGCTCCTGGCGGTAGTTGGGCGCTTCCTTGGTGATGATGACGTCGTGCACGTGCGACTCGCGCAGGCCCGCCGACGAGATCTTGATGAACTTGGCTCGCGTGCGCAGCTCCTCGATCGACTTGCAGCCGGTGTAGCCCATCGACGCGCGCAGGCCGCCGATCAGCTGATAGACCGACTGCGACAGCGGCCCCTTGTAGGGCACGCGCCCCTCGATGCCCTCGGGCACGAGCTTGCGCGCCTGCTCCGGCTCGGCCGTCGAGACGTGCGACTGGAAGTAACGGTCCTTCGAGCCCGCCTGCATGGCGCCGATCGATCCCATGCCGCGATACTGCTTGTAGCTGCGCCCCTGGTAGAGGATGACCTCGCCCGGCGCCTCGTCGGTGCCGGCGAAGAGCGAGCCGATCATGACGGTGTGCCCGCCGGCCGCGATGGCCTTGGCCACGTCGCCCGAGTACTTGATGCCGCCGTCGGCGACGATGGGCTTGCCGTGCTTCATCGCCGCCTTGGCGCACTCGTTGATGGCGGTGACCTGCGGAACGCCGACGCCGGCGACGACGCGCGTGGTGCAGATCGAGCCCGGCCCGATGCCGACCTTGACGCCGTCGGCGCCCGCCTTCACGAGCGCGATGTAGCCTTCGGCCGTCGCCACGTTGCCGGCGATGACCTGCACGTCCTTGAAGGTGCTCTTGATGGCGCGCACCGCATCGAGCACGCCGCGCGAGTGGCCGTGCGCGGTGTCGACGACGATGACGTCGCAGCCCGCGTTCAACAGCGCCTGCACGCGCGCGTCGCGATCCTCGCCGACGCCGACCGCCGCCGCCACGCGCAACCTGCCGTGCTCGTCCTTGGCCGCTTGCGGATGCTTCTCCGCCTTGTCGATGTCCTTGATGGTGATGAGCCCCTTCATCTTGCCGGCCGCGTCGACGACCACCAGCTTCTCGATGCGATGCTGATGCAGAAGCTCCTTGGCGCGCTCGACGCCGGTCCCCTCCGGCACCGTGATGAGCTCTTTGGTCATCACGTCGCGCACGCGCTGCTCGAGGTTCTTCTCGAAGCGCACGTCGCGGTTGGTGAGGATGCCGACCGCGCGCCCCTCGACGACGACGGGCAACCCCGAGACCCCGCTCTCGCGCATGATCTGCAGCGCGCGCTTGAGGTTCTCCTCGGGGCCGACGACCACGGGGTCGAAGACCATGCCGCTCTCGGCGCGCTTGACCTTCTGCACCTCGCGCGCCTGCTCGACGACCGTCAGGTTCTTGTGGATCACGCCGAGCCCGCCTTCGCGCGCCATGGTGATCGCGGTGTCGGCCTCGGTCACCGTGTCCATCGCCGAAGACACCAGCGGCATGTGCAGCGAGATGCGCTCGGTGAGCCGCGTGCGCACGTCGACGTCGCGCGGCAGGACCTCCGACTCCGCCGGCAACAGCAGCACGTCGTCGAAGGTCAACGCTTCCTTGAGTGGTTCGTCACCGAGCATCTGGCTCACTCTCCTTCTTTGCGCGGATAGGGTTTGCGCACGGTCTTTTCGTCTTCGCGGCGCTCTTCAGGATCGCGCGCCGGCTCGCGCGCGGGCTTCTCTTTGAGCATGCTCGTCGCCGGCAGCATCGTCGGCGTCGCCGGCGTCTTGTCACCGCGATCGCTCTCGAGCACGCGCAGGAGCGCATCGACGACCTGCGCCCCCGCCGGCGAAGCGCGCAACAGCTGCGAGATGGCGTCGAGATCGGACATCGCCGTCGCCGCCGCGCCGAGCTCCTGGTAGTCGGCGACGGCGCCGATGATGCGCGCGCCGATGGGGACGGGCGGCGCCTGGGTCCCCGGCGCCAGGCGGCCGAAGCCCGACGACGCCGCCGTCAGCGCGCGCAGGATCGGCAGGAGGCCGTCGGCGCCGGCCGCGGTCCAGCCGAGCTCGGCGAAGACGTCGGCCGAGCCGGCGCCCTCGATCTGCCGCATCTGCCGATCGAGCGCGAACAGCTGCGCCGCTACGCCGATCTCGTCGGCCAGGCGCCGCGGCAGCCCGAGCTGACGCGCCACGCGCCGCGACAGCCGCGCCATCTCCACGCCGGCGCCGCTGCCGCCGACGACGCGCGCTTCCAGCTCCGTCGCCAGCGCCTCGATGGTCTCGATGAGCGCGCGGGTCAGCCGCTCTTCGGCGCGCAGCGCCTCCGACGGCGTCTCCACCTGCCTGGTCGGCTCCGCCGCCGTCGGCTGCGGCGTGGGCCGTTTGGGCCGTCGCTGCGGCAGCGGCGTGAGCGCGTCGTCGGGCGACGGCGCGCGCGGCGGCAGCCGCGACAGCTCCGCCTGCAGCGACGGATCGAGCTTGACCGTGCCGGTCACGTCGTCGTCGCTGATCGGCACCACGACCTGCGGCGACGACTTCGACGGCGCCGGCTTGCGCCGCCCCGGCGGCAGCGGCGTCACCACCGCCGTGGTCTCGCCCCACACGCGCTCGATGGCGCGCGTGATCGCGTCGCGCCGGGCCAGGAGCGCCCGCCCCTCGGGCACCTGTGCGCGCGTCAAGAAGTCGGCGAGCGTCTGCTCGTCCGACGGGTCCACCATCACCACCGTCGCGCGCTGCCCGTCGGCCGACAGATCGACCGGAAACAAACCCGCGATCAGCGCCTCGGCGCGCGACAGGGCGCGCTTGAGCGCTTCGGGCGGCGCCACCTCGGCCAGCCGCTCGTCGGAGACGACGGGGACGCCGAAGCGCGCCGACAGCGCGCGGAAGATCTGCTCCGGAGTCGCCAGGTCCGATTCGACGATCACGCCCCAGAGCGGGCGTCGCGCGTTGTCCTTGCCGCGCGCAATCCGCTCCAGGTCCTTTTGATCCAGCACGTCCTCCTCGACGAGGATCGCGCCCAGGTCCTTCCGCGGGGGCATCGTGTTACCGAGGGAGCCTACCAGACTTATCTGCAGGCGGTACGCAGTTTTTGTGCGGCTTCCGAGTGCCCCTCGGCCGAGGGGAGACCGGCCAATTCCTTGTTCATCTCGGCGCATTTGTGCTGCGCGGACAGCACCTGCGCCAAATGCCAGCGCGCCGGCGTGTAGCGCGGATCCCGGGCCACCGCCTCGCGGAACAGCTCCGCCGCCTTGCCGAGATCTCCCTTGTCGCGCCAGGCCACGCCGAGGTCGGCGATGCGCGCCGCCGTCGGCGACAGCTGGCGCGCCTTGTCGAGCGCGGCGATCGCCTGGTCCGGCTTCTTGCGCTTGCCTTCGACGAGACCGAGGCTCCACCAGGCGGTCGCATAGTCGGGCTTGAGGCGCGTCGCGATCTGATATTCGGCGGCGGCGTCGTCGAGCTTGCCCGACGCCTCGAGCGCGATGCCGAGGTTGAGGTGCGCCTGCGGCGAGCGCGCCGACAGCTTGACCGCCTGCCGCGCCGCCGCCGTGGCCTCGGGCAGCTTGTTGCACTTGCGCGCCGCCACCGACGCGTTGATGAAGCCGTCGGGGTCCGACGGCGCCAGCTTGGTGGCGTGGGCGTAGGCGTCCATCGCCGTGGCGCAGTCCTTCTGCATCGCCGCCGCCTGGCCGAGGTTGAACCAGGCCTCGCCGAGGTCGGGCTTGTCGGCGACGGCGCGCTTGAGCTCGGGGATGGCCTCGCCGAAGCGATGACGCTCGATGAGCATCGACGCGAGCTCGTTGCGCACGTCGGCGAGCTTGGGATCGAGCCCGAGCGCGGCGCGCAGCTCCTTCTCGGCGCCGGGGGCGTCGCCCTTCTTCTGCAGCGCCACGCCGGTCAGGTAGTGCGGGCGCGGGTCTCTGGGCGACTGCTTCTTGGCTTTGTCGAAGGCGGCGATGGCCCCGTCGGCGTCGCCGGCTTGCAGCTTGCGCGAGCCGTCGTCGATGAGGGCGTCGTCGGGAAGCAAGAGGAGCAGGCCGAGGACGATCGCTTGCTTGAGCATGGGCGCTACGGTATCACGCTGACATGGCGGATCCGGCAACAGGGATCGTTCTCATCGTCTTCGGGATGCCGGTCGCGATCGTCGGAGTCACGCAGTACTTCCGGTACAAGATGGCGCAGCTGCGCGGGCGCCAGCAGGAAGATCCGAAGCAGCTCGAGAAGGAGAAAGAAGAGCGCAAGCAGCTCGAGGCGCGCATCCAGAACCTCGAGAGCATCGTCTGCTCCGTCGACCTCGAGCTCAACGCGCGCATGAACCGCATGCTCGCGGCGCAGTCGGCCGTCGGTGCCCTGCCGCCGCATCGGCCGGACGAGCCCAAGCTGCCGGCGACGGTGCCGCGCGGGTCGGTGCTGGCGATGGCGCTCGCGCCCGGCCAGAAGATCGCCGAGCGCTACACCATCGAGCGCGAGATCGGCCGCGGCGGCATGGGCGCGGTCTACCTCGCCGCCGACGGCAAGCTCGCCGAGCGCGTGGCGCTCAAGATCATCAACGCCGGCGTCGGCGATCCGGCGGCGGTCGATCGCTTCCGCCGCGAAGTGGCCGCCGCGCGCAAGGTGACCCATCCCAACGTCATCCGCATCCACGATCTCGTCGAGGACGGCGGCATGGTGCTGCTCTCGATGGAGTACGTCGAGGGCATGACGCTGGCCGAGTATCTCGGGCGCGTCGGAGCCCTGCGCATCGACGAGGCGCGCCTGATCATCGGCCAGGTGTGCGACGGCGTGGCGGCGGCGCACGCGGTCGGCGTGGTGCATCGCGATCTCAAGCCGGGCAACGTGCTCCTCGATCACGAGAAGCGCGTCAAGGTGATCGACTTCGGCCTGGCGAAGGCGACCTTCATGCACGGCATGACGGCGACCGGGCTCATCATCGGCACGCCCGAGTACATGGCGCCCGAGCAGGTCCGGGGCACGCCGCAGGACGCGCGCACCGACGTCTACGCGCTCGGCGCCCTCGCCTATCACCTGTTCGTCGGACGGCCGCCGTTCGCCGGCGAGACGCCGATCGCCATCGGCTTCCAGCACGTGACCGAGACGCCGCGCGCGCCGCGCACGCTGCGCGCCGAGGTGCCCGAGAGCGTCGAGCACGCGCTCATGCAGGCGCTCGAGAAGGATCCGAGCAAGCGCTTCGCCGACGCTGCCGAGCTCAAGCGCGCGCTGTTGAGCTGACGCACGCAACTTTTCCCGCGGCCCGCCGATAACCGTCGTGTAAGGGGGAATGCGACATGCGTGGCTGGATGCTGGCCGCGACGGCCGTGGTGTGCCTCGGCTGTGGCGGCAACGACGACAACAACGAAGGCGCGCCCGATCTGGCGACGGCGACGGGCGCCGACCTCGGGATGCCCGCGGATCTCGCGCAGTCGGGCGCGGTCGACCTCGCGTTCGGCAGCGACACCGACGGCTCGGTCGCGTGCACGCCGGCGGCCGGCGCCACCGCCGCGCGCTACGTGTGGAACGCGATGACGGTGCCGCTGACCGCGAGCGATTTCGCCTACGACCTCAACGGCGACGGGCGCGCCGACAACCAGCTCGGCAACATCGCCGGCGCGCTCGCGGGGCAAGGCTTCGATCTCCAGGCTGGGATCGACGGCGCGATCACCGGCGGTCAGAGCATCACGCTCGTGGACGAGCAGTCGACCGATCCCACCTTCGGCAGCGACGCCTGCGCCGCGACCGACGTCATGCCCGGCGTGGCGATGGCCGCTCCCGACTTCAGCGGCAACGGCCGCTTCACCATCGACGGCACCGTCGCGCCGGGCCACTTCTTCGGCCCGATCGCGTCGGGCGCCTTCGTGTCGCAGCCGCCTCCGGCGCAGGCCAGGGTGCCGGTCGTCGTGCACAAGCTCATGCTGCCGCTCTTCGGCGTCACGCCCGTCGATGTCTACGGCGCGCGCATCCAATACGTCCGCGCGGCGAGCGGTCAGCTCGGCGGCGGCCAGCTGAACGGCGCCATTCGGCAAGAGGACATCCAGACCAAGGTCGTTCCCGCGGTCGCGGCGCTCTTCAACCAGAAGGTGACGGCCGATCCGACCTCGTCGGGATCGATGCAGCTCTTGTCGATCTTCGACAACGGCGGCACCGCGAACGCCGCGTGCGGCACGACCTGCAAGAACCTCGACGGCAGCTGCGCGGCCGCCGGTGACGGCCAGATCAGCGATTGCGAGGTCGGGACCAACGGCATCATCAAGAACGTGCTCGCGCCCGACGTGCAGATGTTCGACGCCGCCGGCAACTACCACCCCAACCCGCTCAACACGAAGAAGGACTCGCTGTCGGTCGGCGTCGGCTTCACCGCCGTGCCGGCGCTCTTTTGACCGTGTTCTAGCCGCGCGAGAGAAAGCCGAAGGCGGCGACGCCGGCGATGCCGAGGCCGAGGAAGATGCCGTAGACGCAGCCGACGGCGCACAGCTTGAAGAAGGTGGCCACGCGCGACTGCTGGAACACCACGCGCGCGCCGCGGAACACGATCACGATCCCCGCGATGGTGGCGGCGAAGCCGATCGGCGCCCAGCGCGTCAGCTCGGCGATGAGCAAGAGCAGGAACGCCGTCGCCTGCAAATGCAGCGCGAACACCAGGTGCTCGACGAAGTACAGCTTCGGCCGGCGGAAGCAGAGCCAGGTCAAGAGCGCGCACAGCGGCACCAGCAGCGCGGCGATGCGCGGCGCCCACTCGCTGATGGTGCGGCGCATCCGCGCGACCGCGGCTCGCGGATCCTGCTGCGCCGCGCGCGCCCGCTCGTAGAGCATGCGCGCCCACGCCGGCGCCGCGTCGAGCTTGTGCTGCTGAACGTCGTTCAGCTGGGGCACGTCCACGTGCACGTTCTCGTCGGGCAGTTGCTGTGGCATCAGCCCGGCGACGAAGAAGTAGGCGACGCTGGCGACGAGGTAGAGCCGGAGCGGCGTGGTGTACGAGACGCGCCGGCCGGCGTTATACTCGCGGGTGAGCAGCCCGGGGCGGCGGAAGAGCGTCCACAGCGTGCGCCACAAGCGCGACTCGAGCTGGAACACCTCCTCGAACAGATCGCCGACGAGCCGCCCGAGCGAGACGCGATAGGTGGTGTTCTCCTGCCCGCACTCGGGGCAGTAGCGCGTGGCCACCGCGACGCCGCAGTTGAGGCAGGTCGGCGACGGGCGGAGCGGCCGGCTCATCGGGCGATCATCCGTCGCTCAGGCATCGGGACGCGCTTGCAGCCGCCCGAGCGCCTCGCCGAGCGCGAGCTTGACCTCATCGACGCGGTGGTCGTCGAGCTTGCCGCCGCCGCGCTCGCGCACGTAGAAGACGTCGCCGACGCGGTGCGCTTCGGTGGCGACCTTCGACAGGTGGATGTCGAGCGCCAGATCGGCGAGCGTGCGCGTGATGCTGTAGAGGACGCCGAGACGATCCTGCGTGTAGACGTCGATGACCGAGAACTCGTTCGAGACCTCGTTGTCGACCTTGATCTCGGTGCGCACCTTGGGCACGACGCGCTCGGGCAGGGTCGAGCGATCGCGCCGATCTTCGGTCAACTTCTCGACGGTGATGGCGCCGCCGAGCACGCGCGCCAGGTCGTCCTCGACCTTCTTCCAGCGCGCGGGATCGGTGATCGGCCGGCCGTAGCGATCGCGCGTGGTGAAGGTGTCGAGCGCCTCGATGACCTTGCCGTCGACGACGCGGGTGTTGATCTGCGCGCCGAGGACGTCGATGCGGTGCGCGAGCAGCACGCCGGCGATTTTGGCGAGCAGGCCGGGCGCGTCGTCGGCGCAGACCGTCAGATCGCTGACCGCCTTGCGCGGGCGATGCACGTTCTCGACGGCGACCGGCCCCTTGCGCCGGCGCGACAGCTGCAGATCGCGCACCATCGCGCGCGGCTGCGTGAGCGTGACGTAGCGATCGGGCAAGGAAGCGAACCACGCCGCCAGCGACGGCTCGGGCTCGCCGATGAGCTCGGCGACGCGCTTCTTGCGCTTGGCGACGACGGCCGTCTGCTCGCTGCCTGCGAGATCGGCGCCGCGACGATAGAACGCCATCGTGCGCACGTAGAGCTCGCGCAGGAGCTGCTCTTTCCACTCGGTCAGGTTGCCCGGCGCCACCATCGACATGTCGGCGACCGTCAGCAGATACAGCTCGCGCAGCGTCTCCTCGTCGTTGAGCTCCTGCGCCAGGTTCGCCAGCATCGCCACGTCGTTGAGATCGCGCCGCTGCGACAGGTGCGAGAGCAAGAGGTGCTTCTTCACGAGGAACTCGGTCTGCGACACGTCCTCGGCCGACAGCCCGCAGCGCGTGGCGACGGCGTTGGCCAACTTCGCGCCCGTCTCCGAGTGCCCCTTGCCGAGCGGCTTGCCGACGTCGTGGAGGAGCGTGCCGAGATAGAGCGCCTCCTTGCGCTTGACCTCGCGCATCGCTTGCGAGGCCGTCGGCAGCTCCTCGCCGAGCTCGCCGCGCGCCAGCGCCTTGAGCCGCCCGACCGCGTAGAGCTGGTGCTGGTCGACGGTGAACACGTGATAGAGGTCGTGCTGCACGCGCGCCGTGCACGGCGCCCACTCCGGCATCACGCACGCCAGCAGGCCCAGATCGTGCGCCTCCTCGAGCAGCGACGGATTGCGCGTATCGCGATCATCGCAGATGAGCTTCAACATCTCGCGCCCGGCCTGCGCGTCCCTGGTCAGCCCGCCGTCGGCGCTCAGCGCCGCCACGCGCTCGGCGATGAGATCCTTGGTGTGCCCGTAGATCTCGGCGCCGACGTCGAGCGCGACGTTGAAGATGCGCACCATCTCCGACGGGCGCCGGCGAAAGACCTCGGGATCGTGCAGCGACAGCTTGCCGTTGAACAGCGTGAACGACGCGTCGATCGAGCGCACCGTCGGCTTCTTCTTCGGCTCGACCACGCAGCGCAGGAGCAGACGGTCGGTCTCGCGCGTGACCGCCTTGGCGTGCAGAAAGTACTGCTGCATGAGCGCCTCGACCGACGGCTCGACCGCGCTCTCCACGCCTTCATGATGCGACGGCCGCGGATGCGGAAACAGCCGCGGCGCGATCGCCTCCTGCACCTCGAACGTCAGCCGGTCTTCCTTGCGCTTGCGCGCGAAGTGCGCGGCGGTGCGGATCTCGAGGTAGAAGCGGCGCGCGTCGACGAGCGACTGCACCTGCCGCGGGCTCGCCTGCCCCGCGGTCACGAGGTCGGCGAAGTCGGCGACGCCGAAGCGCGCCTTGGCCGCCCACAGGCCGACGAGGAGGTCGCGATAGCCGCCCTGCCCGTTCTTCAGGTTCGGCTCGAGCAGGTACACGGTCTCGCCGAAGCGCGCGTGGCGCTCGTCCTTCTCCTTGGTCAGGCGCTGCACCACGCCGTTGACGTCGCGCTCGAAGAGGCGCGGCACCTGGCGCTGGAAGTTGTCCCAGATCGCGCGGTCACCGTCGAGGAAGCGGGCGTCGAGCAGCGCCGTGCAGGCGGTCAGATCCTGGCGCGCCTGCTCGATCGACTCCTCGACGGTGCGCACCGCGTGGCCGACCTCCATGCGCAGATCCCACAGCGGATAGAGGATGGCCTCGGCGATCAGCTGGGCGCGCGGATCGGACGACTTTCCGCGCGGCACCAGCAGCCAGACGTCGAGATCGCTGTAGGGGCAGAGCTCGCCCCGGCCGTAGCCGCCGACGGCGACGATCGCCACATCCAGGCCCGGATGCGCGGCCGCGGCGGCGGCAAACAGCGCGCGCACCACCTCGTCGGCGGCGTCGGACCACGCGCGCGCGGTGACGTCGCCCGGCGCGCCGGCGAAGTGCGCCTCGCGGATGCGCGCGTGCGCCGCCGCCAGGTAGGCGCGGCAAGCGTCCGCCTGCTCGTTCCGCGCGCGACCGGCCAGCGGCGCCAAGGCCTGGAGATCAGCCGTCACGTTCATTCGTCAAGTCAGTGTAGCGCAGGTAGGTTTCGAAAGCGTTTCACCTCGATTGACAAGCGCGCCGAGAATCGCTACCGAGATCGGCATGGCCGAGATCGAAATCGGACCGCTCGATGACCGCTTGACCGACGAGGAGATCGCCGAGCTGGCGGCACAGCTGGAGAAGGTGGGGGCGCCCCAGCTGCCGCGCGGCGAAGAAGGACACCAGGCGACGCTCGGCGACGGGATGGACGACAACGCCCTGTCGGAGTTCATGGATCGCCTGGAGGGGCACGACATCGCCGCCGACATCTACCTGCCCATCGAGTTCGAGGGCATCGTGGAGGTCGCGGATTTGCGTGTCGGGTCGCTGCCGCTGCTCCTCGAAGTGCTCGACGAGCTCAAGGACGAGCTCGACGACGAGGAAGAAGAGGCCGAGGACGAAGAGTCGTACGACGACGACCAGAAGATCCTGGCCCAGCAGCTGCGCTCGGCGTGGAAGCTGTTTTCGACCGGCGGCGCGGCGGCGATGGAGCGCCATCTGCCGCTGCACGTGAAGTCGTAAACCGCATCTCGGTCTAGCCTCTCCGCACGCGCGTGGTAGGGTAAGCCCGTGTCTGTTGACGAATGGGATACTGGGCAAGTACCGCGCACGGATATCGCGGATCCGGGGCAGAAGGTCCCGGTTCCCGATAAGCTGCGCGTGCTCGTCCTGTCGGGCCCCGACGCGAGCAAGCAGCTCGAGCTCGAGCGCGGCACCTATCTCGTCGGCAAGGCGCCCGGCTGCGATCTGGTCCTGAGCGACGGCTCGGTCTCGCGCCAACACCTCGAGCTGCGCGTCACCGAGGCCGGCGTGCTCGTCAAAGATCTCGGATCCACCAACGGAAGTTTTTTCGGCGGCGCCCGCTTCTCCGAGGTCACCGTCGGGCCCGGCGCGGTCATCGCCATCGGCAACACCGAGCTCAAGCTCACCACCGTCGAGCGCTCGCACCCGATCATGCCGTCGTCGTCGGAGCACTTCGGCGCGCTGCTCGGCCCGTCGTTGCAGATGCGCGAAGTGTTCGCGGTGCTCGAGCTGGTAGCGCAGTCCGACGTGGCCGTGCTCATCGAGGGCGAGACCGGCACCGGCAAGGAGCTGTGCGCCGAGGCCATCCGCTCGGCCGGGCCGCGCGCCAAGGGGCCGCTCGTCATCTGCGATCTGGCCGGCGTGTCGCGCTCGCTCATCGAGTCGGAGCTGTTCGGCCACGTGCGCGGCGCGTTCACCGGCGCCGATCGCGATCGCGAAGGCGCGTTCCAACAGGCGCACGGCGGCACCATCTTCATCGACGAGATCGGCGAGCTCGAGCTCGACATGCAGCCGCGCCTCCTGCGCGCGCTCGAGTCGCGCAAGGTCAAGCCCGTCGGCGCGGCGCAGTATCGCGACGTCGACGTGCGCGTCATCGCGGCGACGAACCGCGATCTGCGCGAAGAGGTGAAGGCGGGCCGCTTCCGCGACGACCTCTATCATCGCCTCGCGGTCGTGCGCGTGACGTTGCCGCCCTTGCGCGAGCGCAAGAGCGACGTGGCGCCGCTGGTGCAGCACTTCCTCGCCGGCAAGGACGTGATGGTGCCGCCCGAGACGATGGCGCTGTTCACCGACTACGACTGGCCCGGCAACGTGCGCGAGCTCAAGAACGTGATCGATCGCGGCCTGTCTCTCATGGGCAGCAACCGCGTGCTCCTGCCGTCGCTGCTCGGCCTCGACGCCGGCTCCGCTACGACCCCGAGCGGCATGCCGCAGTGGCCGGCCGCCGGCAACGAAGGCTTCCGCGAGGCCAAAGAGCGCCTGATCGCGTCGTGGGAGCGCGACTACGTGATGCAGCTCCTGCGCCGCGCCGGCGGCAACGTGTCGAAGGCGGCCCGCGAAGGCGGCCTCGACCGCGTCTACCTGCACCGCCTCATCAAGAAGTACAACATCGCCAACCTCGACGAGTAACCGACCGGTCCGTCACAAAAAACATTCACAGGGAGATCAAGAGATCAGGAGAACAAAACTCTTTCAGAGATCCGAATGGCCGGAGGACCGTCTGTAAGAGTTGTGTGCTCCTGATCTCTTGATCTCCTGTGAAGTCTTTTTTCGGTAAGGACCTGCCGTCTTACCTGCTATAAAAGAGGAATCATGCACAACGGCATCGACGGAGACGATCCGCGGGAACGCACCTGACGGCTGCTGGGCCTGCCAGGGTGCGCTTCCGCGACACTCGGCAGGGCCAGCAGACAGGAGCGTTCCATGGAACGAATTCGTTCGGTGCACGTCGCCGCCCACGTCGGCGAGCGCGTGCGTGTCGTCGGCTGGCTGCAATCGCTGCGTAGGCTCGGCGGCGTCAGCTTTCTCGTCATCCGCGACGGCTGGGGCCTGATCCAGGCCGTCGCCGGCGCCGAGCGCCTCGCGCCGCTCTCGGGCGTCCCGCTCGAGTCGGTGATCGCCGTCGAGGGGCTGGTGCGCGCCGAGCCGCAGGCGCAGGGCGGCGTCGAGCTCGGCGAGATCGCGATCGAGGTGATCACACCGGCAGAGGAGCCGCCGCCGTTGCCGCTCGGCAAGAAGCAGCTCAACGCGCAGCTTCCGGCGCTGCTCGAGCACGCGGTGGTGGCCAACCGCCATCCCACGCGGCGCGCCGTCTTCCGTCTCGGCGCCGCGGTGATGCGCGCATTCCGCGGCGCGCTCGACGAGCGCGGCTTCGTCGAGATCCAATCGCCGAAGCTGGTCGAGACCGCGACCGAGGGCGGCTCGAACGTGTTCGCGGTGAAGTACTTTACGCGCACCGCGTACCTCGCGCAGAGCCCGCAGCTCTACAAGCAGGTGATGGTCGGCGTGTTCGAGCGCGTCTACGAAGTCGGCCCCGTGTTTCGCGCCGAGCCGCACGACACGCGCCGCCACTTGAACCAGTACACCAGCCTCGACGTCGAGCTCGGCTTCATCGAGAGCCACTTCGACGTCATGGCCCTGCTCGTCGAGGTGCTGCGCGCGATCCTCGGCGAGCTCGAGCGGAGGTGTGCGCCCGAGCTGACGCTCCTCGGCGCCCGGCTGCCCGCGCTCGCCGCAACGGTGCCGCACATCCACTTCGCGGAGGCACAGGAGCGGCTGGTCGCCGCGCTCGGCGAGCACGAGCGCGGTCAGCCCGACCTCTCGCCCGAGGGTGAACGCTGGCTCGGACAGTGGGCGCTCGAGGAGCACGGCAGCGAATTTTTGTTCGTCACCGGCTATCCGCTGCACAAGCGGCCGTTCTACACGCATCCGGATCCGGCGCGCGCCGAGTCTTCGAATTCGTTCGACCTGCTCTTCCGCGGCACCGAGCTCGTCACCGGCGGGCAGCGGCTGCATCGCCACGCCGACTACGTCGCGGCGATGCGCGCGCGCGGCGTCGCGGAGGCGGCCGTCGCGTCGTATCTGCAGGCATTCAAGCACGGCATGCCGCCGCACGGCGGCTTCGCCATCGGGCTCGAGCGCTTCCTGATGCAGCTGCTCGATCTGCCCAACGTGCGGCTCGCGAGCCTGTTCCCGCGCGACCTCCACCGTCTCGCTCCGTAATCATTCTCGGCGACGATCGTCGCCCACTTCTACATGGCGCGCTGTGGACCGCCGGCTACACTTGCCGCGTGGCAGCAACAGTAGGCGGATACGAGCTCGTCCAGCGGCTGGCCGTCGGCGGCATGGCCGAGGTGTTCCTCGCCCGCCGGCCAGGCCCCGATGGGTTCGCCAAGCGCGTCGCCGTCAAGCGCATCCTGCCGCACCTCGCCAAGCAGCCCGACTTCGTCGCCATGTTTCTCGACGAGGCGCGCACCGCCGCGGCGCTCGATCATCCGCACATCGTCCACATCCACGACTTCGGTCGCGACCGCGACAGCCACGAGGGTGACGCCTACTACCTGGCGATGGAGTACGTCAACGGCGAGGATCTCGCCGCGCTGTGGCGACGCGCCAACGAGCTCGGCGCGCCGCTCGCGCCGGCCGACGTCGCGACCATCCTCGTAGCGGCCTGCGAGGCGCTGCACCACGCGCACGAGCAGGGCGTCGTGCATCGCGACGTGACGCCGGCGAACCTTCTCGTCTCGTACGACGGCGTGGTCAAGCTCGCCGACTTCGGCATCGCCAAGTCGCAGGCGGCGGCGTCGCGCGCGCAGACCACCGCCGGCACGCTCAAGGGCAAGATTCCCTATATGTCGCCCGAGCAGGCGCGCGCGCGCTCGCTCGATCGGCGCAGCGATCTGTTCTCGCTCGGCGTGGTGGCGTGGGAGCTGTGCACCGGGCGGCGGCTGTTCCGTCGCAAGAGCGAGATGGAGATGCTGCGCGCCGTGCAGATGTGCGACGTGCCGCCCTTGCGCTCGGTGCGGCCCGATCTGCCGCCGGGGCTCGCCGTGGCCATCGAGACCGCGCTCGAGCCGGTGGTCGAGGATCGATGGGACAGCGCCGCCGAGCTGGCGCACGCGCTGCTCGCGTGGCTGGCCGCCGCGGGCGAGACGCCGTCGAAGACGCGGCTGGCAGAGACGATGGCTCGCCTGTTCGGGCGCGACGCCGCCGAGCGCCGGCTGGCCGCGGAGAGGGCGCCCGTCGAGACGACGACGGCGAACACGCCGCTGCCGGCCGTCGAGCCGCGCCGCTCGCCGCTCCGTCCCGAGCGCTGGATTCCGCAGATCGCGATGCATCTGCATCTGCCGCCGCCGCGCATGCCGCCGCTGCGGCTCGTCGGGCCGCTGTTCGCGCTCCTGCTCTCGGCCGGCGGCCTGCTCTTCGGCTTTCACGCACAACAGCGATCGCACGCGCTCACCGCCGGCCTCGGGGCCGCGCCGCCCGCGGCCGCGTCACAACCGCTCGCGCCGTCGCTGGCGCCGCCTTCGCTGGCGCCGCCTTCGCTCGCGCCGTCGCCCACGCCGGCCCTGAAGCTGGTGCCGCACGACCTGCACCTCGACGCGCCGCCGGCGGGCCTGTCCCTGCCAGCACCTGCGCAAAAGCATCCCACCCACGCCCGCACGCACGATCGCCAGCGACGGAAGCGCTGATGCGGGGTATGATATGTAGTTGGAGGGTGCGATGGCCGACGTCAAGCGGGTGGCGGAGTACATCCAGCGGTTCTCCGAGCTGATCGGGGTTCCGATCGAGCCGCTCGACAAGGACGGCTTCACGCAGGTGGCGCGCGGCTCGGCGACGGTCGGCATCAACGTCGTCGAACAGAAAGGCTTCATCCTGTTCCTCGCGCCGATCATGGACGTGCCGGCGCGCAGCCGCGAAGAGCTCTACCGCCGCCTGCTCGAGCTCAACTATCTGGCCACCGAGGACGGCGCGTTCGCCGTCGACCGCGAGTCGGGGCGCGTCTATCTGCGCGCGCTGCGCTCGCTCGAGTCGCTCGACTTCGACGAGTTCGTCGACATGCTCGACACCGTCGCCCGCGTCGCCGACGAGTGGGACGACAAGCTCAAGGCCCAATTTGGCGGATGAATCGAGGTTGACCATGCGCCTGCCGATCTTCGCGTTCGTCGTTTGCGTGGCCGCAACCGGGTGCAGCGGCACCGACGGCTCGCCGCTGCCGGTGGCGCCCGCGAGCAACATCACCGTCGCCACGCAGGCGAGCACGCTCGCCGGCTCGACGCTGGCCACGATGATCACGCAGTCGAACGAGTGCCCGCCCGAGTGGGGCATCGGCCTGCACGCCGCCGCCACCGACGCCAGCATCAGCATCGTGTTCCCGCGCTGGCCCGAGGAGGGCGCGGTCTACGATCTGTCGGTGCCGGGCACGAGCGACTTCGTGGTGGTGAGCGCGACCTCGGGGCTGCAAAAGTTCTGCGCGCCCGAAGAGGGCGGCGTCGGCACCATCCTGGTCAACCGCTTCGAGCAGGTGGGCGATCGCTATCTCGCGGACGTCGAGGTCATCGGCGTCGGCGCCAACGCCCCCAACGGCAAGAACGGCGGCGCCACGCTCGACGGCCACCTCTACCACTAGAGCGCCTACGAATAGCGCGGCTACGAAGGCCGCCTAGTCTTCGATCTCGTCCTCGCGCGGCTCGGCGCCGCGCGACACCAGCCGGCCGTTGGCCGCGATCTCGGCGATGAGCGCGTCGAGCTTGCCGAGGATCGCCGTGTTGCGCTCCTGTTTGTGCGCGGCGACGTTGCGCGCGTACTCCGGCGCGCGCGCGAGGAACGCCGCGATCGCCGCCTCCGACAGCTCGCGATGGTACTCGCCGTAGCCGAGCTTCTGCAGGTACAGCGCGTTCAGCGTCTGCTCGAACTGTCCCTTGAGCGGCACCGACAGCATGGGCTTGCCGAGGTAGACCGCCTCGCCCATCAGCGAGAAGCCGCCGCCGGCGAGCACCGCGCGCGCCGACGCCAGGTCGCGCACGAAGCCGTCTTCCGAGAAGCCCTTGAGCGTGACGTTGCCGACCTCTTGGTCGCGCTTGAGCCCGTAGACGAAGAAGCGCCCCGGCAGCCGCTGCAACGTGGGCACGAGATCGTGGAACGTGTCCGACGTCTGGTACACGAGCACGTGCTCGCCGTCGGATCGCGGCGCGTCGAGCACCGCGTCGCGCAAGATCGGCGGAAACAGCGAGGTGCGCGGCTTGCGCACCGGCGGGAAGAAGAAGGTGGTCACGAGGTAGTGATCGCAATGCGGCAGCTTGGCCTTCACGATCGTCTTGGCCATCTGCAGGCTCGCCTGCTCCTCGGGCGGGATCTCGACGTCGAGCTCGCAGCGATTGATGATCTGCATGTTGTCGATGCTGAGCACCGGCAGGTCGTGCTTCTTCGCGTACAGATAGGCGAACGACTCGAAGTCGCTGATCACGAGCTCGGGCCGGAAGCTTTGCGACAGCCGCGTCATGGTCTCGAAGTTCTCGGCGAACGCGGGCAGCTTCTTGAGAAAGTCGAGCGCGGTGCGCCGCCGCTGCACCTCGTTGTCCTCGTAGACCATGTTGAGCCCGGCGATCTCGTGCACCTCGAGCTGCGGGAAGGTCTTGCGCAGAAACGCGTGCGCGCGCCCGCTGACGACGATCTGCACGTCGTGCGACTTCACGAGGTGGCGCAGGATCACGCAGCTGCGCGTCGCGTGGCCCATCCCTTCACCGACGACGCCGTAGAGGATGCGCATCGCGCTACTGTAGCGCGGATTCGATCTGCACGCGCCGCTCGTCGGCGCCGACGAGCTCGATGCGCACGTCGACGCGGCGCCGCGGCAGCGCCTCCCAGAAGCGATCGGCCCACTCGACCGCGACGACGCCGCCGCGCTCGAAGTAGTCGTCGAAGCCGATGTTGGCGAGCTCGGCGGCGTGCTCGACGCGATAGAAGTCGACGTGGAACAAGGGCACGCGCCCGTCGTGCTCTTTGACGATGGTGAACGTCGGGCTCGAGATGGTGCTCGTGATGCCGAGCCCGCGCGCCAGCCCCTGCACGAAGGCGGTCTTGCCGGCGCCGAGCTCGCCGACGATGGCGACGGTGTCGCCGGCGGCGAGCGTGCGGCCGAGGCGCTCGCCGAGCGCGCGCGTCTCGTCGGTGCTGCGAGTGATCACGACCTCGTTCACGTGCGCGCCTCGTTCGCCTCGCTCATGGCGCGCGACTATACGCCGACCACCGCGCCGACGGCGCGCCACAGCTCGCTCATGGCGAACGGCTTCTCCAGCACCGGCCGTCCCGCCTGCTTCAAGAACTCCGCCTCGCCCGCGGCGGTGGCGGCGCCGGTGATGAAGACGAAGCGCGCCGCCTGCGCGCGATCGCGCGCTTGCGTGCGCCGGAAGACCTCGGCGCCCGACAGATCGGGCATGCGCAGATCGCACAGCACCGCGTCGTAGCTCTCGCGCCCGAGCGCCTCCAGCGCCTCGCCGCCCGAATGCACGAGCTCGACCTGCATGCGCGCGCCGAGCTCGCGCGCGATCGCCGTCGCCAGCGCCCGCTCGTCGTCGACGACGAGCACGCTGCCGCTGGTGTCGAGCGAGACCGCCGCGCGCGACGGCGCCGGCTCGGCGATCGCCGGCTCGGGCAGCGTCACGGTGAAGCTGCTGCCACGCCCCACTTCGCTCTCGACGGAGATGGTGCCGCCCAGGCGCCGCACGATGTCGTAGCTGATGGCGAGCCCGAGCCCGGTGCCTTCGCCGACCGGCTTGGTGGTGTAGAACGGATCGAAGATGCGCTGGCGCGCGGCCTCGGGGATGCCGCAGCCGGTGTCGCGCACGACGACGCGGACTTCGCGCCCCGACGCGCTGGTCGTCACCGTCACGCTGTTGCGGTCGGGCGCGCCGGGCGGGATCGCCTGCGCCGCGTTGATGAGGAGGTTCAGCGCGACCTGCGACAAGCGCGCCCACGAGCCGGGCGCCGCCGGCAACGCGCCGAGCTCGAGCCGCAGCTGCGCGCGCGAGCGCAGCTCCGCCTGCACCAGCGTCGCCGCCGAGCGCACGACGCCGTTGAGATCGATGGTGCCGTGCTCGTGCTCGTCGGGATTGCGCGCGAACAGCTTGAGCTCGCCGACGATCTCGGCGATGCGGTGCACGCCGGCGGCGACGTCGTCGAGGATGGGCAGCGCGCGCTCGAGCGTCAGGCGCTGCTCGTCGGCGCCCTGGCGCATCGCCGCGCGCAGGTGGCGCGCGATCTGCTGCACGCCGAGCGAGACGTAGGCGGCCGGGTTGTTGATCTCGTGCCCGATGCCGGCGACGAGCATGCCGAGCGCGGACAGCCGATCGGCGAGCAGGAGCTTGCGCTGCGCGTCGCGCTCGGAAGTGACGTCGACGCCGAAGCCCTCGGAGCCGATCACGCGCCCCTCGCCGTCGGTGATGACGCGCCCCGAGTAGTGCATCACCACCTCGCGCCCATCCTTGCGGCGCTGGCGGAAGTCCATCTCGTAGGTCTCGGCGCGCGTGTAGTAGGTCGCCGGCACCTCGTCGACGTTGAGCGCGGAGAAGCTGCGCATGGCGTAGATCTCTTCGGGCGTGTAGCCGAGCAGCCGCTCGACGGCGCCCGAGACGTAGGTGCAGCGCCCGGTGCCGTCGGAGGCGAAGACGATGACCGGCAGATCGTCGACGATGCGGCGATGCTGGTTCTCCACGGCCTGCAGCTCGGCGGTGCGCCGCGCCAGCGCGTCGAACGCCGCCTGCTCGGCGCTGGTGTCGACGAGGAACAGCGGGCCGTACAGGTTCGACAGCGCCACGCCGTGGCTCTCCGCCGCCAGCTGCGCCAGCACCGGACGCATCTCGCCCGACGCGGTGCGCAGGCGCGCCGGCGCGGGACCGTTGGCCTGATCGATGCGCCAGCCGAGCAGCCCGCCGTCGGGCGCGCAGACCAGCTCGCGGATCGAGCGGCCGACCAGCTCCTCGCGATCGCGCCCGATGAGGCGCGCCGCCGCCGGATTGAGCTCCTCGACGGTGCCGTCGGCGGCGAGCATGATGGCGCCCATCGGCATCGCCTCGGTGATGGTGCGCAGCCGCGCCGCGTGCGCGGAGAGCAGCGACCAGTCGAGACGATCGATGAGCGTCGCCGCGATCTGACGCAGGATTGGATAGTGCTCGGCGCGCAGCATGTCGGCGCTGCGAAAGCCGAAGCCGACGACACCCTGCAGCGGATCGCCGATCGGCATCGACAACGTGCACAGGACGCCGGCGGCGCCGAAGGCCGGCTCGATGATCCCCGGCGCCGTGCGCGTGTCGCGGCACAACCTCGGCTCCCGGCCGGAGTACGCCGCCTCGAGCAGGGCGCGCGGGGTGTCGACCCGCTGCGCCCACTTCACGTCGGGCACGCCGAGGTCGGGCGAGGTCCAGCCCACATAGACGCGAAAGTGCGAGCCGTCGTCGCTGACATGGACGATGCCCAGCTGATCGATGGGCACGCCGATGCGCCGGATCTCGTGACAGGCCCCAGCGAACGCGCCGCGATCGAACAGCGTCGGCAGCCGGTGCAGCACCTCCTGCAGACGCCTCACGGGCTTAAGGTATCACGGGTGGGAGGGTTCGATGGGCCGACTGTGGGCGGCTCGCCGAGCTCGTCCTTTCGGCGGCGCTCTTCGAGGGAGTCGCCCGGGCGTGCTACGCCGTGCTCGCCCTACGCGCGACGCGCTCCGGGCTGCGCGCGGCACGTCCACGCCCTCGGCTCGTCGCTGGCATCGCCCCCAAAGAGCCGGGGGCGAGCGCTCCTCGACGCCGCCGAAAGAACGACTCGGCTCGCCTACGCGTCGGCAGCCTTCGAACCTTCGTGCCCGGCGGTGACAATCGAAACGGCTTCGGATCAGTGGCGATACGGCTTCGGATCAGTGGCGATAGTGAGCGGGTGGTCTCGGAGTCGTTTTCGCCGGCGTCGAGGAGCGCTCGCCCGCGCTTTTGCGGGGGATGCCAGCGACGAGCCCGAGGGCGCGGACGTGCCGCGCGCAGCCCGGAGCGCGTAGCGCGGAGGGCGAGCACGGCGTAGCGCGCCCGGGCGACGTCCTCGAAGAGCGCCGGCGAAAATGACTCCGAGACCGCCCGCGACCGACCAACCGCGGCCCGCGCCAATCGTTTGTATTAGAGCCTTACGTCTTCGAAGTGCGTCAGGTCCCGAAAAGCGCGGTAGCGGCCTTCGATTTCGCCTTCGGACAGCGAGCGCAAACGATCGAGGGAGTAGTCTTCGACGCAGAAG
>DATNAQ010000146.1:0-38882 GCA_035607415.1 Polyangia bacterium
CGGGCGAAGATGGCGAGCGGCGCCGGCTGCACCGGCGGTCGCGACGTGAACGGCTGCACCACGCTCTCGTCGCCGCCGTGGGCCAGCGCGCACAACCGCCCCGCGTGCACCATGCACTCCTTGCCTTCGCACGGTCCCGTGCCGAGGCCGGTGTAGCGCTTGACCTCCTCGATCGACTTGTAGCCGAGCGAGATGGTGTGCTGCACGTCGGCGAGCGTCACGTCTTCGCAGCGACAGATCATCGCCTTGGTGCTCATCGGCTTCGCCTCCGAGCAGCGCGGCCCCACGGGTCGCGTGAGAGTGACGATCGACCATCGCTCTCTCGCTGCGCTCGTTCGCTCAAATGTGCACCTTGCCCATTCCGTTGCCGGTGAAGCTGGCGACCACCGCGCGCCCCGAGCGCGCGCCCGCCGACACCGCGTCGTCGATGCCGCCGAAGCCAGTGACGTCGCCGCAGGCGAACACGTGGTGCGCCGCGCTCTTGCCTTCGTCGTCGACGCGGCAGAAAAAACCGCCCTTGCCGTCGGCGAAGGCGACCGGCACCCCGTGCTGGCGCGGCAGCTCCGAGGCCGGCGCGGGCAGCGCCGCCACCGCCAGGAGGTCGCATTTGATCTTCTTCCGCTTCGAGGTCTCGACCGAGCGCACCCAGCCGTGTCCGCTCGCGGCCACGATCTGCTCGTCGCGCCCGTCGATGCGCGTGACCTCGGCGCCGGTCTTGGCGAGCGCCTCGGCGAGCGCGCGCGCGTACGGCCCGTCGCCCACGACGACCGGGCGCTCCGCCGGTTTCACGCCGAAGCGCACGAGCAGGCGCCCGACGGCGCGCGCCGGCAAGACGCCGGGCCGATCGTTGTCGACGAACACTGCGTTCTGATCGTACGCCCCCGTCGCGTAGACATAGCGCTCGGCGGTTACCTTGAGCAGCCCGTCGGGCGTGTGCACGGCGAGGAGGCCCGGATCGCGTCCGGCCGACGCCACGTCCTCGGGATACCAGGCCAGCGCCGTCGACGACGACAGCACCTCGACGCCCGCCTTGAGCGCCGCCGCCAGCGCCTCGTTGGCCGCGCGCACGCCGTGCGCCGGATGCGCCAGCAAGGAGCCGCCCACGCGATCCTGCTCGTCGACGAGCAGCGTCCGCTTGCCGCCGCGCGCCGTCTCGGTCGCGCAGCCGAGCCCCGCCGGTCCGCCGCCGACGACCACCACGTCGACGTGCTTGTGGCGCGGCCGCGGCAGCTCCGCCGGCGTCTCCTGCCGGTCGGGGAGCTTGCCGAGCCCGCCGAGCTGGCGCACCACCTTGTTGAGCACCGCGTTGAGCGCGCGCGGCGACGTCATCATCGTGTGGTGGTCCATGCCCTTTGGAAAGAAGAAGTCGGCCGCGCCGAGCACGTCGAACGCGCCCGTCGGGAACGCGTTCTGCCGCTCGACGCGCAGCCCTTCCTTCGCCGGCGTCTTGCACGCGCGTACGTTGGGCTTGCCGTCGATGCGCATGAGGCACGCGCCGCAGTGGCCGGCGAGGCAGAAGAAGCCGCGCGGCCGGTGATATTTGATCGAGCGCGACAAGACGCGCTCACCGGAAGCGAACAGAGCGACCGCGACCGACTCGCCGGCGCAGGCGGGGATGTCCTCGCCTTCGAAGCGGAGGGTGAGCTTGTCGCCATGAGGAACTTCGTGGATGCGTCTGTCGTCGCTGCGGGCCATTGTGTTCTCGGGAAGATGACCTTATCTTGCCGCCATGCTGAATTCCATCCCGAAGGTCCCCGCGCCGCACAACGAGCCGGTCCTGGCCTACGGCCCGGGCTCGTCCGAGAAGAAGGCGCTCAAGCGCACTCTCGAGTCGATGTCCAAGACGCCCGTCGACATCCCGCTCTTCGTCGGCAGCGAGCGTCGCAAGGGCACGGGTACCGCGGACGTGCGCTCGCCGCACGCGCACAAGAAGGTGATCGCCAAGGTCGCCCAGGCCGGCACCGACGACGTCGGGCGCGCCATCAACGCCGCGCTCGCCGCGCAGGCTTCGTGGGCGGCGACGCCAATCCACGAGCGCCTCGCCATCTTTTTGCGTGCCGCCGAGCTGCTGACGACGAAGTACCGCCCGATCCTCAACGCGGCGACCATGCTCGGCCAGTCGAAGACGGTGCACCAGGCCGAGATCGACGCCGCCTGCGAGTCGATCGACTTCTGGCGCTGGAATTCGCACTTCGCCGAGCGCATCGCCTCCGAGCAGCCGTACTCGCCGCCGGGAATGTGGAACCAGCTCGAGGCGCGCCCGCTCGAGGGCTTCGTGTTCGCGGTGACGCCGTTCAACTTCACGTCGATCGGCGCCAACCTGCCGACGGCGCCGGCGATGATGGGCTGCACGGTGGTGTGGAAGCCGGCGCACACGGCGATGCTCTCCGCCTACTACATCATGGAGATCCTGCGTGAAGCCGGGCTGCCCGACGGCGTCATCAACTTCCTGCCCGGCCCGTCGTCGGTGATCGGCAACGCGTGCCTGACGCACCGCGATCTGGCGGGCGTGCACTTCACCGGCTCGACCGGCGTGTTCCAGACCATGTGGCGCACCGTCGGCGAGAACATCGCGAGCTACCGCACGTACCCGCGCCTCGTCGGCGAGACCGGCGGCAAGGACTTCATCCTCGCGCATCCCTCGGCCGATCCCGAGGCGCTCGCCGTCGCCATCGTGCGCGGCGGCTACGAGTATCAGGGGCAGAAGTGCTCGGCGGCCTCGCGCGTCTACGTGCCCGAGTCGTTGTGGAAGGGCGGCCTGCGCGACCGCGTGATGGCGCTCATCGGCGAACTGCGCGTCGGCGATCCGGCCGACTTCGGCAACTTCATGGGCGCCGTCATCGACGACAAGTCGTGGAAGAACATCGGCGGCTACGTGCAGGCGGCGAAGGATTCGGCGTCGATGAAGATCGCCGCCGGCGGCTCGCTCGACGATGCGGAGGGCTGGTTCGTCAAGCCCACGTTCGTCGAGTCGGAGGATCCGAAGTCGAAGCTGATGTCGGAGGAGATCTTCGGACCGGTCGTGACTGCCCACGTCTATCCCGACGGCAAGTGGAAGGAGACGCTCAAGCTCGTCGACGAGACCTCGCCGTACGCGCTCACCGGCGCGGTGTGGGCGCGCGATCGCGCGCCGATCGACGAGGCCAAGAGCTTCCTGCGCCACGCCGCCGGCAACTTCTACGTCAACGACAAGCCGACCGGCGCCGTCGTCGGGCAGCAGCCGTTCGGCGGCGCGCGCGCGTCGGGCACGAACGACAAGGCGGGCTCCTTGTGGAACCTCATCCGCTGGGTCTCGCCGCGCACGATCAAGGAGACCTTCGCGCCGCCGACGGACTACCGCTATCCGTACATGCAAGAGTCGTAATCGTTTTAGCAGTTTCTGAAATATCTCTGGACAGTTTAGAGATCGCTAAATAGTCTGTGCTCATGCGCAGACTGAGCGTGTTCAATTCGGTGTCCGTCGACGGGTATTACCGCACCGTCGACGGCGATCTGTCGTGGGCCCACGCCGGCGGCGAAGATCCGGAATTCGCGGATTTCACCGCCGGCAACGCCTCGGGCGGCGGCACGTTGCTCCTCGGCCGCAAGACCTACGAGATGATGGCGAGCTTCTGGCCGACGCCGATGGCGGCCGCGCAGATGCCCGTCGTCGCCCGGCAGATGAACCTTCTGCCCAAGGTCGTCTTCTCGCGCACGCTCGCCCGGGCGTCGTGGCAGGGGACGACGCTCGAGAAGGGCGAGCTGGTCGCGACGGTGCGGCGCCTCAAGAGCGAGGGCGGCTCGGATCTCGTGATCATGGGCTCGGGCTCGATCGTCGCGCCGCTGGCGGCGGCCGGGCTCGTCGACGAGCTGCAGCTCCTCGTGGTGCCGGTCGCGCTCGGCGCCGGCCGTTCGATGTTCGAGGGCCTCGGCCGGCCGCTGTCGCTGCAGACGAGATCGACGCGCGCCTTTGGCAACGGCAAGCTCTTCATCACCTACGAGGTGCGCTCGTGACCGCGCGCCGCGGCCGCATGACCGTCGACGGCGAGCACGCGACCATCGTCTTCGAGCGCCGGCTCGAGCACGAGATCGAGCACGTGTGGGAGGCGATCACCACGCCCGAGGGCATGAGGGACTGGCTCCTGTGCACGCACGCCGCCATCGAGCCGCGCGTCGGCGGGCACGTGGAGACGGTGTCGGGGCCCGGGCAGTATCGGGCGCGCGGCACCGTCCTGCGCTGGGAGCCGCCGCGCGTGTTCGAGTACGAGTGGAAGGTCGATCCGCTGCCCGAGATGCCGGTGGGCCAGCACGCTCTTCTCTGCTACGAGCTCGAGCCGCGCGACGGCGCGACGCTTTTGACGGTGACCTATCGCCGCATCACCAGGCAGACGGCGGTCGGCTTTCTGCCCGGGCTGCATGCGTTCCTCGATCGGCTCGAGGCGCAGCTCGACCGGCGCGCGCTGCCCGACTGGCACGCCCTCTTCGCCACGCTGCGCACCGAGTATCGCGAGTGGACGGGCTGATGGGGCTGGCGCAAGCGAAGGTCGACGTCTTCCAGGCGATCGCGCATCCGTCGCGGCGCGCGATCCTGGCGCTGCTCAAAGACGGCGAGAAGCCGGCGGGCGTGCTCGCCGCGCCGTTCGGCGTGTCGTTCGGCGCGATCTCGCAGCACCTGCGCGTGCTCAAGGATGCCGCGCTGGTGTCGGAGCGGCGCGCCGGCCGACAGCGGCTCTATCAGCTGCGTCCGCAGCCGCTCGAGGAGGTGGCCGCGTGGGTCGACGACTTCGAGCGCTTCTTCTCGGCGCGCCTCGATGCCCTCGAGGCGCACCTCGATCGCAAGCACGGCAAGAAGCCGCGGCCGTGATCAGCGACGGCCGTGGAGGATCGCGCCGTTCTGCCCGACGGCGTAGAGCTCGTTCGCGTTCGGGCCCCACAACGCCAGGATCGTCGTGTCCACGGGCAGCGTCACCTTGGTGAACGTGGCGCCGCCGTCGGACGAGCGCATCAGCGTCGTGCCGCCCACCCAGACGTCGCTGTCGCTCGCCGCCCAGACCCCGGCCACGAAGTCCTGCGGCCGCGAGCCCTCGCTCCAGGTCGCGCCGCCGTCGCTGGAGCGGAGCAGGGCGCCGACGCACGACGGCACGCTGCAGCCGTTGGCCAGCGCGAACAGGGTCGCGCCGCCGCGGGCGACGCCGGTCGTGCTGCTCGTCTGGCTGCCGTAGGCGCCGGCCCACACGCTCGTCCAGGTCTGCCCGCCGTCGCCGCTGCGGCGGAGCTCGGCGTTGCGCTCGCCACCGTACGCATAGAGGTTCGCGCCGTCGGCGAACACGCCGCTCGAGGTCGCCCAGTCGAGCGGCACCGTCGTCGACGTAGCGAAGCCGTCGCTCGAGGCGAACACGTCGCTGCTGTCGGCGTAGACGGTGCCCGCGGCGGCGCTGAAGCCGGTGACGCCCGACCCGAGCGCCTGATCGCTCCAGCTGGCGCCGCCGTCCGACGAGCGCAACAGCACGCCGCCCTGGCAGACGCCATTGTCGCAGGCCATGCCGCCGACGAAGATCCAGCCGCCGTCGCCGATCACCGCGTGGTACCCCTCGCCCGCGTCCTCATGAAGCGTCGTCCAGGTGCCGTCGCCCTTCGAGTGGACGACGCCGTGGCCGCCCACCGCCCAGACATCGTCCGGCCCGCTGCCCCAGATCGCCACGACCGGCTCGGCGCGCCCCGTCGACTCCTCCGTCCAGGTGAAGTCGCCCGGCGCCGGCGAAGGACCCGGCGCCGGCGAAGGACCCGGCGTCGGCGATGGTCCCGGCGTCGGCGATGGTCCCGGCGCCGGCGTGGCTCCGGGCGTCGTCGTCGGATCGGGCAGGGTCGCGCCGCTGCCGCCCATGCCGCTCGTCGGATCCGTCGACGTCGGCGTGACGGTCGTCGTCGCCGAGCCGCCGCACGCCGATGTGCACAAAGCAGAAACGAAAATCGTCGTCAGTGGAAAGAGATTGCGCAGGGACCAGCCAAGCGTTCGCATGGGCGCGATATCGAGCAAGCACCGTGCCCAAAATGCGCGCTTCTCTCGCCATGAATCCGCGACAGCCGTCCCAGTCGTGTATATACTCCGCGCCGTGTCGAAGCATACATTTGCCACCAAGCTGCGCGCCGTCGGCGCCGTCATCTCCAACCGAATTCACGACGATCCGCTCAACATCACGCTCGAGCTGACTCGCCGCTGCAATGCCCGTTGCGATTACTGCAACCATTGGCAGGAGCAGAAACAGACCGAGCAAGATCTGGCCGATTACGTCGCCGTCGTGCGTCGCTTTCGGCCATTTTCGGTCACCATCTGCGGCGGCGAGCCGTTCATGCGCAAGGACGCGCTCGACATCATCCGCGCCGTTCGCGCCGAGCCCGGCTGGCGCTACGTCTCGATCATCACCAACGGCTGGTTCCTATCGGAAGATCGCGCGCAGAAGCTGATGGATACGGGGATCGATCAGATCAACGTGTCGCTCAACTTCCCCGACGACCGTCAGGACACCGACCGCAAGCTGCCCGGCCTGTTCAAGAAGATCTCGCACATCGTGCCGTGGATGACGGAGCGCGGCGCGACCGTGCAGCTCAACTCGATCATCATGAACGACAACCTCGAGGACGTCGTTCCCATCGCCGAGCTCGCCGACCGCTGGGGCGCATCGGTCATGTACACGCTCTACTCCGAGCTGCCCGCCGACAACCATGGGCACCTGTTCCCGCCCGATCGCCAGGCCAAGCTCTTCTCGGTGCTCGACGACCTGAGCGCGCTCAAGCGCCGCCGGCCGCACGTCGTCGCCAACGCGCAGTGGTACTTCGACATGATCCCGACGTACATCTCGGGCACGGTGATTGACGGCTGCACCGCCGGCAAGAAGACGCTGCACATCTCGCCCCAGGGCATGGTTCGCCCCTGCGCCGAGCTCGCGCCGGTCGCGCACTATTCGGAGTACGACCACCGCAAGGCCGCGCCGGTCAGCTGCACGCGCTGCTTCCAGGCCTGCCGCGGCGAAGTGCAGGCGCCCCTCACCGTCTCGCGCATCGTCGACATGCTGCGCACCGCCGCGCCGCCGTCGCGCGTCACGCCGCCGACAACCTAACGGCTACCGCCTCTCGCTACGCCTTCTTTTCGCGCGCGCCGAAGATCGCGGTGCCGACGCGCACGATGGTCGCGCCGGCGGCGATCGCCTCGGCGTAATCGCCGCTCATGCCCATCGACAGCGTGCGGAGCCCCTCCGCCGCCGCCAGCTTCGCCAGGTTGTCAAAGAACGGTCGCGGCGGCGCGCCGTCGGGTGGGATGCACATGAGGCCCTCGCATCGCACCGACGATCGCGCCGCGAACGCGCGCACCAGCGCCGGCACGTCGCCCCGCGCGCAGCCGCTTTTCTGCGGCTCGTCGCCGACGTTGACCTGCACCAGGCAGCGCTGCACCACGCCGACCTTGTCGGCGCGTGCCGCGATCTCGTCGAGTAGCGCGAGCGAATCCACCGAATGGATCAGCTCGGCCACGCCGACGACGTATTTGACCTTGTTGCGCTGCAGCGGCCCGAGAAAGTGCCAGCGCGCCCCCTCGAGCTCGCGCGCCTTGTCGCGCAGCTCCTGCGCGTAGTTCTCGCCGAACAGGGATTGCCCCGCGCGCATCGCCTCGCGCACCCGTTCGGCGGGCACCGTCTTCGACACCGCCAGCAGCGTCACGGTCGACGGATCACGGCCGGCGGCCCGCGCAGCCGCGGCAATCTTCTCTCCAACATCGACAAGGTTTTCGTGGACGCTCATGAGAAGTTGCGCGCGATGCTCACTTTTTGTCGGGGGCGTTCACTTTTTTTCGGGCCCGAGCGCCCAATCGGGCGGCAGCGCGCCGAGCGCGTCGAGATCCTCGAGCACTTCGCACAACGGCAGCCCGACGATATTGGTGTACGAGCCGCGCACCGCGCGCACGAACGCCGCCGCCAGCCCCTGCACCGCGTAGCCGCCGGCCTTGTCCTCCCACTCGCGCGAGCCGATGTAGCCCTCGAGCTCGGCCGGCGCCAGCGCGCGAAAGGTCACCTCGGTCTGCACCGCCCGACCGCGCTCGCTACCCTTATATAGGAGCGTGTACGCGGTCACGACCTCGTGCGCCCGTCCGCCCAGCCGCCCGAGCATGACGCGCGCCTCGTCCGCCGACGCCGGCTTGCCGAGGACGCGCGGCTCGCCGTCGGGCAGGCAGACGATGGTATCGGCGGCGAGGATCGGCCGCCCGCCGTCGAGCTTGGCGGCCACGGCGTGCGCCTTCTCGACCGACATGCGGCGCGCGTAGTCGAGCGCCTCCTCGCCGGCCCGCGGCGTCTCGTCGATGCGCGAGGCGATGACCTCGGGTGCGAGGCCCGCCTGGCGCAACAGCTCGAGCCGCCGCGGCGAGGCCGACGCCAGCACCAACCTCGGAATCACCGTCGCTACGCTCGCCGTCATCTTTTTTCTTCTTAGCACGCAACTTCTTCGCCGAAGAGTCGATAAGCTGTTCATGTTGGCGATGGCCCTGACCGAATCGCTCGAAGGCAGCGTCTTGCGCGTGGTCTTCACCGCGCCGGACGGGTCGTTCGCGGTCTTGCGCCTGCAGGTCGCGGGGCGCGACGAGCCCGTCGCCGTCGTCGGGCCGCTCGCCGACTCGACCGCCGGCGAGAACCTCAAGCTCGAAGGCTCGTGGGAGCGCCATCCCACGCACGGCGAGCAGTTCCGCGCCACGCGCGCCGTGGTCGACATCCCGCGCACCGACGTCGGTGTGGCGCGCTACCTCGAGGCGTTGAAGGGCATCGGCCCGATGCTCGCCGAACGGCTGGTGGCCGCGTTCGGCACCGAGGCGATCGAGGTGGTCGAGAAGGAGCCGTGGCGCGCCGCGCAGGTCAAAGGCGTGGGCAAGCGCCGCGCCGAGCGGGCCGCGCGCGACGCGCTGGCGCGGCGGCAGGAGCGCGAGGTCATGGTGTTTCTGCAGGGGCTCGGCGTGTCGCTCGCCTACGCCGCGCGCATCCGCAAGGCCTACGGCGACGAGGCGGTGGCCAAGGTGCGCGACAATCCGTATCGGCTCGCGCGCGACGTGCCGGGCATCGGCTTCATCGTCGCCGATCGCATCGCGCAGGGCATGGGCATCGGGCGCGACTCGCCGCTGCGCATCCAGGCCGGCGTCCTGCACGTCCTCGACTCGCTCACCGACGACGGGCACGTCTATTTTCCCGCGACCGAGCTGGCGGCGCGCGCGGCCGAGGCGCTGCAGATCGACGGCGCGCGCACGACCGAGGCGGTCGCGGAGCTCGAGCGCGACGGCGGCGCCATCGTCGAGGGCGACGCGGTCTATCCGCCGCGGCTCTACCGCGCCGAGGTCGAGCTGGCGCGGCGCATCCGCGAGCTCGTCGAGGCCGAGCGGCCCGAGGCGCCGGCGATCGCGGGCGCCGACGCGCTCTCGGCCGGGCAGCGGCGCGCGATCGAGAGCTGCGGCGAGGCCGGCGTCGTCGTCATCACGGGCGGCCCCGGCACCGGCAAGACCACGGTGGTGCGCGCGCTCGTGCAGACGTGGGAGCAGGCGCGCCGGCGCGTGATGCTGGCCGCGCCGACGGGGCGCGCGGCCAAGCGGCTCGCCGAGGCGACCGGGCGCACGGCGCAGACGGTCCATCGCCTGCTCGAGTGGGGGAGGCCGCAAGGCGAGGGCAGGGCGCGCGGCCCGTTTGGGCGCGGCGACGACAATCCGCTGCAGACGGATCTCCTGGTCGTCGACGAGGCGTCGATGCTCGACGTACAGCTGGCGCGCGGCCTGGTCGCGGCGGTGCGGCCGGGCGCGACGCTCGTGCTCGTGGGCGACGTCGATCAGCTGCCGTCGGTGGGGGCGGGCCAGGTGCTGCGCGATGTGATCGACTCGGGGCGCGTGCCGGTGGCGCGGCTGACCGAGGTCTTCCGGCAGGCCGAAGGCTCGGGCATCGTCGAGAACGCCTATCGCATCCTCGCCGGCGAGATGCCGGTCGGCTCGAAGGAGGCGAGCGGGGACTTCTTCGTCGTCGCCGCCGAGGATCCGGAGCGCGCCCGCGAGGTGGTCGTGAAGCTGTGCAAGGAGCGCATCCCGTCGGCGTTCGGGATGCATCCGCTGCGCGACGTGCAGGTGTTGTCGCCGATGCATCGCGGCGCCGCGGGCACCGAGGGGCTCAACCGCGCGCTGCAGGCCGCGCTCAATCCGTCGGGCGCCGCCGTCGAGATCGGCGGCGCGCAGGCGCGCTCGCTGCGCGTCGGCGACAAGGTCATGCAGGTGCGCAACGACTACGAGCGCGACGTCTTCAACGGCGACGTGGGCGTCATCGTGGGCGCGCGCCGCGACGAGGACGACGAGCCGATCGTCGAGGTCGACTTCGAGGGGCGGCGCGTGCGCTACGAGTCGGAATCGCTCAGCGAGCTCGAGCTCGCCTACGCGGTGAGCGTGCACAAGAGCCAGGGCTCGGAGTACCCGGCGGTGGTGATTCCGCTGCTCATGCAGCACTACCTGCTTCTGCAGCGGAACCTCCTCTACACGGCGGTCACCCGCGGCAAGCGCCTGGTGGTGCTCGTCGGTGCGGAGAAGGCGATCCGGCGCGCCGTGGGCGAGGCGGAAGCGTCGGGGCGGCACACCGGCCTGCGCGCGCGCCTCGTCGGTGATAAAGTAGGTGCACGATGAGGCGCGCGGTGGTGTTGGCGCTTCTGCTCGCCGGCTGCGGCGACGGCCACGGCCACGTCGACGCCGGCGCGCCCGTCGATCTCGGCATCCCCGACATCGGCCCGCTCGGCGACGGCATCCCCGCCTTGCGCGGCGTCTTCACCATGAGCGGCTGCTCGACGCTCGACACGTCGACGGGAACGCCCAGGTGCAGCGGCCGCGCGCCGCTCACCATCACGTTCGTCCCGCTCGGCTCCGGAGTCGACACGTTCGTCTGGACGCTGCCCGGCGGCGATCCGACCACGTCGAAGGCGATCTCGCCGTCGGTGACCTACGGAACGCCCGGCGTCTACATGGTCACGCTCGCGGCCGGCGGTGCGGCGGGCACCACCACCTCGATGGGCACCGTCGTCGTTTCGGCGGGCTCGACCGGCTCGGGCTGCCTCGACGACACCGACTGCGACGCCGGCGCCGGGCTCTTCTGCGTCTGCAAGCCGGGCGAAGGCGGCTGCGTCGGCGCGCTTGGCGTCGGCTTCTGCTCGCGCGACTGCTCGGGCGCGGTCTGCGCCGCCGGCGAAGACTGCGTCGACTTCACGCGCGGCGGCGCCTACGTGCCCGGCGCCAGCGACGGCGGCGTCGCCGGCGACGTGTGGCGGCGCGCGCTCTGCCTGCCGTCGTGCACCGGCGCGAGCGACTGCCGCGCCGGCTTCGCCTGCCGCGAGCTGCCGACGCTCGCCGCGGGCGGCAGCGCCGGCGGCACGTACAGCTGGAAGCAGGCCTGCTTCGCCGACGTCGACGGCGACGACGGCGACGCCTGCGACGACGCCACCGGAACGCCCGACGGATCGCGCTGCCTGTCGGGCCGATGCGATCCGTACGGCGCGCGCGGCGTGTGCAGCTCGACGTGCACGACCTCGAGCGACTGCCCGTCGGACGCCGCATGCGCTACCTATAACGCGCCGCCGAGCGCCCCGGCCAAGGCCTGCCTGCGCCGCTGCGACGCCAGCTCCTTGTGCGCCAGCGATCCGTTGCTCGACTGCGAAGCCGCGAACCAGGTCGGCGGCCTCGGATTCAGCGTCTCGCCCGCCGAGCCGCCGGCGACGCGCTTCTGCGCGCCGCTCCGCTGCACCATGGCCGGGCAGTGCGCCCCGTCGGGCAGCTGCACGGCCATGGGAGGCGGCTCCTTCTGCCTGCGCAACTGACCACTGTCTGAAGTTCGGACAGGTCGGACCACGCAACCATTGGCGATTCGGGTGGCAAGCGGATTGCTGAAGGCGCGCGGCCATGCGTATCGCGTCTCGCCTCCCGCACGTCGCCTCGCGTGCCGTCTTCGCGTCCGTCGTCTGCCTCGCGCTCGCTTCGGTCGCCGGCTGCGATCCGGAGGGCATGCGCGCCACCGCCGACGGTGACCTGCCGCTCGGCGACGTCGTCGACGACATCGGCAAGGCCGACGGCACCTGGGGCGCGGCGCTCACGTGCAAGGCCGTCCCGTCGCTGACGCCGCTCGAGGCGCCGCACATCACCGTCTCGATCGACGGCCTGACCCTGCACCTCGTCGATACCGCCACCGGCTACGACAAGGTCTTCCCCGTGGGCCCCGGCGCCATCAACCACAACCAGGGCGAGACCAGCTACGGCGAGTCGCTCTCGCTCTATCCCGTGCTCGCCACCGGCCAGCACGAGTTCGCGATCACGCCGTCGACGATCCAGCCGTGCAAGTTCTGGTGGACCGATCCCGAGACCGGCGTGAAGCAGCCCGTCTTCGCCGGCCTGCCGTTCCTCTCGTGGTACGGCAACTACGCCATCCACGGCCCCATCGACAACTTCCGCGCCGCCAATGGCGGCAACCTCCGCCGCGGCTACGTCTCGCACGGCTGCGTGCGCATGGAGGCCGCCGACATCCTCGAGGTCTACGCGCGCATCAAGGGCGTCGCCAAGGTGCCGGTGCACGTGCAGAAGGAGCCGGAGCGCATGAGCGACGGCCGCCGCGTCGACGTGCCCAGCCCGTGGATCGGCGCCGAGTGCCAGAGCGACGCCGATTGCACCATGCCGGGCGGCTTCTGCCATGCCAACGCGGCGACGGGCCGCGGCTTCTGCTCGCAGAGCTGCACGACGACGTGCCCCGATCGCGGCGGCTACCCGACCACGTTCTGCGTCGCCGATCCGGCGGATACGTCGCACGGCATCTGCGTCGAGAAGCAGATCCCGCAGGACGAGGCGTGCCGCCCGTTCGACGATCTGAAGATGGCGACGCGTACGCGCTTCAACCAGTCGTCGGTCAGCGCCAGCGTCTGCTTGCCGCCCGCTTGATCAGCGCCAACGCCACCAGCGCGAAGAAGATGGTGCCGAGCCCGCCGGCGGCGCCGTGTCCGCCGAGCGAGCACTTGCAGCCGCCGCCGTTGTCGGGTTTGGCCATCGCCATGTCGGGCGGCATGCACAGCCCGGCGCCGAGCGAGCAGGTGGTGTCGAACGTGATGTTGCGCCCGATGATCGAGCCGCCGGCGTTGACGATCATGACGTAGGCGGTCGCGCCCGGCACGAGGCCCGACAGCGTCGCCGTCACCTGCCCGCTCGTGCCCGAGAAGTCGGCCGACGCCGCCGCGTTGCTGTTGTCGCTGCCCGCGGTCCACACGATTGGCATCCCGGTCGGCCCGGCGACGAGCGAGAGCGCCGGCGCGCTGCCGCCGCCGAAGAGCGAGCTCTGCGCCTGCAGCGTCGTCGTCACGGTGATCGAGTCGGCGTCGGCCGGCACGTCGATCTTCCACTGCACGTAGCCTGGCACCTTGGTCGCGCCCATCGGCGCGTTCGCCGAGTCGGTACCGTCGAGGAACAGGACGTCCTTCTTGTTCGAGCCGGTCCAGGTGATGACGTGGTCGCACGTCGGCAAGAGCTTGTGCGTGCCGAACGAGCTCTCCACGCTCGCCTTCGCCGCCGCGTCGAGGCGCATCTCGACTTCGGACGCGATCGCCGTCGCCGCCGTCGGCATGTCGACCTGATCGGGGAACGACTGGATCGCCGCCAGCACCGCCGTGTCGAACGCCGTCGCCTTGGCCGCGTCGAACGACGCCGACTTCGGATCGCCGGCGATGGCCACGCGCGCGCCCCACAGCGATGCCGAGAACGCCTGCGAATCCTGGTGCACCTCGCCCCAGCGATCGTCGGCGCACACGTCCGTGTTCGTCAGATCGCGCACCGCGCCTTCGGCGGCGCTGTTGCCGGGGATGTTCTTGCCGCCGTATTCGCCGACCAGCGGATCACCGCCGAGCGCCGACGAGAAAAAGTCGGCGAGCCCTTCGTTCATCGCGCCCGGATCGTCGTTGAGCCCCTGCGAATCCTCGAACCCGGGCGGGTTCAGCTTGCCGAGCGTGTCGATGACCGCATGCGTGAATTCATGAGAAATGACGTCGCCGTCGTAGGCGAAGTCGGTGACCGATCCCTGCCCGAACATGATCGAGTCCTGCCCGTTGATGAGCAGGTCCGCGATCGGATTGCCCGCGCCCGGCGAGTAGAACGCGTTGTCGAAGGGCACCAGCGGCCCCGTGAAGTCGAGCGTCGAAAGGTTGATGGTGCACAGGTTCACCGCCACCGGCAGCGGCATGTTCATCTGCGCCGTGATGCGCAGCTTGAAGTCGGGCGTGCCGAGCGTGGCGAACATGCTGCGGAAGAAGGCGTAGGTATTGGCCACGTGCCAGTACATGTGCTGCTCGGAGAACTCGTCGAGCGGCTGGCCGTTCTTGCCGGGGCAGCCGTCGGCGGGCGCCACGGCCGGCTCGGTTTGCGGCATGTACGTGGTGAAGTCCTGCGTCGTGCTCTTGGCCTCCTGCGTGATCGTGCAGATGTGCACGTTGATGTTGACGCCGCCCATGTTGATCGCCTTCGACTGGCCGGCGTCGACGCAGTCCCAGCCTTGCAACAGGGGCGACGTGAGTGTGCCGTTGGTGTTTCCGCCGGCGACATCGGTCGGCGTGAACGGATCGGGGAAGGCGAGGGCCGTGGTCTGCCCGCCCGCCGAGACCGGGTTCTTCTGGAACACGCGCGCCATGCCGCCGTAGCGCAGAAGATCGAGCCGCTTCAAGACGCGCCCGTCGCGCGCGTCGACGAAGTAGATCGCGTTCTCGAGGAGCTGCGGCACCGGCGCGAAGCGCACCGCGTAGACCAGCCGCGCCCCGCCCGCCGACCCGGGCGCGATCGCCAGCACCGCCTGCCCCGCGTCGCTGCTGCGCGCGCGCGTCTTGGCGGCCACGATCGCCGCGTTGCGATCGATCTGCGGCTTGACGTCGACGGCGGCGACGTCGAACAGCGACGAGGCCACGCGCCGCACCACGCCCTGCCCGTCGATGCGCACGACCACGCTGCCGCCGATCACCGGCACGCCTGCGTGACGCTGCCGATAGCGCACCACCACGCCGTCGCCGACCGGCGACACCGACGCGCGCTCGAGCTCGTAGGCGCCCGCCCGCGTCTTCTGCAGGTAGCCGGCCGCGATGCTCGCCGCCGGCGCACGCGACGGCGCCGTCAGCCGCCCGATCTCGATCGACGGCTTGGCCATCGCCGTCGACGCGCTCAGGATGCAGGTGATCAAGAGTAAGCTACGCATCTTCGCCTCCTACTTCGGGTTCGGCTTCGCGTTCGGCGGCGTCCATTTTCCGTCGCCGTCACGATCGAGATAGATGGGATTGGTGATCGCCAGCGCCGTCGGCGCCGACTGCGACGCCGCCGCCGGCAGCACCGGCCCGATGATGTCGCCGCGCGCGATCACCACCACGTAGGCGTCGCGCTCGAGGCGCAGATCGATCGATCCCTTGTAGCGCTGCACCTTCATCGACGTCGAGGGCGGCACGTCGATGGGCTTGCCGCGCCGCGATCCGTTGATGAACAGCTCGATCCGCCGCACGTCGATCCACGGCGCGGCGTCGACCTCGAGGTCGAGCTTGGCGCGGCCGCGTGGCGCCGGCGCCAGCTGCCCCATGCCGTGGCCGGCGACCGACACGTGCACGAACGGCCCGTTGGTCACGAGCGCCTCGTGCCGCTTGCCGAGCGCGCCGACCAGCGCGGCGGCGTCGAGCACGCCGTTGCCCTCGACGGGAATGCAGGTGCGCGGCCAGCCGACCTCCTGCCCGGCCACGAGGTGCGAGTCGCTGCCGCCAACGGCGGTGAGCGGAAGGCCGCGATCGAGCAGCGCCAGCCAGTCGCGCAGCGGCGGCTCGACGCGCGTCGTGTCCTTGCCGCTGAAGACCTCGACGGCGTCGAAGGCGCCGAGATCGGCGCCGCCTTTTTCGTCGAGCCCGACGTTCTCGAAGTAACCGGTGCGCCCGCCCGCGCGCGGATGATTGAGGATGACCACGCGGTCGGTGCCCTTGAGCCCGCGCAGCACCTCGCGCGCGGCGCGCCCGCGCACCGTCGCCGGCTCGGCCGTCCACGGGATCACGCTGAAGTGTCCGAAGCGCTCGATCGACACCTCGTCGCCCAGGATCACCGTCGGCGGATGCGGCGCGTGCAGCTCGGCCACCGCGCCGGCCCAGTCGCCGCTCACGGCGTTGTGATCGGTCGCGACCACGACGTCGAGCCCCTCGGCCAGGTTCGACGCCACGCGGTCGGCGAGCGACACCGCCGAATCGGCCGACGGCGCCGCGTGCTGGTGCGGATCGAAGCAGCGCCAGCCGAACGCGTCGACCACGCGCTTGAGCTCGACCTCGAGCGTCGCCGTCTCGCCGCCGACGACGTCGAGGTGGCGCTCCTCGAGCGAATACTGCGGCCCGCGCGACACCAGCACGCGATAGCTCCCGGGCGGCATCGCGATCTCGCCGTCGCCGGTGGCGCTGGCGACCACGTTGCCACCGACGGCAGCGAAGGGCGGCCCCAGGTACGGATCGCGCGTCGGCGCCACGCCGAAGAAGCTGAGGCGCGCCGGCAGCGGGGCGCCGCCCTCGCGCACGTGAAAGGCGACCGTGCCCTTCTTCGACATGATGACGTCGTGCGAGGCGCCGCCGCCTTCGGAGACGGTGACCTCGAGCTCCGACGGGCCGGTGCGACCGATCCCCTCGGCGTGCACGCGATAGTCGCCCGCCGGCAGCAGCACCGAGTAGCCCTGCGCCGTCGAGCGCGTCATCGCCACCGGCCCGCGATCGTCGAAGGTCACGCGCGCGCCGGCGAGCGGCTCGCCGGTCGCCTCCTCGAGGATGCGCCCCGACAGCCGCGACCAGCGCGCCTTGCGCAGCGTCGCCAGCGCCTCGTAGAGCGTGGTGTCCGTCGGCGCGCCGATGACGAGCCAGCGCTGGAACTTGATGCTCGCGCCCGCCGGCAGATCGACCACCTGCGCGTTGAAGTCGGTCCACTCCCAGTCGTTGCGCGCGTCGAGCGGCCCGTCGCCGACGGCGTAGGCATAGGCGGCGTCGTCGGCGAACCCGGCCACCCAGCCGGCGTCGACGGTGACGCGCCCCGAGCTGTCGAGCCCCTTGTGCGGCACGAAGCGCTCGGCGCGCCCCCAGTCGACGGCGTCGCCGACCGCGAGCTTCTCGAGCGCCTGCTTGCCTTCGTTGGTCAGCGTCGAGGTGATGCGCAACGTGCGCGCGCCCGGCGCCAGCGCATACTCGGTCTCGACGGCGAGCGCGGGATTGTCCGAGTCGTGGCCGCGCGCGATCAGCGCCGCGGTCGTGCCGCGATCGACGACGTCGACGCGATCGTAGATCGGCTGCCGCGGAAACGTGTCGCCGAGATAGCCGTAGACCTGCCCGAGCGCGTCGTGCCCGCCGGCGGGCGCCGCGTCGATGACGTTGCCGCCCGACTCGGCGAAGCCGAAGGCGTGCCCCGGCGCCGACACGATGACGGCGACCAGATCGTTGTCGATGCGGTAGTCGCCGACGCGCCCTTCGGCGGCGCCGCCGTCGAGGAGATCGGTCGCGCGCGTCACCGCGAAGGCGCGCGCCGGACGCGCCGCGCGCTCCACCGGCTCCGGCGTCGCCGTCGGTGTCGGCTCGGTGGTCGACACGGTCAACGGCGGGCCGATACAGCCGGCCCAGGCGACCCATGCCACGACCCATCGCTTGCTGCGCACGCCGGTGGAGCGTAGACCACGGCTGCCTTGCGTGGCAACGGGCCGCGTGGTACCGAAGAGGCGTTCCAACTACGGGAAGGTGCAGGGATGTCTGGACATAACCGATGGTCCAAGATCAAGCACACCAAGGCCGCTTCCGACGCCAAGAAGTCCAAGGGTTGGAGCAAGCTGCTCAAGGAGATCACCGTCGCGGCCAAGAACGGTGGTGGTGACCTGGGTGGCAACCCGCGCCTGCGTACCGCCGTCGACAAGGGGCGCGCGTCGAACATCCCGAACGACACCATCAAGCGCGCCATCCAGAAGGGCACCGGCGAGCTCGCGGGCGAGGCGCTCGAGGAGCTGCTGTACGAGTGCTACGGCCCCGGCGGCACCGCCGTCATCGTCGAGATCCTGACCGACAACCGCAACCGTGTCGCGGGCGAGATCCGCAAGGTGCTCGAGCGCGGCCACGCGAAATTGGCGGCCGCCGGCTCGGTGCTGTACCTCTTTCATAAGAAGGGGCACCTCTTGTTCGAGAAGGACGTCGGCGAGGACAAGCTCATGGAGGCCGCGCTCGAGGCCGGCGCCGACGACGTGCGCGCCGACGGCGAGGGCTTCCTCGTCGAGACCGAGGCGAGCAAGCTGCACGACGTGCAGGACAAGCTCGAGAAGCAGAACATCAAGCCGCTGCACGCCGAGGTCGGCATGTATCCCGACACGCACGTGCGCCTCGAGGGCGATGCGGCGGCGCAGATGATCAAGCTCGTGCAAGCGCTCGAGGACAACGACGACGTGCAGAACGTCTACGCCAACTACGACATCGACGACGCGCTCATGGAGCAGCTCTCCGCGTGACCCAGCCGTGAGCCGCATCCTCGGGATCGATCCGGGGACTCGCTATTTCGGATATGGCGTGATCGAGCGCGTCGCGGCCGGGCGCGTGCGGTACATCGAGTGCGGCGTCCTCGAGCCCAGGCGCACGGGCGAGCTGGCGGCGCGCCTCGGCGAGATCGCAGCCGGGCTCGCCGAGGTGCTGGACGAGCTTCGCCCCGACGTCGTCGCCGTCGAAGGCGTGTTCCACGGCGTCAACGCGCGCTCGGCGCTGCAGCTCGGGCACAGCCGCGGCGTGGCGCTGGCCACCGCCGGCGCGCGCGATCTGAAGGTTCACGAGTACGCGCCGGCGACGGTGAAGCGCGCGGTCGCCGGCAACGGGCAGGCGACCAAGGATCAGGTGCAGGCGATGGTGCTGGCGCTGTGCGGGCTCAAGCGCGCGCCGCGGCTCGACGCGTCCGACGCCCTCGCCGTCGCCATCTGCCACGCGTTCCGCGCCACGACCCGCCTCGTGGTGCGCCGATGACGCCCAAGATCGTGCGCCGATGATCGCGATGCTGCGCGGCGCGCTCGTCGAAAAGGGCATCGACCACGTGCTCCTCGACGTCGCCGGCGTCGGCTACCGCGTGGCGGTGTCGCTCAATACGCTGGCCGCGCTGCCCGCCATCGGCAGCGTCGCCACGCTGCACACCGAGCTCATCGTGCGCGAGGATTCGCTGTCGCTGGTCGGCTTCGCCACCGTCGACGAGCGCGCCGCGTTCCACCTCGTCACGGGCGTTCAGGGCATCGGCCCCAAGCTCGCCATGTCGATCCTCTCGACGATGGACGCCTCCGCGCTCGCCTCCGCCATCCGCGACGGCGACCACGCGCGTCTGACCAAGATCCCCGGCATCGGCAAGAAGACCGCCGAGCGCCTCGTGCTCGAGCTGCGCGACAAGTTCGGCACCGCGACCTCGAGCGCGTCCCACGGCAAGGGGCTGGGCGGCTCGCAGGCGGTGTCCTCCGCGCTCGTCAACCTCGGCTACCGGCCGGCCGAGGCCGAGCGCGCCGCCGCCGACGCGCACAAGGCGCATCCCGGCGCCGGCGTCGCCGAGCTCGTCAAAGCAGCGCTGCGCATCCTCGCCGAGTAACGGTTCGCAGGGTAGAGTACTGCCATGCGCAAGAAGCACGACGAAGGCGCCGCCGCCGAGCCCGAGCCCGAGGCCGCCCGCGCGCCGGCCCGCCCGCGCCTCGTCGACGCCAGCGTCCTCGAAGACGACGCCGCGCTCCGCCCGCGCAGCTTCGATGAGTATGTCGGCCAGTCGAAGGTCGTCGAGAACCTCAAGGTCTTCGTCGCCGCCGCCCAGCGCCGCGGCGAGGCGCTCGACCACGTGCTCTTCTCCGGTCCGCCCGGCATCGGCAAGACCACGCTCGCGCACCTCATCGCCACCGCGCTCGGCGTCCCGCTGCGCGCCATCGGTGCTCCGGCGATCGAGCACAAGGGCACGCTCGCGTCGTACCTGACGTCGCTGTCCGAGCGCGGCGTCTTCTTCATCGACGAGGTGCACCGCCTGCAGCCCGTCGTCGAGGAGTACCTCTACCCGGCGATGGAAGACTACCGGCTCGAGATCCCCGTCGGCGATGGCCCCAACGCCGAGATGCTGCCCATCAAGCTGCCGAGGTTCTCGCTCGTCGCCGCCACCACGCGCACGGGGCTCTTGTCGGCGCCGTTCCTCTCGCGCTTCGGCATCGTGCTGCGCCTCGACTATTACACGCCCGTCGAGCTCACCGAGATCGTGCGCCGCTCGGCGTCCAAGCTCGGCGTCGCGCTCGAGACCGGCGGCGCCGAAGAGATCGGCCGTCGCGCGCGCGGCACGCCGCGCATCGCCAATCACCTCTTGAAGCGCGTGCGCGACTTCGCCGAGGTGCAGGGCGACGGCCGCGTCACGCGCGAGCTGGCCGCCGGGGCGCTCACCAAGCTCGGCGTCGACGAGCTCGGCCTCGACGAGCTCGACCGCACGCTGCTGCGCACCATCATCGTGAAGTTCGACGGCGGTCCCGTCGGCGTCGAGTCGCTCGCCGCCGCCTGCGCCGAAGAGCGCGACACGCTCGAGGACGTGTGCGAGCCCTACCTCATCCAGGAGGGCCTGCTCATGCGCACGCCGCGCGGGCGCGTCGCCACCCGCCGCGCGCACGAGCACCTCGGCCTGCCGCCGCCCAAGCAGGGCTCGCTACTGTAGCGGCGCCGCTCCGACGATCCGTTCGATCTCGGCGGCGATCTCGCTCGCGCGCCGCCCCTTCGAGATCCACGGCAGCCCGCCCGCTTCGGCCGCGGCTTCAGCGAGCGCGACGTCGTCCATCGCCGACCACAAGATCACCAGCGGCGGCCGCTCCAGCTCCAGCTTGGCGATGAGGCTCGCCAGCGCCGAGCCGCCCAGGCCCGGCATCATCACGTCGAGCAGCACCACGTCGGGCGTGTCGCGCACGATCTGCGCCGAGACCCCGAACGGCGTCGCGCACGCGTGCACCTCGTGGCCGCGATGCGCCAGCAGCTTCGACATCATGTCGAGCACCGTCTGATCGTCGTCGACGAGGAGGATCTTCACGTGCGCGGCTTGACGAGCTCCATGCGGAGCAGCGCCGAATCGACTTCCACGAAGCCGTGCGCGACGTAGAAGCCGCGCTGATAGCTCTGGCGCGCGCGCTTGGTCGACAGATCCACGCGCTTGCAGCCGAGCCCGCGCGCGTAGCTGATGGCCGCGTCGAGGAGCGCCGCGCCCACGCCTTCGCCGCGCCGCCGCTCGTCGACGACCAGCTCGTCGATGCAGGCGGCGCGACCACCGAGGCGGATCTGCGGGCGCTGCGACATCGCCAGGTAGCCGATCACGCGCAGCCCTTCGACCGCGACATAGACCGCCGCCTCCGGGTGGCGCACCACCTGCGCGAACGTCTCGTCGAAGCCGCGGTGATCCGGCTGATACCCGAGCTGCTCGACGAGCGCAAAGACGTGCGACGCATCCCCAGGACGGGCGCGCCGGACGTTGACGCCGGCGGGCAGGGCCATCACGCGTTCGCCCTCACGAGTCGATTGTATCCGCGCCCGCAGAATTCGACAAGTTTGCGAGATCACGCCCTTCGGGGACAATGATCGCGTGGGCCTCGGCGCGTTGCCGCTCGTCATCACCCTGGTGGTGGCGCCGGCGCAGCTCAAGATGGAGGCGGACGCAGCGCCGGCGACAGTGACCGTGACGGTGACGTCGCCGGGCGCGCCGCACCTGCGCCTGTGGTGCTCGGCGGGGACGCTCAGCCCCGCGCCGCCGCGGCAAGGCGGCCGCTTCACCGTCCGCTACACGCCGCCGGCCGCCGGCAAGCCGACCTACGCGGTGCTCGCCGCGTGGGACGAGGCCTCCGGCGAGGCGGCGACGGCGACCGTGACGCTGATCGGCCGCACCGAGATCCCCGTCGAGACCGAAGGCGGCGCCCTGGTGACCGCGGTCGTGCGCGGTCACCGCTCGACGGCGCACGCCAACCCGACGGGCCACGCGCGCGTGCCGGCGTGGGTCTGGCCCGGCGATCGCACCGCGACGGTCATCGCCACCGACGCCGCCGGCAACGCGACCTCCAGCGAAGTCGCGCTCGATCTGCCGCCGCCCGATGGCGTCTTTCTGCTCGCCCCGCAGTCGCTGACGACGGAGGAGCCGGTGCGCGTCTGGGCCTTCGCTCCGGCCGGTGTCACGCCCGAGCTCGCCGCCACCGGCGCCTCGCTGTCGTCGGTCGAGCGCCGGCCCGGCGCCACCGCCGCGATGCTGGAGCCGCACGGCGAGGTCACGCTGACCGCCACCGCCGGCGGCGATCGCGCGACGCAACGGATCGGCTTCACCCACCGCCGCCTCGACGACTACGAGCTCGGCCTGGCGCTCGTCGGCCGCTACTCGGGCAGCTTCGGCGGCGTCGGCCCCACGCTCGAGCTGCGCCGCCGCTTCAACCGCTGGTTCGCGCTCGGCGCCGATCTCGTCGGCCGCTACGACGTCGGCCGCATCGGCCCCGACGAGGCGCGCGGCGGCGGCCTCGGCGGCAGCGCCATCGCCGAAGGCCGCTTTGCCGTCGCCCGCCGCTTGACCCTCTTCGCCGATCTCGGCGTCGGCTTCCACTGGACCCGCTTCCGCCGCGCCAACCCCGCGCAGAAGACCGTCACCACCGACTACGGTGGCTTCGTCGTCTCCCTCGACGTCGGCGTGCTCTTCCGGGTCGGGCCGGGCTGGCTCACCGCCGCGCTCGGCTACAGCTACGCGGGCCTTTTGCCGGGCGCGTCCCAGAACCTCGACGGCGGCATCCTCAGCGTCGGTTATCGTCTTGGGCGATCGCCTCGTCGGCGGCGCCGTCGGGGTGGCGGTGGAACGCGATCTCGGCGTCGCCGTCGCCGAGCACCAGGTACGTAAAGCCGAACCCGCGCGCGCTCTTCTTCGGCCAGGGGCCCGCGTGCGTCGCCGCCTGCGTGGTCACCATCGCCGCCTTGCCGTGGATCGGCGTCAGCTTGCCGTCGCCGGTGCCGTCCGGCCAGCGCTCGAACGCCAGCGACTTGCCTTCCGGCCGCGCCTCGAACACGTCGTCCCAATGCGTGTGCCCGGCCAGGTGCAGGACGCGTTGACCGCGCGCGGCGGCATCGAGCAGCAGCTGCTCGAACGCTTGGCGCCCCTGCCGCATGTGGCCGAAGGCGCCGCCGGTGCTCGGCGTCTGTCCCGACAACACCGCGCGCGACGGCGCGTGGCTGAACAGCACCACACCGCGGCTGCCGTCGCTCGCCGCCGCCGTGAGGATCTCCTTGAGGTGCGCCAGCGTCCCCGAGCCGAGCCCGCGCGTGAGGATGCGCGGCGACAGCGTCGACGGCCCCGAGTCGAAGCCCACGAAGCGATAGCCGCCGAGGTCGATCTCGAATTCGAGAAACGCATGAAAGGTGCGTCCGAAGTTCTCCCAGCCGCTGCCATATTTGGCGCCGACGAAGGAGCGGAAGCCGATGTCGTGGTTACCGAGCACGATGGCCACCGGCGCATGGATCGTCTCGAGCAGCGCGCGCGCCTTGGGATGCAGCGAGGCGTCGGTCCCCTGGTTGACGACGTCGCCGGTGACGACCACCAGGTCCGGCTGCAGCGCGTTGGTCTCGGCGATCACCTGCTCGAGGTGCGCCTCGACGTCATCGACGTGCTTGCCGATGTGGATGTCCGACAGATGCACCACGCGCACCTGCCCGAGCGTCGCCGGATCGTCCGCGCGCAGCCACACCGCGTTCGGCGCGCGCGTCGCCGCGTCGCAGGCCGGATGCATGTAGAGGTCGTAGCCTCCGGGCGGCGCCTCGGCGACGGCATTGGCGCGCGCCCAGCTCGCCGCGCCGACCGGCTTGCGCGCCGCCGCCGCCAGCGTCAACGGATGGCAGCCTGCGACAGCCTCGCCGGCGAGGCAGCGCTCGGCCTGCGCGTCGGTGACGGTCGGCGCGATCAGGGCCGCGCGCACCGTGGCCGGACCGCCGCGCTCGAGCCACTCGACGGCGAACGGCTGGCCGGCCTGGGCGATCGCCGGCAGCCCGAAGCGGGGGCGCAGGAGGCCTGCGTCATGCTTCGGGTCGGGATCGCCGTCGGCAGGGTAGAACGCGCGGTAGTGCGCGTCGACCTCGGCGAGCACGGCGTCCTGCCGGTGCACGGCCAGCGGCGCCGCACAGCCGGCGACGACGACGAGCCCAAGCACGGGAAGCCAACGCATCCCGCTCAGTATGACCGAGGTTGAGCGAAAGACTACTGGGCGGGCGGCGCCGCGGGCTGCTCGGCGGGCGCCTTCTTCTCGGTCGCCGCGGGCTGCTCGGCGGGCGCCTTCTCGGCTTTGTCAGCCTTGGTCGCCTTCTCGGCGGGCGCCTTCTCGGCAGGCGCCTTCTCGGTCGTCTTCTTCTCGACGGGCGCCTTCTTCTCGACGGGCGCCTTCTCGGTCGCCGCCGGCGCCTTGTCCGCGGGCGCCTTCTCGACCGGCGTCTTCTCGGCCGGCGTCGCCGCCGGCGCCGTCGTCGACGAAGCGGGCGCATTCGGCGTCGTCGCCGGTGCCGGCTGCGTGCCGAGCGCCTTGGCGCGCTCCGCCGCCTCCTTCTGCACCTGATCGTCGGCCGCCTTCTTCGCGTCCTTCTGCTCCTGCTTCTGCTTCTGAGCCGACAGCTTCTGCAACCGCGACGAATCCGACTGGCTCGCGAAATAGGCCAGCGTGATCGACGTGACCATGAACACGACCGCGGTCCCCGCCGTCAGCTTCTCGAGGAACGAGCCGGCGCCGCGGCCGCCGAACACCTGCGACGACGTCGACGATCCGAACGCGATGCCCATGCCGCCGCCCTTGCCGGCCTGCAAGAGCACGACGAGGATCAGGAAGAAGCACACGAAAACATGAACGATCGTAATCAGGGTGACCATGATTCAGCTGTTCCTATACTTCACGATCTTCAGAAAGTCATCCGCTTTCAGCGACGCCCCTCCGACCAACGCGCCATCGATATCCGCTTGTTCCATCAACAAAGCGGCGTTGTCGGGCTTCACGCTCCCGCCGTACTGAATGCGGATCGTCTCGGCGACGTCGCCGAATTGTTCCGCGAGCTTGCCTCTGATGAATTCATGCATTTCTTGAGCTTGCTGCGGGGTGGCCGTGCGCCCCGTGCCGATGGCCCAGACCGGCTCGTAGGCGATCACCAGCCGCTTGCCGTCGTCCGCTGACAGATCGGCCAGACCGCCCGCCAGGTGCCGGGCCACGACATGGAAGGCCTCGCCGGCGTCACGCTCGGCGAGCGTCTCGCCCACGCACAAGATCGGGTCGAGCCCGTTCTTCAGCGCCGCCTTCACCTTCAGGTTCGCCGACGCGTCGAGCTCGCCGAAGTGCTGGCGCCGCTCCGAGTGCGCGATGATCACGTACTTGCAGCCGACGTCCTTGAGCAGCTTGCACGAGACCTCGCCGGTCCAGGCGCCCTGGTCCTCCCAGAAGCAGTCCTGCGCCGCCAGCGCCACCGCCGATCCTTCGAGCCGCTTGGCCACCGGATAGAGCGCCGTGAACACCGGCGCCACCGCCACCTCGATGTCGCGAATCGGCCCGACCGCATTCTTGATCGCGGTCGCCAGCTCCACCGACTCGGCCACCGTCTTGTGCAGCTTCCAGTTGCCGCAGATGAGCTTGGTCCGGCTCATGGCCCCCTCACTGTTCCAATGCGGCGATGCCGGGCAGCGTCTTGCCCTCGATGAACTCGAGCGACGCGCCGCCGCCCGTCGAGATGTGCTTGATCGAGTCGGCCACGCCCATCTCGTTGACCGCCGCCACCGAGTCGCCGCCGCCGACCACCGTCAGCCCCTTGCACGCAGCCACCGCTTTGGCGACCGCCAGCGTGCCCGCCGCGAACGGCTTCTTCTCGAAGACGCCCATCGGCCCGTTCCAGAAGACCGTGCGCGCCCGCGCGATGCGATCGGCGAAGCCCGCCGCCGCCTGCGGCCCGATGTCGAGCGCCATCAGCTCGGCCGGCACCTTGTCGGCGCGCACGCTCTGCCCCTCGGTCGCATCGAGGCTCGCCGCCGCGATCACATCCGACGGCAAGAGCACCTCGACCTTGCGCAGCTCGGCCTTGGCGAGGAACGCGCGCGCCACCGCGAGCTTGTCCTCCTCGACGCGCGATTTGCCGACGTCGCCGCCCTTGGCCTTGAGGAAGGTGTTGGCCATCGCGCCGCCGATAAGGAACGCATCGACGCGCCCGAGCAGGTTCTCGAGCACCGCGATCTTGTCCGAGACCTTGGCGCCACCGACGACGGCGAGATAGGGCCGCTCGACGTCGCCGAGGAGCTTGCCGAGAAATTGGACCTCCTTGATCATCAGGAAGCCCGCGCCCTTCTCCTGCACGTACTTGATCATGCCCGCCGTCGACGCGTGCGCGCGGTGCGCCGTGCCGAAGGCATCGTTCACGTAGACGTCCGCGTAGGAGGCGAGCTGCCGCGCGAAGCCGTCGTCGTTGGCCTCTTCGCCGGCGAAGAAGCGCAGGTTCTCGAGCAGCGCCACGTCACCGTCGCGCAGATCGGCGACTACCTTGCGCGCGCCGTCGCCGACCGCTTCGTCGGTGAGTAACACTTCCTTGCCGAGGAGCTCCGCCAGGCGCGCCCCCACCGGCTCGAGCGACAGCCCCGGGGTCACGCCCTTGGGCCGTCCGAGATGCGACGCCAGCACCACGCGCGCGCCGCGCTTGACCGCGTGCACGATCGTCGGCAGCGACGCGCGGATGCGCGAATCGTCGGCGACGCCCTTGGCCGGCGTGAGCGGTACGTTGAAGTCGACGCGAATGAAGACCCGCCTGCCTTCGATCGGCAGGTCGGCGATGGACTTGATCATGACGACGAGGCCTCTTCTTTTCTTGGCGGGCCTACAGGCCCTTCTGCGCGACGTACTTGGTCAGCTCGTAGAGGCGGTGGGCGTAGCCGGTCTCGTTGTCGTACCAGGCCACGACCTTGGCCAGCTCGCCGACCACCATCGTCGAGAGCAGGTCGACCGTCGCCGAGTGGTTGTCGCCGTTGAAGTCGATCGACACCAGCGGCTCGTCGGTGACCGCGAGCACGCCCATGTACGACGGGTTCTGCGACGCCTTGCGGAAGGCCTCGATGATCGCGTCCTTGGTGACCGGCTTCTCGCAGCGCACCGTCAGGTCGACGAGCGACACGTTCGGCGTCGGCACGCGCACCGCGAAGCCGTCGAGCTTGCCCTTGAGCGCCGGCAGCACCTCGGACAGCGCCTTGGCCGCGCCCGTCGACGTCGGAATCTGCGACATCGCCGCCGCGCGCGCGCGCCGGAGGTCCTTGTGCGGCACGTCGAGGTTCACCTGGTCGTTCGTATACGAGTGGACCGTCGTCATCATGCCGTGCGCGATGCCGAAGGTCTCGTGCATCACCTTGGCGATCGGCGCCAGGCAGGTGGTCGTGCACGACGCGTTCGAGATCACGTGGTGCTTCTTCGGGTCGTAGCTCTCGAGGTTGATGCCGACGGCGAGCGTGACGTCCTGCCCCTTGGCCGGCGCCGAGATCAGCACCTTCTTCACGCTGCCGCTGAGGTGCGACTTGGCCTTCTCGGCCTCGGTGAAGCGGCCCGTCGACTCGACCACGATGTCGACCTTGTGATCGCTCCACGCGATCTTGGCCGGATCCTTCTCGGCGAGGACGGTGATGTGCTTGCCGTCGACGATGAGCTTGCCGTCGGAGGCCTGGACCTTGCCCGGATAATGGCCATGCACCGAATCGTGGGCGAGCAGGTGCGCAAGAGTCTTGGCGTCGGTGAGATCGTTGACCGCGACGATCTCGTAATCGGCGGGGTAGCCGTTCTCTTGCCACGCGCGCACGAACGAACGCCCGATGCGACCGAAGCCGTTGATTCCGATGCGAGTTGCCATGTCTTTATATGTCCTCCGTCGTCGGGCAGGACCATAGTGCTGGCCTACGCCGTCGTCAACAGGATGGGAGCGCTTTTATGGAGGGAAAGCGGGCGGGACTTACTTGGAGGTGTCGGGCTTGATGTCGGTCGTGATGAGGCCGATGATCTCGCTCGATAGCGCGACGATCTCGCGCGTGTCGTAGCCGGTCTCGCGCATCTGACGATAGATGCTCTTCGCCAGGATCTTGATCGCCTTTTCACGCTCCCCGCGGGCCTGCGGCTGTAGCGCGTCACGATCTAGCAGTTGAGCCATGGTCACGAATCCTCCCTCGCCGGTCACCCAGTCAGCGCAGTCGTCGGTGCGAGATTGCACGCGACATGCCCAATTTCTGACAGGTTGCCGGTCGAGGGAAATCAACTGTTTGCTGGCTGGTTGAACCATTATTCCGCGAACTTGGCTACGCAGCCAGCCGTCACGACGGGGCTTTGGGTGCGAATTGTATTGCGCACGGCAATTCGCCGGAGCTTGTGATACGGCATACGCCCGTGACGCCGTTGCGCACCCTGGAGGTCTTCGCGCCGCTCGACGAGCCGGAGGGCGACGCCGTGGCGCACGCGGCGCGCGTCGCCGGCTACGACCCGGCGGCGGTGCGCGCGGTGGTGATGCGGCGGTCGCTGGATGCGCGTAAAGGCCATCCGATCGGCTATCGGCTCGAGATTTCGATCTGGCCGGCCGACGCGCAGACGGCCGAAGAAGAGGGCGAGGCATTGCCGCCGCCGGTGCGCGCGCGAGCGGGATCGCACGTGATCGTGGTCGGCACCGGGCCGTGCGGGACCTACGCGGCGCTGCGCCTGACCGATGCCGGCGCGCGGGTGACGCTCGTCGACATCGGTAAACCCGTACAGCCGCGACGTCACGATCTGGCGTCGCTCACGCAACGCGGCGAGCTCGATCCGGCGTCGAATTACTGCTTCGGCGAGGGCGGCGCAGGCACGTTCTCCGACGGGAAGCTGTACACACGGACCAAGGACCGGCGGGCGGTGCGCAGCGTGTTACGCGCCCTGGTGGATCACGGAGCCGATCGCGAAATTTTGGTCGATTCGCGTCCTCACGTTGGCTCCAACCGCCTACCGAAGATCCTCGTCGGGCAGCGCGCGGATCTGGAAATGCGGGGCGCCACCTACGTGTGGTCGGATGCAGTCGTCGACCTGGTGATCACCGAAGGACGCGTCGTCGGCGTGCGCACGGCGGCGGGGCGCGAGCTCGTCGGTGATGCGGTGGTGCTCGCGGTCGGTCACTCGGCGCGCGCCATCTACACCATGCTGCACGCGCGGGGCGTGGCGCTCGAGGCCAAGCCGTTCGCCGTCGGCGCGCGCGTGGAGCATCCGCAGCCTTTCATCGATCGCATCCAGTACGGGCGCGCGTTCGGCCATCCACGGCTGCCGGCCGCCTTCTATCATCTGACGGCGACGGTGCCGACGCCCGACGCCGGCGACCGCGGCGTCTACAGCTTCTGCATGTGCCCGGGCGGTTGGGTGGTCGACTCCTCGACGGAGGAGGGCGCGCTGTGCGTCAACGGCATGAGCCTCAAGCGGCGCGACTCGCCGTTCGCCAATGCCGCCCTCGTGGTCACTGTCGAGCCACGCGACTACCTCGGCCGCTTCGGCGACGGGCCGCTCGCCGGCCTCGAGCTGCAGCGCGACATCGAGCGGCGCGGCTTCGCCGCCGGCGGTGGACGCTTCGTGGCGCCGGTGCAGCGGCTCGCCGACTTCGTGGCGCGTCGGCCGACGTCGGCGCCGCTCGACTCCAGCTATCGCCCGCGCGTGGTCGGCGGCGACGTGCGCGGCGCGCTGCCGCCCTTCGTCGGCGACGCGCTCGAGCGCGCGCTGGCGCGCTTTCAAAGAACCATGCCCGGTTTCGCCACCGCCGATGCGCAATTCGTCGGCGTCGAGACCCGCACCAGCTCGCCGGTGCGCATCGTGCGCGACGAGGCGCTCGCTTCGCCGACGCATCCGGGGCTGTACCCGGCCGGCGAGGGCGCGGGCTACGCCGGCGGCATCGTCTCCGCCGCGGTCGACGGCATGCGCGTCGCCGACGCCATCCTCAGCGCGCTCTGAGCTACGCCGGCTGCTCACCCATCGCTTTGATGGCGTTGGTGAGCGCGGTCGTCTGCTGCGGGTTGAGGTTGCCGAACTTGATGCCGACGGCGTAGTTGCGATCGCCCTCGGCCATCCACTGCACCGTGCCCGTCAGCTCGAGCCCGCGCGCGCCCTCGGTCTCCACGTCGTCCTCGACGACGAACAGGGTCAGCCGAATCAGCTTGCCCTCGGCCACCGGCCGATCGATCTCGACGCACACGCCGCCGGTCGACAGGTTGCGTGTCGTTCCGGTGAGGCGGTGCGCGTCCACTTTGAGCTCGGCGGACAAGCGGACGTTGAAGCGCGGCGCGCGTGGCTGCGGATCGCTCTGGCTCATGGCACCAATTTACTCCGTCGCGTCCTCTTCGTCGTCCGGCTCGTCGCCGCCGTCGAGGAACTTGATGAACAGATCGAGATACCCGCGGTTCGTTTGGTCGAGCCCCGTGAACTTCACGCCGATCTGATAGACACCCTTCATCGGCGTGCACCACACGGTGGTCGCAGGCAGGGTCAAATGCTCGGAGAATTCGGTCTCGGAGAAGACCAGCGCGAGCTTGACCTCGCAGCTGGCGCCGACCGGCACCGAGCCGCGCGCCATCATGCAGAAGCCGCCACGCGAGATGTCGTGCGTGCGGCCGGACACCGACGTGCCGCCGGCGTGGATCTCGGCGTCGAGCTCGATGGCGTAGCGAGGATGCTGGCGCTGGTCCTTCATCGGCTCTGGCTCCCCTTGGTCAGCGCGTTGTCGGTCAGCCCGTCGAGGACCGCGGTCAGCTCGTCGATCTGCAGCGCGCGGTCGATCGCGGCCGGCGCGTCGGGCTGCTGCAGCGCTTCGACCTGCAGCCGCCGTCTCGCATAATACAGCTGCGCGACCCGCGTCAGCAGCTCTTCACGATGGCCCGCGAGCCGCTGCGCCTCGCGGCTGGCGTAGACCTCGTTGCGATCGAACACGAGGCGATCGAGCGACCAGGTCGCTTCGATCGACGCGCTCCAGTCGTCGGTCGTCGAGTACAGCTGCGCATCGACCTCGTGGGTCAGCTCGGTCAGGCCGCGCCCGACGCGCACGCGCAGGGCCGGCAGCATGGCCGCCTTGCCGGCGCGACGCAGCCACGAGCGCACGCGCGCGGGCTCGACCTCGGCGAGGCGGGCGGCGGCGCGCTGGAGATCGTGCACCGTCGGCTCGTGGCGGAAGCGCTCGAGGATCGACAGATCCGCGCGCGCCGTCGACGCGACGAGAAAGAGCGACGCGACCAGCGCGGCCTTCACGGTCTGTCTCCCAGCGCGTCGCCGGTGAGCGCGTCGAGCGTCGCGTCCGCTTCTTCCTGATCGAGCTCGGCGGCGACGTCGTCGGCGGCTTCGCTCGCGATACGACGCGCGTGCCAGGCAGCGGCGATCTTCTCGACGAGCGCGTCGCGCGCGGCCGAGCGCTCGCGGCGATCGCGCGCCACTGCCGTCGCGTCGGCGATCGGGCGCCGGCCGAAGGGCCACGCCACGATCGCCAGCACCGTCGTGTCGAGCTGATGGCGGCCCGGCAGCGTACTGTGCTCGACGACGGCGCGCAGGTGCAGCTCGGGGACCCACGGCGCGGCGGCGAGCGCGCCCTCGGACGGCGGCCGGCCGGGGCTGTCGAAGCGCAGCGCCCGCTCTATTAATGATGGCGGCGGTCGCTCGTCCGCCCGTGCGGAGGGCGATATTGTTGCAATGGACAGGACAGTCATCAACCAGGTCGCCGCCGATCGATCATCTGTCGTCCGCCAAGATCCTGTCAAGAATCGCCCGCGCATCGACGCACCTCCCACCATGCGAAAGGCTTATCGTCGGGCGCGCGGAGAAGTTGCGTGCGGCGGCGAAAAAAATCTTTCGGTGACTGCTTGACTGTGCGGATGTTCAGTCTTAGGTTGTGAAGATGCTGCCTCGTCCTGCGTCCACGACGTCCACGCGGTGGACGGACAACGCGCAGACCGTCCTTCAGCGGCGCTACCTTCGCCGCGACGAGGAGGGGCGCGTCGTCGAGACGCCTGATGGCCTCCTCGACCGTGTCGCGCGTGCGGTCGCCGCGGCGGAGACGGCGCACGGCGGCGACGCGGCGGCATGGGAGACGAAGTTCTACGACGCGATGGCGCGGCTCCAATTTTTGCCCAATTCGCCGACGCTGATGAACGCGGGCAAGCCGTCGGGGCAGCTGTCGGCGTGCTTCGTGTTGCCCGTCGGCGACGCGATGCCGGACATCTTCGACGCCGTGAAGTGGGCGGCGATGATTCAGCAGACCGGTGGCGGGACCGGCTTTGCGTTCTCGCGCCTGCGGCCCTCGGGCGACGTGGTCAAGTCGACGATGGGCGTGGCGTCGGGGCCGGTCTCGTTCATCGAGGTGTTCAACACGGCGACCGACGCCATCCGGCAGGGCGGCGTGCGGCGCGGCGCCAACATGGGGATCCTGCGCGTCGACCATCCCGACGTGCTCGAATTCGTCACCGCCAAGAGCGATCCGCGGCGGCTGCGCAACTTCAACGTCTCGGTGGCGATCACCGACGAGTTCATGCGCGCGCTCGACGAGGGGCGCGACTATGCGCTGCGCAATCCGCGCGGCGGCGCCGAGGTACGGCGGCTCGATGCGCGGCGCGTCTGGCAGCTGATCGCGCAGCTGGCGTGGAAGAGCGGCGAGCCGGGCGTCATCTTCATCGATCGGATCAACGCGGTGAATCCGACGCCGGCGCTCGGCGAGATGGAATCGACGAACCCTTGCGGCGAGCTGCCGCTCCTGCCGTTCGAGGCGTGCAACCTGGCGTCGATCGACGTCGGCAAGCTGGTGGTCGGCGGCAAGCTCGATTGGCCGCGCCTGGCGCAGCTCGTCGCGCTCGGCGTGCGCTTTCTCGACGACGTCATCGACGTCAATCACTACCCGTTGCGGCAGATCGAGGAGATCACGCGCGGCAACCGCAAGATCGGGCTCGGCGTGATGGGCTTCGCCGATGCGCTCATCCGCATGGGCATCGCCTACGACTCGGAGCCGGCGCTCGCGGTCGCCGACGAGCTCGGCGCGTTCATCGAGAAGCACGCACAGGCGGCGTCGGCGGAGCTCGCGCGCGAGCGTGGGCCGTTCGCCAACTGGCAGGGATCGCGCTGGCAGCTCGCCGGCTCGCCGCCGTTACGCAACGCCACGACGACGACGATCGCGCCGACGGGCACGCTCAGCATTCTCGCCGGCTGCTCGGGTGGGATCGAGCCGCTGTATGCGGTGTCGTTCGTGCGCCAGGTGCTCGACGGCGCGCGGCTGGTCGACGTGCATCCGCTGTTCGTCGAGGCGGCGCGCGCCGGCGGCTGGTACTCCGACGAGCTCATGAAGCGGGTGGCCGATCGCGGCTCGGTGCGCGACATGGACGAGGTGCCGGCCGACACGCAGCGGCTGTTCGCGACCGCGTACGACGTGGCGCCCGAGTGGCACCTCAAGATGCAGGCGGCCTTTCAGCGCCACGTGCACAACGCGGTGTCGAAGACCATCAATTTCCCGCGCGCGGCGACGGTGGCGGAGGTCGAGGCCGCGTATCGGCAAGCCTATGCGCTCGGCTGCAAGGGCGTGACCGTGTATCGCGACGGCAGCCGCGACGAGCAGGTGCTGTCGTTCGGGGAGACCGCGGCCAAGAAGAGCCGCGAAGCGACGGTGGAGCTGGCGAAGGAGGTGGATGGGGTTCCCTGCCCGGAGTGTGGCGCGGCGATGCCGCCGTCGCATCAGGGGGCCTGTACGGTGTGCCTGGAGTGCGGCTACTCGCGGTGCTTGTAACGGCGGGGCGGAGACGCTAAACAAACGGCTCGGAGGACACGAGCCATGTCGATGAAGCACCCCGAGCGTCACCACGATAGCGCCGCCGGGAAGCGGCGGAAGAAGCAGGCGGCTTTGAAGGTCGCGAAGAAGCAGCGTCGGTTGCAGATCGCTGAGGCGCGCGCGAAGCAGAAGTAAACAGCGTTGCGTTGGTTGAGAGACAAGCGGAAGACAAGGACGGCGCGAGGAGCCCGCAGAGCATACGCGTTGGTATGTGAGCAGGCACCGCAGCGCCGGACGTTGGATTACGCGATGGATCGCAATCAAAGCGATACTGTTTAGCTTCGGTGTCGTCGTCCTCCGCGAGAGCGGCACTCGTGCCGCTGCCGATCGATCCGCTGATTCCCGACATCATCGCGTCACTGCAACGGACGCCGAACGTAGTCTTGGAAGCTCCGCCGGGCGCGGGCAAGACGACCCGCGTTCCGCGGGCGCTGCTCGACGCCGGAGTCGAGGGGGAGATCCTGGTCCTCGAGCCGCGACGGTTGGCGGCGCGCATGGCGGCGCGGCGGGTCGCGGAGGAGCTCGGGGAGCGGGTTGGCGAGCGGGTGGGGTACCGCGTGCGCTTCGACGATGCAGTGTCGTCGCGTACGCGGGTGGTGTTCGTGACCGAAGGCGTGCTGACGCGCCGTTTGCTGTCGGACCCGGAGCTGAGGGGCGTGGGCGCGGTGCTGCTCGACGAGTTCCACGAGCGGCATCTGCAGGGCGACGTGGCGCTGGCGCTGCTGCGCCGCCTGCAGGAGCGACGGAAGGACCTGAAGCTGGCGGTGATGTCGGCCACCCTCGATGCGGGGCCGATCGCTGCCTTCCTCGGCTGTCCGTCGCTGCGTGCCGAGGGGCGGCGGTTCGACGTGACAATCGAATATCGCGCGCCGGCCGCGCAGAACGATCGCGCGGCTGCCGACGCGCTCGCCAGCGACGTCGCGGCGGCGCTGCGCAAGCTCGTGGCCGACGGGCTCGACGGGGACGTGCTGGTGTTCCTGCCGGGCGCGGCCGAGATCCGCAAGGCGCAGGCAGCGTGCGCGAGCGTGGCGGCGCAGGCGGGCATCGACGTCGTCATGCTGCACGGCGACCTCAAGCCCGAAGAGCAGGACCGCGCGGTGGCGCCGGGTCCGCGGCGCAAGGTGATCCTGTCGACGAACGTGGCCGAGACCTCGATCACGATCGAGGGCGTGGTCGCAGTGATCGACAGCGGGCTGGCGCGGGTGGCGTCATTCTCGCCGTGGTCGGGCGTGCCGACGCTGAAGGTGGCCAAGATCTCGCGCGCGTCGGCGACGCAGCGGGCAGGACGCGCCGGCCGCCTGCGGCCGGGACGCGCGCTGCGGCTGTACTCGCAGCACGATCACGACACGCGGGCGCTGCAGGACGCGCCCGAGGTGCGGCGGCTCGATCTCACCGATCCGCTGCTCCTGCTCGCGTCGTCGGGGGTGCGCGTCGACGAGCTGGCGTGGCTCGAGGCGCCGCCCGCGGCGGCGGTCGAGGCGGCCCGCGCGCTGCTGGTGCGGCTCGGCGCCATCGACGGGCGCGACGCGATCACCCCGCTCGGGCGGCGGATGCTGCGCTTTCCGCTGCATCCGCGGCAGGCGCGGCTCGTGGTCGACGCCGAGGCGCGCGGCGTCGGACGGGCGTCGTGCGTGGTGGCGGCGCTCGTCGGCGAGCGTGACCTCGTGTGGCAGCGGCCGCGCCGCGCGGAGCTGAGCGGCGACTCCGATCTGCTCGCCGATCTCGATCGCTTCGCCGAGGCGTCGCGCGGCGGCGGCCTGCAGCCCGATCGCGCGCGCACGCTCGGGCTCGACGTCGGCGCGGCGCTCACCATCGATCGCGTGCGGCGGCAGCTCGAGCCGCTCGTCGAGCGCGGGGGCAAGGCGGACGATCCGGACACGGCGCTCAGGCAGAGCATCCTCGCCGGCTATCCCGATCGCGTCGCGCGGCGGCGGCGCAAGGGCGAGCCGGAGCTGCTGCTATCGGGCGGCGGCACGGCGCAGCTGACCGAAGCGAGCGTGGTGCGCGACGCGGACCTCATGGTCGTCGTCGACGCCGAGCAGCGCAGCGATCGCGCGTCGGGGGCGATCGTCGCGCGCAGTGTCACCGCGATCGAGGCCGATTGGCTGATCGACGTCGCGGCCGATCGCATCCGCGAAGTGCGCGCATACGCGTGGAACGCGCCGGCCGAGCGCGTCGAGGTGATCGAGCGCATGACCTACGACGCGCTCGTGCTCGACGAGCGGCGAGCGTGGCCATCGCAGCTCGGCGACGCCGACGCCGATGCGGTGGCGCGCGCGCTGCACGAGGCGGCGCGCGATCGCGGCACGCACGCGTTCGTCGACGCCGAGGCGCTCGAGCGGCTGCGCGGGCGCGTGGCGTTCGTGCGCGCGCACCTGCCCGAGGCGGGGCTGCCCGAGCTGACCGAGGCCGAGCTCGACGCCGCGCTCGGCGAGCTCTGCGTCGGGCGCGACAGCTTCGCCGAGCTGCGCGAGGGCGGCTTTTTGTCGGCGCTCGTGTCGCGGATGGGCCCACAGGCAGCCGGCCTGCTGGCCAAAGAAGCGCCCGAGCGCGTGACGCTGCCGGGCGGGCGCGGGGTCCTGGTGCAGTATCCGGCTGGGCAGGCGCCGTTCATCGCCTCGCGACTGCAGGACTTCTTCGGCATGGCGGCGGGGCCGACGCTGGCCCGCGGGCGCGTGCCGCTGACCTTGCACCTCTTGGCTCCGAACCAGCGGGCGGTGCAGGTGACCTCGGATCTCGCGGGATTCTGGGAGCGGCACTATCCGGCGCTGCGTCGCGAGCTCGGACGGCGCTATCCGCGCCACTCGTGGCCCGAGGACCCGCTGCACGTCGCGCCGCCGGCGCCGCGCCCACCCCGACGGTCGTGATACGATCGAGCGTCCATGGGGGATGAAGAGAACCGGGTTCACGCCCGCATCCACGTCTCGACGACCATCACGGTCGCATCTCCCGAGGGCAACGTCGACGCGACGCTGCGCGATCTCTCGAAGGGCGGCGCGCGCTTCGTCACTCCCAAGCCGATCGGACGCGTGGGCGAGACCATCGAGCTGTTCCTACCGTCGCTGTCCGGCGAGGAGATCACGGTGATGGCCGAGATCATCCGCTCGACCGAAGCGACCGATGGTTGCACCGTCGCCGTGCGCTTCGATGCCGTCGATCCGGCGATGCGCCAGCCGCTCAACGATCTGATCGAGGTGCTGCTGACGGCGACCGGCGGCGGGCAGCGCGCCTCCCCGCGCGTCTCGCGGCGCATGGACATCCGCTTCGGCCACCTCGGCGAGCTGCGCGCGATCCTCGAGGACATCTCGCGCGGCGGCCTGGCGATGACGGTCGCCGATGCGCTCGTGCTCTACGAGGAGCTCGAAGTCACCGTGCCCGACACCGCCGGCGATCAGCTGCTCATCCTGCGCGCGCGCGTCGTGCATCAGCGCGCCGTCGAGCACGAAGGGGAAGCGGTCTATCGCGTCGGGCTGGAGTTCGCGAACCTGCGCATCGAGACGCGCAGGTGTCTGAACGACCTCCTGAAAACCGTGCTCGAGTCGCTCGACGGCGTGACAGATCAGGTCGAGTGACGCATATTGGGCGCATGGCCCTGCCACTCGCCAAATCCGACCTGCCGCCCGCCTGGAAGCTCGAGGAGGAGATCGAGCGCCTGAAGAAGGAGCGCAACGCGGTGATCCTGGCGCACTACTACCAGGAGTCGGAGATCCAGGATCTCGCGGACCACGTCGGTGACTCGCTCGGCCTCGCGCGCGCGGCGCACAAGGCCAACGCCGACGTGATCGCGTTCTGCGGCGTGCACTTCATGGCCGAGGTGGCAAAGATCTTGAACCCCGAGACCACCGTCGTGCTCCCCGATCTGGCGGCCGGCTGCTCGCTCGCCGACGGCTGCCCACCTGATCAGTTCCGCCGCTTCATCGACGCGCATCCGGGCCACTTCGTCGTCAGCTACATCAACTGCTCGGCGGCGGTGAAGGCGATGTCGGATGTGATCGTGACCTCGTCGAACGCGGTCAAGATCGTGTCGCAGGTCCCGAAGGACCAGCCGATCATCTTCGCGCCCGACAAGCACCTGGCGCGCTACGTGATGAAGCAGACCGGCCGCGACGACATGGTCGTGTGGCAGGGCACCTGCATCGTGCACGAGACCTTCAGCGAGAAGAAGATCATCGATCTATTGATGCGCAATCCTGGCGCCGAGCTGATCGCGCATCCGGAGTGCGAAGAGCCGGTCTTGCGCCACGCGAAATACGTCGGCTCGACGACGGGGCTCATCAAGTACGCCGTCTCGTCGCCGGCCAAGACGCTGATCGTGGCGACGGAGGAGGGCGTCCTGCACCAGATGAAGGCGGGCGCGCCCGACAAGACCTTCATCCCCGCGCCGCCCGAGGACGAGAGCTGCGCCTGCAACCAGTGCCCGCACATGCGGCGCAACACGATGGAGAAGCTCTACCTGTGCCTGCGCGATCTGACGCCGACGATCGAGATGGACGAATCTCTGCGCGTCGCCGCCAAGAAGCCGATCGACAAGATGCTGGAGATGTCGACGGGGATCTGATACGCCCGCGCGCATGAGAATCGGCGCGCTCCTCCTCACGTTGCTGTTCGCACTGCCCGCCGGCGCCAGCGAGAACGCCGGCAAGCTCGATCACCTGGTCAAGCGCTACCTCGACGGGCTGTTCCGGGCCAAGCCGCACCTGGCGACCTTCATGGGCGACCATCGCTTCGACGGCCAGCTGCCGCCGATGGGCGCCGCCGCCGAGAAGAAGCGCGAGGCCGAGCTCGACGCGCAGAAGCGCGAGCTCGACGCCATCGTCGCCGCCGGCGATCTCGGCGACGACGGCCGCGCCGACGCGCAGATCCTCGCCGACGGGATCGCGCTCGAGCTCCTCTACCTGCACGAGATCCGCGACTGGGAGTGGGATCCCCGCCTCTACGATTCGTTCCCCTATTACGACCCGCGCGAGATCGTCGGCGGGCGGCTCTCGGACATCATCCACGGCGACTTCGCGCCC
>DATNAQ010000151.1:0-12274 GCA_035607415.1 Polyangia bacterium
CGCGGCGGTACGTGGCTTGCTGATACGCGCGCGAATGGGCACCTTCCTCGCGGACCTCAAGTACGGCGCGCGGCTCCTCATCCGCACGCCGGTGGTGAGCCTCATCGCGATCCTGACGCTGGCGCTCGGCATCGGCGCCAACACCGCCATCTTCACGGTGGTGCATTCGGTGGTGATGCGCCCCCTGCCCTATCCGAACGCCGACCGGCTCGTCGAGCTGTACACGCAGTTTCCGACGATGAAGTTCGACAAGTTCTGGTTCTCGTCGCCGGAGTTCCTCGACCTGCAGCACGACGCGCGCTCGTACAAGTCGATCGGCGCCTACCAGCTCGGCGGCGCGCCGGTGATCGGCGGCGAGACGCCGGTGCGCGCCGTGACGGCGTACTGCTCGCCGTCGCTGTTGCCGACCATCGGGGTCGAGCCGTTGCTCGGGCGCTTCTTCACCGCCGACGAGGACATCAGGGACCATCCGCAGGGCGTGGTGCTGAGCTGGGGGCTGTGGCAGCGCCTGTTCGGCGGCGATCCGGGGATCATCGGGCGCGCCATCCGCGTCGATTCGGACATGACACACGTCGTCGGCGTGATGCCGCGCGGCTTCGCGTTTCCCGGCGAAGGCACCGAGCTGTGGGTGCCGGGCGGCATGTCGAACGAGGAGCGACGGCGCGCCAGCCACAACTGGAGCGTCATCGGGCGGCTCGCCGACGGCGTGACGCCCGGGCAGGCGACGGCGGAGCTGACGTCGCTGCAGACGGCGTGGGCGGGCAAGCACAAGCACGTCATCGACGAGAAGCACCCGATGACGCTGAGGCCGCTCATGGGCGAGATCGTTGGGACGCTGCGCTCGCCGCTCTTGATTCTGCAGGGCGCGGTCTTCCTGGTGCTGCTGATCGCGTGCGCGAACATCTCGGGCCTGCTCCTGGCGCGGGCCGAGGCGCGCAGCCGCGAGATCGCGATCCGCATGGCGCTCGGCGCCGGGCGCGCGCGGCTGGCGCGTCAGCTCCTGACGGAGAGCCTGCTCGTCGGCGTGCTCGGCGGCGCGCTCGGGCTCTTGATGGCGGCGTGGGGGCTCGATCTCATGCTGGCGATGGTGCCGTCGAACGCGCCGCGCATGGCCGAGGTGCACATGGACGGCGCGGTGCTGGCGTTCACCGCGGCGGCGGCGTTCGTGACGAGCGTGGTGTTCGGGCTGGCGCCGGTGTTCCACGTCGGCGGGCCGGGCTTTCAGCTCGCGCTCTCGGGCGCGGGCACGCGCGCGACCGGCGGCCTTGGGCGCCAGCGCTTCCGGCGCGCGCTCGTCATCGCCGAGATGGCGCTGGCGGTGGTGCTCGTCGTCGGGTCGGGCCTGATGATCAAGAGCTTCGCGCGCGTGCTCGACGTCGACACCGGGATCCGGCCGCACGGCCTGTTGACGTTCCAGATCGAGCTGCCCGCCAAGGAGTACCCCGACAACGATCGCGCGCTCGCGTTGTGGAACCAGCTGCGCGAGCGGATGGCGGCGCTGCCCGGCGTGACCGACGCGACGGTGCTGGCGGGGCTGCCGCCCAACCGGCAGCTCAACGCCAACGACTTCTTCTTCGAGGGCAAGACGCAGACGAAGGATGGGCCGGCGTGGAACGTCGACTTCTTCCAGACGGTCGGCGACGACTTCTGGAAGACGATGGGCACGACCCTCGTCGAGGGGCGCGTGCTCGACGAGCACGACAACGCCGACGGGATGCTGGCGGTGGTGGTCAACGAGCAGTTCGTGCGCCGCTTCTATCCCGGCGAGAAGGTGCTGGGGCGGCGCGTGCGGCCGGAGATGGACGATCCGTGGTGGACCATCGTCGGCGTGGTCAAGGACGTCAAGCAGCAGGGGCTGGAGGCGCCGACGGGGACCGAGGTCTACTTCGCGACGCGGCAGATCGCCAAGGCCTATCCGCGCTCGCTCAACATCATGCACGTGGCGCTGCGCACCGACGTCGGCAGCCCGCGCTCGCTCGAGAAGGCGGTGCGCAACGCGGTGGGCGAGATCGATTCGCAGCTGGCGGTGGCCAAGCTGGCGACGATGGACGAGCTCATGTACGACGCCGTGGCCAAGCCGCGCTTTCTGTCGACGCTGCTCGGGGCGCTGGCCGGCCTGGCGCTGGTGCTGGCGGCGATCGGCATCTACGGCGTGATGTCGTATTCGGTGGCGCAGCGGACGCGCGAGCTCGGCATTCGCATGGCGCTCGGCGCCGAGCCGGCGCGGGTGCGGGCGATGGTGCTCGGGCAGGGGCTCCGGCTCGGGGTGCTCGGCATCGTCGGCGGGACGCTGATCGCGCTCGGGGTGAACCTGGTGTTGCGGCACGCGCTCGCCGACATGCTCTTCAAGGTGAGCGCGGTCGATCCGCTGACCTTCGCCGGCGCGCTCGTCGGCATGCTGTGCGTGGCGACGCTGGCCTGCTGGGCGCCGGCGCGGCGGGCGACGCGCGTCGATCCGATGGTGGCGCTGCGCGAGGACTAGAACGGATCTGATGCGTTCTAGCCGGCGCGCCTGGCCGCGCGCTACTCGAGGATGGTGACGCGGTCGAGGCGATCGTTCTTGAAGGTGAGGAGCGCCGAGCCGCCCGAGGGGATGTCCTCGAGCTTGTCGGTGACGACGCGGATCGGCGGCTGATCGATCGGCACGTGCACGCGCCAGATCGCCAGGTCGCCTTCGTGTGAGGCGCGCTCGAAGTCGCAGCCGTCCCAGGTCACGCGCACCCGGTCGAGCGTGTCGCCGCGCTGCGCCTCGCGCGCGGTGAGGCGCCGCTCCTCGTCGGGCGAGAGCGGGTGCGTCTTGAGGTAGCCTTGTTGTGCCTTGGTGGGACCGGTGCGCGTGGCCGCGCAGGCGGGAAGAGCGAGGCCGAGGACGAGCGCGAGCGCCGCCTTCACTACGCGGGCGCCCGCTTGCCTTTGCCGCTCTTGCCGTCGCCCGTGGCCGCGAAGAAGCGCTTGTTGAGCCAGAGCAGGATCGGCGCGGCCACGAAGATCGACGAGTAGGTGCCGACGATGACGCCGACGTTCATGGCGAACGCGAAGTCGCGGATGACGCCGGTGCCCCAGATGTTCATCGCCAGGGTCACGAAGAACACCGTCGCCGAGGTGAGGATGGTGCGCGACAGGGTCTCGTTGATCGAGATGTTGACCACGCGATCGAACTTCTTGTCGCGCAGGCGCGACGCGTTCTCGCGGATGCGGTCGAAGACGACGATGGTGTCGTTCATCGAGTAGCCGATGACGGTCAGGATGGCGGCGATCGTCGTCAGCGAGAACTCGCGATAGGTGATGGCGAACGCGCCCATGACCAGGATGGCGTCGTGGAGCAAGGAGGCGATGGTGCCCGGGCCGTAGCGGAAGTCGAAGCGCACGGCGATGTACACCATGATGCAGACGATGGCGAAGAGCAGCGACTTGATGCCGTCGTCGCGCAGCTCCTGACCAGCCTTGGCGCCGACCGACGACACCGACGGGATCTCCTTGACCGCGTCGGAGCCGAGGCCCTTGTCGAGCGCCGCGCGCACCTCCACGTCGAGGCCGACGAGGATGATCTCGAAGGTGTTCTCCTCGGGGCGGCCGAAGCGCTGCACGGTGTTGAAGTGCACGCCTTGCGACTTGAAGACCTCTTCGATCTGCGCCGGCTCCACGGCCTTGCCGAAGCGCACGCGGATGCGGTCGCCACCGTCGGAGAAGTCCCACTTGTGCACGCTGCCGGCGCCGAGCTTCTGCTCCATCGCCAGGCGGAGCTGCTCCGACTTCTGCTCCGACACCGGCGACACCGCGCCGAAGCGCAAGAGGTAGGTGTTGGGCATCTGGTCGTTGCGGACCTTGACGACCTCGGTGTCCTTGAAGCTGCCCTTCTGCATCGCTTCGCGGATCTTCGACGGGTCCTGTTCCTGGTTGAACTGGACCTGGATCTCGGTGCCGCCGCGGAAGTCGACGCCGTAGTTGAGCGTGTGCCCGCGCCAGAAGTGGTTGATGGGCAGCATCGCGATGCTCAGGCCCACCAGGACCAGCGAGATGGTCAAGAGCAGGTTCATCCGCCCCACGAAGTTGAAGTCGTGGTCGGGCCGGATGAGCTCGAAGAACTTCTGATGCGCCTTATTCGTCTTTTTGGGTTCGTTCGCCATGGCGGTCCTAGATCGACAGTGTCGCCGCCTGGCGACGGTTGACGAGGAAGTCGAACATCGAGCGCGACAGCCACACCGAGGTGAACAGGTTGGCCACGATGCCGATCATGAGCGTGACGGCGAAGCCGCGGATCGGCCCGGTGCCGTACGAGTACAGCACGATGCCGGCGACCAGGTTGGTCACGTGCGCGTCGAACACCGTCCAGAAGGCGCGGCCGAAGCCGGCCTCGACGGCGCCGCGCGCCGATTTGCCGGCACGTAGCTCCTCACGTATTCGCTCGTAGATGATGATGTTGGCGTCGACCGCCATGCCGACGGTGAGCACGACGCCGGCGATGCCGGGTAGCGTCAGCGTCGCGCCGAGCGCGGCGAGCACGGCGAGCTGGTAGATGATGTTCATCACCATCGCGATGTCGGCGATGAGGCCGGCCGTGCGGTAGTAGATGAGCATGAACAGGATGACGACGAGCGCGCCGACGTACATCGAGAACTTCGCCTTGTCGACGGCGTCCTTGCCGAGCGTCGGGCCGACCTGCCACTCGAACGTGCGCTTCAGAGGCGCCGGCAGCGCGCCCGCCTTCAAGACGGCGACGAGGTCCTTGGCCTCTTCCTGAATCTTGAAGGGATCGCCCATGCCGCCCATGGTGATGCGCGCGCGGCCGCCGCCGATGCGCCCTTCGATCACCGGCGCCGAGTTGATCTTCTCGTCGAGGATGATGGCCATCTTGCGGCCGACGTTGGCCGCGGTGGCCTTCTCGAACAGATTGGCGCCCTCGTGGTCGAACTGCAGCGAGACCTCGGGGCGGCCGGTCTGCTGATCCCAGGCGACCTCGGGATCCTGGATGTGCTCGCCGGTGAGCTCGGCGCGGCGGTGGAGATAATAGGTGCGCCAGATCTTCTCCTGCGAGGTGGCGTTGTCGTCGTCCTCGCGGAGCTCCTTCTGCTCGTAGCCGATCTCGTGATCGCCGGGGACGGCGTCGTCGCCCTTGAGCGAGGCGAAGAACTTCTCGAGCTCGGTCTTGTCCTTGCTCTTCAGATAGACGTCCGAGTGCGGCTGTCCCGAGTCCTTCTCGGTCCAGCCGTCGCGGCCGACCTCGATGCCGGGGAACTCCGCCTTCTTGGCGACGGCGATGCCGGCCACCTTCTTCATGTACTCGGAGCCGTCGTCCGCCATCTTGAACTCGAGCTGGGCGGTGCGGCCGATCTGCTTCTTGACGCGCTCGAAATCGTCGGGCTTGAGGCCGGGCAGCTCGACGATGATGTCGTTGCCCTTGCGGATGATGGTCGGCTCCGAGACGGCGAGCTTGTCGACGCGGTTACGGATGGTCTCGACGGCCTGGCGCACCGCCGAGTCGCGCTGCTCCTCGACGTAGTCGTTGTCCATGCGCAGCTTGACCACGCCGGCCGCGGCGTCGCGCGACTCTTCGTAGAGGTTGCGGCGATAGTCTTTGAGGAACTCGCGGTCGAGCTTCTTGGCCTCGGCCGGATCCTTGAACGTCAGCACGATCTGGTCGCCGCCGAAGCGATCGACCTTCAGATCCTTGACGTGCTTGTCGCGCTTGAGGCGCTCCTCGATGTCGCTCGACAGGCGGTCGGCCTTGTCGCTGACGGCCTTGTCGACCTCGACGGCGTAGACGAGGTGGAGGCCGCCCTGCAGATCGAGCCCGAGCATGATCTTCTTCTGCAGGTGCTTGTGCATCCACGCCGGCAGCTTGTCGTCCTTGCCGAGCCAGGACGCCACCGACGGCGTGAGCAGCACCAGTGCGAGGATCGTGAGCAGCGAGTAGGTGATGACGCGATAGACCCAGGAACGGTCCATGAGACCTCGTTACTTCTTTTCGGGTTCGGTCGTGGTGGCGGCGGCGCCGGGCGCCTTGCCGGAGACGGACGAGCGCAGCACCTTGATGCGCACCTTCTCCTGAACTTCGAGCGTGACGGTGTTGTCGGTGAGACCGGAGATGCGGCCGATGACGCCGCCGGAGGTGACCACCTCGTCGCCCTTCTTGAGCGACTTGAGCCACGAATCGGTCTCCTTCTGCTTCTTCTGCTGCGGACGGATCAGGATGAAGTAGAAGACCGCGATCATCATGATCATCATCAGCGGGAAGCTGCCCTGCCCGCCGCACAGATTGCCGAGCGGGTTGTTCCCCGCTGACGGCGAGCCCGGCGCGGTGGTCGACCCGCCCGACGCCGACGGCGCGGCCGACGGCGGAGCAGCCGACGGAGGAGCCGCGGACGGCGGAGCGGCGGACGGCGGGGCCGCCTGAAGAAGGAGCGTAGAGATCATGGGGTGGGCGTGTACCGCGAGGACCCCTTTCCGTCAACTAAATCTTGAGATTGCCTCGGCCGCGAAGGCCGCGTACCGGTCTTCGAGTATGGCCTGGCGCGCGCGCGTGACAAGCTCGAGATAGAAGTGCAGGTTGTGCAGCGTGGCGGCGCGAGCGAACAGGATCTCGCCGCACGCCTCGAGGTGGCGCAAATAGGCGAGCGAGAAGGTCTTGCACGTCTCGCAGCTGCAGTCGGGGTCGGGTGGTCCAAGGTCCGTCTTGTAACGAGCGTTAGAGATGACGATCTTCCCGCGCCAGGTGAAAAGCTGGCCGTTGCGGGCGTTACGCGTGGGCATGACGCAGTCGAACATGTCGATGCCGGCGCCGATCGCGGTGAGAAGATCGCGCGGCGTGCCGACGCCCATGAGGTAGCGCGGCTTGTCGGCCGGCAGCTCGTGGGCGAGCTCGTCGAGGAGCGCGTACATGACCGGGATCGGCTCGCCGACGGAGAAGCCGCCGAGCGCGAAGCCGTCGAACGGCAGCGCGGTGATCTCGGCGAGGTGGCGGCGGCGCAGCTCGAGGTCGGCGCCGCCCTGGACGATGCCGAAGCGCTGCTGGCCGGTGGGGCGCGGCGCCACGACGCTGCGCTGCGCCCAGCGGGTGGTGCGTTCCATGGCGTCGACGACGACCTCGCGCGGGGCGTCGGCGGGCGGCAGGTGATCGAAGGCCATGGCGATGTCGCTGCCGAGGGTGGCCTGGATCTCCATCGAGATCTCGGGCGTGAGCGTGCGCGGCGAGCCGTCGACGGGCGAGCGGAAGGTGACGCCCTCTTCGGTGAGCTTGGCCAGCTGCGAGAGCGAGAAGACCTGGAAGCCGCCCGAATCGGTGAGCATGGGGCGCGGCCAGCCGACCATCTTGTGCAGGCCGCCGTGCGCGGCGATGACCTCGAGGCCGGGGCGCAGCCACAGGTGGTAGGTGTTGCCGAGGATGATGCGCGCGCCGGCGTCTTGCAGGTCGCGCGGGGTCATGGCCTTGACGGTGCCGTAGGTGCCGACGGGCATGAAGATCGGCGTCGGGACGTCGCCGTGCGCGAGCGTGAGCGTGCCGGCGCGGGCCTTGCCGGAGGTGGCGTGGACGGTGAGGCTCATGTGAGCAACATGGCGTCGCCGTAGCTGTAGAAGCGGTAGCCGCGGGCGACGGCGTCTTTGTACGCGTCGAGGATGCGCTCGCGCCCGGCGAAGGCGGACACGAGGATCACCAGCGACGAGCGCGGCAGGTGGAAGTTGGTGAGCATGATGTCGACGGCGCGGAAGGTGTGGCCGGGGCGGATGAAGATCGAAGTGCTGCCCTGCCCTGCGCGGACGACGCCGTCCTCGGCGGCGGCGGCTTCGAGGGTGCGCACGACGGTGGTGCCGACGGCGACGATCGGTTTTCCGGCGGCGCGCGTGTCGGCGATGGCGCGGGCGGTGGTCTCGGGGATCTCGTAGCGCTCGGCGTGCAGGGTCTCCGTCTCGAGGTTGCCGTCGCCGAGCGGAGCGAAGGTGCCGGGGCCGACGTGCAGCGTGAGGGTGGCGCGGCGGACGCCGTGCGCCTCGAGCGCAGCGAGGAGCTCGGGCGTAAAGTGCAGGCCGGCGGTCGGCGCGGCGACGGCGCCGGGGTGACGGGCGAAGATGGTCTGGTAGCGCTCGCGATCGGCATCGGCGCTTTGCTCAGGGGCCGGGCGCTTGATGTAGGGCGGCAGCGGGACCTCGCCGTGCGCTTCGGCGTAGGCGGTGATGTCGCCGGAGAAGCGGACGTCGACGTATTTGCCGTCGACGGCGAGGACCTCGGCGCGCGGAACGTCGGTGCCCGCGCCGGCGCCGGCGAGGGTGAGCGGGCCGGGGCGGATCGGCTTGGAGGCGCCACCGATGCAGCGCCAGCGGTTGGGATCGCGCGCGGGCCCGTCGCCGACGACGGGCTCGACGAGGAGCAGCTCGACGGCGCCGCCGGTCGGCTTGGTGGCGGCGAGGCGCGCGCGCAGGACGCGCGTATCGTTCACGACGACGAGCGCGCCGGGCGGCAGCAGCGACGGCAGATCGCGCACGTGACGGTGCTCGGCGACGCCGGTCTTGCGGTCGAGGACGTAGAGGCGCGCGTCGTCGCGGCGCGGCAGCGGTGCCTGCGCGATGCTGGCGGCGGGAAGCTCGAAGTCGAAGTCGGAGGCGCGCACGAGCGGTGCTATAACACGGCGATGCTCCGGCGCACTGTCGTCGTCGCGCTTCTCCCGCTCCTGGTCGCGGCGCAGCCGGTGCCGCCTCCGCCGCTGGCCGAGGCGCACGGCGACGTCGACGGCGACGGGCGGCCCGATCGCGTCTACGTCGAGCGCGACGGCACGGTGGTGGTCGCCGACGCGGACGGGCGCGAGCGGGCGCGCGTCCCGCTCAACCGCGCTGCCGCGATCGAGCACGCCGAGGCGCACATCATCGGCGTCGAGGGGCACACCATCGTTCATGCGCGTGTCGATCTCGGCAAGGAGCGCCGCGCCGAAGTCGTGCTCGGCGACGGCGGCAAGGAGAAGATCTTCGTCGGTCTGACGGGGCCGTCGCGCGACGGTGACAGCGGCACGCGCCTGCGCGTCGACGACGCGGGGATCGTGCTCTATCAGACGGCGCCCGGATTTTCGCGCTGCGACGGCGACGAGCTGCTCTTTCCCGAGCGCTGGGACTTTGCGGGCAAACGTTTTCGCCGCGTGATCGACGAGGCGCCGGCGGGGGCGAAGCTGCGCGCGTCGTCGAATGCGCCGGTCGGGCTCGGCGGGCCGCCGCTCGGCCTGTTCCGCTTCACGGCGGCGTCGGCGGACGCGAGCGGCGAGGCGCGCGCCGATCGGCTGGGCGCGCCCCACGAGCTCGAGGACGGCAAGGCCGAGACGGTGTGGCACGCGGGCTTCGGCGCGGCGGCGCGCGGGGCGTGGGCGACGGCGCGAGCCGAGGCGGGCGCGCAGAAGGTGCGGGCGATCGAGATCGTGCCGGGCAAGGAGGCGCCGAAGTCGGTGGCGCTGATTTTGGGCCCGGCGGCGGATGCGCAGTTCAACGTGGCGCTCGGCGGCGGCGCGCAGTGGGTGACGCTGCCCGATCGCGCGGCGACGACCTGCGTGAGCGTGGCGGTGCTCGAGCCGGGGGCGGCGGGCAACACGCTCGGCGAGGTGCACGTGTACACCGACGTCGACGGGCCGGCGGGGCTGCAGCAGCTGGCGGCGGACGTGGCCGAGCTGAAGCCGAACGCCGACGGGGCGGTGCGCCTCTTGACCGGGCGCGGGGTGGAGGCGGCGCGCGTGGTCGGCGGGATCTTGCCGACGACGAGCGGGCTCGGGCGGCGGCGCCTCTTGCAGGTGCTGGCGGCGATCGGATCGGAGGAGTCGGCGCCGACGATGGGCAAGGCGCTGGAGACGGCGTCGACGGCGCAGGATCGCGCGCTCATCGTGGCGGCGCTGGCGCGGATGGGCGCGGCGGGGGCGAAGGAGGCGATCCGCATCTATGGTGACGAGTCGCAGACCGCCGAGGCGCGCGCGGATGCGGCGCTGGTGCTGGCCGAGCTCGGGGGCCAGGCGGAGGCGGTGAGCGCGCTCGTCGACGGCGCGGGCAAGGGCCCGCCGGCGGTGCGCGAGGCGACGATGGCGGCGCTGGCGCACGTGTACGACGCGGCGGGCGGCGCAATCGAGCGCGCGCTCGTCGAGGCCACCGACGAGGCGCGGGCGGGGGATCTGGCGCGCGCGATCGGGTTGGCGGCGCATGGCAGCGCGCGGCCGGAGGCGACGGCGGCGCTGTCGACGGCGTGGGAGAAACACAAAGGCGGCGGCTTCGCGCTGAAGTTGCGCCTGGTGCGCGCGATGGGCGACGTGGGCGACACCAAGCTCGCGGGGGCGCTCGCCGAGGCGGCGAAGGACCCGGCGGCGGAGGTGCGCGCGGCGGCGGTGACGGCGGCGGCGCGAAATCCCGGTGGCGCAGCGACGGTTCGCGCCGGCGCGAGCGACGCGGACGCCGGCGTGCGCAAGGCGGCGATGACGGCGGCGACCGGCACGCCGGCGGCGGCGGAGCTCGGCGTGCACGCGCTCGTGGGCGACGCGTGGCCGATGGTGCGGCGCACCGCGGCCGAAGCGCTGGCGGGCGCGTGTCGGCAGCATCGCGAGGTCTACGAGCCGCTGCGCCGGGCCGTCACCGGGGACGGCAAGTCGATGGCGGGCGCCGATCCGTCGGAGGAGGTGCGCCGCGCGGCGCTGTCGGCGATGGATCATTGCGGCGGCGTGCCGCTCGAGACGTTCGCGGCGATCCTGAAGGAGAAGCGGCAGCCGATCGCGGTGCGCGAGCTGGCCGCGGCGCTCGTGGCCAAGACCGGCGGCACGCAGGCGGCGCTGGCGCTGGCCGCGGCCATCGACGACACGCTCGGCGATCCCGCGGCCGATGAGCGATCGGCCGGTCTCGTGGTGGTGTGCACGCGCGGGCTCGAGCGCACCGGCGATACGTCGCGGCCGGTGCTGGAGGCGCTCGGCGAGGCGGCCAACGAGCCGCAGTCGCCGGCGGTGCGTGCCGCCGCCATGGACACGATCGGCAAGCTGTGCCCCGAGGGCGCGGCGCCGGCGCTCGCCAAGGGCGCGCGCGACCCCGACGGCAGCGTGCAGCGGGCGGCGCGCGTCGCGCAGGAGCGCTGCCACCGTTAGCCTGCATTCGAGTATGCTGCGCGCATGGACTTCGCGCCCAGCCCGACGCTGCAGCCGATCCTCGACAAGGTCGAACGCTTCATCCGCGACGAGGCGATCCCGCTCGAGCACCAGTTCCACGGCAGCTTTCGCGCCATGCTCCCCGCGCTCGGCAAGCTGCGCGCGCGGGTCAAGGAGCTCGGCCTGTGGGGGCCGCAGCTGCCGCGCGAGCACGGCGGCATGGGGCTGTCGCTGCTCGAGCACGGGCAGGTCTCGGAGCGCCTCGGGCGCTCGCCGCTCGGACATTACCTCTTCAACTGCCAGGCGCCCGACGCGGGCAACATGGAGATCCTCATCTCCCACGGCAGCGACGAGCAGAAGCGCAAGTGGCTCGGGCCTCTGGCGCGCGGCGAGATCCGCAGCTGCTTCGCCATGACCGAGCCGGAGTTCGCCGGCTCGAACCCGACGCGCCTCGGCACCACGGCGCGGCGCGAGGGCGACGAGTGGGTCATCGACGGGCACAAGTGGTTCTGCTCGTCGGCGGACGGCGCCGCCTTCGCCATCGTGATGGCGGTGACCAACGAATCGGGCGGCGAGTACGGTCGCGCCTCGCAGATCATCGTGCCGACGGACGCGCCGGGCTTTACGCGCGTGCGCAACATCTCGGTCATGGGCGAGCCCGGCGACGACTACGCCTCGCACGCGGAGCTGCGCTTCCACGGCGTCCGCGTGCCGCACGAGAACCTGCTCGGACACGAGGGCGCGGGCTTTCTGATCGCGCAGGAGCGCCTCGGGCCGGGGCGCATCCATCACTGCATGCGCTGGATCGGGATCTGCGAGCGCGCCTTCGAGCTCATGTGCGCGCGCGCGGCCAAGCGCGAATTGGCGGCGGGCAAGGCGCTCGGCACCAAGCAGATCGTGCAGTCGTGGATCGCCGAGAGCCGCGCCGAGATCGACGCCGCGCGGCTGCTGGTGCTGCGCGCGGCGTGGACCATCGACAAGGTCGGGCTCTACGAGGCGCGCGAGCAGGTCTCGATCATCAAGTTCTTCGTCGCCGGCGTACTCGATCGCGTGCTCGATCGCGCCATCCAGGTGCACGGCGCGCTCGGCATGACCGACGACACGCCGCTCGCCGGCTGGTATCGCCACGAGCGCGCGGCGCGCATCTACGACGGCCCCGACGAGGTGCACAAGATGGTGGTGGCCAA
>DATNAQ010000161.1:0-21653 GCA_035607415.1 Polyangia bacterium
GGGGATCGCCGACGACAGGATGTTGAGCAGCGTCGTCTTGCCCGAGCCGGTGCCGCCGGAGACGAGGATGTTGCGCCGCGCGATGACCGCGCGCGACAGGAACCTGGCCATGCGCGCGTCGATGGAGCCGAAATCGATGAGATCCTCGACGCCCAGCTTGCGCGACGAGAACTTTCGGATCGTGAGGCACGGCCCGCGCAGCGCCAGCGGCGGGATGATGGCGTTGACGCGCGAGCCGTCCTTCAAGCGCGCGTCGACCATCGGCGTCGACTCGTCGATGCGCCGGCCGAGCGGCGTGACGATGCGCTCGATGGCCGAGCGCAGCGCGTCCTCGGACGAGAAGCGCGCGCGGGTGAGCTCGAGCTTGCCCTTGCGCTCGACGTAGATCGTCGCGCGATCGACGACCATGACTTCGGAGACGATCGGATCGGACAGGAGATCTTCGAGCGGGCCGAGGCCGAGCACCTCGTCGGCGAGCTCCTTGCGCAAGCGGCCGCGATCGAGCCCTTTGGGCAGCTCGCGCGCGTGCTCGTCGAGGAGCTCGTCCATGAGCTGCAAGACGCGCGGTGCCAGCGCCTTGTCCTGCAGCTCCTCCGGGCGCAGCGACGGCAGATCGAGCGACTCGAGCAGGAGGCCGCGCAGCCAGCGCTTCAGGCGATCGCGCTCGGAGTCGGACAGATCGGGAATGGTGGTGACCGCGTTCTCCTGCACGCCGCGCTTGGCCGACTGCGGCTGTTGCACACGCGGCGCCGCCTGCGGCTGCGCGTGGGCGTGCGCCTGCGGCGGTGGCGCGATCGGCTTGCGCGGCGGCGGCGGAGGCAGCGACTCGTCGGCTTCGACGGCGTGCTCGGCGACGACGCTCGGCTCGGCCGTGTACTCCGACGCCGCGGCTGGTTGCGGCGGCGGCGGCGGACGTTTGACCTCGCCGGCGGCGGTGCGCGTGGCGATCGGCCCCGTCGGCGCAGGCAGGCGGAAGCGCAGCACGAACGGCCCGATCTTGACCGGCTTGCCGAACGGCAGCGGCTGTCCGTTGCCGTTGACGCGCTTGCCCTCGACGAAGGTGCCGTTGGTCGACAGATCGCGCACCACCAGGCCGCCGGCGGTGATCTCGATCGACGCGTGCTTGCGCGAGACGTCGTCGTGCTTGAGCACGACGGTCGCATCCGATCCGCGGCCGATGGTGATGAGCGGCCCCGACAGCGCGGAGATCGTCCGCGTTCCTTCGGTCGAGGCGATTTCGACGTCCACCGCCGGCATTTTGCTCAGTACACCACCACGCCGCCGTAGTCTTCGTAGCGCTTGAGCGCGTCCTCGATGCGGCGCGCGTTCTCGGGCGACGTATGCTCGATCACCGTCGGCGTGATGAACAGGACGTTCTCGGTGTCGGTCGAGTCGCCGGCCTCGGAGCGGAACAGGTAGCCGAGGATCGGGATGCGCATGAGCAGCGGAATGCCCGTGGCGTTGGTGTCCTCGGTGTTCTCTTTGAAGCCCGACAGCATGATGGACTGACCGATCTTCACGTGCACGTTGGTCTTGGTCGCCGTGAGGATGCGACCCGGCACGTCCTGCCCCTGGATCGGCGTCAGCTCCGACTGCTCGGCGTCGATGCTGACCACGATGAGGCCCGACGACGGATCGAGCCGCGGCGTCACCGTGAGCTGCACGCCGAAGGGGATCTTGGTCAGCGTCGACTGGCCGAACGACGTCGCGATCTTCACGTTCACTTCGCCGCCGGTGTGATAGGTCGCGGTGCCGCCGTTGGTCGTGATCACCGAGACCACGTTGTTGATCTTGGCCCAGCCGCGGATGCCGAGGATGTCGAGCGACGGCAAGAGGTTCTCGGCGATGACGAGCTGTCCCTGCGTCGCCGCGCGCAAGACGAAGTCGTAGGTGTAGAGGAACGACACCGACGGCTGATTGGTGGCGCCGAGGTGCGAGCCGATGTTGGCCGGCCAGTTGACGCCGAACTTGTGCGACGAGTTCTTGCGGAACTGCACGAAGTGCAGGTCGAGCTTGATGTTGGTGCGCTGCCGCGCCGGATCGACGGTCACCAGCGACGCCACCTGCCCGGCGTAGAGCGCGACGATGCGATCGATGCGCGCCAGGTCGTCCTGCGACGGCACCGCGCCGTCGAGGAAGACGCGGCCGCCGACCTCGCGGATGTCGACGCCGGTCAGGCCCGCGAGCAGCGTCTTCAGCTCGGTGCGGATCGCCTGCGGCGAGCGCGCGTAGACGTTGATGTTGATCGTCTCCTGGCGCCCGCTGCCGTAGATGAGCAGGAGCGTCGTCGAGCCCGGCCGCACCGCGGACACGACCATGCGCCGGCCGTCGTCGGTCGTCTTGATCTGCACGATGCCCGACGGCTCGGAGAAGTTCGACACGCCGGTCGAGTTGATGACCTTCTGCCCACCGACGGCGAGGTTGATTTCGCTCAGATCCTCGTCGTGCCCCGGCGCCGCGTTCGCGAGCCCCGCCGCCAGGATCAGGAAGAAGCACGCCCCTGCGCGCAGTAGCTTCACGTTTGCTCCGTTCGCTCGCTACGGTTCGGCGCGCGAAGTCGGCTCGCTGCACTCGCCTCCGGCGCGCGAAAACCCCTCACCTCCGCTCGCTCACTCATTGCGCCTTCAGCTCACCGATCTTCTTGACGGCGTGGCGATGACCGAAGTCGGCGCGCCGCTTTTGATCGAAGACGTCGCCGAAATTCTTCTCCGGCACGTCGTCGAAGGTCGCCACATCGTCCTGCGAGCGCAGCGCCACGTTGACCGGTCCGCGCTGCATGGCGAACACCAGGAGCTCCGCCTCCTCGGGATCGACCGAGACGGTGATGTTGTTGAACGTGCGCGGCCCCGAGCTCGGCGTCGTGGCCGCCTCTTCGTTCTCGCCCGAGCCGCGCATCTCGCCGGTCGCCAGCACCAGGACGTTCTGCAGGATCGTGACGGTCGCGTAATCCTGCTGTGCGCGGGCGAAGGTACCGAGGATATCCACGTGGTCGCCGGGACGCAGCATGCCGGCCAGCGACCCCGACTGATCGACCGCGATGGTCAACGCGCGTTGACCTTTTTGCACCGCCGCCGAGAGGCGCCGCGCGGTCGCCGACTTCTGCAGCTCGAAGTCGGACCACAAGAGCGGCTGCCCTTGCGAGATCTTGTCAGCGACGGGGCGACCGATGATCTGGTTCTCCTCGCCCTTTCGGATCGACGACTGGTGGACGTACGCTTCGGGCACGTCGCGCACGGCGAGGTTCGCCTTGGCAAGACGCGCGCCGGCGGCAATGTCTTCGCCCGCCACCAGGATCGTCACTTTCTGGCCGCCGGCGACCTCTTCCTGCAAGCTCCGTGAATAGAGCCACAGGGCGAGCATCGCGATCAGCGCCAAACCGACGGCAACTAAAAGCTTCTTGGTCATCGCGTGGCGATAATACCGCACTAAAAGAATAATTTGGCGTGTAAGAATGACTCGGTCCGTGGCACCTCTTCGCGCACCTTTGGCCGGCGCTGTCCTCGTCGCGCTCGGCATCGTGCTCGTCGCTCATCCCGCCGACGCGTACGTGCGCACCACGACCGAGGCGAGCGGCGTGCCGGTGCAATGGAACGAGCACTGCGTCGTCGTCACCGTCGACCAGCGCGGCTCGAAGGACGTGCCGCTCGACCAGGTCGACGACGCGCTCGCGCGCGCCGTCAGCAACTGGACCAAGTACACGTCGAGCTGCAACGGCATCGCGCTGGCGAGCCGCCCCGCCTACAAGGTGCTCGACGTCGCCGCCGACGGGCTGCCCGCGGTCATCTTCCGTAACGAGATGTGGCAGCGGCCGGGGCACGCGCCGCACGATCCGTCGGCCATCGGCCTCACCACGGTGATGTACGTGAACACGCCGGGCACCGTCGGCGACGGCACCATCCTCGACGCCGACATTGAGCTCAACAACGTCAACTACACGTTCACCACCGATCCGGCGAACGCGGTGGCGCGACCGGGCACGCAGGTGGCGGATCTGGAGAACACGCTCACACACGAGCTCGGGCACGTGCAGGGCTTGGCGCACACCTGCTGGGACCACGTGACGGCGACGCCGCCGCTCGACAACAACGGGATGCCCATCCCCGATTGCAACGATCCCGATCTACCGCCGCTCGTCACCGACGCCACGATGTATCCGTACGCGTCGATGGAGGGCGAGACCTCGAAGCGCAACATCACGCCCGACGATGTCGCCGGCGTGTGCGACGTCTATGGGCCGCTCGCCGGCAAGCTCGGCTGCTATCCCGCGATCGACGGCGGCGCCTGCAGCGCGGCGCCGGGCGAGCGGCGCGCGGGGCTGCCGTCGCTGTTCGCGATCGTCGTTCTCGCCGGCGCGCTCGTGCTCGCACGGAGGCGCCGCTGCTCGCGCTCCTGATCGTCACGCTGCCGCTCGTGCTCGATCCGTCGGGAGCGGCGGCGCGGCTGGCCGAGCTGCGGCGCGATTTCGTGACCAAGCCGAAGGCGGTGTCGATGCGCGAGCTGGCGGCGCTGGCGAACGAAGCGCCCGACAGCGCGGCGGCGGCGCAGGCGCTCGATTGGCTCGGCGATCTGCGGCGCGGCGACGGCGACAAGGTGGGCGCCGAAGCCGCCTACGCGCGCGCCTATCGCTCGCACGATCCGGTCGGCCATCGGCTGGGGGCGCGCGGGCTCGGCGATCTCGCCGTCGAGCGCGGCGCGTTCGTGCGCGGCGAGGCGCTCTATCGCGAGGCGCGCGCCGGCGCCGAGGGCGTGCTGGCGCTCGAGCTCGATCAGAAGATCGCCAACGCGAAAAAGGCGCACCGGCGCACGCTGGCGGAGTGGGCCGCCTGGCTGCTGATCGCGGCGACGCTGGCCTGGTTCCTCGCGCGCGGCCGGCCGTGGGCGCGGCCGTGGCTCGGCGTGCCGACCGAGGCGCTCTATGTGGCGCCGGTCTACGCGCTCCTCGTCGCCGGCTGCGTCGGCCGCGATCCGGCCGTCTTGCACGCGCTGTGGATGTGCGCCGCCTGGTCGCTCGCGCTCATCGCCGCCGCGGGCTGGGCAGCGCGCCGTCGCCCGCCGGCGCCGGCCGCTCGCGTGGCCCACGTGGCGCTGCTCGTCGCGGCCAACGCGGCGCTGTTCTACGCCGTGCTCAATCGCGCCGCGATCCTCGACCAGCTCTTCTACACGGTCGCGCCCTGATCAGAACGGCCGCACGACCACCATGATCACGATGACGAGGAGCAGGATCACCGGCACCTCGTTGAAGACGCGGTACCAGCGGTGCGAATGCGTGTTGCGATCGAGCCGGAAGTCTTTGACCAGGAGGCGACACCACACGTGGTAGCCGATGAGGAGCGCCACCATCGTCAGCTTCACGTGCAGCCAGCCCTTGGCGTGATACTCGTGCCAGCCGTACGAGAACAAGAGCCAGAAGCCGAACAGCAGCGTGAGCGTGGCGCCGATGTCCATCATGACGGCGAGCTTGCGCTCCATGACCTTGAAGCGCTCGAGCGTCGCCGCGTCGGTGGTCATCGAGTGGTAGACGAAGAAGCGCGGCAGGTAGAAGAGCGCGGCGAACCACGTGACCATGAAGACGACGTGGAGCGCCTTCACGTACAGAATCAGCATGGAACGATCGTAATGGAGAATCGAGCGCTACGCCAACACACGTAGGCGCTTCTTGCCGTCGCTGCTTTCGGCCATGAGCACGGGCGAAGCGGCTACGGTGTCGTAGATCGGCGCGCCGCCGGCACCGAGGCGGCCGAACTGCAGCGTCCCCGTCGGGCACGACTGCACGCAGGCCGAGCAGCGCACGCACTCGGGATCCTCCATCGCCATCCCTTTGTTGGCGAAGCTCATGACGTCGATGCCCTGGTGACAAACCGAGGTGCAGACGTTGCAGCTGATGCACTTCTTCTTGTCGGCGAAGATGCGGAAGCGCGAGAAGCGCGCGTAGATGTGCATGAGCGCCGCGAGCGGGCAGGCGAAGCGGCACCAGACGCGGCCCGAGAACCAGAAGTACATGCCGACGCCGACGATGCCGGCGAGGAACATGTCGACCACGTGGTAGTAGTCGAACCACGAGTGGCTGTAGAAGAGCGTGTCGTACGCCTTCTGCAGGTGCTGTCCGACGGCAGACCCGGGCGCGGTCCAGGTGATGATGCGCGCGGCGAAGAGCAGGAAGCAGATGGCGAGGATCGCCTGTCCGACGAGGTTTACGCGGTTCCACACGGGGCCGTGCGGCATCTTCTGCCGCTGCGTGTCGCCCATGGTCTCGGCGAGCGCGCCGCAGCTGCAGATCCAGCCGCAGTAGGCGCCCTTGCCCCAGCGACGGACGATGAGCGGGATGAGCACGAAGGTCTGGATGCCGCCGATGACGAGCCACCACGACAGCGGCTTCCAGTTGAAGAAGTTCCAGACGAACAGCGGCCAGGCGAGCACGAGGCCGAAGGCGCGCCACCACGAATGATCGGGGAACAGGTTGTCGCCGATCGGTTTCAGGACGCCGTGGTCGAAGAGCCCGGCGTTTCCCATCCACGGCAGGACGAGATAGGGCAATAGGAATAACGGAATGACCTGAACGGCCGCGAGCGCGATCGTCTGGCGCGTGACGTAGGGCGTTTTCCGTCGCTGGATGCGCTTCCATCCGAACAGGAGGATGGCCACGCAATAGGCGAGCGAATAATAGAAACCGGGCGACGCGACCGCCTCGGAGAATGCTTTCGCGAGCGGGCCCGAGCCGACGGCGCCGACGTTGAACGGGAAGAGCTTGTGCGCGCTGAAATAATGATTCACCGCGGTATCGGCCTTCCACGTGTACAGAAAGCAGCAGAAGGCGAAGAAGGCGAGAAAGCCGATCCACGTGGTCGCGCGCCATTCGCCGCGGATCGGGATCCCCGAGCGGCGGAAGAAGTCGAGCGGCGCCTCGCGTCCGATCATGGCGAACACGACGTCGTTGGCGAGCGTCTCCTTTTTGCCGCCTTCGCCGGCGAGCGCGACGGCGTCGGCGCGCACCTCCTCGACCTTGGTCGACAGCAGCACGCGTACGCGGCCGTCGGGGTGCACGCCGCGCATCATGTTGGCGCCGAGCGCCGTGTTCACGCGCTCGGAGACCGGCCGCTCGATCTGCACGTCGGCGTGTGGGTTCTTCTCGAGCGCGCGCAGCTTGTCGAGGTTCTCCGGCTTGGGGCGCGACAGCTCCTTGCCGCGATGGGCGAGCGTGACGTCGGCGCCGGCCATGGCGAGCGCGACCGCGGTCTCGACGGCGGAGTCGCCGCCGCCGACGACGAGCGCGTGCTGGCCGGCGTAATCGTTCGGGTCGTAGAGGCGGTGGGTGACCTTGTCGAGCTTCTCGCCGGGAGCGCCGAGCGTGCGGTAGTTGCCGCTGCGGCCGATGGCGATGATCACGCGCAGCGCGCGCACCGGTTCGCCGCCCTGCACCATCACCGCGAGCTCCTGGCCGCGGCGCTCGACGCGCTCGACGTGCGCGCGGCGGCACTCGATGCCGCTCGCCTTGCGCTGCGCCTCGAGCTCGTCGAAGAGCGCCTCTTTGACGACGGCGGTGAGCTTCATCTCGCCGGCGGGCGTCATCTCCGTCGGATAGGTGAAGATCGGCTTCGCCTTCGGGAAATTCGCGATGGTGCTGAACTCCGACGACGCCTCGAACACGACGTAGCTGAGGCCCTGCTTCTTCGCCTCCATCGCCGCGGCGATGCCGCTGACCCCGCCGCCGACGATGGCGACGTCGACGACGCCCTGCGTGCCCTTTTTCGCCTGCACGTCCGCTTCGCGCGCGATCGCCTGCACCGCGCGCGCGCCGGTGTCCGCCGAAAACTTGAGGAGCGGCACGCCGGTGAGGTCGCCGACCACGCGCACGCCCGGGACGCGGGTGGTGCCGTCGTCGTTGACCTCGGGCAGCTTCTCGACGGTGCCGGCCGGCCACCCCGTGTGCAGCCAACGGACGTACCTTGCGAGCATCACACCCTCCCCTGCGTCGTCATCTTATGGTCTACGGCGCACGTTGTGGATCGGTTTCGCCTGCGCTAGGTTGCGCCTACATGTTGGCGCTCATGACCGAGCTCGCCACGCGCGCCGGAGTCCCCGTCGCGACGGTGGCGCGCGCGAAGAAGGTGGAATTCGGCGACATCCAGATCAACGCGGCGATGCAGCTCGCCAAGGCGGAGAAGAAGCAGCCGCGCGAGATCGCGGCGCGCATCGTCGCGGCCATCCAGGATCACCCGGCGGTCGCCAAGGCGGAGATCGCGGGTCCCGGCTTCGTCAACATCTTCGTGCGTGACGGGTGGCTCGCGCAGAATTCTGGCGCCGCGCTCGCGGTACGCGACGTCGCCCAGGGCGCGCGCGTGGTCATCGACTATTCGTCGCCGAACGTGGCCAAGCCGCTGCACATCGCGCACATCCGCTCGATCGTCATCGGCGACGCCATCAAGCGCGCGCTCAAGGCAGTCGGGTACGAGGTCATCGCCGACAATCACATCGGCGATTGGGGCACGCAGTTCGGCAAGCTCATCGTCGCCTGGCGCAAGTGGGCCGACGAGGCGGCGTTCGCCAAGGATCCCGTCGCCGAGCTGTTGCGCCTGTACATCAAGTTCCAGGAAGAGTCGAAGCTCGGCAAGGACGACGAAGGCACCGACGCCACCCCGCTCGTGCGCGAGGCGCGCGCCGAGACGGTGAAGATGCAGCAGGGCGATCCGGAGAACCGCGCGCTGTGGAAGAAGTTCCTCGACGTGTCGATGATCGATCTCGACCGGCTCTATCAGAGGCTCGGCGTCTCGTTCGACGTCACGCTCGGCGAGAGCTTCTATCACGACATGCTCGCCCCGACGGTGAAGACGCTCGTCGACAAGGGCATCGCCGAGGAGAGCCAGGGCGCGCTCGTCGTCTTCTTCCGCAAGCCCGGCGGGGGCGACGACGAGATGCCGCCGTTTCTCGTGCGCAAGAGCGACGGCGGCTACAACTACGGCACCACCGACGTGGCCGGCGTGCTCTACCGCGTCGAGCGCTGGAATCCGGCGCGCATCATCATCGTCGTCGACGAGCGGCAGCAGCTGCACTTCCGCCAGCTGTTCGCCACCGCGCGGCGGCTCGGCGTGACCTGCTCGCTCGAGCACGTCTGGTTCGGCCTGATGCGCCTGCCCGAGGGCACCATCTCGACGCGCGAAGGCAAGCTCATCGAGCTCGAGGCGATGCTCGACGAGGCCGAGACGCGCGCGTTCGCGGTGGCCACCGAGGCGAACCCGGAGCTGCCCGAGGCGGAGCGGCGGGCCATCGCGCGCGTCGTCGGCACCGGCGCGGTGAAGTACAACGATCTGTCGAAAGATCGGCAGACGCTGGTCACCTTCACGTGGGACAAGGCGCTGTCGCTGACGGGAAATTCGGGGCCGTATCTGCAGTATGCGTATGCGCGCATCCAGTCGATCCTGCGCAAGGCGCAGGCGGAAGGCGCGGCGCCGGGCAACCTCGGCGCGCTCGAGAAGTCGGAGCGCGCGCTCTTGACCAAGCTGTACGACTATGGCGCCGCCGTCGAGGCGGTGGCGGCGCAGACGCGTCCGCACCTCCTGTGCGACTATCTCTTCGATCTGGCGGGCGCGTTCTCGACGTTCTACAGCGAGCATCAGGTGCTGAAGGCCGAGCCCACCGTGCGCGCGTCGCGGCTGCAGCTTTGTGCGCTCACCGCGCGCGCGCTCAAAGATGGGCTCGGCCTCCTCGGGATCGACGTCCTCGACCGGATGTAGCTAGGGCGTCGTCGGGTTGGTATTCGTCGACGGATTGGCCGGGCTCGACGGGTTCGCCGGATTGGTCGACGAGCCGATGCCGGTGGTCGGCGGAATCGTGCTCGGCGAGGTCGGCGAGCTCGAGGTGTTGCCGGTGGTCCCGGGCAGCGTGCCCGCCGGCGGAACGTTGCTCGGCGAGTTGGTCAGCCCGTTGTTCGTCGGCGTGTTGATGCCGTTCGACGTCGTGCCGACGCCGCTGTTGGTCGTCGACGAGGTGCCGAGCGTGCCCGTCGTCCCCGACGCGGCGGTGCCGAGCGTGCCCGTCGTCCCCGTCGGTGAGCCGAGCGTGCCGCCGCCCGCGGTGCCCATCGGCGTGGTCGTGCTCGGCACGCCGCCCGACGTCGTCGGCAGGCCGCCGGTCGTGGTGCTGCCGGTCGTCCCGGTGGTGCCGAGCGAGCCCGGCGTACCCGTGGTGCCGCTCGTCGCGCCGACGGCGCCGCCCGTGCCTGCGCCGGCCGCACCGCCGCCCGCCGCTTGAGCGAGCGCCATGCCGCCCCACGTCAGCGGCGCGGCCACTGCCATCATTCGAATCAGCTGTTTGAGGTTCATGCCTCAGGAAACTGCATGAGGCGTGCTACTTCTGAATCGCGGCCTTCACGTCGGCGCTGCCGTCGGGATGCAGGCGGAAGCGATACTCGACGATGGTGTTGTGCGACGGACCGGCGCCCGCCGACACGCCGACCAGCCCCTTGTTCACGCACTTGCGCTCCTCGGGCGAGAGCGGCTCGTCGGGCGACAAATACGTGCGCCGCGACAGCGGCTCGTCTTTGCCGAACAAGAGACCGGCGCCGAAGCTGATGGTGTGCGTCGTGCGCTCGGCGTTGAAGCAGTCGCGCGCCGCCTTGGCGGCGTTGCGCCCGCCGAGCTCGGCGTCGAACACCGTCGGCTCAGCCGTCTCGCCGAGCGACGACGGCGGCTCGATGTTGCGCGCCGGCAGGAGCGGCGCCGCCACCGGCTGCGACGCCGCGGCCGGCACCGCCGACGAGGACGCCTTCGGCCGGAGCCCGAAGTAGGCGATCAAGAGCGCGACGAGCGCGCCGCACGCCACCCACGCCGCGCGCTCGAGGATGGCGAACGTGCGCGGCACCGAGCGCATCGACGGCACCTTGTCGGTCCCGTTCGGCACCGCCGGGCCGCTCGGCAGCGTCGGGCCGTGCATCACCGACACCGCGCGCACCGGCCCGACCTTGACCGGCAGCGCCGCCGGCGTCGGCGCCTCGGGGCGGCGCACCACGCGCGTCGCCGCCAGCTCGTCGACGGGCGCGAACGCCAGATCCGCCGGCGTCGGCACCAATCCCTTGAGCGGGCGACGCACCACTTTGTTCGGCGTGTCGTCGGCGCGCCCTTCGACGAAGCGCTCGAGGTGATCGCGCAGCTCCTTGAGCGAGCGGTAGCGCTCCTCGGGAAACGGCCCCATCGCCTTCATGAGCACGTTGCGCAGCTGCGCCGGCACTTGCGGGAAGTACTGCACGCCCGAGCCGAGCTCGCACTTCTGGATGCGCGCGAAGCGGCGGCCCGAGGCCATCGCGCCGAAGGGATGGCGCCCGGTCAGCTCCTCGAAGAGCAGCACGCCGACCGAGAACACCAGCGAGCGTTCGTCGAGCGACTCGCCGCGCGCCTGCTCCGGCGACGCGTACGACAGATCGCCGGCCTGCTCCTGCTGGCGGAGCAGCTGCAGGAACGAGACGGTCGACTGCGAGAGCGCATCTCCCACCTCACCCGACGCCAGCGCATCGAGGATCGTCAGGACGTGGCGCACCACCGCCTGCGGCTCGGGGCTGGTCTCGTCGCCCGTCGGACCGGCCGACTTGACGATCGACCAGAAGCGCTCGGCCAGGCTACCGGGAGCGCGTTTCGTGAGCGGGATTGGCGACGATGCGGACATGGGACCTCCCCTTCGCGCGCGCGTAGTCGCAAGAAACCGGCCAGCGCCCCCTAAAGTCGGGACGCGCACTTGCGATTATGTACGTGGGGGTCCAGTCCCCGAACTGTCGACGAGAAGGGGTCGGAAGTCATGGCCGCATCGGTTTGCATGACGCAACGCGCTGTCTATACGATGGGATGGATACCCATGTTCGTTCGAGAGCACACGCGCTATCCCGTCGAGCTCGCGGTCCGCATGAAGTGTGCGACGTGGGCCGACTACCTGGAGCTCCACACCAGCAATCTGTCGCGCGGCGGACTGTTCGTGCCGTCGGTGATGTCGGCGCCGGTGGGGACCGAGATCGCGATCGAGCTGGCGCTGCCGAACGGCGCGACGGTGAAGCTGCGCGGCGAGATCGTGCACGTGGCCGAGAAGTCGGGCGAGCAGCCGGCGGGGATGGGCGTGATGTTCATGGCGATGGACGACGCAGCGAAGCGGGCGCTCGAGGAGGCGCTGCGGTTGGCGAACGCGAACGCGCCGAAGCCCGCGTCTCCGCCGCCGGTCAAATCCGCGGCTCCGACGCCGGTCAAATCCGCGCCTCCGATGCCGGCCAAAGCCGCGCCTCCAATGCCGGCCAAGGTCGCGCCTCCTACGCCGGCCAGATCCGCGCCTCCGCCGCCCGCCAAAGCCGCGCCTCCGCCTCCGCCGATCAAAGCCGCGCCGCTTCCGCCGTCGCCTCTCAAAGCGGCGCCGAAGGCTGCTCCACCGCCGATCAAAGCTGCGCCGGCGCCAATCAAAGCCGCGCCGGCGCCAATCAAAGCCGCGCCGCCTCCGCCCGCGAAGGTGGACCCGAAGCTGCCCGCGCCGCTGCCGCCGCCGCCGACTGCCGACGGCTGGGACCTGCCCGCCCCCGCCGCGCCGCCGCCCGAAGCGCGCGCGCCCAAGTTCGCCGACGCCGTCGAGCAGGCGCTCCTCGACGAGCTGGCGCGCCGCCTCGACCTGCAGCCGCACGAGCAGCTCGGCGTGGCCATCGACGCCGACGACAACGCCATCACCGAGGCCTTCCAGCGCCTCAAAGAGCGCTACGCGCCGTCGATCTTCGCGCGCTACGGCGCCTCGACGACCCAGATCGTCCGCAACGTCAACGACGCCATCGACGCCGCCTACCGCCGCCTGCTCGATCCCAACCAGCGGCGCGCGCTCGTCATCGCCGCGCACCAACCCAGGGCCAGGGAGCTCACGCCCGACGAGCTCGAGCAGAAGCGGCGCGGCGAGGAAGCGCGCCAGGCGCTGCGCACCGGCATCGAGCGCCGCGTCGAGGAAGCGTGCGCGCACCGCGACATGGGGCGCATCGACGACGCCATCCGCACCTTCGAGCACGTGCTGCAGCTCGATCGCAAGCACGAGTTCGCCAAGGCCGAGCTCGTCCGGCTACGCGACCTCAAGACCAAGCGGAAGCGCTAGCGCCTCGACCTCGACGTCGGCCACGATCGGCAGGTGATCCGACGCCACGCGCAGAAGCGGCGAGCGCGCCACCTCGACGCGGGCCGCGGCGATGGCTCGGGAGGTGTACACGCGATCGAGGCGCAACAGCGGCCGCCGCGACGGCCAGGTCGCCCGCGCCGGAAGGCGGGCGCCAAGATCGGCGAGCCGGTTGGCGAGCGTGCGCGTGACCGGCCCCGGCGGAAAGTCGTTGAAGTCGCCGGCGAGCACGAGCGGCTCCTGCAGCGCCGCCAGCTTGTCGACGTCGACACGGCGCCAGCGCCACAGCCACGGGAACTGCCGGTGGTGGCGCGCGGCCTCGACGGCGTAATCGGCGAGCAGCGTCTCGAGGATTCGGCCGAGCTGGTAGCGCCGCTCGGAGGCGCCGAGCCCGAGGTGGACGTTGAGCGTGGTCAGCCGCAGCGATTCGTGCCCGACGACGGCGCGCAGGCAGGCGCGCGGCTCACGCCCGATGTACGACAGGTCCGTCGTCGACGACTCGAGGATCGGCCAGCGCGAGAGCGTGCAGTTGCCGTAGCCGAACGGCTCCCGCGGCATGGTGATGCCGATGGCGCAGTGCAGCCCGACCGCCTGCGCGATCGTCATCGCCTGGTCGATCGGCGGATGCACGCCGCGGTTGTCGCCCACCTCCTGCAGGAACGCGACGTCGGGCGCGAGCTCGATGAGCGCGTCGGCGGTGCGCTCGGGCGCGAACCGACCGTCGGTGCCGACGCAGCCGTGCACGTTCCAGGTGACCACGCGCAGCCGCATCGTCAGTAGCTCGCGGCGAAGAAGTCGTAGAACTGCTCGGCACGGACGGCGCCGCCGTCGTGGAACTCGGCGGGCAGCTCGATGTGCGCCGGATGGAGCACGAACTGATCGAGCTCGTCGGCGCCGATGCCGCCGTGCGAGCCGAACTCGAAGTCGAAGGCGATGTCGCCGGCCTCGGCGAACGCGCCATAGAGCACCAGATCGCCGAAGCGCGCCCCTTCGGCGGCGTTCATGAGGTGCGTGGCGAGGAGCTCGTAGCCGAGCCGCTGGAACGGCGGCAGCTCCTCGAGCGCCTGCCGATCGCCGAGGCGGTAGCGCGCGCCGCGGTACATCACCACCGGCCCCTCGGCGGTGCGGCCGACCATGATCCCGACGGCGGGACAGCGCTCGAGCGCGGCGACCAACTCGGGGTAGCGCGCGTCGATCTCGTCGAGCGTCAGCCGCTCGGGCGCGCCGCGATCGAAGTAGATGTGCGCCACCGAGCCGCCGGTCACCACCTCGATGGCGTCGATCGGCTGCCACGCGCCCTCGTCGGCGCTGCGCTTCACGCGGCGCCGCAGCCAGTCGACGTAGACGCGCGCCGGCCCGCGCAGCCCCTTCGGCAGCGTGCGCGTCCAGAACTCGGTCGCGCGCAAGGAGACCAGCTCCTGCACGTCGTCCGACTTCAAGCTGCCGCCGACGGTGGCGCGCGCGTGCTCGAGCACGAACTCGCCGAGCTCGCGCCCGACGACGCGCTCGAACGGGATGGTCGCGATCTGCCCATGGTCGCTGAAGATGAAGATGTCGTAGTTGTATTCGGGCACCGCGCGCACGGCACGAAAGATCTTGGCGATGGCGCCGTCGATGCCCTGCAGGTTGTAGAGCGCGAGCTCGGCGTCGGGCCCGCGCCGGTGCGCGTACTCGTCGTAGCCGAGGTAGTCGATGAAGATACGCGGCACGCCGCGCAGGATGTCGACGATCGCCGCCTGCGTCGAGACGTCGCGCATGATCACCGAGACGAACAGGCGCATGTAGAGGAAGCGCCACTCGAAGCGCGTGGAATGGATGCGCCGGCACCAGCGCTGGAAGTCCCACAGCCCGACGCCGAGCTCGAGCACGAAGCGCGACGCGACCCTGCCGGCGATGACCACGCCCGCCGCCGTCGACACCACCTTGTCCCACGCGTTGCGCACCAGCTTGCCGGTGGTCGTGGCGCCGTAGTTGAAGAGCGCGACGTTGAAGAAGGGATCGGCGGCGCCGCCCGGCCAGATGGTCCCGTAGCTGGTGCCTCCGTCGAGGAGCGGCGTGCGATCCTCGGCCAACGCCGGCTCGAGCGCGCTCACATCCTCCGCCAGATCCATGCGCACCTGGCGCCCAAGCGTACGATCGTACCAACCGAAGCCGGGCACGCCGCCGCGCGCACCGTAGAGCAGGCCCGCGGTGAACACCGGCGTCGACGGCGGCGAGGCGGCGGTGATGCAGCGGAGCCGCGCCTGCCCCGAATCGAGCCAACGCTGCAGGTGCGGCATGTCGCCGCGCGCCAGCGCCTGCAACAGCCGCCGTGACGACAGCCCATCGATCTGCAAGAGCACGACGCGCCGCCGCGACGGATCCACGGGCGCCGCCGCGCGCCCGCGCCGGACGATGCGCTTGGCCGCGCGCAGCCAACGTACTGGATGCAACAGTCTCATTGCGGCTCGCTCACGACGCTAAGGGTTGCAGCCGACGTGCCGAGCGCTCGCCTTGCAAGCGTTGCACGCGCGGCGAACGCCGTGTATCGAAGTTGCCGCCGTCACCTGAGCTGCCGCTGCACATACGGGTACTTGGCGGACGCATCGTTCTTGCAGTACAACGTCGCGGCCATGAACGAGTTCGATCTGCAGGGATGGGAGCGCGAGATCCAGGCGTGGCGGCGCAGGCTGGGCTCACAGGACGCCGAGCCGCAGATGACCGTCGTGCACGCCGAGCTCGCCGACATCGTGCGCGACATCGGCGAGCTGCGCGTGCATCCCGAGTCGGAGGCGCAGACGCGCGAGCGCGTCGAGCGCCGCCTCGTGCGCCTGCTCGCGCTCTACGATCTCGCGTGCCGCAAGCGCATCGGCAGAGCCTGAGCTAGTATCGCCGCTCCATGCCCGAGATGCCTACGCTGGGACGGTCGCGCAAGCGGCCGGCTGGACCTGCCGTCGCCGTCGTCGTCGTGATCGTGCTCCTCGCCGCGTTCATCGGTTGGCGCATCCACAAGAAGTCTTCGGCGCCGCCACCGGCGCCGACCACGCCCGCTCCGCCGCCGACGCCGGCCCCTGGCAATCCGCCGCCGCCGGCGCCGGTCGCCGCCGCCACCACCAACGAAGACGGCGGAACCGCCGAAGCGACGCCGCCCAAGCCGGCACATTCGCCGGCCGACGACGAGCTGGCCAAGGCCGGCTTGAAGCGCCTGCACGTCGAGGTCAACGGCCCGCTCGAGACCGCAGTGGTCGGCGCCGTTGGGCCCGAGCTCGGGCCGCGGCTGGTGCAGGTGCTGGTGCGCTCGCTCGTGTGGTGGCTCTCGGTGCCGAACGATCTACGCCGCGGCGACGTGCTCGAAGCGCTCTACGAGGAGCGCCCCGGCGAAGATCCGATCATCCACGCCGTGCGCTACAAGAGCGGCAAGAACGCGCGCGTCTACAAAGCCTACTTGTTCAAGCCCGGCGACTCGCAGTGGCCGCGCTTCTACACGCCCGACGGTGCCGAGCTGGAGCTGCGCCTCGTGCATCCGCCGCTCGACGACTACGAGCAGGTGACATCGCTCTTGCGCGACGGCCGCGGCCACAAGGGCGTCGACTTCAAGACGCCGATGGGCTCCGCCGTGCACGCGCCGTTCGACGCGACCGTCGTGCGCAAGAATTGGAACTGGAAGGGCAACGGCAACTCCGTCGAGCTGCACGAGTCCGGCGGCCACGGGTGGACGGTGCTCTTCCTGCACCTGTCGGAGCCTTCGCCGCTGGCGACGGGCGCCCACGTCTCGCGCGGCGAAGTCGTCGGCAAGAGCGGCAACACCGGCCACTCCTTCGCGCCGCACCTGCACTACCAGCTCATGGCCGGCCAGAAGATCCTCGACCCCTTCGCCGTGCAAGAGACCACGCGCAAGAAGCTGCCGGAAAAAGAGAAGGCCGCCTTCGCCGCCGAAATGGCCAAGCTCGACCACCTGCTCGACCTGAAGTAACCGCCCCGCCGCTCTACGCCAACGCCACCAGCCCAACGTGTATCAACCGCTTCAACGCCCGCAACGTCTCCAGCTCCCCCACGCCCGTCGTCAGCGCCAGCGCCCCCACATCCCATCTTCCATTCACGTGCGCCAACACCCGCCGCTCTCTCGTCGACAACGGCACCTCCGTCCCCGCCCGCGCGATGTGCGGCAGCGCCTGTGCCGGCAGGTCCTGATATAGCGCCCTCAGCTGCGCCTCCCGCGACGTCTTCATCAGCGCTCTCGCATCCGTCCGAAACGGATCCAACGCCAACGCCGACCGCAACAGCGCCGCCGCCTCGTCGTGCTGCCCCTCCTCCACCATCGTCTGCGCCGCCTGCACCAGGTGCGCCACCGTCGTCGACCCACGCGCCGTCCGCTGCGCCCTCTCGCTCGCCGCGGCGTTCGGCGCCTCCACCGCCACCAGCCCCTTCTCGAACGCGCGAAACAGCTGCTCGCATACCGCGAAGCGCGAGTCGCCCTTCTCCGCCAACAGCTGCCCCAGCGTCGGCGGCTCGCCGTGCGCCGCGATCTCTTCCAGGATCGGCAGCTCCGGATCCGGCCCGAGCGCGTGCAGCTGCACCTCGTCCGACGGCAGCACCTTCACGATCCGCGTCCACTCGTCCAGCCGCCGCATCCCCTCCATCAGGATCGCGCGCGTCGTGATCGGCTCCGTCAGCTCGTACTCGGGCGGCATGAACTGCGCGATCTCGTCGGGCGGGATCTCGTCGCGATACGCGAACCGCCCCTCGGGCCACAGAAACAGCCCGAGCACCGTTTCTTGGATGTGCCCGCGCACCGCCTCTTCCAGCGCGTCGTGCGTGACCGCCCCCGCCGACACCAGCACATCGCCGAGCGGCATGTGGCTCTGCCGCTGCTGCTCGACCGCGCCGAGCAGCGACGCCTCGTCGCACAACCCGCGCATGAGGCACAGGCGACCGAGATCGCGCGCCATCGGATCATCCGATCCGTAGCCCGCGATCGAGCCATTTTCGAACCGCAGATAGCGCTCCTCGAACTCCAGCGCCACCTGCAGCGTGCCCGACCGCCGGGCATCCGAGATCCACTGCACCAGATCGGCGAACGGCATCGTCGCAAACGTCCCGGAGAGCATCGTCGCTAGTCGTCCTCGTCGGCTTCGGCGCTGCGCCCTTCGCGCTCGAGCGTGCGATAGAGCGTGCGGCGATCGATCCCGAGGATCTCCGCCGCGCGCTTCTTGTTTCCCCCCGTCTCGCGCAGGATGAGCTCGATGTAGCGGCGCTCGAGCTCGGCCAGCGTCGGACGATCATCCACGATCCCGCCGCCCATCCCCGCCGCGGCCCCCGCGACCGCCTCCGCCTCGTGCGCGATCTCGGGCGGCAAATCCGACGGCAGGATCACGCCATCCTTCGACAGCGCCAGCGCGCGCTCGATGACGTTCTCCAGCTCGCGCACGTTGCCCGGCCACGCGTAGCGCGACAAGAGCGCCGACGCCTCGCGCGCCACGCCGGCATCGGCCCGCCGCTCGCGCGCCGCGTACTTGGCCAGGAAGTGCTCGACGAGCAGCGGGATGTCGCTCGGCCGCTCGCGCAGCGGCGGCAGCCGGATGGTCACGACGTTGATGCGGAAGTACAGATCCTCGCGGAAACGCCCCGCCTTGACCTCGTCCTCCAGCTCGCGGTTGGTCGCGGCGACGACGCGCACGTCGACCTGGATCGCCTCGGTGCCGCCGACGCGCCGGATCTCGCCTTCCTGCAGCACGCGCAAGAGCTGCGCCTGCATCTTGGCGTTCACGTCGCCGATCTCGTCGAGGAACACGGTGCCGCCCTGCGCCTCTTCGAAGATGCCGCGCTTGGACGCCACCGCGCCGGTGAACGCGCCCTTGGCGTGCCCGAACAGCTCCGACTCGAGCAGCGACTCGGTCAGCGCCGTGCAGTTGACCGCCACGAACGCCCCCGACGCGCGCGGCGAATGCGTATGGATCGCGCGCGCCACCAGCTCCTTGCCGGTGCCGCTCTCGCCGACGACGAGCACCGTCGACATCGTCGGCGCCACGCGCGCCACCATCTTGTACACGTCGAGCATCGCCGGCGCCGCGCCCACGATGCTCTCGATCCGCGGCGGCTTGTCGCCCTCGCGCGCCCGCGCCGCGCGGTTCTCCTCGAGCAGACGCGTGCGCTCCAGCGCGCGCGCCACCGTCAGCTTGAGCTCGCCGACGTTGAACGGCTTCGACACGTAGTCGTAGGCGCCCTTCTGGATCGCCGCCATCGCGCCGGTCACGTCGCCGAACGCGGTGATCAAGATGACCGGCGTCTCCGTCGCCCGCTCCTGAAACGACTTGAGCACGTCGAACCCCGACGCCGAATCGCCGAGCCGCACGTCGGAGATGATGAGGTCGTAGTCCTTCTTGCCCGCGCGCGCGATCGCCTCGTCGCCCGACGGCAGCGCGTCGACTGCGTGCCCCTCGCCGCGCAAGATCTCGTCGAGCAATTCGCGCGCGACCTTGTCGTCCTCGACGATCAAGATCTGGCTCATTGTCGCACCGCGATCGCGCTTCGCTCCGGCGCGCCAGGTCGGCTCGCTGCACTCGCCTCCACGATCCGAAATTCCCTCCGCTGCGCGCGATCGCTCATTGTTGCACCGCGATCCCGCTTCGCTCCGGCGCGCCAGGTCGGCTCGCTGCACTCGCCTCCACGGCGCGAAATTCCCTCCGCTGCGCGCGATCGCTCATTGTCGCACCGCGATCGCGCTTCGCTCCGGCGCGCCAGGTCGGCTCGCTGCACTCGCCTCCACGATCCGAAATTCCCTCCGCTGCGCGCGCTCGCTCATGCCGCCGCCTTCTTCTCGCTGCGTGGCAGCGTCACCGTGAAGGTCGAGCCGCGCCCCGGCGCCGACTCGACGGTGATGCGCCCGCCGAGCGCCGTCGCCAGCTCGCGGCAGATGGCCAGCCCGAGCCCGGTCCCCTTGCCGCGTCCCTTGGTCGTGTAGAACGGCTCGAAGATGCGCGCCGCGTCCTCCGGCGCGATGCCCACGCCGTCATCGGCGACCGCGATCGCCACGCCGCCGTCGCGCGCCGTCGACGTCACGCGGATGTGCCCTCCATTTTCGCGCACCGCATCCACCGCATTGGTGATGAGGTTGACCAGGATCTGCCGCAACAATCCCGGATCGGTCTCGGCCCGCGCCGCCGCGCCGTCGATCGTCTTCTGCACGTCGATGCGCGCGCGCGCGTCGGCCGCGATGCAGATGCCGAGCGCCTCGTCGACCACGCGCTCGACGTCGACGGCCACCCGCTCCGGCGCCACCGTGCGCGTCGAATCGAGATAGTCGCGCACGATCTTCGACACGCGCTCGAGCTCGCGCGTCGCCACCTGCAAGCGATCCTTCAACGCCTGCGGAACGTCGCGCCCCGACAGCGCCAGCTGCAAGTGGCCCGACACCGAGCCGAGCGGCGTGCCGATCTCGTGCGCCAGCTGCGCCGCGAGCTGCCCGAGCGCCGCCAGCCGCTCCTTGTCGCCGAGCTCCTGCCGCGTCTCGCGCAAGAGGCGATTGAGCTGCGCCAGCGTCTCGTTCTTGCGCGCCAGGTCGAGGGTCGCCGCCTTGACCTCGTCCGCCAGGCGCCGGTTGAACGCGCGAATCTCTCCGTCGGCTTCGGCCAGCCGCGCGATCATCGCGTTGAAGCCGCGCGACAGCGCGCCGACCTCGTCGTGCGTCCGCACCGGCACGCGCTCGTCGAGCATGCCGCCCTCGACGCGCTTCATGGCCACCTCGAGCACGCCCACCGGCCGCCCGACGACGCGATTGACGATGTACGCCGTCAGCAGCATCAATAAGATCACGGCCGACCCGGTGATCAAGACCGAGCTGATCTCCTCGGCGCGCACCAGCGCCGCCACCGGCTCGTCCGACTTCGTGACCACGAGGACGCCGTGCATCGGCCCCTGCGGATCGACGTCCGCCTTCGCCTCGACGAGGATCTTGCCCGGCGTGCCCTTGACCTCGACGGTGATCGTCGGCTTGCGCGGCGGAATTTGCACGACGCGCGCCGGCCAGCGATCGCCCGGATCGGGCTTGTCCGGCGTGCGCCACAACGCCTCGACCATGCGCGTTCCCGGCGGCCGCGTCGACTCTCCATGATCGTAGTAGGCGCGCCGGGCCTCCTCGCGCCGCTGCGCCGGCGGCTTCTTCGACACCTGGCGCGGCTTCTTGTCGACCTTGGCCTCCTCCATCGACTGCGCCAGCGCGAAGCTCGACACCGTATCCTCGTCGGTGTCGAGGTAGAGCACGAGATCTCCGCCGGGATGGCGCCGCTGCTCGTCTTTGAGCTGCTCGTTGATCTCGTCCTGATCCATCTCCGAGTGCAGCCGCTGCGACAGGTCGTTGGCGATGAGGACCGCCGTGTCCTGCGCCGATTGCTTGAGCTGCTCCTCGAGCCGACGCCGCGTAAAGTCGATGCGCAGCCACGTCGACACGAGCATCGTGACGACGAGCGCCGCCGACAGGAGCAGGATCAGCTTGGTGCGGATCTTCATGACGAGATCACCGCAAGCGTAAAGCAAAAAGCCCCTCGCCGCGACTGCGACGAGGG
>DATNAQ010000003.1:0-78179 GCA_035607415.1 Polyangia bacterium
TCCTCGGCGCCGATCGACACCGCCGTGCGATCGGCCTCGACGTGCCGCGCGTCCTCGCCGCGCGCCAGCGCCTGCAGCTCGGCCGCGTGCGTGGCGCCGAGCCGCGCCGCCAGCGCCGCCAGCGGATGGCGCGCCACCTGCCCGAGCGTCTCGATGCCGAGCGCGCGCAACGTCTTGGCCGTCTTGGGCCCGACGCCGTAGAGCCGCTCGATCGGCAGCGGCGCCAAGAACGCGCGCGTCTCGTCGCCCGGCACGACCACGAGCCCGTCGGGCTTGCCGAGGTCGCTCGCGATCTTGGCAACGAGCTTGACCGCCGCCACGCCCACCGACGCCGTCAGCTCGAGCTCCTTCTTGACGCGATCTTTGATGGCGCGCGCGACGACGGGCGCCGGCCCGTGCAGCCGCTCGGTGCCGCCGACGTCGAGGAACGCCTCGTCGATGGAGATGGGCTCGACGAGCGGCGTGTAGGCGTCGAGGATGTCGCGGAACCGGTGCGACACGGCGACGTACGCGTCCATGCGCGGCGCGACGATCTCCGCCTGCGGGCACAAGCGAATCGCCTCGGCCATCGGCATGGCGCTGCGACAGCCGAACGGCCGCGCCTCGTACGACGCCGCCAGCACCACGCCGCGCCGCCGCGAGCCGCCGACGATGACCGGCTTGCCGCGCAGCTCGGGGTTGTCGCGCTGCTCGACGGAGGCGTAGAAGGCGTCGAGGTCGACGTGCAGGATCACGCCGGCAGTATAGCGCCGGATTCGAAGTAGCCGGCCCAGGGATCGCGGCGCCGCCGCGCCAGCAGGCGGGGCACCGTGCGCAGCGTGAAGGCCTCGGGCGCCACCCGGCCGAGCTCGCTCCAGCCAAGCGGCATCGACACCGGCGCGCCCGGCCGCGCGCGCGTCGAGAACGCGCACACCGACGTGTTCGTCCGATTGTTGCGCAGGTAGTCGAGGTAGATGCGCCCGCGACGGTGCTGCTTGCCGACGAGCGTGGTGAAGCGCGCCGGCTCGGCGCGCGCCAAGGCCGCGCAGAATTGCCGCGCCACCTCCAGGCAGCGCGCCCAATCGGCGACGGGACGCAGCGGCACCACCACGTGCAGCCCCACGCCGCCGGTGGTCTTGACCCGCGACGGCAGCTCGAGCGCGTCGAGCGCCGCGCGCACGCGCCGGGCCGCGGCCACCACGTCGCGCCAGCCGACGCCGTCGCCGGGATCGAGATCGATCACCAGCCGATCGGGACGCTCGACGTCGTCGGCGCTCGAGTTCCAGGTGTGGATCTCGAGGACGTCGAGCTGCGCCAGCGCCACCACGCCGGCGGCGTCGTTGGCCACGAGGTACTCGCCGACCTTGTGCTTCTCGCGGATGTTCACGCGCTCGAGCGCCGAGGGGCCCCAGGCAAGAGCGTCAGCGGCCGGCGCCGCACGTGCGGCACGATCCAGTCGGCGATGGCGTCGTAATAGCGTGCCAGGTCGAGCTTGCGATGCCGTCGTCGGGCCAAAAGACGCGATCGGCGTGCGCGATGCCGATGCCGGCCACGACGGGCCGCGCCGTCATTGCTGCGACATCGGCTGAGTGGTCGCGAGCAGCACGATGGCGATGAGCAGGAGCCCGATGGTGCCGTGCAAGGCCGCGTACAGCCCGCGGCTCATCGGCGCCGACGGATGCGCGCGCCGGATCTGCGCGTGCTTGACCGTCAAGAGCACGTGGATGATGACCACGCCCACGACGAGCACGAGCTTGTAGTGCAGCCACGCGGCGACGCGAAACCACTGCGCCCCGTGCTGCCACGCCAGCCACACGCCGAAGACGATGGTGAGGACCGCGCCCGGCACCGAGACCAGCCAATTGAGCCGCCCCTCGATGAAGGTCAGCCGCGGCCGCGCCGAGGGCAGCTCCTTCGAGTGGTACCCGAGGATCCGCGAAAACGACATCAGCCCGCCCATCCACAACACCACGCCGATGAGGTGGAGCCCGACGAGCCAGCCGCGCGTCATGCGGAAACGGTATCACGGCCTTGCACGACGGTGATGGATGTGCGACGAACGCGTTGATGAAGCCGGCGGCTCGCGTCAAGGTGCTCTATCACGACAACTGCTTCGACGGCGCCGCCTCGGCGTCGCTGTTCGCCCGCTTCTACGCGCAGACGTTCGACGCGGCGGCGACCTTCGAGTTCGCCGGCAAGGCGCACGGCACCGGCAACGTCTACACGCCCGACAGCTTCGACGGCGACGTCAACGCCGTCGTCGACTTCCGCTATTCGGCCGATCCGCGGCTGGAGTGGTGGTTCGATCATCACGTCTCGGCGTTCCCCACGCCCGCCGACGAGGCGCACTTCCGCGCCAACCCGAGCCCGCACAAGTTCTTCGATCCCAAGGCGCGCTCGTGCACCAAGTTCCTCGCCGTCGAGTGCGCGCGCGCGTTCGGCTGGGACTGGTCGCAGCACGACGAGCTGGTGCGCTGGGCCGACATCATCGACGGCGCGCAGTTCGACTCGCCCAAGGCCGCCGTCGAGCTCGCCGAGCCGGCGCTGCAGCTCATGACGTGGGTCGAGAACAACCACGATCCGGCGCTCAAACGGCGCTTCATCGACGAGCTGGCCTCGCGGCCGCTCGCCGACATCGCCGCCGAGTCGTACGTGAAGACGGCGCTGGCGCCGGTGCTGGCCGCGCACAAGCGCGGCATCGACATCCTGCGCACGCGCGCCAAGTACGAGCGCGGCGTGGTCAGCTTCGACGTCGCCGATGACGGGCTCGACGCCTACAACAAGTTCATCCCGTACTTCCTGTTCCCCGACACGCACTACGTCGTCGGCGTGTCGCTGACGCCGACGCGCGCCAAGGTGTCGGTGGGATCGAACCCGTGGCAGGCGCATCGCCGCACCGTGAACATCGCCGAGCTCTGCGAAAAATACGGCGGCGGCGGCCACCCGGTGGTGGGCGCGGTGTCGCTGCCGACGGGCGAGCTGGCGCGCGCGCGGCAGGCGGCGGAGGAGATCGCCGAGACGCTGCGCGCCGCGGCGCCGAAGGAGAAGTAGATGCCGTCGTTCGACGTAGTGTCGAAGCTCGACATGCAGGAAGTCGACAACGCCGTGAACCAGGCGAAGAAGGAGCTGTCGACGCGCTACGACTTCCGCGGCACGGCGACGGAGCTGGAGCAGACGCCCGAAGGGATCGTGCTGCGCTCGTCGGACAAGGAGCACGTGTCGGCGGCCTACAAGGTGCTGATGGAGCGCTTCGTGAAGCGCAACGTGTCCCTGAAGGCGCTCGATGCGCAGGAGCCGGAGCCGGCGGCCAAGGGATCGATGCGCCAGCTCATCAAGCTCAAGCAGGGGATCTCGACGGAGAAGGGCAAAGAGATCGTCAAGCTCATCAAGGATTCGAAGCTCAAGGTGCAGGGACAGATTCAAGACGAGCAGGTGCGCGTGACCGGCAAGAACCGCGACGATCTGCAGACGGCGATTGGCCTGTTGCGCGCCAACGCGGACGACATCGGGCTCGACCTGCAGTACATCAACTTTCGCGACTGACGACGGAGCACATGGGACATCAATACGGAAGGTCGCGCGCGGCCGTGTACAACGAGGCCGGCGAGTTCGAGGCGGCGCTGCAGGCGTCGACGGAGGAGATCGCGCGCGAGGCCGACAACTCCGAGCATCACTTGGATCGGGCAACGGCGCTCGCGGCGCTCGAGCGCTACGACGAGGCGGTCGAGGCCTTCGAGCACGCGCAGGAGCTCGATCGCGAGAGCGCGGTCCTCGACGACGACATGCTCGACGACGCCTACTTCTCGGCGCTGCTGGGAGCTGCGCGCGCGACGGCGACGACCGCGCCGACGAATGTCGCCACGGCGTGCGAGAAGCTCACGCGGTACGCCGGGCGCTTCCCGTCGGGTCGCCACCTCACCGACGCGGTCGACTGGCAGAAGCGCCTGCGCGGCGAGCTCAAGAGCACGTTCGTCAAGGAACGCCTCGAGTAGCCACCGCCCCGTCGGCGGGCACGAAGGTGAACGGGTAGGTCACCGCGCCCACGCAGCGCGGCGTGAACTGCCAGCGCGCGATCGCCCTCGCCACGCAGGCGGCCACGCCGTCGCCGACGCCGGTCGCGCTAGCGCGTGCGCCGCTCACCCGCCCGTCGAATCCGATCGCGAACTGCGACACCACGCGCCCGGCCAGCTCCGGCCGCGACTGCAGCGCCTGCTCGTAGCAGAAGCGCACCTCGTTCACGTGCGCGCGCACCACGCGGCGAATCAGGTCGGCATCGCAGGCGCCGCGCACGCTCGCCAGCCCCGGCATCATCTCCGGCACGGTCGCCCGGTGGCTGCCGAGCCCCCCGCATCCACTCCCGTAGCCGACGCCATACCCGGACCCGCCGTCGAACCCGACCGTCCCGATGCTCCCGAGGCCGATCGTCCCGTCGCCGGCGCCGCCGCCCCCTTCGCCCACGCCCTCCAATCCCAAGCCTCCCACACCGTAGGCCTCGCCAACGTCGCTGCCTTCCAACGTCCCCATCCCGCTGCCCGTGCCGCTCCCGCTGCCGTTGCCAGATTCCGCGCCGGCTCCCGAGGGACCACCCGCTGCCGTCGCCCCGCGACCCCCACCGCCGCTCATCCCGCCGCTCATCCCGCCGCTCGCCCCCGCCGCCGCCCCGCTCGTCGCCTCATCCCCCGCCCCCATCGCCACCGCCCCGCGATCCGTGACCTCGGCCGCCACGACATGCAGGTCCCCCAGAAACGCCGCCCGCGAATGCGCCAACAACCCCACCACGCCGGCCTGCCGCGCCTGCATCGCCGCCGCCCGCCGCGCATCCTCCGCCAAATCTTGATTGGGCACCCTTTCCCCCGACGGTGCCGCCGCGCTCGCTTGCGCGCTCGCATTCGCCTGGGCAGCGCTCTTGGCGCTCGCCTCCGCCGTTGCGTCGGCCTCGGCCGTCTTCCGACCCTGATTGGACACGCTTTGTTCCAACGATGCCGCCAGCTCCGCGTTCACGGCCGCAGTCGCCGTCACCGCCGCTTTCGCGCTGGCGCTCTGCGCAGCCGCCTCCGCGCGCGCCGCCGCCCGTGCGCTTGCCGTCTTCGCGCTCGCCGCCTTCGCGCTCGCCGCCGCCGTCTTCGCGCTCGCCGTCTTCGCGCTCGTCGTCTTCGCGCTCGCCGCCTTCGCCCTCGCCGCCGCCGCCTCCCGCGCCTTCGCCCTCTCCCTCGCCCCCAGCCGCTCCCCGTCCGTCGTCGCCGCCCGCCCCCCCTTCACCCCCGGCAGCATCAACGCCACCTTCACCCGCACCGAATCCGCCACCGCCCACGACGGCACCCTCGGCTCCGCCGCCCGCATCGCCATCCCGAACACCGCCGCCCCCATCGCCGCCACCGCCACCACCGCCCGCCGCCGCCACGATCCCGCCGGCCCCAACGGCAACCTCCTCGGCGCCGTCGTCCCCGCGATCACATAGGTCGTCAGCCCCGCCCGCACCGTCACGCGCGTGCGCGGCCCGATCGGCACCGCCCGCACCCCGCACAGCGACAGCTCGCGCAGCTCCACCGCGCGCGTCCCCACCTCGACCTCGCCCTCCATCGCGCGCGCGACGATCAGCTCGTACCCGCCCCCACCGCACGCCCGCACTTCGAGCGTGCCCTCCGCCAACGCCACCGCCCGCGCGCCCCCGCGCCACAGCAGCGTCTCCTCGACGGTCGCCCCGTCGAACACCACCTCGACCACAACCGCCGTCGCACCGCCGTCGAGAAACGGCCACGGAGCCAGCACCGCCGCCATGTCTCGATCGACATCACGCCGCGGCGAAAGTTCCGCGCGTCACGCGCGCGCCGTCCTGCGCGTCGCTACTGCGCCTGATCGGTGATGAACGTGTCGGGGTTCGCCTCACCCGCCGCCGGCGCCACCTGCGTCGGTGCCGTCCCCTCGAGGAACACCTCGTCCATCGACGGCGCCCCCGGCGCCGCCAGGAGCCCCGTCTTCGGATCGATCTTCTGCACCACCACCCCCGCCGGCTGCATGAACGGCTGCGGCGGCACGCCCTTCAACGCGCCCTGCATGATCTCGACCCACATCGGCAACGCCGCGCGCGCGCCCTGCTCGCCGTGCCCGAGATCGCGCATGTCGTCGAACCCGCACCACACCCCGGTCACCAGGTTCGGCGTGAACCCCACGAACCACGCATCCGGCCGCTTCTTGTCGAGGTTCGTCGTTCCCGTCTTCCCCGCCGCCGGCCGCCCCAGCTTCCCGCGCGCCGACGCCGCCGTGCCCTCCTCGATCACCGACTCCATCACCTTCGTGATCTGATAGGCCTGCTCCGGCTTCAGCGCCTGCACCGCCTGCGCCGACGGCGGCGGATAGTCCTCGCCGCCGATCTTCTTGATCAGCTGCGGCACCATCCGCTTGCCGCCCGCCGCGAACGTCGCATACGCGTTCGTCATCTCGAACGGCGACACCACCGACGTGCCCAGCGCCAGGCTCGGGTTCGCCTCCAGGTTCGACTCGATCCCGCAGTCATGCGCCAGCGACGCCACCACCGCCGGATCCACGCCGCCGCGCGACGTATCCACCAGCTGCGACGCCACCGTGTTCAGCGACTTGGCGAGCGCCACGCGCAACCGCACCGGCCCGAGGAACTCCTCCTTCTCGGCGTTCTGCGGCCTCCACGGCGCCAGTCCCGGCGACACGTAGGTCTGCGGCCCGTCGATCAGCACCGTCGCCGGCGTAAACTTCTCCGTCGCGAATGCCGCCGTGTACACGAACGGCTTGAACGACGAGCCCGGCTGCCGCTTGGCCTGCAGCGCCCGATCGAACCCGCCCGGCCTGTACCCGTATCCGCCCACGATCGCTTTGACCTCGCGCGTGTTCGGATCCATCACCACCACCGCCGCCTGCGGCCCGAGCTCGAGCGCCAGGATCGCCGGCTTGTCCTTCGGGTAATCGATCACGCGCACCCGAATCACGTCCCCGACGGCGAATCGCCGATCCGCCGTCAGCCCCTTCGGGTTGTAGCGATCCACCGCCGCCGGCAGCGGCAGCCATCCCTGCGTCGTCCCCAACGACACCGTCGCGCCGTCATTATCGTGCGCACGCGCATCCGTCGCCGTCGTCACGCCGCTCGCCGGCGCGCCCTCGGCCTTGCCGTCGCGCTTGTCCGCCGGCGTCCGCCCCCGCACCTTCTTCGTCGCCACCTCCACCGGCGCCGCCAGCCCGCCCATCGACGGCTTCCCACCGATGGTCAGCTCGGTGATCACGCCCTCGACGATCTTGTCGCGCGACGGCCCCGCCGGAAACTCCTTGGCCAGCTTCTTCTCATGCGCCTGGATCTGCTGCGGCGTCTTCAGATGCGCCAGCGGCTTGCGATATCCCTGCCGCCCATCCAGATCCACCAAGCCCTTCTCCACCGCCTCGCGCGCCAGCTTCTGGATCCGCGAGTCGCACGTCGTCACCACCGTCGTCCCCAGCGTCGAGATCTTCTTCGCCCCGTACTTCTCGACGAGCACCTTCTTCACCTCGTCGACGAACTCGGGCGCCGTCCCCACCGCCGGCTCCGACTGCTTCACCAACCGGATCGGCAGCTCCGCGAACCGCTGCGCGTCCGCCGCCGACAAATGGCCATAGCGCTGCATCTGCGACAGCACGTAGCTCTGCCGCTCCTTGGCGCGCTTGGGATGCTTCCACGGATCGATCTCGCTCGGCCCCTTCGGCAGCGACGCGAGCAGCGCCGCCTCGCCGGCATCCACGTCGCTGATCGACTTGCCGAAATAGAACCGCGCCGCCTCCTCCACCCCGAATCGCTGATAGGGAAACTCGATTTGATTCAAATACAGATAAAGGATTTCATCCTTCGATAATTTCGACTCCAGCCGCTTGGCCAGGATCATCTCCTGCACCTTGCGCTTCACGCCCGCGAACCCGCTGCGCGTGAAGTTCTTCAGGATCAGGTTGCGCACCAGCTGCTGCGTCAGCGTCGACGCCCCGCGCACGTGCGCCCCCGGCCTCAAGTCGTCGACCAGCGCGCGGAAGATCCCCCAGTAGGAGATGCCGCCGTGCTCGTAGAACTGCGCGTCCTCGGCGTCGACGATGGCGTGGATCATCACCGGCGGGATCTTGTCGCGCGGCACCACCGTCCGGCGCTCCTCGTAGATCTCGCCGATGAGCTCGCCGTCGGACGACATCACCTTCGTCACCACCTTCGGCCGGTAGTCCGACACCGCGTCGATCTTCGGCAGGTCCGGATCGGCCGCCAAGATGAGGAACATCCCGAGCACGGCCACGACGCCGAGCACCGCCCCGGACAGGGTCAAGAACAGCGCCCAGCGCAGCCAGCGCCGCTTTCCGCCAACTGCCGGGAGTTTCTTGGTCTTGGGTCGATTTTCCGCCACGATCTTGTACGCGCAGTCTAGCGCGCGCATCCCCCGGTCGCTACCCCCGCCTTGACACCCGCGCCGTTGCGCGATAGTTATCGACTAGCGAGTCGATAATGGCGCGGCCCATCGATCCCAACCTCCGCATCGAGCTCCTCGCCGCCGCCGAGGCCGAGTTCGCGCGCCGCGGCGTCGAGGCCACGCGCATCGACGACATCGTCGTCCGCGCGCGCCGCTCCAAGGGCGCCTTCTACCAATACTTCCAGTCCAAAGAGGACATCTTCCGCCAGCTCATCGAGGGCCTGCTCGCGCGCCTCGGCACGCTCGTCGCGCGCCCCCTCATCACCGACGAGAAACATCCGCCGTCGCGCGAGCGCTTCCTGCAGCTGTGGCTCGAGCGCGACGAGGCCATCTTCGACTTCATCTGGGCCAACCGCGATCTGGTACGCCTGATCCTGCGCGGCGGCTTCTCCGTCGCCTTCGCCGATCTCATGGATGCGTTCGCCAAGCGCACCTACGAGATGATCTTCGAGAGCCTGACCTGGGCCAAGCAGCACGGCATCTACCGGCGCGACTTCAACAGCCACCAGGTCGCCGTCATGATCGCCGGCGCCTACGACCGCCTCGCCCGCGAGCTCGTCGACAGCGACGGCCCGCGCCCGAATCTACGTTCTCTCTGCGTCGAAGCGCAGTCGTTTACGCTGAACGGAATTATCGACCGATGAGTCGATAATCAACGGAGTGGCACCATGGAATCGATCCTCATCGTCCTGTCGATCCCCATCTTCTTCGCCTTCATGGGGCTCGAGCTGTGGGTCGCGCGCCGCCGGCGCATGTCGCTCTACCGCTTCGCCGACAGCATCTGCAACCTCGGCAACGGCATCGGCTCGCAGATCATCGGCGCCTTCGCCCTGCCCATCACCGTCGGCGGCTACGTCCTCGTCTACGACCACGCGCGCCTGACCACGCTGCCGCCGCACTCGATCGTCGTGTGGGTCGTGCTCTTCTTCGCCGTCGACTTCCTCTACTACGCCTATCACCGCGCCTCGCACCGCGTGAACTTCCTGTGGGCCGGCCACGTCGTGCACCACCAGTCGGAGGAGTACAACTTCTCGGTCGCGCTGCGCCAAAGCTGGTTCGCGCAGCAGCTCACCGAGTGGCCTTTCTATCTGCCGCTCGCGCTCCTCGGCTTCCCGCCGGCGGCGTTCCTCGTCACGCTCACGCTCAACACGCTCTACCAATTCTTCATCCACACGCGCCTGGTGCGCCGCCTCGGCCCCGTCGAGTGGCTGTTCAACACGCCGTCGCACCACCGCGTGCACCACGCCGTCAACCCCGAGTACGTCGATCGCAACTACGCCGGCGTCTTCATCATCTGGGACAAGCTCTGCGGCACCTTCGAGCCCGAGGTCAACGAGCCGGTCTATGGCCTGGTCAAGCCGCTCGGCAGCTTCAGCCCGCTCTGGGCCAACCTGCACCGCTGGCTCGAAGTCGCCGCCATGTCGCGCGCGACCCGCCGCCTCGGCGACAAGCTCTACGCCTGGATCGCGCCGCCCGAGTGGCGCCCGGCGGATCTCGGCGGCCCCGTCGTCGTGCCCGAGCCCGATCGCCACGGCCCGACGCTGGTGGCGCGCCCCGATCGCCGCCGCGACGCGCGCGTCGCCGTCGCCTTCGTGCTCGTCCTCGTCGGCGCCTCGTGGTTCATCTACGCCGCCGGCAAGACGCCGCACGCGCCCCACGTCATCGCCGCCGCCGTGGCGCTCCTCGGCGCCATCGTCAGCTTCGGTTGGATCTATTCGCCGCGGCGCGCGCGATGATCGCATCGGCGCCGCGCAGATCGCGCCGATAGAAGTCGGCGCGCAGGACATCGAGCGCCGCCTCGTCGAGATCGCCGGTGCGCCCGAGCGCCGCGCGCCGCCGCTCGGCGTGCGTGTACACGCACAGCGCCGTCGCCACCGACAGGTTCACGCTCTGCGAGAAGCCGCGCATCGGAATGGCGAACTCGACGTCGCACGCCGCGCGCGCCGCCGCCGTCAGCCCGTCGCGCTCGTTGCCGATGAGGAACGCCGCCGGCGCGATCGCGTCGAGCTCTGCCAGCGACGTCGTCGCCCCCGGCACCGCCGCGTACAGGCGAAACCCGCGCGCCTTCAGATCGGCCGCCGCGCGCGAGATGTCGACGTCGCGCACCACGTCGAGCCACTTGTCGCAGCCCTGCGTCACGCGCTCGGAGAACCCAAACGAGGTGCCGACCACGCGCACCTCGCGCACGCCGATCGCCTCGCACGAGCGCAGCGCCGCGCCGCCGTTGTGCGGATCGTGCAAATTCTCGAGCACCACCACGAGCCCGCCGAGGCGCGAGGCCGCCACGCGGTCGATCTTGTCGCGCCGCTCGTCGCCGAGATGCGGCCCGAGCGCCTCGATCACCAGCTTGGGATCCACGCCGCTTTCGTACTATAAGGAGCGCCCGTGCGCGAGCCCGAGCTACGCCAGCTGCTCGTCGAGATCTGCCACCGCATGTACCGGCAGGGGTACATCGCGGCCGGCGACGGCAACGTCTCCGCCAAGCTCGACGACGAGCGCGTCCTCGTCACGCCCACCGGCTACCACAAGGGGTTCATCAAGGAAGACGACCTCGTCATCGTCGACCTGCACGGCAAGCTCCTGCGCGGCACCAAGAAGCCGTCGTCGGAGTTCATGATGCACGAGCTCGCCTACGCCGAGCGCGAAGACGTCGGCGCCGTCGTGCACGCGCATCCGCCCATCACCGTCGCGCTCGCGCTCGCCGGCGTCAGCCTCGCGCAATGCATTCTCTCGGAGACCTGCCTCGTCCTCGGCGCCATCCTCGTCGCGCCCTATTCGACGCCGACGACGGAAGAGGTCCCGCGCGTGCTCAAGCCGTACATGCGCCAGACCAACGCGATGGTGATGGATCGCCACGGCGCCATCACGCTCGGCCGCAACCTCGACGAGGCCTACAACCGCCTCGAGGCGATGGAGCACGCGGCCAAGATCACGCACGCCGCGCGCGTGCTCGGGCCGGTGGCGCCGCTGCCGCCGCACGAGGTCGACAAGCTGCAGGCGCTCGCCAAGCAGCTCGGCATTCCGCGCGCCCCCGATCCCTGCACCCTTTGCAACGCCTGCCCCAACGGCTCGGGCGGCCCGGTGCGCAACGCCGGCGACGACGCCGTGGTCGACCTGGTCGTCAAAAAACTTCGCGGCCAGGCGTAGTTACGAAATCGTTCGCAACTTTCTCGCACCTTCGCCGATAACTCCCTACACGACTGGTCTGACCATCGGGCCGCTTGGGGGTTCATCATGTTGCCGCGATTGCTTCTGTGCCTCGCGATCCTGTCGTTCCCGCTCGCCGCGCGCGCGTCGGGCACCGAGGACGTCATCATCACCACCGACGGCGCCATCCTGCGCGGCCACGTCAGCGAGCTGCGCCCCGGCAAGTCGGCGACGATCGTGCTGCTCGACGGGCGCACGCGGACCCTTTCGTGGAGCGAGATCGCCAAGAGCGAAGGGCCGTCGTTCCCCGACGCCAAGCCAGCCGCGACCGAAGAAGACGATCGCATCAACCCGCTCGAGCCGGGTCCCGGCCGCGTGCCGCTCGTCGTCGAGTCGGCGGGCGCGCAGCAATCGATCTCGTTGCACTTCGCCGGCGCCATCCGCATCAACGGCTGGGGCGTCAGCGTCACCGCCCGCATCTGCGACACGCCGTGCACCATGTACCTGGCGCCCGGCGCCTACGTCTTGCAGTCGGAGGCCGACGGCGTCGTCGCGGCGCGTACGCCGGTGACCGTGTCGGCGACCGGCGCGCGCGTGAAGCTGAAGGCTCCGTCGTCGGGCGTGCGCGCCGGCGGCGTCGCGCTCATCGCGGTCGGCAGCGCGGCCATCCTCGCCGGCGCGATGACCATGGCGATGCAGCCGATCTTCGGCACCGTCACCGATTACACCACCACTGGTGAACCCACGACGTACAACACCAGCACCGGCGCGAACTTGATCATCGGCGGCGGCATCACGATGGGCGCCGGCGCGGCGATGATCATCCCCGGCGCGATCATGATCGCGAAGACCAAAGGCGGCGTCGCCGAAGAGAGCGCGTACGAGAAGTCGCCGAACCGCCAGCTTCAGGTGAACGCGGGCGCGTCGCACAACGGCGGCTGGCTCGGCGCCACGGTGAGGTTCTAATGCGCGGCCCGGGCTTGTTGATCCTGCTCGCCGCGCTGGTGACCGCGACGCCGGCGTTGGCGCAAGCTCCGCCGGCGGCGGAGAACACGCGCGCCGCCTGCACCGACGGACACGACAACGACGGCGACGGCCACGTCGACTGCGACGATCAGGACTGCCAGGACTTCACCTTCTGCGCGGCGCAGCGCCCGACGGCCGCCGGCGCGAACAATCTGGCGACGCTGCGCGGGCGCGGCACCACGCGCGTGGTCATCGGCGCGGTGCTGCTCTCGCTCGGCCTGGTGGTCGGCGGCACCTCGGGGCTCTTGTGGGCCGGCGAACACTACGGCTTCGACGCCGGTCGGACTGGCGCGGTCGTGATGGACGTCGGCTCGGTGCTCTTGATCGGCGGCGGCACGGCGCTGCTCGCCATCGGCGCCGGCAACCTCGCCGAAGCGCGCCGCCCGCGCGTCGCCCTCGGCCCGGCCTCGCTCACCGTGCGCTTCTAATGCGGCGCCTGCGGACGATCGTTTCGCTCGCCGCGTTCGCCGTCGCCGGCTGCGCCACCGTCATGGCCGTCAGCGAGATCGGCGTCACCGGCTGCGATCACCGCGGCGTCTACGTCTGGACACACAGCGGCTGGGTGCTCGATTCGATCGACGCTCACCCAGCAGCGGCCGCCGCCGCCGCGCGCTAGCTACTTCGACTGCGCGAGCTGCTGCGGCGGTGTCGTGATGCGTTTGACGAACGCCATGCACTCGCGCTCGGGCATCGCCTCGGTGCGCGAAAAACGCAGCGGCGTCGCCTGCGCCGTCGCGAACTCCTCGTCGGTGAGCCGGCCGCGCTCGTGCATGCGCCGCATGATGCGCTTGATGTACGCGTCCCACTTGGCGTCGAGCATGCCGTTGGCGTGGCAGTACTGCACGTAGCGCTTCTTCGGATTGGGGAGGATCGACGAGAACCACGCCGCCTCCTGCGGCTGCAGCTCCTTGGCCGACTTGCCGAAGTAGTGGCGCGCCGCGCGTCCGATGCCGTAGATGCCCGGCCCGAACTCGATCACGTTGAAGTAGATCTCCATGATCCGCTCCTTCGTGAGGTGGTGCTCGACGTACCACGTGAGGAACATCTCCTGGAGCTTCCGCGACAGCGTCTTCTCGCGCGACAGGAGCACGTTCTTGATCATCTGCATCGTGATCGACGACGCGCCCAGGCGGAAGTAGCCGCGCTGCAGGTTTTGCTGCAACGCCGAGCGGAACTCCGACGAGATGAAGCCGTGGTGCTTGAAGAACCCCGAGTCCTCCGTCGTCATGATCGAGTTGATGAGGTGCGGCGAGATCTCGGAAAACGGCACCCAATCGGGCGACTCCGGCCCGACGAAGAAGGTCATCCACTTGCCCGGCTCGTAGTTGACCGTCTGCTCGAACGTCGCCATCAGCCGATCCGACGACGACCACTCGGGCGCCTGCGTCACGCGGCAGCCCTCGATGCCGACGTGGCCGCCGAGATCGACCGGCGTGTCGAGATCCTCGAGATCGAGCCCGAGGTGCAGATCGGTCGAGAAGGTGCCGGCCAGCTTGAACCCCTGCAAATAGGGCACGAGCTCGACGGGCAAGGCCGAAAGCGCGGTCTGACACGGCAGCGGGCGCACCTGCAGCGTCGCGGCGAAGCGCGGCTTGCGCCCGAGGTTGGCCACGTCGGCGGCGATGACCGCGTGCAGGTTGCGGAAGTCGATCGCCGCCTCCGACAGCTTGAGCGTGCGCTCCTTGGTCTCGACCACGCCCTTGATGCGCGCGTCGAACCCGAGGTGCGGCACCGGCTGCGGCGCCAGCATCGGATGCGCGATCGTCAGCCCCGACATGTGCGCGGCGCCGATGAACGCCAGCTTCTCGTCGCGGAAGCCGAGATCGAGGTGCGCGTCCATCTCGCCCTTCGAGGCGTTCAGGATCTCGGGCGTGCCGTCCTTGTTGCGCAAGACGGAGTCGAGCTGCGACAGCTTGAAGCGATCGCAGCGCAGCGTCAGCTTGCCCTCGCGCGCGTCGGCGCTGATGTAGCCGGACGCGTTCCACAGCTCGGTCGACGCGCCGCCATAGCTGCCGTGCACGTCGATGTCCTGCCGCTGCCCGTCGGCGTCGGGGCGCACGGTGGCGCGGATGCCGGTGAGCTCGAGCCCGCGCACCGGCGTGAGCGTGCCGTTCTTGACGTCGATCGTCGGCAGCCCCACGGGCTTGTTGTGCGCCAGCGTGACGTCGACCGTCGCCTCGTCGGCGCCGGCGCGCGCGCCGAAGGCCTCGAGCCGCGCGTCGCGCACGTGCAGCGTCGCCGGGCCGTCGGGGCGCAGATCGCCGTCGAGCGCCTTGACCTCGGCCTGCCCGAGCGTGTCGTCGGTGAGGCGCACGTTGCCCGAATGGATGCGCACGAGATCGACGTGCAGCTTGCCGCCGCCACCGCCGCCTTCGCTGGCGCCCGCCTTCCGCTCGCGGAGCTTGTCGAGAATCGACGACACGTTGTCGTCCCCCGACTCGCTGCGAACGACGTCGACGCGCGGCCGATCGAGCTCGAGCATCTCGACGTGCACGGCGCCCGCGAGCAGCGACGACAGCGCCACCTTCGCGCGCAACCCCGGGATCACCACCGGCGGCGCCGCGCCGGCACCGTCGACGACCAGCCCGCGCAGCTCGAGTGTGCCGAAGCCGACCTTGACGTCGTTCACCGTCACGTTGCGTCCGAGGCGCGCCGACACTTTCGGCAACACCCTGGCCCGCACCAGCCACTCGCCCGCCAGCGGCCCGCCGGCGAAGATCGCCGTGGCGACGAGCGGCACCCACACGAGCGGCCGACGGAGCATCGGCCGTTCACTTTAGCAGATGAACAGGATTAGTCGCGCGTCTTGCACGAAACAGCGAGGATGAGCACGCCGCCCTCGTGCTTCTGGCCGACGTGCAGCACCACGCCACCCTCGTCGAGCACGAAGGTCGTGTCGATGGTGCGGTGGTGCTTCTCGGGATGATCGATCCACAACCGGAGGCGCATCCGGTGCTCGCCGGGCCCCGGCGTGTGGCCGAGGAACGTGATCGTCGCCGGCCGGCTGTTCGGCATCTCGAACTGAACCGGCTGGTTCTCCTGCAGCGTGAGCGTCTTGCGATCGAGCAGCTTGAAGTCGTGCCAGGCCGTAAACGGCGGCTGCGAAAAATAGGAGCGCAGCCGATCGATCTTGGGATCGATCTGCGGCCCGTTGCTGCCACCCGGCAGCGCGTGGATGATTGGGATGTCGCACGTCGCCGTCTCGGCGCGAGCAGCCCCGCCGGCGAGCAGCAGCGCCGCTCCCAGGATCACTGCCGCCGTCCCGCGCCGTACGCGCATCAATCGTCCTCCGTCGTCCAGATCACCGTGGTCGATTCGTCGCCGCGATGAGGCGTGTCGCTCATGTGGATCACCGACGCGACCGCGCCTACCGTCTCGAGGCTCTCGATGTCGCATCCGTTCTGTGCGTGCCCAGGATGCCACGGCTGAACGACGAAGAGCAACGCCGCGGCCGCCGCCGTCACCAGGCCGGCCGACCAGCTCGCCGGGTGCGCGCGCAGGCCCCAGCGACGGCGCGCCCCGGCCGCCGCCTTCCCCGCCGCGTTGCGAGATGCGCCGAGCTGCTTCTCGATCCCCGGCCACAGGTCGATGTCGGCGGCCTCGGCCGACAGCGCGTTGCCGACGAGGCCACGCAGCTCGCCGAGCGCGGCAAGCTTGAGCTTGTCGTCCTCGGTGAGCGCGGCCTCGACCGCGGCGCGATCCGCTTCGGGAAGCTCGCCGTCGAAGTACCGCTGGAGGCGTTCGTCTTCTGCCTTGCCCATCTCGTTCGTCCCTTCTTCAAGCGGCGGGGTTCGCCGCCTTCCGATACGCAATCAACAGCTGCTGCATCTTCTTTCGAGCGTGAAACAGGCGGGACATGATGGTTCCGATCGAACATTTCATCGTGTCCGCCATTTCCTGATACGAGAGCCCCTCCACTTCACGCATGACGAGAACCGTGCGATGAGCCGGCGAGAGTTTGTCGAGCGCGGCGAGGATCTGGTTCCGCAACTCCTTGTCGGCAAGCGCCCGCGCCGGATCGAAGCCGGTGCGGTGCGGCGCGATGCCCGCTTCGTCGGGCTCGTCGTTCGCCTGGGTGTCATCGAACTCGACGCGCTGGCCGCGGCGCTTACGGAGGAGGTCGATCGCCAGGTTGACCACGATGCGATAGAGCCAGGTGAAGAACTGTGCGTCCCCTTCGAACGTTGCAAGGTTCTTGTGGACCTTGAGAAAGGCGTCCTGGCAGATGTCGCGCGCGTCGTCGGGGTCATGGACCATCCCGAGCGCGACGGCGTAGGCACGGCGCTGGTGCCGGGTCACGAGCTCGCGAAACGCCGTCGCATCTCCACGGCGGGCATCTTCGACGAGCTTCCTGTCGTCCGGCTCCAAGCCAGGCTCCGTTTCGTCGGCTCTCAGGGTGATCGACGGCGCTGCGGGGCGATTATTCAGAGGATGAGGGGATGAAAACCAGCGAAAAGCGAGGGGGAAAAAAACGGGCGGCCAGAGCCTCCGGCCTTGGGGGGAGTAGGTCGGAAGCTCGGCCGCCCGACAGTCAGTATGTAAGATTTAACTTCTGCTGCAACCTGAAAATTTGGCTTTTTTCGTGACATGATGAATCGCGTGAGCGGCGAGCCGCGGCAACCGGCCGATCCCGGCGTAGAGATTGCTGCTTTTGTCGGGGCGGTGCGTCGTCGCCTGCGCCGTGCGCAGCTGTGGGTCGGGCTCGGGATGGGCGGCGGCATCGGTCTCGGCGTGCTCGTCGTGCTGCTCGTGGCGGCGGCGCTGCTGCCCTCGGCGGGCGTGCGGCCGCTCGCTCTGTTGCTCGCCGGCGCCGGCGTCGGCTCCGCGGGCGTGCTGGCGATTCGCGCGGCGGCGCGTTGGCGGCGGGACGATTCGGTGGCGCGCCTCGTCGGCGAGCGGATGCCGTCGCTGGACGGCGGCTCCGGCGTGGGCGACGATCTGTGGTCGGCGATCGAGCTCGAGCGCGAGCTGCCGCGGCTCGAGGCCAACCCGCTGCTCTCGCCGGCGCTGGTGCGCGCGCATCGCGAGCGCGTGGCCGAGCGGCTGCGGGCGGTCGATCCGCGAACGCTGGTGCCGATGCGCCGGCTGGCGAGCGTCTGGCCGCTCGTGGCCGCGTCGGCGGCGCTCGGGCTCTTCGCGTGGGTGTGGCCGGCGGGCTTTTCGCGCGGCTGGCGCGCGCTGACGTGGGCCAATCCGCCGCCGGCGACGTCGTCGGAGCCGATCGTCGGCGACATCGATCTGACGCTCGAGTATCCGGCGTACACCGAGCTGCCGCCGCGCGCGTTCCCGGGAAGCTCCGGGCAGGTGCTGGCGCTGCCGGGTACGAAGGTGCGCATCGCGGCGCGCGCGCTGGCGGCGGGGACGCGCGAGGCGTCGATCCTCGTCGAGGCCGAAGGCGCCGAGGCGAAGGAGGTGCCGGTCGAGGTGCACGAAGGCGGGCGGCTCAGCGCGACGCTCGAGGTGCGCGCGCGCGGGACGTGGCGCTTCATCCTCGGTGGCGGCGCGCATCGCGTGGCCGAGCCGGAGGCGCATCGCATCGAGCTCGATCCCGATCGGCCGCCGCGCGTCGATCTGTATGCGCCGGCCGATCCGCTCGAGGTCGCGGGCACGCGGCGCGTCGAGCTGGCCTGGAGCGTCGACGACGACTTCGGGCTCGGTCCGATCGACCTGGTGTGGAAGGCGGGCGACGAGCCGGAGAAGCGGCGCACCATCGAGACGCCGCAGGCGGGGTCGCGCGCGGCGCAGGGCAAGATCGAATGGGACCTCGGCGAGCTCGACCTGAAGCCGGGCGTGCGCGTGGCCTATCACCTCGAGGCCAAGGACAACGACACGGTGCCGCGGCCGAACGTCGGGCGCTCCAAGACGCTCACGCTCGTGGTCTTCAGCCCGCGCGAGAAGCAGGAGCGCGCCGTCGAGGACGAGCAGCAGCTGATCGAGGCGGCGGTGCAGCTGCTCGGCGATCGGCTCGAGGTGGCGCGGCGCAACGACGACGACGAGACGCTGGTCGCGGAGTACACGCGCATCCACTCCAAGGCGGAGGCGCTGCTGCTCTTGCTGTCGCGCGCGGAGCAGTCGTCGGGCGAGGCGCAGCCGAAGAAGGCGGCCACGAACATCAAGGCGAACGACGTGCGCGGCGTGCTCGGTGAGATCCACGCGCGGCTCGGCAAGCTGGTGCGCGACGAGGAGCAGACGCTCGGCAAGCTGCGCGAGGAGCGGCACAAGACGAAGAAGCCGCTGCGCGGCGGTGTGGCGGCGCCGCTCGAGAAGGGCAATCCCGCGCACGTGACCGAGCTCGAGCGCGACGTGATCGCGCTCGACGACCTGGTGGGCAAGCAGCGGCTCGAGGAGCTGCTCGCCGTCGCCGACGAGATGGCGGCGACGCGCGATCGGCTGAAGCAGCTGATGGCCGAGTACAAGAAGACGAAGTCGCCCGAGACGAAGAAGGAGATCGAGCGCGAGCTGCGCGAGCTCGAGCGCAAGATGGCGGAGCTGGCGCAGAAAGCGCAGCGGCTGGCGTCGGAGCTGCCCGATCAGTTCCTCAACAAAGAGGCGATGGGCGACAACGACCTGCAGAAGAAGCTCGACGACGTGCGCGCCATGATGCAAAAGGGCGACGTCGACCAGGCGATGGCGGAGCTGGAGAAGCTGTCGCAGTCGCTCGACAAGATGATGGCGTCGATGGAGCAGGACCTGAAGGGCTTCCGAGAGGAGCGCTTCGGGCCCGAAGAGAAGGCGATGGCCGAGGTCGAGAACAAGCTCGCCGACCTCACCGAGGAGCAGCGGCGGCTGCACGACGAGACGTCGGAGGTGCGGCAGCGGGCGCGCGCCGAGGCGCAGCGGCTCATGAAGGACAAGATGGATGCGCTGCAGAAGCGCACCAAGGAGAAGGTGCAGCGCCTCAAGAAGCAGCTCGGGCAGGTCGATCCGATGTCGCTGCCCGGCTATGACCAGGGCGAGCTCGAGCGCATCAAGAACCGCGTCCAGGACACCGAGCGCGCGCTCGGCGAGGGCGACGTCGACGAGGCGCGCGGCATGGCCAAGCAGGCGCACGAGGGCCTGCGGCAGATGGCGATGGATCTGCACGACGAGGAGATGCGTGGCTGGACGCGCACGCCGCCCAAGCTGCGCAAGTCGCGCGAGGACGTCAGTCAGGACGAGATGCTGGCGCGCGAGATCGCCGACGAGCTCGACAAGGCGATGCCCAAGGCGTCGCAGCTGATGTCGCCCGAGGACCAGAAGCGGCTCGGCGAGCTCGGCAAGCGGCAGGAGGCACTGCGCAAGCGCGCCGGCGACATGGCCAAGGAGCTCGGCAAGCCGCGCGTCGGGCCCGACGGCAAGCCGATGCCGATGCCGATCCCGGGCGGCATGCAGTCGGGGCTGCGCGAGGCCGGGCAGCACATGGAGCGCGCCGAGGACGACCTGCGCGGCCAGGCGCCGCGCGAGGCGGTGGGCGAAGAGGCGCAGGCGCTGGAGAAGCTGAATCAGCTGAAGGAGCAGATGCAGCGCGAGCGGCGGCCGAAGGACGGGTCGTCGAGCGCGCGCATGGACAAGGAGCCGGTGCGCATCCCGGGCGCCGACGAGTTCCACGCGCCGAAGGAGTTCCGTCAGGACCTGCTCGACGCGATGAAGCGCGGCGCGCCGGCCGAATACAAAGAGCAGCTCAAGCGCTACTACGAGGAGCTGGCCAAATGAGGCGGCTCCTTCTTGTACTGATGACAATAAGTGGCGCGGCCGGCTTCTTGTCGAACGTACGTGACGCGCGCGCGGCGTCGACCGACCACGCGTACGGGCTGGTCGAAGAGCAGCGCATCGAGGAAGCAGCCAAGGAGATCGACGTGCTGGTGAAGAACCGGCCGCACGATCCGGAGGTGGCGTTCGTCGAGGGCGACCTCCTGCTCCATCGCGGCGAGTACGCGCGCGCGGCCGATCGTCTGGGCGAGGCCGCGGGCAAGCTGCGCGGGCGCGTCGGCGAGGAGGCCAAGGAGCTGCGCGATCTGGCGCATGCCACCGACGAGGTGACCAAAGGCTACGTGGCGCTGCGCGGCCCGCACTTCGTGGTGTGGCACCAGCCGGGGCGCGACGATCTGCTCGCGCCCTACGCGCTCGAGACGCTGGAGAAGGCGCTGGCCGCCCTCGGCGACGATCTCGGCTGGCGGCCGACGGAGCCGGTGCGCGTCGAGATCTATCCCGAGGTCGCCGATCTGGCGCGCGTCTCGACGCTGACGCTGAAGGAGATCGAGACGTCGGGGACCATCGCTCTGTGCAAGTACAACCGCTTGATGATCGTGTCGCCGCGCGCGCTCATCGCCGGATATCCGTGGCGCGACACGCTCAACCACGAGCTCACGCATTACGTGGTGACGCGGATGTCGCACAACACGGTGCCGATCTGGCTGCACGAGGGCATCGCCAAGTACGAAGAGCAGCGTTGGCGCGGCCCATCGGGCGGCGCGCTGACGCCGGTGATGGAGCACCTGCTCGCGTCGGCGATCGCGCGCAAGCACCTCATCACATTCGCCGAGATGCATCCGTCGATGGCCAAGCTGCCGTCGCAGGAGGACACCGCGCTGGCGTTCGCCGAGGTCTACACCGTCGTCGACTTTTTGCACGAGCGAGACGGCTGGGCCGGCGTGCGCGGGCTCATCAAGCGTTTCACCGACGCCGATCGCGGCAAGGCGAGCGCGCCCGATCCGGCGGAGTTCGAGAACGCGTGGCGCACCTGGCTGCGCGGGCGCAAGTTCCGCATGCACCCGGGCATCCTGCCCGCCGAGACGCAGCTGCGCTTCAAGAAGGGCGCGGGCAAGCCGACCGAAGCGAGCGAGGACGACTCGGCGCGCATCGGCGAAGAGCGGGCGCGCAAGTTCGCGCGGCTCGGCGGCATGCTGCGCGCGCGCCATCGCCTGGTGGCGGCGGCGATCGAGTACGAGAAGGCGGCCGCCATCGTCGGCGCGGGCCATCCGTCGGTGGCGAACAAGCTGGCGCGCACCTATCTCGAGCTCGGCGATCCGACCAAGGCGATCGCGGCGGCCGAGCCGGCGCTCGAGCTTTATCCGGATCAGGCGGCGCCCAACGCCACGCTCGGCGAGGCGTGGTTGCGTAAAAACGACAATAAGAAAGCGGCGCAGTACCTGGAGGCGGCGCTGGCGGTGAATCCGTTCGATCCGGCTGTGCACTGCGGGCTGGCGCAGGCCTATCGCGCGCTCAAGGACGGGCGCGCCGACGCCGAGGCCGGGGCCTGCCAAACCCTGAAGTGATGCTAAGATGGCGTCGGTGAGAGAGTGTCGGTGAGACCGTGGTAGCGGAAACCCAAAACGATCTGCGCGCCGTCGAGGAGATCGCGCGCGCGCGGGTCGAGATCAAGGCGGAGGTGGAGAAGCGCATCATCGGCCAGCAGCCGGTGATCGATCAGCTCCTCACGTCGCTGTTCGCGCGCGGTCACTGTCTCTTCGTCGGCGTGCCGGGCCTGGCCAAGACGCTGCTCATCTCGACGCTGGCCGAGGTGCTCGACCTCAGCTTCAACCGCATCCAGTTCACGCCCGACCTCATGCCGTCGGACATCACCGGCACCGACGTGCTCGAGGAGGATCACGCCAGCGGACGGCGCGTGTTCCGCTTCATCCGCGGGCCGATCTTCGCCAACATCGTGCTCGCCGACGAGATCAACCGTACGCCGCCGAAGACGCAGGCGGCGCTGCTCCAGGCGATGCAGGAGGGGCGCGTGTCGGCGGGCGGGCAGACGCACGTCCTGGCGCCGCCGTTCCTCGTGTTCGCGACGCAGAACCCGATCGAGCAGGAGGGCACTTATCCCCTGCCCGAGGCGCAGCTCGACCGCTTCATGTTCCAGGTCGACGTCGGCTATCCGACGGCGGACGAGGAGGTCGCCATCGTCAAGCAGCAGACGAGCGCGTACCGCCCGATCACCAAGAAGGTGCTGTCGCCCGAGCGCATCATGGGGCTCCAGGATCTGGTGCTGCGCGTGCCCGTCGCCGATCACGTCGTGCGCTACGCGGTGGCGCTGGTGCGCGCCACGCGTCCGTCGGAGTCGACGCTGCCCTTCGTGAAGGAGAACGTCGCGTTCGGCGCCGGACCGCGCGCCTCGCAGTTCCTCATCCTCGGCGGCAAGGCCAAGGCGATCCTCGAGGGGCGGCCGGCGGCGAGCATCGACGACGTGCGCGCGCTGGCGCATCCGACGCTGCAGCACCGCATCATCACCAACTTCCACGCCGAGGCCGAGGGCATCCGCCCGCGCGCGATCATCGATCGACTGCTCGAGAGCGTGCGTCCGTAGGCGGCGCGCGCCAGAGTTATTGTCGATGTCACAAATACTCGACCCGGTCTCGCTGGCGCGCCTGAAGAATTTGGAGCTGCGCGCACGCTCGGTGGTCGAGGGCGCGCTTTCGGGATTGCATCGCTCGCCGCATCACGGGTCGTCGGTGGAGTTCGCCGAGCACAAAGAGTACTCCGCCGGCGACGAGATCAAGCACATCGACTGGAAGGCGTACGGCAAGTTCGACAAGTACTACGTCAAGCGGTTCGAGGAAGAGACCGAGCTGCGCGCGTATCTTCTCATCGACTGCTCGGCGTCGATGGGCTATCGCGGCAGCGGCGTGTCGAAGCTCGAGTACGCGCGCATGTTGGCGGCGTCGCTCGCCTACTTATTGTTGAAGCAACAAGATCAGGTCGGCATGGTCGCCTTCGGCGAGCGGCTGCGCGGCTATCTGCCGCCGCGCGCGCGCTCGGGGCACCTCAATGACCTTCTGACCGCGCTCGACGGCGTGGAGGCGCAGGGGCGGACCGATCTGCCGCGCGCGCTCGCCTACCTGTCGGAGGTGGTGCAGCGGCGCGCGCTGGTGGTGCTGTTCAGCGATCTGCTCGGCGCCAGCAACGATGTGCGCCACCTGTTGCGCGGGCTGCGCGCGCGCAAGCACGACGTCGTCGTCTTCCACCTGCTCGATCGCGACGAGCTGACCCTGCCGTTCGAGGGCACCACCATCTTCGAGTCGATGGAGGACGATCAGAAGCTGATCGCCGATCCGGGCGACGTGCGCAAGGCGTACCTGGCCGAGCTCGATCGCTTCGTCGAAGGCTACCGCTCGTCGCTGCGCGAGGGCGACGTCGAGTATCACCTGGTCGACACCTCGGAAGCGCCGGCCGATGTGCTGGTGCGCTTTCTGACCGGCGCGTATCGCACGCGCATGCGCGGCGGCGGACGATGAGCTTCGTCGCGCCGGCATACGTGGCGCTGACGGCGCTGTTCATCGTGCCGATCGCCATCCACCTCATCGGGCGCAGCCGCGCCAAGGTGCGCCGCTTCGCCGCGCTCGAGCTGCTCTTGCAGGGCGAGCGGCGCGTGGCCACGCGCACCAAGATCCGGCAGTGGCTGCTGCTCCTCCTGCGCGCGCTGGCCATCGCAGCGGTGCCGCTCATCCTGGCCAAGCCGTTCATCGAGGCGGTGAGCGACGATCTTCCGGCGACGGCGGTGGGCGGCTCGCAGTCGGCGGTGATCGTGATCGACGACTCGATGTCGATGTCGGCGGAGCGGCGCGGCCAGCCGCTCGTCGAGGCGGCGCGCACGCGCGCGCGGCGCATCATCGAGGCGCTCGGCGCCGACTCCGACGCGGCCATCGTGCTGGCGTCGAAGGGCGGCGGCGCCCCGGTGCCGCAGCTCACCGCCGATCGCGCCAAGCTCGAGCGCGCCGTCACCGATGTGCGGCCGACGTACCGTCAAACAGACATTACCGGTGCGCTCAAGCGCGCGGCGCAGATCCTGGAGAACGCGGCGCGGCCCGAGCGGCGCGTCTACTTATTGTCGGATCTGGCGACGCACGGCTTCACGAGCGAGGCGCCGTGGGCGGCGGGGCGCGGCCCCGACCTCGTGCCCATCGATCTCACCGACGGTAAACCGGCGGCGAACCGCGCCATCGTCGCGCTCACCACCGAGCCGGCGCCGCACCTCGGGCCGCGCGGCGTGCGCGTCTCCGTCGAGGTCGCCAACTTCGGCAACGAGGCGCTCAAGGAGCTGCCGGTCACGCTGCGCGTCGACGGCAAGCCGGTGACCAAGGGGCTCGTCGACGTGCCGGCGCATGGGCGCGCGCAGAAGCGCTTCTTCCACGTCTTTCAGCCGTCGGCGAGCGAGAGCGACATCGGCGTGCACGAGGTGATCGCCGAGCTCGGGCCCGACGCGCTCACCGCCGACGATCGCCGCTTCGCGCGCGTCGAGGTGCGCCGCGACCTGCGCGTGCTGCTCGTCGACGGCGATCCGCGCACCTCGCGCCGCGACGACGAGGTGTTCTACCTCGAGACGGCGCTGCGCCCCGGCGATCGCGACGACTCGCAGCTCGACGTCACCACCGTGGCGCCCGACGAGCTCGCCAACCGGCGGCTCGCCGACTTCGACGTCGTCTTTCTGTGCAACGTCAAGACGCCCGACGGCGCCGCGCTGCACGACTACGTGCGCCACGGCGGCGGGCTCTTCATCGCGCTCGGCGACAACGTCGATCCCGATGCCTACAACGACGCGCTCGGCGATCTGTTGCCGCAGCCGTTGCAGGCGCTGCGCACCGTCGGCGCCACCGCCGCCGATCGCGACGACGGCGAGCGCCTCGCCGGCGGCAACGGCCAGCGGCTCGGGCGCGTCGATCGCAATCATCCGCTGCTCGCACCGCTCGGCGAGAGCCACGCCGCCGAGGCCCTGGAGGCGGCGCGCTTCTCGCGCTACGCGCTGTTCAGGCCGACGGCGGAGACGCAGCGGCAGGTGCTCCTCCACTTCGCCGACGGGGCGCCGGCGCTGATCGAGTCGCACCTCGGCGAGGGGCGCGTGCTCCTCTGGGCGTCGACCATCGATCGCGACTGGACCAACCTGCCGATCCAGCCGGCATTCCTGCCGCTGGTGCAGCAGGCGACGCGTTACCTGGCGCGAGCACCGATGCGTGAGCCGGAAGCACCGCTGGTGGTCGGGCAGCACCACGAGATCGCGCTGCGCGACGGCGAGCTTCGCGTCGAAGTGACGCAACCATCGGGACGGCAGCGCGTGTTCGAGCGCGACAAGGTGCAGGGCCGCAAGGCGCTGGCGTTCGATACCACCGACGAGCCCGGCGTCTACCGCGTGGCCACCGCGGCCAAGGACGGCGTGATGCGCCCGCGGCGCGACGCCACGTTCGTCGTCAACATCGACGCCACCGAATCGGACCCGACGCCGATCGATCCGGCGCGCCTGAAGCAGCTCGCCGCCGGCGGCGGCGCCAAGGTCGCGGGCGCCGCCCCCAAGCGCCGCGTCGAGCTGTGGCACTCTCTCGGTGCCCTGCTCTTGCTGCTGCTGCTCGGCGAAGCGCTGCTGCTTCGCCGCAAGTAGCGCGCGACCCCTGGTGCCGCCTGGCGGGCGCGACGCCTAGCGCGCCCGCGCCGCCAGCTTCTCGTGCTCGGCGAGCGGCAGCGCGCGCCAATCGGTCGCGGCGGTTCCGTCAAAACGACGCAACGTCGCGCGGAACGCTCGGACGCGCGCCGTGCTCTCGTCCACGCGCGCCGACAAGGCCGCATCGTGCGCAGCGAAGTCGAGCGCCTCCTCGGCGTCGCGCTGCACGCCCGGATCGCGGCAGGCGAGGAAGCAGTCGCAGCCGGCGGCGAGCGAGCGGCGCACCACCTCGCGCGTCGGCCAGCGCTCGTGCACCGCCTTCATGTCGAGATCGTCGGACACGATGACGCCGTCGAAGCCGAGCTCCCCGCGCGCCACGTCGACGAGCCAGCGCTTCGACATCGTGGCCGGCTCGGCGTCGAGCGCCGGATAGACCACGTGCGCCGTCATCAGCATCGGCACCAGCGCCGCCGCCGCCGCCGCGAACGGCACGAGCTCCACGCCGCGCAGGCGCGCCTCGTCCGCGTCGACGCGCGGCAGCTCCAGGTGCGAATCGGTCGCGGTGTCGCCATGCCCCGGGAAGTGCTTGCCGCAGCCACGCACGCCCGCCGACTCGAGGCCGCGCCAGAAGGCCAGCGCCTGCGCCGCCGCCGCGCGCGCGTCGGTGCCGAACGCGCGATCGCCGATGATCGGATTGGCCGGATTGGTGTGCACGTCGAGCACCGGCGCGTAGTCGACGTTGAACCCGAGCGCGGCGATCTCCTGCCCCATCGCCAGCCCCACCGCCTCGGTGTATCCGAGATCCCCGACCGCCGCGACGCGCGCCATCGCCGGCCACACCGTCAGCGGCGCCTTCACGCGCTGCACGCGCCCGCCCTCCTGATCGATGCTGACGGCGATCGCCGGCCCGTCCTTCGGCGCCGCGTCGTGCAGCGCCCGCGTCAGCGCGCGGATCTCGTCGGGCGTGCCGAGGTTGCGCGCGAACAAGATGACGCCCATCGCCCGCCCGGCGGCGATCCGCTCCAGCAGCTCGGGCGGCGCCGTCTTGCCTTCGAAGCCGAAGAGGATGAGCTCGCCGCCGCGCGTCGCCGTCGTGGTCGTCGTCACGCGCTCGAGCATACCAGCGACAGCGCACCGTCGACACATTGCCGCGCCACGGTGATCGTCACGTGCACCAGGTGCTCGCCCATGACGATGTCGAGCTCCTTGTTCGGCACCGCGTCGGGATACGGCGCGTCGATGGCGTCGATCACCAACGTGTTGGGGCAGGCCGTCGTCAGCGTGCGCGGCGCCGTCGCCCCCGCGACCGCGAAGCCGAGGTGATACGGCGGCTGCTGCGTGCCGTCGAGCATCGCGCCGATGCACGACGTCGTGCTGGCCGACAGGTTCGGCAGCGCCGCGCTCCACGATCCGTTCGCGCAGGGCCGGATCGCCTCGCCGGGCCCCGTCGTCGGATCGATGGGCAGCGTGCACTTCACGTTCGCGTTCTGCGTGAACATCCCACGCACGCAACCGATCACGTCGCCGCACGCCTGCTGCTGACACGTGCGATAGCGGTCGCACAGCGCCGTGTCCGCCGGCAGCATCGTGTCCATCGCGCCGACGTTGCACTCTTCCGTATAGGCGACGCCGTTCTGATCCGAGCAGTGGCGCGTCGTCACGCGGCACGCGCCGCCGTCGTCCTTGTTCCAGCACGGCAGGTTGCGATCGGCCGGCTCGTCCATGTAGAGCTGCCCGTCGCACACCGGCACCGGCAGCGGCGCCCCCTTCGGCGTCAGCTCGCAGCCGGCGGTGTCGATGAGCCGATCGAAGCTGGTGATCACGCGCGTGTCGCAGCCGGCGCCGCTGCCGTCGCCGACCCAGGGCTGCCCCGGCGCGCACACGCACCCGCCGTCGCTGGCGACGTACTGCGGCGCGCCCTGCGCCACGTCCTTGAACATGTAGATCTGCGAGCTGCGCTTGAAGACGTCGCCCTGCGAGAGCGGGTGCGCATCGAACGACGCCTCGCCAATGGGCGTGCCGTTGGCGTCGTAGGCCAGCGCCGCCACGTACATCGGCTGCGACAGATCGGTGGTGTGCGAGGGCTTGATCTCGAAGTCGTACGGCTTCGCCGACAGATCGCGCCCCGTCACGTCGCGCGTGGTGCCGCTCGGCGGCGTCACGCTGACCCACCGCTCGCACCACGACGGATGCGCCACCACGAAGTCGAGCTTGGCGATCCCCGCCGCCGTCGACGAGCCGCCGCCCTCGGGCCCCTGCACCTCGACGATCACGCCGGTCTCCGGCGCACAGCCGGCCGCGAGCGACGCCAACGCCACCAGCGCGCGCAGAGCGCCGCCGAGCGCGCGTCTCACGGGCACTTGTCCATGGCGTCGCACGCCATGCCGCTCGTGCAGGCGTGGCAGCCCGCCTGCTGGCAGTTGCAGGTGTCGTTCTTGTTGAGGTTGGCCTGCACGCAGACCGGGTTCGGCATCATCGCCATGCAGTAGTACCCCGTCGCGCAGTCGGTGTCGCTGGCGCAGGTGGTGCCACAGACGGCGCCGTTGCAGGCGTAGCCGTTGCACGACGTCATCGCCGCCTGGCACATGCCGGCCGCGTTGCACGTGTGCGTGGTGAGCGTGCCGCTCGTGCAGCTCGGCCCCGCGCACGCCGACGTGCAGCACTGCCCGCTCGCCTTGCAGCCCGCGCCGGCCGCACAGTAGTTGCACGGCGACTTCTCGCAGTCTTCGCTCACGCAGCTGATGCCGCTGCCGTGCCGCCCGACGCAACTGCCGCTGCCCGTCGAGCTGCAGTAGTCGGCGTTGATGCAGCCGTTGTCGTCGGCGCAAGTGGTGGCGCACACGTTGCCGTTGCACTGCGTGTAGATGCACGGCGCGCTCGGCGTCTGCGTGCAGCTGCCCGCGCCGTTGCACGCGCCGACCGGCGTGACGACGGCGCCGGTGCCCGCCGCGGCGCAGGTCTGCGTGCCGCAGGTCGTGCCGCCGCCCGGGTAGTGGCAGGCGTTGGCGCTGGTGCCGTCGCACGTGCCCTGGCACGTCCCCGAGCCGGTGCACGCCGCCCGGCCACCGACGGGCTGACCGCTCGTCACCGTCGAGCAGGTGCCGGGCGTGGCGCCGTTGCACTGCTGGCACTGGCCGTTGCACGCCGAGTTGCAGCAGTAGCCGTCGACGCACAGCCCGTTGAAGCACTCGCTGTTGCCGCCGCACGCCTGCCCGATGTTCTTCTTGCACTTCCCGTTCGGGTACGCGCCGCCGTCGCACACCGTGTCGCCGCTGGCGTCGGGGCACATGTTGCCGGGCATGCCCGACGGCTGCGCCACACAGGTTCCGCCGGCGCCGGTGCACGCCGCGCAGGTTCCGCAGCTGCCGACGCCGCAGCAGTGCCCGTCGGTGCAGTGGCCGCTCGAGCACTGATTGTCGGCGGTGCAGGTCGAGCCGTTGCCAGCGACGCACATGCCGCCCGGCGCCGCGCCCTGGCACGTGAGGCCGCCGGTGCAGGCGCCGCCCGAGGCGCACGAGCAGCTGCTGTTGTAACACTCGTTGGTGGTCGTCGCCATCGACGTGCCGCAGTTGTTCCCGCACGAGCCGCAGAACTGATAGTCGCTCGTCGTGTCGCGGCAGCCGTTGCCGCCACAGCAGGTCGGCTTCGTCGCGTTGCCGCCCTTGCCGCAGTCGTCCTTGCCGTCGGCGAAGGCGGCGCCCGCGCACGAGTCGTCGATGCCGTTGCAGATCTCGGTCGCGCCCGGATGCACCGTCGGCACCGTGTCGTTGCAGTCGCTGCAGCCGAGGATGCCGGCGCCCAGCGTCGCGCCGCAGCCGCTGCACGCGAGGTAGTGGTCGCCGTCGTGATCGCGCTCGTCGTTCGTCGGCAGCCCCGGGATGGGCGGGATCACCGCGCCGGCGAGCGTGCCGTCGCAGTCGTCGTCGAGCCCGTTGCACTGCTCGGCCATCGGGCACACTGTCACCGGATCCGGCGCCGCCGACGAGCAGACGTACCACGCCGTCGACGCCGCGGTGCGCCCGAACGATTCGAAGCAGTTGGTCTGCGTCATGTCGCAACCGACGACGATGCCCGCCTTGCACTGCCCGACGGTGATGCCGCAGGTCATGCCCTTGACCGCCAGGTTCTTGCCGTCGGGCGCGTCGACGCGTCCGTCGCAGTCGTCGTCCTTCGGGTTGGCCGGATCGCAGCTCTGCGGCTTCGGCTGTCCCGCGCCGAAGCAGCCGGTCACCTTGCCCGCCGCGGTCTCGCCCGGGCAGACCACGCGCGTCGCGCCGGCGATCGACGGATCGACGACCGGCTTGGCCACCGAGCAGACGCAGGTGCCGAGGCCCTTGGCGCACTCGCCCGTGTTCGAGTCGGTGCAGGTGGTGATCGCGCCCGACGACACCAGCGGCGCGCCCGTCGGATCGGGGTTGCCCTCGTCGACGATACCGTCGCAGTCGTTGTCCTTGCCGTCGCACAGCTCGACGGCGAACGGATGCACCGACGGATCGTTGTCGTCGCAGTCGGCGGGCTTGGAGTAGCCGTCGCCGTCGGCGTCCTGGCTGCAGTCGGCCGGTCCCTGCGGCGAGCAGTTGTTCTTGTACGTCCCCGTCGTCATCTTGCAGTTGATCGGCGCCGACGGGAACGTGGTCGGATCGTTGTCGTCGCAGTCGAGCGTGACGTTGCCCGGGTTGCAGTTCTTGCCGTTCGACATGGCCACGCCCGGCCAGCCGTCGCCGTCGACGTCGCATCCCGGATCGATGAGCGCCGGGCAGCCCTCGTAGGCCGTGCCGTTGCAGTCGGCGTCGCCGACCATCCCGCCGAACGGGTTGATCTTCGCCGTGCCGGTCGTGCCCGTCGGCTGGTAGATGCCGCGGCAGAACCCGCTCAGCGCCGCCGCGATCTTGGCCACGCTGTTGCTGCCGCCCTCGACGCCGCCGGCGACGGTGGTGGCGCCCGGATGCACGCCCGCATCGTCGTCGTTGCAGTCGACCATGCCGGGATGCTTGTCGTTGGCGTCGGGGCAGTTGTTGGTCGGGTCCGAGCGCTCGTAGCCGTCGCCGTCGAGATCGCAAGGCACGCAGCCCTCGCCGACGGTGCCGTTGCAGTTGAGATCCCTGGTCGACCCGCACGGCTCGACGGCTCCCGGGTGCACCGTCGGATCGTTGTCGTCGCAGTCGTAGGGCTGGCCGTTGACCGTCGCCGGATAGCCGTCGCAGTCGGCGTCGACGATGCACGTGGTGTCGTTCTTCGGGTCGTTCTCGACGCCGCGGCAGCTCTCGTCGATGCCGTCGCCGCAGCGCTGCATCGGGCACAAGACCGGGTCGCCGAGGAAGTTGGTGTGCTCGTCGGGCGTGTTGATCTTGCCGAGGCTGTAGCCGCAGCAGTTGGGCGGATCGGGGTACGGATCCATCGGCGTCGGGTGGTGGCGCTTGGGATCGTTGTCGTCGCAGTCGTGGCCGTGGACGTCGCCGTCGCCGTCCTTGTCGACGCACGCCTCGTCGGTGTCGCCGTTGCAGTCCTCGTCGTAGCCGTCGCCGCAGATCTCGGTGGCGAAGGGGTTGATGTCCTTGGCCATCAGCACCAGCGGCGTGCCGTCGGCCGCCGTCGGCATGTTGTCCTTGTCGTTGCAGTCGAGCACGTCGGCGTGGTTGGCGTACAGGGTCGCCGCCTCGGGGACGTGCGCCGGAAAGTCGGTGGCGTCGGGGAAGTAGTCGCCGTCGGCGTCGTCGCCCGGCGGCACCGTCAGGAGCCGCGCGTTGACGTCGAGCGGACCGTCGACGTGCAGCTTGCCCGCCCAGAACAGCGACGTCGCCGAGGCCGCCGGCTTGCCGTCGTCGACCTCGCCGATGACGCCGACGAGGAGTAGCGTAAAGTGGCCCCCGCGCGACAGCTTGAGCGCGAGCTTGAGCGGCTCCATCGTGAGGTCGAGCTGCTGCCCCGGCGCCGAGACCGGAATGAACCCGCTCGAGTAGACGATCTGCGCCGCGTCGTCGTCGTGCAGGAAAAGCTGATACTGCTCGACGGGCGCGTCCGCCGTGACGGTGAGGAGCACTGCATCCGGCCCATGGCACCCGGCAATGGCAATGATGCAGGCAACCAAAGCCGAGCGTAGACGATCCATCCCGCTACATCATAGCCCGTCCTTGACCACATCGGGAAGCGTCCCTATAGTCGCGGCCCCTATGATTCGTGAGGCGATGACGAGCCGTTTGGAGGTTCTTATGCGCCGGTGGTCGATCCTGCTCGTCCCAGCACTCATTGCAGTGTCCACCCCGGCGTTCGCGCAGTTCGGTCCGGGCGGCGGCATGCGCCCGGGCGGTCAGCCTGGCGGTGGCAACCCGTCGCAGATGGGCCCCGAAGAGAAGGAAGAGGGCCCCGCCGAGAACGCGCCCGAGCAGCAGGCCGAGAATCCGGCGCTGCAACCGCTCCCGGCCTGGCCTCAACAGCGCGAAAAAACCCTGCAGTTCTTCGAGCTCCACGGGTACATCCGCTTCCGCTCCTACCTGTTCCATGCCCTCAACATGGGCATCTGGCAGGGGCCGATGGGGCCGGTCGCGCCGTTCACCATCCCGTACACGGAGTTCGGCTCGAACGGTCAGTCGAACAACGCGATGAACCCGGTCTCGAGCTGCGCGCAGCGCGACAAATCGAACTGCCGGACCGACAATCTCACCTCGGCCGACATGCGCTTGCGCCTCGAGCCGACGGTCAACGTCACCGAGCAGGTGCGCGTCAAGGCGCAGCTCGACGTCTTCGACAACCTCGTCATGGGATCGACCCCCGACGGCTACTACATTAATAGAGGCGCCGGCGGCGCCGCCGGTTCGCAGGACGTCCCCTTCGCGTTCGCTTCGACCTCGCAGGCTTCGCCGCAAGGCGGCATCAACGCGGTCTACGACTCGGTCCGCGCCAAGCGCGCCTGGGCCGAGGTGCGCACCCCGTTCGGCGAGCTGCGCTTCGGCCGCATGCCGTCACACTGGGGCGTCGGCATGCTCATCAACAACGGCGACTGCCTCGACTGCGACTTCGGCAACAACGCCGATCGCGTCATGTTCGCGACCAAGCTGTGGGGCCACTTCATCGCGTTCATGTGGGACTGGGTCGCGACCGGCCCGACGACGCAGCTCATCGGACCGCAGCAGGGCCAGGGCGTCTTCTACAACGCCGACACGCTCGACGACACGTCGCAGTGGGTGCTCGCCCTCGGCAAGCAGGACAAGCCCGAAGAGCTGAAGGAGAAGCTCGATCAGGGCAAGATCGTCTTCAACTACGGCGGCTACTTCGTCTACCGCCAGCAGGACTGGGACCAGACCGGCAACCTCACGCCGTCGGGCAACACCTACGCGACGCTGCAGGCGGGCATCCATCCGCGCCACGCCAAGGCGTTCATCGGCGACATCTGGCTGCGCCTCAACTGGAAGAAGCTGCACCTCGAGTCGGAAGGCGCGATCATCGCCGGCACCATCGGCGACCTGCAGGACATCTTCGGCAACGGCTACCCGAACAAGTCGACGACGATCCTCTCCGGCGGCTTCGTCGTCAAAGCCGACTACAGGCTGCTCCACGACGCGCTCAAGATCTTCCTCGAGGTCGGCTACGCCTCGGGTGACGACTCCGAAGATCCGAACGGCAACGTCAACGACAAGCTGGCGACGCTGGTGCCGGTCGGCAATCAGATCAACCGCTTCTCGTTCAACCCCGACTACCACGTCGATCTGATCTTGTTCCGGCGCATCCTCGGCACCGTCAACAACGCGACCTACTTCAAGCCGGGCGTGAGCTACGACATCGTCGACAACTTCGGCGCGCGCGTCGACCTCATGTACGCCATCGCCAACCGCCCGGTCGCCTACCCGGGCAACAGCTACAACCTCGGCCTCGAGATCGACGCGCAGCTCATGTACAAGAACGAAGAGGAAGGGTTCTACGCCGGCCTGGTCTACGGCGTGCTCTTCCCGTTCGCGGCGCTCGGCCTGCCCTCCGAGATCTACGGCGCGCAGTACGCCAAGGCCTCGCCCGACATCGCGCAGACCTTCCAGGCGCGATTGATCGTGAAGTTCTAAGCAACTTCCTCGCGCGCTCGACGATAATCATCGCGTGGCAAAACCAAGCACGCGATTCGTTTGTCAGGGCTGCGGTTACGCATCGAGCAAGTGGCTCGGGCGCTGTCCCGAGTGCGCCGAGTGGAACTCGCTCGTCGAGGAGACGACTTCGTCGGGCAAACCCGCCGGCGCGGTGAGCTCGACGGACAAGCCGCGACCCATCGCCGACGTCGAGATCGATCACGCCCCGCGCATGCAGACGGGGATCGGCGAGCTCGACCGGGTGCTCGGCGGCGGGCTGGTCGCCGGATCGCTCGTGCTGCTCGGCGGCGATCCCGGGATCGGCAAGTCGACGCTGCTGTTGCAGGCGCTCGACGGGCTCGCCCGCGCCGGCAAGAGCGTGCTCTACGTCTCGGGCGAGGAGTCCGTGCAGCAGACGGCGCTGCGCGCAAGCCGGCTCGGCGTGCGCACCCCGTCGCTGCACGTGCTGGCCGAGACGCAGCTCGAGCGCATCCTCGATCAAGCGACGGCGATGAAGCCGGCGGTGCTCGCCGTCGACTCGGTGCAGACGATGCACGCGTCGTCGCTCGAGTCGATCCCCGGCTCGCTCGGGCAGGTGCGCGAGGCCGCCGGGCGCCTTCTGACCTACGCCAAGACCAAGGGCGTGCCGGTGGTGCTCGTCGGCCACGTCACCAAGGACGGCGCGCTCGCCGGCCCGAAGACGCTCGAGCACGTCGTCGACTGCGTGCTCTATTTCGAGGGCGAGCGCACGCACAACTACCGCATCCTGCGCACGACCAAGAACCGCTTCGGCTCGACCAACGAGATCGGCGTCTTCGAGATGCGCGCCGAAGGGCTCGGCGAGGTGCAAAACCCGTCGGCGCTCTTCTTGGCGGAGCGCCCGCTCGGCGCGCCGGGATCGATGGTGGTCGCGTCGGTCGAAGGCTCGCGGCCGATCCTCGTCGAGATCCAGGCGCTGGTGGCGCACGCCGCGGGCGTGCCGAGGCGGACCGCGCTCGGCATCGATCCCAACCGCGTGTCGCTCCTTCTGGCCGTGATCGAGCGGCGCGCCGGCATCGACGTGCTCGGGCAGGACGTGTTCGTCAACGTCGCCGGGGGCGTGCGGGTCACCGAGCCGGCCAGCGATCTCGGCGTGCTCGCGGCGGTGGCGTCGTCGGCGCGCAGCAAGGCCATCGATCCGCACACGCTGTGCTTCGGCGAGGTCGGGCTGGCCGGCGAGGTGCGCGCGGTCGGCGCCGTCGAGCCGCGGCTGGCCGAGGCGCGCAAGCTCGGCTTCCGCCGCTGCGTCTTGCCCGAGCTGTCGCGCACGCAGGTGCACGGCCGGCCGGAGCTCGAGCTCGTCGGCGTGCGCGACGTCGGCGCGGCCCTCGAGGCCCTCCTCGGCTGAGTTGACATCAATCGTGTAACTAGTTACGTAACTAGTTACACGATGTCCACCGCCACCAGCACCCTGCACACCTATGGCGGCCTGCTGCTGGGCTCGCGCCTGCGCCACATCAGCGAGCTGCTCTACAGCGGCGTCGACGAGATCTACCGCGCGCACGACGTGGCCATCCCGTCGCGCCTGGTGCCGCTGCTGCTCCTGCTCCGCGATCACGACGGGCCGCTGTCGATCGGCGAGCTGGCGGCGCGCACCGGCTGGAGCCACGTCGCGGTCAGCAAGTTCACGCGCGACCTCACGCGCGCCGGCATCCTCGGCGAGGCCGGCCACGCGCGCGATCAGCGGCGGGTGATGCTGCACCTCCAGCCGAAGGGGCGCGCGCTCCTCGAGCGGCTGGAGCCCTTGTGGCGCGCCATCGTCGCCGCCGTCGACGGCATGGCGGCGTCGCCGGGCGGGCTCCTACCGTCGGTGCGCGCGGTGGAAGAGGCGCTCGCGGCCACCGACTTCGCGGCGCGGATCACGGCCGAGCTCGAGCGCCAGCAGGCACCGGTCGAGATCGTCCCGTTCGAGCCGCGCTACCGCGACGACTTCAAGCGCCTCAACGTCGAATGGCTGGAGAAGTACTTCTACGTCGAGCAGATCGACGTCGAGGTGCTCTCGCACCCCGAGCGCGAGATCCTCGAGCCGGGCGGCCACATCTTCTTCGCCCGCCGCGGCGACGAGATCGTCGGCACCTGCGCGCTCATCCGCCGCCCGCGCGGGCGCTATGAGCTGTCGAAGATGGCGGTCACCGAGCGCCACCGCGGCCTCGGGATCGGACACAAGCTGCTGCGCGCGGCCATCGCCGGCTTCGAGAAGCTCGACGCCGCGCAGCTGTTCCTCGAGACCAACCACAAGCTGACGCCGGCGCTGCGGCTCTACGAGGCCCACGGCTTCGTGCGCGCCGAGCGGCCCAAGGGGCCGGTCCACTACGCGCGCTCCGACGTCTACATGATCTTCAGTCCGTCATCGACAGGCGCGTCGAAGCGTCGACCTTCGCGTCGAGGTTCACGATGATGTCGTCGTTGCCGTCGAACGCGCAGGCGTAGTGCTGCAGCGGCAGCATCGCCGGCGGATTGGTGACCGCGCCGTTGAAGTCGTAGGCGGACATGTGGCACGGGCACTCGAAGTCGTGGTGCGCGGCGACGAACTGGACGGTGCACATCATGTGCGTGCAGATCGCGGTCATCGCGTAGATGCCGAGCGCGTCGCGTAGCACGTAGATCTTGGCGCACGCGATCAGCTTGGCCTGACCGACGGCGAGCGCCGACTGCGGCCCGGCGTTGACCATGCCGGTGCAGACCGCGTCGGCCTGGTCGTGCACCGGCATCGACAGGTCGGACGGCGCCGCCATGTCGTTGCCCGGCATCGGCTGCTCCGACGAGCCGCCGCAGGCGCCGACCGCCAGACCGGCGCCGGTGACCACGCAGAACTGCCGCCGCGTCAGCTCACTCATCGGCGCCCTTGAGCACCCGCTCGAGCGGGCCGGCGACGAGCGCCACGTGCAGGTAGATCCCCGGCAGCCAGCGCGGCACGCCGCCGATGTCCGGGTGGTGATACCAGAAGAAGCCGAGGGCCGACCAGGTCGCCTCGAACGCCGAGCCCGCCACCGCCATGACCAACGAATAGGCGATGAGCCACGGCGCGCGGCCACGCACCACGCGCGCCAGCCACCAGAAGGCGAGCAGCGCCAGCGTGACGTTCGGCCGAGCGGCCGGCGCGAACGAGGTGTACGCGTAGGCGACGATGAAGGCGATGCCGTCGCCGGCGATCTCGCGCGCCGTCGGTGCGGCGGTCGCGCGCGCGCCGAAGAGGCGGCGGATCGGGGTCGCGCCGGCCACCGCCGCCAGCGACGCGCCGGCGAACAAGAGCGGCACCCACCACGCCTGGTCCCACACGACCGGGTGCGCGTAGTACAGGACGCCGTGCGTCGCGTGCAGATGATCGCACACGGTGCAGATGGCGGCGCCCGCCAGGGCGAGGATCAGCCAGCGCATCTATTAATGAGGCGTCCCGCCGAGCTCTTTGATGTGCTTGCGCACGACGTCCGCTTCCTTCGGATCCTGCATCCCCTTCAGATCGAGGTAGCGGTTCCACTCGCGGACGGCCTCGTCGTTGCGCTTCTGCTGCGCGTACATGACGCCGAGGTCGTAGTGCGCGACCGCCATCCGGTCGTCGAGCTTGATCGCCTTCTCGTACTCGGCGATCGCCTCCTGGGTCTTTTGCTGGCGACGGTAGACGACGCCGAGGTTGAAGTGGACGTCGGCCCAGTCGGGCTTGATCTCGATGGCCTTCTGGAAATACTTCTCGGCCTCGTTGATCTTGTTGGTCTGGCGATAGGCGACGCCGAGGTTCGACAGCGCGCCCGCGTCCTTGGGATCGAGGAGCACGGCCTGCTCGAGGTGCGGGATGGCTTTGCCGTAGTCCTTCTTCTCGCGATAGAGCTTTCCGAGTGACGACTGCCAGGTGGCGTTGTTGGGGTTGAGCTCGACCGCCCTGTCGAGCTCGCGGATGGCGTCGTCGGTCTTGCCGAGGCCGTAGTAGGCCATCCCCAGGCTGGCGTGGGCGTCGGCGGTCTTGGGCTGCAGCTTGACCGCCTTCTCCAGGTGGTCGACCGCCGGCTGCATCTCGTTCCTCATCTTATAGGTGACGCCGAGCGAGAACTCGGCAGCCGCGTAGTCCTTCCGCAGCTTGATCGCCTCGAGGAACTCGCCGATCGCTTCGTCGGTCTTGCCCTGCTGCTTGTAGGCGAGGCCGGAGCGGTAGTGCGCGTCGGCTTCGTCGGCGAACGCCGCGCTCGGAACCACGAGCGCCAGCGTCAGGATCATCGCATGTCTGCGCATGCCCCCGTTCTATCAGTTTCGGGCGGCAGCCGGAAGCGCGCCGGCGACGGTGGCCTCGCTCAGCGCCTCGGCGGCGATGTCGAAGTCACCGCCCGCCTCGGTCAGCTCCTCGACGACGGGCGCGAGCTCGGCGCCGAGCCGGGCGGCATCGGCCGAGCGCACGCGCAGCGCCGCCCAGCGCAGCCGCTCGAGCGTCGCCACCTGGTGCTCGAGCCGCGCCAGGGCACGCTCGCGTCCTCCCGCGATCTCTTCGACGTAGGCGAGCTGGGTGGCGACCGCCTCGCGCGCGCGGGCGAGCTCGGCGCGCGCCAGCGGATCGTGAGTCGACTCGAGCCGCGCGCCGACCAGCTGGAGGCGCTCCTTCAGGTCGGCCGGATTCACCCGCGCCGCTTCCAGCTCGAGCTCGCGCCAGCGCCGGCCGAAGCGGGTCATCTTGCCGACCAGCTCGTCGGCGGCCGCGCGCGCCGCCGGCGCCTCGCCGCCGATCGCCTTGATCGCGTCGCGGTAGGCGGCGGCGGCGCGGCCGAGCAGCCGGCCGAGCTCGCTGTCGTCGGCCATGCCGGTCAGCTCGTGCTCGAGCGGCGCATGCGCGAGCGCCAGGTGACGGCCGATCGACGACACGCCGACGATGAAGCCGCCGGTCGCACCCGTCACGAGCGTGGCGATTCCGTTGGGCAGCGCGGCGAGCGCGTCGGTCAGGGCGAAGGCGCGCCCGACCAGCGCCGCGGTCATGGCACCGACGGTTCCGACCAGCATCGCCACCATGCGCGACCGACCGGGCAAGCCGCGCGCGACGCTCCCGCCGATCGCCACTCCTGCGATCGCGTTACCTACTCCGCCCCCGATCTTCCCACCTGCGGCGGCGGCCAACGCCCACATCAGCGCCGTCGCTCCCGACGCCAGATTGGTCGGTGGAACGACCGCGACGCCGACCGCGAGCGCCATCAGCGCCGCCGCCAGCGAGGCCGGAAGGAACAGACCGGCCACCGCGGCCGCCCCCGCCGCGAGGGTCGCTCGGGCGACGGAATCATGTAACATACTGTGATCATTGATTGTGGCCGGCATACTTGATCAAAACGCGCGACCATGCGATCCGATCTACTTCGTGCGTTTGGATCGTGACCCAGCCCGCCCGTTGCTTCTCGACGGAGCCATCGGCACCGAGCTCGGTGCCCGCGGGCTGCGCTTGCGCCAAGAGGCACCCGAGTCGTGGAACCTGGCGCGACCCGACGAAGTTCGCGCCGTCCACGCCGCCTACGCCGCGGTCGGAGCCGAAGCGGTCCAGACCAACACGTTCGGTCTGACCCGCCAGCGGCTGGCCCGCTTCGGGCTCATCGATCGCCAGCGCGAAATCGCGGAAGCGGCCGTACGGCTCGCGCGCGAAGGGGCGCCAAAGGCCGCGGTCATCGGCAGCCTCGGTCCGACCGGCGAGACAATCGCGCTCGGTGGACGCGCCGACACCGGGCCGCTGCGCGACGCCTACGCCGAGGCGGCCGCCCTCCTCGCCGCCGCCGGCGTCGACGCGATCCACCTCGAGACCCAGTTTCATCCCGCGGAGTTGCAGGCCGCGATCGAAGGCGCCCGCGCGGGCGCGCCCGCGTTGCCGCTCATCGCCTCGATGGCGCTGATGCCGGGTGCAACCGGACTGGAAACGCCGCACGGCGTGCCGATCGGCAAGATGATGCGCGCGCTGGAAGCCAACCTGCCGGACGCCGTCGGCGCCAACTGCGCGGTCGAGGCCGAGCGCATGCTGCAGGCGGTGACCTGGCTGCGCGAGCGGACCGACCTGCCGGTCTGGGCCAAGCCGCAGGCGAAGTTGTCGGACAAGTGCGCCACCGGCCGCAGCACCGAGACGCCGGAGAAGTTCGCGCGTCACGCGGTCGCGCTGGTCGAGGCCGGCGCCGCCGCGGTCGGCGGCTGCTGCGGCACGACGCCGGCGAGCATCGCCGCCCTGCGCGCGGCGATCGACCACGAGCCGGCGAAGGTGGCGTCGTGACGCTGCTCCTCGAGCTCGGCCGGCTCATCCTGGCCGCCTTCTTCGGGCTGACGACGATGCACTACGACCGCGGCCTGGCCACGCGGTTCGGCGATCCCGGCGACCATCTGACCGGCAAGCACCTGTCGTGCACGCACGAGCACATCCAGCCGGGCCAGCTGGTCTGCGCCCATCGCACGCTGCCCTGCGGGACGCCGCTCATCCTCGAGAACCCGCGCACCGGCCGGTTCGCGGCGTGCGAGGTGCTCGACCGGGGGCCGTTCGGCGCCATCCTGCCGGACGGCGAATGGGGCGTGAAGATCCACAAGAACGAGCCGGGCGACTGGCGCGGCATCCTCGATCTGTCGCCGGCGGTGGCCGACGCGCTCGGACACAACGGCCGCGAGCGCATTCGCGTATTCTATCAGCGCATGGCGCATCACCTTCGCTACGGCCGCGAGCTACGACCCCGCTGACGTGTCGCGCCCTCTCTTGATCGGAATCGCCGGCGGCACCGGGTCGGGCAAATCGACGGTCGCGCGCAAGATCGCAGACGGCCTACCGGCCGACTCGGTCGCGGTCATCGACCACGACAGCTACTACCGCGATCGCTCGGACCTGTCGTTCGACGCGCGCAGCAAGCTCAACTTCGATCACCCCGACGCGCTCGACAACGATCTATTGGTGCAGCACCTCGAGGCGCTGCGCGACGGTCGCGGCGTCGACGTGCCCAACTACGACTTCAAGACCCACGCGCGGCTGGCGGAGCGACGGCGGGTCGAGCCGCCGCGGATCCTCATCGTCGAAGGGATCCTGGTGTTCGTGGAGGAGCGCGTGCGCGCGCTGCTCGACGTCAAGGTCTTCGTCGACACCGACGCCGACATCCGCGTCTTCCGGCGCATTCGGCGCGACCTCGAGCAGCGCGGGCGCAGCTTCCAGCAGGTGCGCGAGCAGTATTACGCGACGGTGCGGCCGATGCATTTGCAGTTCGTGGAGCCGTCGAAGCGATGGGCCGATCTGATCGTGCCCGAGGGCGGCGACAATCACATTGCCATCGACCTGATCCTCGGTAAGCTTCGACACGTCCTCGGGTGACTCATGCGTGTCGGCCTCCTGACGAGTGCGGCGTTTCCGTCGCTGTTCGGTGACGAGCAGGCGCTGCCGGCGCGCTTCGCCGCGGCGGGCGTCGAGGCCGAGCCGGTGGTGTGGAGCGCGCGCGACGTCGATTGGTCACGCTACGACGCGCTGGTGATCCGCTCGACGTGGGACTACTTCGAGCGCATCGACGAGTGGCGATCGTGGCTGCAGGCCATCGAGCCGCGGGTGCCGCTGTACAACCCGCCGGCGCTGGTGCGCTGGAACCTCGACAAGCGCTACTTGGCGGAGCTCGAGGGGCGCGGGGCGCACATCGTGCCGACGCGCTTCTTCGACGCGGGAGCGCGGGTGGATCTGGCGGCGCTGGTTGGCGACGCGGGGTGGGCGGAGGCGATCGTGAAGCCGGCGGTGTCGGGTGGCGCGGCGCGGACGCATCGCTTCGCCGCGGCCGGGGCGCGGGCGGTGCAGCCGCTGCTCGACGAGATCCTGCGGACGACGGGCGCGCTGGTGCAGCCGTTCCTCGACGAGATCGCGAACGTGGGCGAATACTCGCTGCTGTTTTTTGGCGGGGAGTTCAGCCACGCGGTGCTGAAGACGCCGAAGGCGGGCGACTTCCGGGTGCAGGCGCAGCACGGCGGGACGCATCGGGTGGTGACGCCGCCGGCGGAGATGCTGGCGGCGGCGCAGGCGATCTTGAAGGCGCTGCCGACGGAGACGGTGTACGCGCGCATCGACGGCGTGGAGCGCGGCGGGCGCTTCGAGCTGATGGAGGTCGAGGTGATCGAGCCGTATCTGTTCCTGCCGGGCGCGCCGGAGGGGGCGATCGATCGATACGTGGCCGCCGTGCGGGCGGTGGCGCGCCGCTGATGAGGCGGTTGTGCTGGCTCGCGCTGCTCGCCGGTTGCCACGCGCCGGACGCGGGCGACGCGCCGGCGGCGGATCTCGCGGTCGCGATGGCGCCGGACCTGGCAAGCGGCGGCGCGGGCGGCGCGGGCGGCGCGGGCGGTGGCGACGGGGGCGCCGAATGCGCGCTCGACTCCGATGGGAACCTGCTCGATCTCGTCGACGCCATCGTCACGACCATGCGCGCGGGTGGCAATGCCGGATCGAACGCGCTGACGGTGCCGGCGGCGGGCGATCGCGATGCGTTCGCCGCGCGCGTGGTGGCGATCCTCGGCGGCGACGAGGCGCAGGCGTGCGGGCTGCCGGCGAGCTATCGGCTGGTGCGGCTGCCGACGCTGCGCGTGGTCGCCGAGGTCGACGGCACGGGGACGCCGGCGCCGTCGCTGTACTGGGGGACCTACGCGGCGCCGCGGGTGAAGCCGGTGCCGTCGCGGCGGCTGGCGGTCGAGGCGCCGCATCCGATCTTCGACGCCAACACCGAGCACCAGGCGGCGGATCTGTTCCTGCAGACGGGCGCGGCGTGGTTCCTGCTCGCGGGCGCCCATCGTTGCGCGGACGCGGCGGCGAGCGGCTGCGACGGCACGACGACGGCGTGCGGCGCCGACGCCAACTATCGCATCAGCGACGCCGCGCACGCGACGCAGCTGCCGTTCTGGGCGGTACACGCCGCGCTCTCGCAGCGCGACGGCGCCCTCGCCTTCTTGCAGCTCCACGGCAACGCGGCGAGCTGCCCGTCGGCGCTGGTGTCGGACAGCTCGGGCGCGTGGAGCGACACGGGGCTCGCCGGTCAGCTGGCGGCGGCGCTAATCGCGCGCGGCGTCGGCGTCGGCAAGTGCGGCGCCGGCTATCCGACGAGCGCGTGCAACCTGTGCGGGACCGACAACGTCGAGGCGCGCTTCACCGCCGCGGCGGCCGACGCGTGCACGCAGATGGGCACGAGCTACGGGCGCTTCGTGCACGTCGAGCAGCAGGCGGGGTTGCGCACGATGTATCAGCCGCTCATCGACGCGGCGGCAGCGACGTTCCCGGCGCAGTGACCCGGCGACGCCGATCGCTCTCAGCGACGGGGCGTCGCATCCGGGTTGACATTAAGTATTTTCTTAACTACTAACAACGCCATGCGCGATGTTAAGTTTTTACTTAACAGGGGAGCGATCGTGGTTGTCCTTCTCGTCGCCGGCTGCGCGAACGCGCCTCGCGGCGATGGCGATCCGCTGGCGCAGCCGCCGCCGGCGTCGACGCTCACCGATGTCGGCGCCGATCTCGACGCGGTGCTCGAGCACGGAGCGCTACAGGGCGCGTGCGACCGGTGGCGCGCCGGCGACGCCAGTGAGCGGCTGCGCTGCGGCAAGGAGATGTTCTTCTACGAGAGCTTCGGCACCGGCGGCGTGCCGACGGTGCTGGCGCAGTTTCTCATCGACAACTTTCCCGACGACATCGGGCCGGGGTTCGGTCGGCTCGGGATGGTCGCCGATCCGTCGTCGGCCACGCACCTGCCGCTCGGGCTGGCGCCGACGGCCAAGCTCGGCGGCAGCGTCGACGCGGTCGCCTTCACCTGCGCGAGCTGCCACTTCGCGCGCCTCCCCGACGGGCGCTACGCGGTCGGCGCGCCCAACCACGCCTACGCGTACGGGCGGCAGATCCTGGCGCTCGTGCTGTTGCCGTCGCTGGCGATCGGCGCGTCGACGAGCGGGCACGATCCGGCGGCGGTGGCCGCGGTGCAGCCGCTCCTCGATCGCGTGGCGGCCGACGCGAGCCTCAAGAACGCGCTGCTCGCCGATCTGCTGCCGCTCGTCGGAGCGGCGGGCGGCATGCCGACCTTGTCGAGCGCCGACGAGCATCACTACGCGTCATGGCTCTCGGGCACCATGGACTTTCTCATCGCGCCCCTGCCCGTCGACGACGGGGTGCACACCGTGAGCAAGATCTCGGCGCTGTGGTCGATCCCGGCGCCGTCGGAAGCGGATGACGCGCAGCTGGGATGGACCGGCGGCACGCGCTCGGTCGCCGACTTTCTGTCCGGCTTCGTGCTCGTCGGTGGCGGCGACACCAGGGCGTGGACGAGCGACGCGCTCGGGCCGCTCGCCGACTACGTGCTGTCGCTGCGCGCGCCGGCCAATCCGTCGCCGCCCGATGCCGCCGCCGTCGAGCGCGGGCGCGCCGCGTTCTTCGCCGACGGATGCGCCGGCTGCCACGGCGGACCGCGCGGGATGGGCCCGCGGCTCTACGACTTCGGCGAGCTCGGCACCGACGACGCCATGGCGGCGTGGGCGACGAGCGGCATCCCCGCCGGCGCGCCGTTCGTGGTCACGGGCCAGATCAAGGCGCCGCGCCTGGTCGGCACGTGGGCGATGTCGCGCTTTCTACACGACGGCGCAGTGCCGTCGCTGGAGTCGCTCTTCTGCCTCGAGCCGCGGCCGTCGGCGACGCCGCCCGACACGGCGATGGGCAGCGGCGGACACGACATGACGTGCAAGCTGCCCGGCAACGACGCGCGCGACCTCATCGCCTATTTGCGCGCGCGCTGATCGGCGCTCGCGTCGACGCGCAAGGTGGTCATCATGCCCGCCTCGGCGTGCTCGAGGATGTGGCAGTGCATCATCCAGCTGCCGACGTCGAGCGGGACGAGGCCGATGTCGATGGTCTCTTTGGAATGGACCAGCACGGTGTCGCGGAAGAAGGGCTCGTCGACGGGCGTGCCGTTGCGCGCGAGCAGGCGGAAGAACATGCCGTGCAGGTGGATGGGGTGCAGGCGGAACGAGTCGTTCACGAACTGCAGATGCACGAAGCGATCGGCCTGCATGACCAGCGCCGGCGGCGCGGCGTGATCGTGCCCGGCGAAGGCGTGATCGTTGATGGTCCACTCGATGCCGTAGGGGCCGCCGCGGCGCGAATTGAGGCGGAAGACCTTGTCGACCGGCTCGTGCAGCCCGCCGCTCCAGCGCGGCACCTGCGCGTGCGCGGGCGAGGGGAAGTGGGTGGCGGCGTCGCTGATGCCGTCGACGACGATGCTGGCCAGCCGGTTGGGCTGCGGCGGGTAGAAGCGATCGACGAGGTCGTAGCGCGCGCTCGCGGCGTCGGTGAAACGCAGGTCGAGATCGACGCGGTTGCCGGGCGCGATCTCGAAGCCGTGTGGATCGAGCGGTCTGGCCGTGTACAGGCCGTCGACGGCGATGATGCGCGGCTCGAGCCCGCCGAAGTCGGGCAGGTAGACGCGGCCGTTCGACGCGTTGACGAGGCGCAGGCGGATGCGCTCGCCGGAGCGCACCTGCAGCGTCGTGTCGGTGCGGCCGTTGACGGTCACGAAGTTCCCCCAGCGGCCGTCGTGCATGAGGTCGTGCGCGGTGTTGAACTGCGCGAAGATCTGGCCCTGCTCGTCGAGGAGCCAGTCGTCGAGGACCCAGACGACATCGCGCGTGAAGGCGGGCGGCGTGTCGTCGTCGACGACGAGCACGCCGTAGAGGCCGCGCTCGACCTGCTCGCTCGAGCGCACGTGCGGGTGGAACCAGAAGGTGCCGGCGTCTTTGGGCGTGAACTCGTAGGTGAAGCTGCCGCCCGGTGGGATCGGCGGCTGCGTCAGGTTGGGCACGCCGTCCATGCCGTTGGGGACGCGGACGCCGTGCCAGTGGACCGTGGTCTCCTGCGGCAGCCGATTGGTGAAGTGCACGCGGACGGTGTCGCCGAGGCGGACGCGAAAGGTCGGCCCGGGGACGCGGCCGTTGTAGGCCCAGACGCGGATCTCGTGGCCGTCGACGAGCGGTAGCTCCGTCGGCGCGGCGACGAGCTCGAAGTCGACGACGTGGCCGTTCGGGCGCGCGCGCTCGGGCAAGGCGTGGCCGAATTCGGCGCGCAGGCTGTCCGCGCTCGCCGGGTTGGCGAGGAGCAGGCAGGCGACGAGCCATGTGGCGCGGGTCATACGATCAGGATACCCGTACCGTCGATGCCGTCGCGCGCGAGCGTGTCGAGGGCCTGGTTGGCGTCGGCGAAGGCGAAGTCGCGGCGACGCGGCCGGATCGGGATGGCGGCGGCGATGGCAAAGAGCTCCTCGCCGTCGCGGCGCGTGTTGGCCTCGACGCTGGTGAGGCTCTTTTCGTGGAACAGGTGCGGCTCGTAGTCCATCGCCGGGATGGGGCTCATGTGGATGCCGGCGAGCGCCACGGTGCCGCCCTTGCGCAGGCTTCGCAGCGCCGGCGGAACGATCTCGCCGGCGGGCGCGAAGACGATGGCGCCGTCGAGCGGCACCGGCGGAAGAGCGTCGGCCGCGCCGGCCCAGGCGGCGCCGAGCTCGAGCGCGAGGCGGCGGTGGGCCTCGCCGCGCGTCGACACGTAGACCTCGCAGCCGCGGTGCCGCGCCACCTGCATCGTGATGTGCGCGGACGAGCCGAAGCCGAAGATGCCGAGCCGGCCGCCGTCAGGCACGCGCGCGCGCATGAGCGCGCGATAGCCGATGATGCCGGCGCACAAGAGCGGCGCGGCTTCCTCGTCGGAGAAGCGGGCGGGGATGGCGTAGGCGAAGTCTTCGCGCACGACGGCGAGCTCGGCGTAACCGCCGTCGGCGTGCCAGCCGGTGTAGTGCGAGGCCGGGCAGAGATTCTCTTGGCCGCGGCGGCAGAAGTCGCAGGTCCCGTCGGTCTCGCGCAGCCAGGCGATGCCGATGCGGTCGCCGACGCGGAAGCGGCGGCAGTCGGGGCCGACGCGATCGACGACGCCGACCACCTGGTGGCCGGGGATGATCGGGCGCTTGACCAGCGGCAGGTCGCCTTCGATGACGTGGAGGTCGGTGCGGCAGATGCCGCAGACGTGGACGCGCACGCGGACCTCGCCGGCGCGCGGCTCGGGATCGGGAACGTCGACGAGCCGGAGCGGCGCCGTCGCGATGCTCGCCTGGTGCTCGAGTGTGAACGCCCTCATCGTCGCCTCCGCTGCCTCGTATTATGTGGATCGTGAGCATGGGTGCGGAGAAAGAAACTCTGAAGGCGCCGGAGGCGGGCTGGCGCGGCGGCGATCGCTGGTAGTCGTGATCTGCGGCGCGCTCCTCCTGCACCTACGGCCGGAGGTCCGCTGGCCGCATTCGCGAAGTGATCAGGGCGTACAGAGATCGACGAGGTTGCCGTCCTGATCGGAGAACGTGACGCACCCGGTGCCGTAGGGGCAGGTGGCGCCGCCCGTCGGGCACTGCGTGTAGCACTGACCGTTGATGCAGATGGACGCGAAGTTCGTCAGGTCCTGGGGGCAGTCCGTGTCGAAGTTACACGGGACCGTACAGAGGCTGCCCGTGAAGCCTGCCGACGCGGGCAGCGTCGTGTCGAGGCATTCGAACCCCTGGTCGCAGACGTCGACGCTGGGATCGCAGGACTCATAGGGGTTGGCCACGACTCCCACGGGACCGCCGCCGCCGCCGCCACAGCCCACGAGAGCGAGCGCACCGAGGATCGACACCATCAGTTGCGTCTTCATCGCTCGGTTATCGGGCCGAAGGTCGATTCGTCAACTACTCGCGAAGGACGCCGTAGGCGGCGGCAGGCTCACTTGGGGCGGTGCAGCGGGCAGGACGCCAGCGCGGGGGCCGGATCGAGGGCTTCCTTCCCGCTCAGCACCTTCTCGATCTTTCCGTCGCCGCCGATCACGAAGGTGACCCGCTGGGCGTAGCCGTCGGACCAGACCCCGTAGGCCTTGCTCACGCTGCCGTCCCGATCGGCGAGCAGCGGGAACGGCAGCTTGAGGCTGTCGGCGAACTTCTTCTGCGTATCGACGTCGTCGGTGGAGATGCCCAGGACCTGGGCATTGGCGTCGGCGAACTTCGCGGCGATGTCGCGAAATCCCGACATCTCGCGGGTTCAACCGCCGGTGAAGGCCTTCGGGAAGAAGGCCAGCACGACCGTGCGCCCTTTGAATTCCTTGAGCGTGATGGTCTTGCCGTTCGATGCCGGGCGCGCGAAGTCGGGGGCGCGCTGGCCGGCAGGCAGAGCGGCGGCTACCGAGAGCAGCGCCGCAGCGACGAGAACCGGACGCATTTGCATGCGAGGAGCGTACACCTCGTGCGTGCACGCCGGCAACCGCGACGAGCGCCGTTCGAAGGCAGGGGCCTGCGCCGTCTACTTCTTCTGGCCGTTCCAGCTGCCCGTCTGGATGCCGTCGCGCGCCTTGAACGAGCCGCTGAAGTTCGCCCAGTCCTGGGTGAAGTCCCACGTGAACGTACCGTTCGCGTTGGGAGTCGTTCCCTCCGACCAGGTGCCGCGCAGCTCGTGGCCGGACAGCTTGCCGTCAACGCTGCCCTTGCGAGCGCCCTCGTAGCTGCCGGTGACTTTGTCGCCCTTGCGCTGCAACGTCACCGTGACCTCGACGGCGCCGGGCGCGTTGGCGCCGTTGGTGCCGGCGCCGTATCGCGTGTCGTAGGCTCCCGTCGGCCGTTTGCCGCACCCGACGAACGTCAGCAGCGCAGCGCCCGCCAAGACCGTCGTGATTCGCCTCATGCGAACGTTATAGGCAGTGTGACGTCCGCCGCCACGCGCAACCGGAGCACGGTCCGGTAACCGGACGGGTTTCGGCTCGTTGGGCTCAGTCGGCGCGCATCATCGCGCCGTTTCCGCAGCCGCGCGCGCGTCTGAAAGCCCCACGGTTTCTTGATCGGCGTTGGTCCAATTGGCGGCGAGCTGCGAGAAATAGTCGCGCGCCGCCTTGGGATCAACGAGGCCTGCCGCCGTCGCGGCGTCGAGAAGCGAGCGACTGCGTCGCGGATGACTGTCGAGTGACTGGCGGAACTCCTTCAGGGCGTCAGCCGGCCGATGCTGCCGTAGCAGAAGCTCGCCCAGTCGCTCGCGGGGCGTTACCGCGCCCGCCGGACCGGAGGGCGGTACGGCCTCGTCGAGGGCGATCGCTTTTCGCAGCGAGTCGATCGCCGTTTTCGGCTGGTTCCGCAACTCCGCCAATTGCGAGTCGAGAATCAACACGGACACGCGCCAATCGTCCGCAGCCTCCTTGTCCATCTTCGCGAGCACGCCGACCAGTGCCTGCCGGCTCGACTCCAGTTGCGCGACGTTTCTGCCGACTGCGGCAGCCTGGCCATGCGTGAACGCAAGGAGCGCTTGCGCCTGCAGCGCCGCGTGCGTCGCTGCCTTCTTGACGTGGCAGGCGCACCCGGGCGTGCTCGCCCGGAATGCAGAGCCCGAGACGCTCGCCTCGACCGTCGCCAGCGGCGCCAATAGCTCGTCACTGCGCGCCCAATCATTGGTCGTCAGTAGATACTCCGAGGCCATTTCTCCAACCCGGAGCGGCATCAGATCCGGGTCCTTCGTCCGCGTCAGCGCATCACGGCCGCGCTGCAGCACTTCCTCGGCGTGGCGTCTCTGTCCACGCTCGAACGAGATCGACATCAGCCACGCCAAGCTGTGAAAGTCGTAATAGCTCGAATCGTGCTGCCTCTTCTTCGCGGCGCTCACCGACGCGGCCCAGGCCGCCTCGTTCGAGGCTTGCGCCTCTCGCCACATCCCAAGCTGCACGAAGATGTGCGACGGCATGTGCTGCGCATGAGACGCTTCGGGCGCGATCTGGGCATAACGGCGCGCGGCAGGCAGTGCGAGAACGGCGTGCTCCGGATCGTCGAACGCGTGAATCACGTAGTGCGCTGCGCCCGGATGGTCGGGGTTGTGTGCAAGCACGCCGAGCGACACGGCCGCGGCCTCGGCGAAGGGACGAAATCCGTGCCCGCGCTTGCGAGTTCCCAAGAGCGCGACCGAGTAGAGCGTGGCGGCTTCGTCGTCCTTCGGGTAGCTGTCGTGGAGCTTTGCCAGCGCCGATGCATAGGCCTGCCAGCGCGTCTCGCGATCGCCGTCGCCGAACAGAATCTTCGCTGCGTCAATGAACCCGCGCTCACGATCGCTCAGAGGCGCGTTGGCGGGAATCTTGGCCATCGCCGCGCGTGATGCGACGAGATTCTCTGATTCCCAGACCGGATGGTAGTAAGTCAACGCTTCTCCCCAGTAGCCCATCGCGAACGACGGAGCCACCTTGGTCGCTGCGCGAAACTCGTCGAGCGCCTCGTCGTACCAGAATGAGTGCATGGCCAGCATTCCACGCAGGAAGTGCTGCTGCGCGATTTTGGGTCCCGTCGTCGGAAACTCGATTCGGCCGAGTAACGACCCGCTGGCCGCGTGTGCGGTCGACAAGGCGCCGAGCATTGTCGCCGCGACGATCAAGAGATTGCGCTTCACTGGTGCACGGTATCACGCCGCTGCTATCGAGGCTCCGCGCAGCGCACAACCTTGCTGGCAGCGACTCACTCCATCTCATTGTATGCGGAATACTCGGGCCCGGCCGATAGCAACCGGTTAGCGATCCGGCTGCCGAACACGATTCGTATACCGGTTGCCACTTGCGCCGTCGCCGCCCGCGCGCGCGGCGCATCCGTCGAGAATTACTGATGCGCGATCCCGGCACGCGTCGTGCTTTGCGCCCCGCGTCGCAACGCGCTCGCAACCCAGGAGGGGGATCATGCATCGCACGCTCACGCTTTCGTTCGCCGTACTCGCGCTCGCTGCTGCAGGTTGTCGCGGCAGCAGCGGCACATCCTCGTCGTCCGGCACCACCGACGGTGGCGACGTCGATCCGCTACAGCAGCTCGAAGAAGACACCGGCCACTCGTGGAGCATTCGCTGGCGTCAGGAGCTGCACACGCCGGCGCTGCTCGAGGGACGAACAGCGCCGATGGCGACGACCGGCGGCGACGCCGAACGCGCCGGCCGCCAATTCCTCCTTCACTATGGCGCGCTCTACGCCATGAAACCGGGCGACGACCTCGTCGCCACCGACAGCGGCACCGACGAGCTCGGCATGACGCACGCCCGCTTCCAGCAGCAGATCGGCGACGTGCCGGTGTGGGGCGGCGAGCTCATCGCGCACTTCGACACCGACGGCGCGCTCGTCCGCGTCAACGGCCGTTACGTGCCGGTGCCCGCGCCGCTGCCGATGGCGGTCAAGAGCGCCGACGAGGCGCGCGTGCTCGCGGTCAACGGCGCGCGCGCCGCGTATCCGACGGTGAGCGCCGACGCCTTCACCAGCCAGACGCCCAAGCTCTACGTCTACCCGCTCAGCCCCACGTCGATGAAGCTGGTGTGGCACGTCAGCCTCGACGCCGCCGACGACACGCAGGTGATGACGCTCGACGCGTTCGTCGACGCCGTCGACGGCAGCATCGTGCACCTCGCCGAGACCACCGAGTACCTCGACGGCAGCGGCGTCGGCGTCACCGGCGATCAGGAGTCGCTCGTCGTCGCCAAGGACGGCGCCAGCTACATCCTCGAGGACGTGACGCGCGGCTCGCCGGCGGCGCGGACCTACACGGCCAACGGCACGACGCGCCTGCCCGGCACCGCCGTGCGCAGCAAGGACACGATGAGCTGGGACACGGCGGGCAGCGCCGCCGGCGCCGCCGTCGACGCGCACGCCTTCGTCGCCAAGACGTGGGATTACTACTTCAAGGTCCACGGCCGCCTCGGCTGGGACGGCAAGAACAAGGGCGTGCACGCGACCGTGCACTACGGCTCGAAGTACGACAACGCCTTCTTCGACGGCAACCAGCTCGTCTTCGGCGACGGCGACGGCACCGACTTCTCGCCCTTCTCCGGCGCGCTCGACGTGGTCGCGCACGAGTTCACCCACGGCGTCACCTACCACACCGCCAAGCTCGGCATGGAAGGCGAGAACGGCGCGCTCAACGAGGCGCTCTCCGACATCTTCGGCTGCTTCGTCGAGGGCAACTGGCAGATGGGCGAAGGGATCTACCACCCGTCGGGCCACGCCGCCGCGCTGCGCGACATCGCCAATCCGCACAAGTCGAACAACCCGGCGACCATGAGCGAGTACGTCCAGACCACCAGCGACAACGGCGGCGTGCACATCAACAGCACCATCGTGTCGCACGCGGCCTATCTCATGGCCAAGACGCTCCCGCTCGCCACCGTCGAGAAGGTCTGGTATCGCGCGCTCACGCGCTACCTGCACTCGTCGGCGGATTTCCGAGACGCGGCCGACGCCACCATCTCGGCGGCGCACGACCTCGGCGGTGACACCGAGGCGGCGGTGCAGGACGCGTGGGTGAAGATCGGGCTGATCGAGTAAGATGCGCCGTGCTCGACGACGAGGCGGAGCTCCGCCGGCTCGGCTACGCGCAGCAGCTGCGACGCGGAATGAGCGCGTTCGGCAACTTCGCGCTGTCGTTCTCGGTCATCTCGATCCTCACCGGGGCCGTGTCGCTGTACGGATACGGCCTCGCTCTCGGTGGTCCGATCGAGATGACCGTGGGCTGGCCGCTGGTCAGCGTCATGACGCTGCTCGTGGCGATCAGCCTCGCGGAGCTCGCCTCGGCGTACCCGACCGCGGGCGCGCTGTATCACTGGGCATCGATCCTCGGCGGAGCGCGCGTCGGCTGGTGGACGGCGTGGCTCAACCTGATCGGGCAGGTCGCGGTGCTCGCCGGCGTGGACTACGCGTTCGCCGACTTCCTGCGCGAGGCGATCGGGCTCTCCGACGACGTGTGGCACCTGCACGTGCTCGGGCTCTATGCGCTCGTGCTGGTGTCGCACGCTCTGCTCAACCACTTCGGCATCCGGCTGGTGACGGCGCTCAACGAGCTGTCGGCGTGGTACCACCTCGTCGGCACCGCGCTCCTCGTCGGTGCGCTGGTGTTGTGGGCGCCGTTGCAGCCGGCGTCGTTCCTCTTGCGCCGCTTCGTGGCGCCCGACGAGCACGGCGTCCTGCATCCGTTCGCCTACGCGTGCCTGGTGGGCCTGTTGCAGGCGCAGTGGACCTTCACCGGCTACGACGCCTCGGCGCACGTGGCCGAGGAGACCAAGGGCGCGCAGGAGGCGGCGCCGCGCGGCATCGTCACCGCCGTGTGGGTCTCGGGCGTGGTCGGGTACGTCATGTTGCTCGTGACGACGCTCGCGATCGGCGATCTCGACGCGGCGGCCAAGACCGGCAACGGCGCCTTCGCCTTCATCGTGCGCACGGCGCTCGCCGGGCGGCTCGGCGCGGCGCTCGTCTGGGTCGTGATCGGCGCGATGTGGTTCTGCGGCTTGTCGGCGGTCACGGCCAACTCGCGCATGCTGTTCGCCTTCGCCCGCGACGGCGGTGCGCCGTGGTCGTCGGCGCTGGCGCGGGTCAGCGATCGTCACCGCACGCCGGCGGTGGCGGTCTGGGTCTGCGTGGCGACGGCGTTCCTGCTCGCCCTTTGGAGCAGCGCCTACAGCGTGATCGTGTCGATCAGCACCATCGGCCTCTACTTTTCGTATGGGCTGCCGATCGTGATGGCGCTGCGCGCGCGGCGCGAGGGACGGCTGGCGCGCGGGCCGTGGCACATCGGCGGCTGGTCGGCGGCGGTGAACCTGGTGGCGGTCGTCTGGATCGCGTTCATCACGGTGCTGTTCGTGCTGCCGCCCAACCTCAAGACCGGGTACACGTTCGCGGGCGCGCTCGGGCTGCTCGCCATCTACTATTTCGCGTGGGCGCGCACGCACTTCGCCGGCCCGCCGGCGTTGAAAACGCCGCGCGAGGCTGCTATCCCTACGCGAACGGAGGCGTCGTGATCGCGAACATCCTGGAGCATCTCGGCCTGTGGATCACCCATGTGATCTCGTCCTTGGGGTACCTCGGCGTGGTGCTGCTCATGGCCATCGAGTCGGCGTGCATCCCGCTTCCGTCGGAGATCATCATGCCGTTCGCCGGCGCCGTGACGCTGGCGTCGGTGGCGGGCGAGGCGCACCTCAACCTGTGGCTGGTCGGGTTGGCCGGCGCCGTTGGCTGCAACCTCGGCTCCGTCGTCGCCTACTTCGTCGGCGCCAAGCTCGGCCGTCCGTTCCTCGAGCGTACGCGCTGGGTCCGCTTCTTCGTCACGCCGCACGAGCTCGAGCGCGTCGACGGCTGGTTCGCGCGCCGCGGCGCGATCATGGTGTTCGTCGCGCGTCTCTTGCCGGTGGTGCGCACGTTCATCGCGTTGCCGGCGGGCATCGCGCGCATGAACCAGGTGCGCTTCCACCTCTATACGTTCATCGGCTCCTTGCCGTGGTGCCTCGGTCTGGCGTACCTCGGCGCGCGCGCGGGCGAGAACTGGGATTACTTGCGGCCGTGGTTCCACCGCTTCGATGCCGTCATCGCCGTCGTGATCATCGTGGGCGCGGCCTGGTTCATCCGCTCGCGCATCCGCGCGCTGAAAGCGCAGCCGAGCGGGTAATTTTTTGACGCGGCCCGATCCGCGACCGAAGATCGGACCATGGCCCGCCCGCAGCGCTCGACGAAAGCGCATGCCGAAGATCCGTTCGCGTTCGTCGACGCGCACATGTCCGCGCACTGGGCCAAGGGGAACTGCCGGCTGCTCGCCGGCGATTGCCTGGCGCTCCTCGATCAGCTTCCCGCGCAGTCGATCGATCTGATCTTCGCGGACCCGCCCTACCTCTTGTCCAACGGCGGCACCACCTGCGCCTCGGGCCGCCGCGTCTCCGTCGACAAGGGCAAGTGGGACGCCTCGGCCGGCATCGCAGCCGATCACGCGTGGAACGAGCGCTGGCTGCGATCGTGTCAGCGCGTGCTCAAGCCGTCGGGCACGATCTGGGTCTCGGGCACGCACCACGTGATCTTCTCCATCGGCTTCGCGATGCAGACGCTCGGCTTCCATCTGCTCAACACGATCACGTGGTTCAAGCCGAACGCCAGCCCCAACCTCGCCTGCCGGATGTTCACGCACTCGACGGAGATCGTGCTCTGGGCCTCGCCCGCCAAGCGCGCGCCGCTACCGCACACGTTCAACTACCGCGACATGAAGGCGGAGAACGGCGGCAAGCAGATGCGTGATCTGTGGCAGATCCCCGAGCCCGACGGCGAGCAGGTCGTCTGGTCGCTGCCGACGCCGCCCAAGAACGAAAAGCGCTCGGGCCGCCACCCCACGCAGAAGCCGCTCGGCCTGCTCGATCGCATCATCCGCGCCGGCTCGATCCCGAACGACGTGGTGCTCGATCCGTTCAACGGCTCGGGCACCAGCGGCGTGGCCGCGCTCGCCGCTGGACGGCGCTACGTCGGCATCGACGTCGATCGCGCCTATCTCGATCTCACCAAGAAGCGGATCGTCGAGCTGCAGCTCTGAGCCCGCGCGCTAGCTGCCCGGCCGCTTGATGCGGTGCTCGCGCAGGAGCCGCTCGAGCGACTTCCGGTGCACCTCGGCGATCGTCGCCGCCTGATCGAGATCCCAGTCGGTGGCGCGCACCAGATCCTCGAGATACTCGCGCTCGGTGGCATCGCGCGCCGCGCGCAGCGACACGCGGTGGTGCATGGCCGGCTCGGCGCGCTTGCGCAGCTCGGCGACGGCGTCGAGCGGATCGCCGTGGAGCAGCTTGGGATCGGACATGATCACCGCACGCTCGACGACGTTGCGCAGCTCGCGAACGTTGCCCGGCCAGTCGTAGCCGATCATGAAGTCGAAGATCGCCTCCCAACCCGGCGCCGGCCGCGATGTCTGCTCGCCGGCGAAGGCGTGCTCGCGCGCGAAGTGCGACGCGAGCAGCGGGATGTCCTCGCGCCGCTCGCGCAAGGGCGGGATGGTCACCGTCACCACGGCGAGCCGATAGTAGAGGTCCTCGCGAAACTGCCCTTCGCCGATGCGCGCGCCGAGATCGCGGTTGCTCGCGGCCACGATGCGCGCGTCGATCGGTGTCGGCTTCGATCCGCCGACGCGCAGCACCTCGTTCGACTCGAGCACGCGCAACAGCTTCGGTTGCAGCTCGAGCGCCAGCTCGCCGAGCTCGTCGAGGAACACGGTGCCGCCGTCGGCGCGCTCGAACACGCCCGCGCGCCGCTCGGTGGCGCCGGTGAAGGCGCCCTTCTCGTGCCCGAAGAGCTCGGCCTCGATCAGCGTCGGCGGCACCGCCGCGCAGTCGAACACGGCGAACGGCCGCGCCGCCCGCCGCGAGCGCGCATGGATGGCGCGCGCCACCCGCTCCTTGCCGGTGCCGGTCTCGCCGTGGATGAGGACCGCGGCGTCGGTCGGCGCCACGCGATCGAGCAGCGCGAACAGCTCGCGCATCGCCACCGAGCGCCCGAGGAGGCCCTCGAAGTCGTCCTTCTCGGCGAGCGCCACCCGCACCGGCGCCGCGCTGAACGAGAAGCGCAGCCTGGTCGCGCCGCACTCGATGACCGCGCCGTCGTCGAGCGGTGCCACGCGCACGCGCACCCCGCCCACGCGCGTGCCGTTGGTCGAGCCGAGATCGATGAGCATGCAGTCGCTCTTGCCGACGTCGATGCGCAAGTGGCGCCGCGACACGTGCTCGTCGGTGAGCACCAGATCCGCCGAGGCGTGCGTGCCCACCTCGAGCGAGCGCCCCTTGGCCTGCGCCTTCTTGCCCGCGTCCGGTCCGGCCACGACCTCGACGGCAAAGCCGCGCACTTCCACCGCGACCGCGCGATTGCCGACAGACAGAACAGTGGTGGCAGGCTTGTCGAAGTCGCTCATTTTCCGAGGGTCCACGGGCAGTTTATCCGAAAGTTGCTCGCCCGCGCGGCGGGTGCCTAGAATCCGGGCCATGTCTCGCCTCACCGTCGTCGTCGCCGCAGTCGCGGCCCTGTCTGCCGTCGCAACGACGGCACACGCCGAGATCCAGCAGGGCGTGCCCGAAGTCTTCCCCTCCAAGCACGAGCTCTCCGCACACCTCGGCTTCCAGGCCGGGTTCGGCGGCAAGTTCGGCTCGACCTCCGGCCTCAAGCTCGAAGGCGACTACGCCTACAAGTTCCATCCGTACATCTGGTTCAACGCCGACGTCGCCAACGTCTTCGGCTTCGGCACCGCCGACGGCTTCTGCGCGCACAGCGTCGCCGGCGCCAGCTGCTATCGCGGCGGCTGGAACCTCGAGCTCATGGCCGGCATCAAGCTCAAGTTCACCACCAAGATCCCGCTCGTGATCGAGGCGCCCGCGCTCGTCGGCCTCGAGGTGCTCTACAACCGCGATTGCGGCGACAACGGCGCCGCCGTGCCCGTCATCAAGACCGGCGCCGGCGTCATGTACTTTCTGACCAAGAACATCGGCGTCGGCGGCAAGTTCGACGTCGCGTTCGGCCCCGGCTTCCACGGTGCTGGCTCGATCGTTTGCCAGAACACGTCGTATACTGACTTCTTCGGCTACTTCGACTTCATGGTAGGGGCCGAATTCGTCCTGTAGAGGAGGGACACGTGATTCGATCAATCGCGGTCTTGACCATCGCAGCAGCGCTCTTCGCAGCATCGCCGGCACACGCGCAGATCCAGACCAAGGGGCCCGAGCTCTTCCCCGGAAAGCTGCAGGTCGGCGTGACGGTGATCGGCTTCCAGACCGGCTTCGTCGACACGACGCCGTCGGGCTACAAGCTGACCGGCGACATCGCCGGCCTCATCGCGCAGCCGGGCAAGCTGTCGTTGTGGCTCGGCGGCGGCATCAACTACGCCTTCGGCCTCTTCACTTGCGACATCAGCGGCAACTGCGGCGGCGACTTGCAGATGTGGGCGTTCGTCATGCTCACGTTCGAGAAGCTGCTGCCGATCCCGCTCGTGCCGTTCGCGCGCGCCGGCATCGGCGGCGACGTGCTCTTCTACGGCGCGACCGCCGGCGCCTTCGTGTTCCGCTTCGGCGGCGGCGCGTACTACTACCTCTTGAAGTGGCTCGGCCTCGGGCTCGAGACCAACTTCACGTTCGGTCCCGGCTTCTACGGCAACGGCAGGGGCACGCTGTTCTACGGCAACTGGGACTTCGGCCTCGGCGCGCGCTTCGCCTTCTGAAATTTCCTGAATTCCGGAATTTAGCCCGGCCGGAATTTCGCCCGACCGCCCGGCCGGAATTTCGCCCGGCCGCTACTTCGTCCGCAACGCCACGTCGACCAGGAAGAAGATCGCGAACAGCGCGTCCGCCGACGACGCGCCGCCGCCCGCCGCGCGCGCCGCCGTCTCGCGTAGCCGCAGGTAGCGCTCGCCGGCGATGCCGAGCATGAGCGCGTACAGCGCCGGCCCCTCCGACGCCGTCGTGCCGCCGACCGCGTCACCCGCGCGCGCCATCTCGTTGAACGTGCGCGCCGCCGCCGAGACGGCGCCGACGTAATCGCCGCGATGCACGAGATACTCGACCGACACCACCGCGTCGCGCAGCGGCCCGGGCGGCAGGATCTCCGACATCGTGGCGCCGCGCGCGAGCACACCGCCGTCGACCACCGGCTCCTCGGGCTTGAGCGGCTGCAGCGTCAGCGGCGGCTCCGCCGGCTCGCGCTCGGCCAACGCCTGCAGCGACGTCGCGATCGAGCTCGACGGATCGGTCCCCGGCTCCCTGATCGGCTGCGACGGCTCGTCGCGCAGCTCGTTCAACGGCGCGGCCGGGTCCTCGCCGGCGATCGACGGCGCGCTCGACGCCGCGCCCGAGATCGACGACAGCGACTGATGCGAGCCGGTGTCGCGGCTCGATCCCTCCGCCTTCCACACCCCGCGCCGCCGCAGATCGGAGAGCACGAGCGTGGTGATCGACTTGAGCGCCTCGAACACGCCCACGCCCTTGGTCGCCGAGGTCTCGAACGTGGGCGCGCGATGCGGATTGAGCGTCCCGTCCAGCTCGCTCACCGGCAAGAGCTCCGGCATGTCGCGCTTGTTGTATTGCAGAAGGTGCGGCATGCGATCGAGCGACAGCCCCTGCTCGCGCAGGTTTTCGCGCAGGTTCTGGAAGCTCTCGATGTTCGCCTCGCGCCGCGCCTTCTGCGAGTCGGCGACGAAGACGATGCCGTCGGCGCCGGTGAGCACGAGCTTGCGCGTCGAGTTGTAGTGCACCTGCCCCGGCACCGTGTAGAGCTGCACGCGCACGGTGTAGCCGCGCAGCTTGGGCAACTTCACCGGCAGAAAGTCGAAATAGAGCGTGCGATCGACGCCGGTCGACAGCGACACCAGCTGGCCGCGCGCGTCGGGCTTGATGGCGCGATGGATGTATTGCAGCGACGACGTTTTGCCGCCGAGACCTGGCCCGTAATAAACGATCTTGAGCGAGATCTCCTTCGTGTACAGGTTGACGGAGCTCATGGGGGCACCTGACAGTCCCTCGACATCGTACCACGGCGCACCACCCTCCCGTCTCGGAGCAAATCGGCGCCACGGCGCAAATTCGCTCCTGACGGCCGGCGCAAATCGCGGTAAAATCGACGCGTTGAGCTGGCATGTGCCGTGCTCGGGGTGGGGGCCAGTCAGGAGGGATCATGCGTACCCGGTCGATTCTTCTCGCGCTCGCTCTGGTGGTCGCCTTCGCGGCGCGCGCCGAGGCGCGGCACGTCCGCTTCTTGGGGCCGCACCCGATCGCGGCCAAGTACGGCGGCGGATATTGCTACATCGAGGCGCCGCACATGCACGTGTACGGCCCCGATCGTCCGAACCTCTATCAGCAGGTCGGCGACGACTACGTCTTCACCGGCGATCCCACGCCGTTCGGCTACGAAGGCGATCGCCATCCGTTCTACGGCCATCATCCGGTGATGGTCGACGGCTCGCCCGAGCCGGTGTACTGCTTGATCGACGGGCCGCACTTCCACGCCTACGCCGCGCCGTCGACGCCCGACTATCGCGTCAAGAACGGCGTCGCCTTCTACGTGTCGCCCATCCCGGCGGCCTACGTGAAGCCGGCGCGCGTGCGCGTGGTCAACGCCGAGTATCGTCCGTACGTCTCGTTCCGGCCGCAGGTCGAGGTCGCGCCGCCGCCCGAGTGGCACGGCGAGGTCTACGTGGCCGGCCCGTCGATGGAGGTGAGCGCGCCGGGCGTCGAGGTGCACGCGCCGGGCGTCGAGGTGCGCGCGCCGGGCGTGTTCGTGCCGCCGCCGCCGCACGTCTCGGTCGAGGTCGGCGCGCCCGGTGTCATCGTCGCCGGTCCGGCGCCGGGCGTGTTCGTCGGGCCGCCGCACGGGCGCGTCGTCGTCGGAGCGCCGGGCGCCGTCGTGGTCGGCGCGCCCGGCCCGGTCATCGTCGGCGGGCCGCGCGGGCACTGGGAGCGTCACGAAGAGAAACATTGGGAGCACCACGACAACGGCCGCCACAACGGGTGGCACAAGTGACGCGACTCTTCGTGGTCGCCGCGCTCATGGCCGCCGTCGGCTGCAGCAAGAAGCCGACCGAGGGCGGCGTGCGCCTCGAGCAGATCTCGGACGCGTTCAATTCGGCCGGCCTCAAGGCCGACAACTTTCAGCCGACCGATCCGACGCGCTTCAACGCCACCAAATGCCTCGCCGGGCAGGTCGACAACATCGACACCATCGTCTGCGAGTACGGCTCGCCCGACGCCCTGGCGCTCGGCAAGAAAGCAGGCGAGCAGTGGGCGGGCAACGCCACCACCGCCGCCGTGCTCGGTAACGGCCGTACCCTCCTCGCCGTCGCCGATCGCGCGCACACCGACCCGAACGGCAAGACGATCCACAAAATCACTCAAGCCTTCACCAAAACCCGCTGACTAGGCGCCCTCCTTGCAGCATCGGGTGTATGAGGGCTCGATGCTGCCGAATCACGGTTGGCTCTTTGTCGTGGCCGGATTGCTCGTCGCGATGTTGGTATCGCTGGCGATCCCCCACGCCATGCGCCGCAACGAGCCGCCGCTGACAAGGTGAGCGAATGGCGAAGAAGATCCTGGTCCCCGTGTTTCCGAGCGAGTGGTTCTACGACGCGTGCCTGCGCGCCGCCGACATCGTGGCGCAGGAAGGCGGCCTCATCACGTTCGCGTTCACCCGCGTGCGCCCGCCCGAGAGCGCGTACGACAGCGATGGCGATGGGCGCCCGGGCGAGCTCGACATCTCGACCAACGCCGGCGACTTCGACGGCAAGGATCTGGAGAAGTGGCGCGAGGGGCACATCGCCGCGCTCGAGGAGGCGCGCCAGCTCTGCGCCCAGCGCGGAGTGCGCGAGTCGCAGATCGACTACCTGTTCGCCGACGAAGCCGACCACGAAGGCGGCGCGCAGGCGCTCGCCGACGAGGCGGCGGCCGGCGCGTACGACATGGTGGTCCTGTCGCACGGCTACTTCGACGACGAGGTGAACGAGGAGGAGTCGACGCCGCAAGAGGTGGCGGCGGCGATTCAGGAGATCGGCGACGTCTCGCTACTGGTTTGTTAGCGCCTCGAGATCGCCCACTTCCTTGGGGATCGAGACGGTCAGGTTCTCGTGCCCGTCGGCGGTCACGAGCACGTCGTCCTCGACGCGGATGCCGATGCCGCGATACTCGGCGGCGACGTCGCTGGCGTCCTCGGCGATGTAGAGGCCCGGCTCGACGGTGAGCACCATGCCGGGCACGAGCGGGCGCGACTTGCCTTCGGGCGCGTAGATGCCGACGTCGTGCACGTCCATGCCGAGCCAGTGCGACGTGCGGTGCATGTAGAAGCGCTTGTAGGCGGCCTTCTCGATGAGCGTGCCGACGTCGCCTTGCAGAAGGCCGAGATCGATCATGCCGCGCGTGAGCATGTCGACCGCCTGCTCGTGGATGCCGTCGATGCTGTTGCCCGGGCGCACCGCGGCCACGCACGCCTTCTCGACGGCGAGCACGAGCTCGTAGCAGCGCCGTTGCGCCGGCGAGAAGCGCGCGCCGATCGGGTAGGTGCGCGTGACGTCGGCGGTGAAGCCGTCGATCTCGCAGCCGGCGTCGATGAGCAGGAGCTCGCCGCCCTTGAGCGGCTGATCGTTGTCGACGTAGTGCAGGATGGTCGCGTTGACGCCGCCACCGACGATGGTCCCGTAGCCGGGATGGCCGTTGTGCTTGCGGAACGTGTAGTCGATGAGCGCTTCGATCTCGTATTCCTTGACGCCGTCGCGCGCGGCCTTCATCGCCGCGGTGTGCGCCTGGCGCGTGACCTCGACGGCGCGGCGCATCTTGCCGAGACCGTCGGCGTCCTTGATGAGGCGCAGCTCGTGCAGCGTCCAGCGCAGATCGCCGATGCGCTTGGGCGCGCGCATGCCGCGCCGCTCGGCCTGGCGCAGGTGCGCCATCGTCGACATCACGAGATGATCGAGGTCGCCGTCTTCGCCGGGCACGTAGAGGATCTCTTCGGCGCCGTCGAGGAGCTTGGGCAGCTCGGCGGCCAGGCTCTCGACGGGGAAGGCGGCGTCGGCGCCGAACCTGGCCTTGGCGCCGTCGAGGCCGGCGCGGCGGCCGGTCCAGGTCTCGCGCTCGGGATCGCGCGGGCGCACGAAGAGCGTGAGCTTCTCGCTGCGGCCGGGCGCGATCACCGCCAGCGCCTCCGGCTCGGTGAAGCCGGTGAGGTACCAGAGATCGCTCGTCTGACGGAAGCGATGCTCGACGTCGGAGTTGCGCACCGACAGCCGCTTGCCGCCGATGATGGCGACGGCGCGCGGTCCGATGCGCTCCATCAGCTGCTGACGCCGCGCGGCGTAGACGTTCACGCGTCCTCCTTGCGTTTGATGTTGTACACCGCCTTGCCCGTGGCAACCGTGCGCGTCGGTGCGGACGGCTGCCAGCAACGGACGTCGACGACGCCGACGCGGTTGCCGACGCGGACGATGTTGGCGTCGGCGACGAGCGCCTCGGCCGCGCCGGGCGCCAGGTAGTCGACGCGCAGGTCGATCGTCGACACCCGATCCTCGATGCCGGCCAGCTGCGTCCACACGGCGAAGCCGCCGGCGGTGTCGATGAGCGTCGAGATGACGCCGCCGTGCAGCGCCGGCCGCGAGGCGTCGCCGATGAGCTCGGGCCGATAGGGAATGGCGAGGCGCACGTATCCTTCGCGCGCCTCTTCGACGGTGATACCGAGGAACTTGTTGAAGGGAATGACCTGCTCGAGCAGGCTGAGGAACTCTTTGGGCGGTACCGGCATTTGTCAGACCGAGCGTAGCATGCCGTCGGCGCCGAGCGCGTCGACGCATTCGATCGCGCTCTGGCAGGCGAGCTCGGTGCCGATGCCGCGGCCGCCGGCGCCGTCGCCGCAGACGTAGAGGCCGGGCAGCGGCGTGCGCACGCTCGGGCGGTCGCGGCCCACCTGCGACGGCGTCTGGCCCGTCGAGACCGCGGGCCCGCCCGATTTTCCGATCCACGCGGCGAGCGCCTCGGTCGACATGGTGTCGATGAACAGCGCCTCCTCGACGGCGCCGGGCACGAGCGCCTTGATCGCGCCGAGCAGCCCATCGATGAACGCACGGTCCGAGCGCGCATCGGACCGCGTGTCCTCGGGCCGCTTGACGTCGGTGCACGGCGCGACGGCGCACGCCGTCAAGAGCTGCGCGCCCGGCGGCCCCAGCGATGGATCGAAGTTCGTCGGGATCGGGCAGTAGACGGGCACCACCTTGGGCACGCGCCCGGCGTCGAGGTCGTCGAAGGTCTTGCGATAGTCGTCGAGCGTGATGTTCCACGGATCGACCGATGGGTCGCGCGCCCAGCCGCCGACGATGCAGCCGGCGCGCTCGCGCTTCCTCGGCAGGGCGATTTTGGCCTGCACCGCCACGTAGCTCTTCTTCAAACGCTGCACACGCGCGGCGTAGTCCGTCGGAAAATGTTGCACACCGACGAGGCGCTCGACGACGTCGCGCAAGCCCGTGGTCGCCACCACCGCGCGCGCCTCGAGCTCCTCGCCGTCCTTCAGGGTCACGCGCCAGCGCCCGGTCGTGGCGTTGCGTTCTAGCGAAACGACCGGCGCTCGGGTACGCAGCTCGCCGCCGTAGCGCTCGACCGCCTCGCAGAAGGCGCGCGGGATCGCCGAGGCGCCGCCGCGCGGATAGGACAGGCGGTTGTCGCGCACCATCGCCTGGAAGCAGTGGATCGCCTCGCCGGCCGACACCTCCCACGGCGGCAGGATGAAGTAGAGCCCGAGGAGGAAGCCGAACAGGCCGTAGAGGCGCGGATGGTCGGTGTAGCGCTCGACGAACTGCTGGATGCTGCGCCGATCCCACTCGGCGATCTGCTCGGGCGGCATATGCGTCAGGTCCCAGAACATGCGCACCACGCGCGGCAGCTCGCGCGCCGGGATGCGCAGCTGCCGGACGGCGTCGACGCAGAACTTGGGCAGCCGCCACGCCTCCGCCGGCACGACGAGCTTGAGGCCCGGGCCGCGCACCTCCGCCAGATCCGAGATGCGCAGAAACGGCACACGGTCGGCGGCGCCGATGCGCCGCAGCGTCACGCCGAGCGGCCCGCGATCGCCGCGCGTGAACATGTGCGTGCCGTAGTCGACGTGGAAGCCGCGCTTGTCGTACCAGCTGCACGAGCCGCCCACGCGCGGGTTCTTCTCGACGACGAGCGGGCGCGCCCCGGCCTTGGCGGCGAGCGCCGCGCAGGCGGAGCCGCCGATGCCCGAGCCAATCACTACGAGCGCGCGGGTGCGCACTCGCGGATGATACGTGAATCAGGCGGCGATGACGCGACTGGTGAGCTTGCGCAGGAGCGACGCGAGGCGCTTGGGATGGAACGGCTTCGGCAAGAATGCGTCAAACCGTTTCCCTATCTCTTTGGAATCGTAGCTCGACATGCCGACGAACTTGGAGGCTGCGAGCGCAGGGATGGCGCGCATGCGATCGACGAGCTCGGGGCCGGAGCCGTCGGGCAGCTCGACGTCGAGCACGACGGCATCGAAGGGCTCGGTCACGGCGAGGGTCATCGCTTCGCCGGCCGTCGCTGCGCCAACCACTTCGATGCCCCGCGCGCGCAGCGCCAGGTCGTAGAGCTCGATCAATCCGGGATAATCATCGACGATCAACACGCGCATCGTGTCCGCCGTAGCTGCAAGTGGAAGGCCAACGCCTCTGGCGTTCGCTGGAGGGCGAGCGGGAAGTTTTTGATCATGCCCGTCGGCACGAGGTTTGTAATCAATACTCGCATGCTCTATGCGCTCTGGGTCGTGGCAGGTGTGCTGCTGCTGATTTGGATGTGCGGCGTCGCGGGCGCGTACGCGGTGGGAAGTGGAATTCATCTTCTCTTGCTTGTGGCGATCCTGGCGATCTGCGCCAGCCTGTTCACGCGGCCGCGCACGATCTGACGCGCCGCCTGACCTGACGGCGCCGCCTGACGGCTGACGGCGCCGCCTGACGGCGCCGCGCACGCCGCCGCACGGAACGACGCGCTCAGTTGCCTTCGGCGATGAGCTCGGCCGGCGGCGGCTCTTCCTGCAATTCGCCCTCGTCGCCCTCGCCGTCGGCGAACGGCAGGTCTTCGGGCACCAGGCAGCGGCGCGGCCGCGGATCGGCGGCGCCGCGCACCACGATCTCCGCCTGGTAGAGCTTGGGATCGAGCATGGGGCCGCGGCAGACGAGCGGCTCGTAGTCGTCGGTGGTGACCTCGTCGGCGAACTTGCCGAGGAGGCGCGCGATCAGATCCTTCGGCAGAAGGTGGCGCTCCGACGGGAAGACGTAAAGGAAGTGCATGAGCTGCCACAAGAGCACCTGCCAGTGCTCGCCCATGAGCCGCTCGATGCGATCCCAGTCGAGCTTGGTGGCGGTGCCGCGTAGGAGCCACGAGATGTCGGCGCCGTCGAAGCGATCGCGCGCGGCGACGAACGACTTCGACACGATGATCTCCTCGGGGCCGACGATCTTGACCGGCATGCCGAGCACGACCGCGCGGCGCGCGTTGTCGAACCAGCCTTTGTCAACGGGGAACAGCCCGTTGTACGAGCAGAAGATGATGTCGATGCAGGCGTCGGCCTTGCGCGCCTTGGCCAGCCACGCTACGTCGGTGATCTCGCAGACGAAGCCGGCGCGCATGAGGATGTGCAGCACCGAGTGCAGATCGTCCGGCTGGATGAAGACGTCGACGTCCTTGGTCGTGCGCCAGCGGCCGAGGTAGCCATAGAGAGCGAAGCCGCCGCCGACGAGAAACGGGGCCTTCGCCTCGACGAGGGCACGCAAGCCCTCGGCGTAGATGGCCTGTTTCTCCTGGTCCCTGCGCTCGCGTTCACGTGCTTCCACGTCCGCCTCCCGCGCGTCCCCCATTTTGTCAGGTGCGTGCACGGGTCGTGCCCGCGTGGCAGTTGTGTTACGTAGGGATGGCATGTCCTCGACGGGAAACGTGGTGACGGTCAGCGCACGCGGTGCGGCGCGGCTGCGTGGCGGCCACCCGTGGGTGTACGCGGAGGACGTGGCGCGCCAGGATGCGCGCGGCGACGTGGTGCGCGTCGTCGACGGGCGCGGGGCGACGCTGGGGACTGCGCTGTGGGCGCCGGGCGCTCGCTTGCCGCTGCGGCTCTTCGCGCGCGACGAGGTGACGCTCGATGCCGCGCTCGTCGAGAAGCGGGTGCGCGCGGCCGACGAGCTGCGGCGGCGCATGATGCCGGGCGCGGACGCCTATCGCGTGGTGCATGCGGAGGCCGACGGGCTGCCGGGCCTGGTGGTCGATCGCTACGCGGACGTGTGCGTGCTGCAGACCACCGCGCGGGCGATGGATGCGCGCGAGGCCGAGATCGCCGACGTGGTGGCGCGCGTGTGCGATGCGCGCCTGGTGGTGGCGCGCGATGACTCGTCGGCGCGCGACTTCGAAGGGCTGCCGCGGCGGCGCGGCGTCGTGCGCGGCGAGGGCACGACGCGCGTGCAGTATCACGACGCCGGCAGCGTCTTCGAGGTCGACGTGCTCGCCGACGGCAAGACCGGCGGCTTTCTCGATCAGGCCGAGAACCACGCGCGCGCGGCGACCTACGTGCCGGCGGGCGCCGAGGCGCTCGACGCCTTCACGTATCACGGCGGGTTCGCGCTGGCGCTGGCGCGCGGCGGCGCGGCCTCGGTGCTGGCGCTCGACGAGGCGGCGCTGGCGGCCGAGCGCGCGCGCGAAAATGCGGCGCGCAACGGCCTTTCGCAGGTGAAGGTCGAGCAGGCCAACGCGTTCGATCGGCTGCGCGCGCTCGAGGGCGACGGGCGCTCGTTCGACGTGGTGGTGATCGATCCGCCGGCGCTGGCCAAGCGCAAGAGCGCGTTCGGCGCCGCGGATCGCGCGTACAAAGAGCTCAACCTGCGCGCGCTCCGCCTGACGCGGCCGGGCGGCATCGTGGTGACGTGCAGCTGCTCGGGCAAGCTGTCGCCCGAAGGATTCGGCGCCATCGTCGCCGAGGCGGCGCGCGACGCGGGCAAGACCGTGCAACTCATCGAGCGGCGCGGCGCGGGGCGCGATCATCCGCCGCTTCTCGGCGTGCTCGAAACCGAGTATTTGAAGTGTTGGATTCTGCGAGTGCTGGCATGAGCGCGCGAGAGCGGTTCGAAGTGTTGTGGGATACGTTGACGTCGGAGCAGCAGATGTTGCTGGCGCGCGAGTACGCCGCGCGCGCGCGCGCCGACGGCGCCTTCGTGGTGCTGGCCGACGCGCGCCAGATCCCGATTCCACCCATCCTGACGCCGACGGCGATCGAGCGGACGCGCATGCGCGAGGTATCGGCGCAGGCGCATCTCATCACGCGCGCGCTCACCAAGCTGACCGTCGATCTGATGGAGGATCCGACGCGGGCGCCGCTGAAGCAGCGCCTCTTCGGCGCGTTCACGCCGCTCGAAGCGGAGGCGCTCGGCTCGACCTGGCGCAAGTCGGAGCAGCTGGTCACGGTGCGCGTCGATTTTCTCGTCGACACGGCGGGGCGGGCGCGCGCGCTCGAGGTCAACAGCACGATCCCGGCGATGCAGGGTTACTCCGACGCCATCGCCGCCGCGTTCATCCGCGCGGTGGCGGCGGCGCGCGCGCGGCCCGACGCCTTCGCCGACGCGCTCGTCGACGACAACGGGCGCAACAGCGACGATCTGCTCGCCTCGCTCGTGGCGCACCACGAGCGGCTCGGCGGCCGCGCCAACGGCGCCTTGTCGATCGCCATCGTCGCGCGCTCGGGCGACGCGCAGTACGGCGAGCTGCGCCACTACGTGCGCCGCTGGGAAGCGCTCGGCCATCGCGCGTTCATCGCCACGCCCGAGGTGGTGCGCATCGAGGATGGACGCGCGGTCGTCGACGGCATCCTCCCCGATCTGATCTATCGCCACATCTTCGCGCGGCGGCTCGACCCGGCGAGCGACTTCGCGCGCATGTGTCTGCAGCCCGAGCACTTCCACGTGTTCAACCCGATCTCGAGCCACCTCGAGGTCAAGGGGATGCTCGGCCTGTTGTCGGCGGCGGCCGTCGACGACGCCGACGCCGGGCGCATCGGGCTCGACGCCGAGGAGCGGGTGGCGGTGACGCAGGCGGTGCCGTGGACGCGCGTCCTGCAGCCCGGCCCGACGATCGGGCCGGGCGCCGAGCACATCGACGAGCTCGCCGCGTGGGTGCGCACGCACGGCCGGTCGCTCGTGCTCAAGCGCAGCTGGGACTACGGCGGCAAGGGCGTCTTTCTCGGCAACGAGCTGGCCGAAGGCGCGGCGTCGACGGCGCGGCTGCGCACGCTGCTCGGGCGCGAGGCGACGGAGGTGGTCGGCTGGGACGCGCTCGTCGACTTCGCGCTCGCCGATCGCGACGCGTGGGTGGTGCAGGAGCTGGTGCCGGCGCTGCCCGAGCGCATGCTGCGCGTCGACGACAACGGCGCCGAGGCGCGCGACCTCTACGTCGATCTGTCGGCCTTCACCAACCTCGGCGACGCGCCCCGGCCGGCGGGCGGCGCGGTGCGGGCGTCGGAGAGCCGCATCGTCAACATCCTCGGCGGCGGCGGTTTGTCGCCGCTGGTGCGCGAGGATGTCCTGCAGCGCCTCCTCGACTAGGGGCTGTCCGGACAGCCCCTGGCGAGACGACGCGCCGCTAACGAGACGACGCGGCCGACTTCTTCTTGGGGATCTTCGGCCCGAACAGCGCGCGCGCGATGCCGCCCGCGGCCCAACCGCCGATGCCGCCGACGATGAGCGCGAAGAAGAGCGCGCTCACCGCCGTCTTCACCAGGCGCGACGGCGTCGCATCGCGCCAGTAATACATCGAGAACGAGAAGGCGATCGCCATCGCCGCCGTCAGGTAGGCCTTCTGCTTGCCCTTCTGATCGACGAGCCGCGTGTCGAGCACGAGCCCGATCAGGATGGCGAGCGCGCCGAGCACGATGAACACGACCGGATCGAGCCCGCCCGCGCGCAGCGCCACCGTCAGCCCGCTCTCGAGCTGCTCGTCGACGCCGTCGGCGGTGATCGTCACCTGCGGCCCGAGAATCTTGCCGAGCCGATGCTTCTCTTCGTTCTGCTCCTGCACCGACGACGACGAGCCGCCCTTGCGGCTGTGGATGGTCACGAGCTTGCGCGCGATCTCGCCGTTGACCTCTTCGCTGCCGCCGCCGTTGTCGCTGACCTTGAGGGTGTAGGTGGCCTCGGCGTCCTGGCGTCCGGCGTCCTTGAAGTGGCCCGAGACGAGCAGCTCGTAGGGCCCGGAGGCGCCCGTGGTCATCGTCGCCGTCGGCTTGTCGTTGGTGAGCGTGGCTTCGACGTACTGCCGGCCCGGCACTGCCGCGCGCACCGACGGATAGACCATGCCGGCGAGCGCGGCCGCGACCATGGTCGCCAGGAGCGCGCGCTGCCACGGCTTCGTCGCCAGGGGCAGCGCCGGCAGCGCGCCGACGACGATGGCGCCGACGACGATGGCGAGCACCGCGGTGATGCCCGTGGTGCGCTCGCCGACGATGTCGAACTTGTAGAGCAGGTAGCCGATGGCGAGCAGCAGGATGAGCCCGAGCGGGCGGATCCAGCCCTCCCAGGCGTCCTCGAACCAGAGCTGGAGCTGCGTCGCGTTCTTCTTGTCCTTGGCCATCTTCTGGTCGCGCAGCCTAGCACAGGTTTCGTGGCGCTAGCGACGGCGGGCGCGACGCGGGGCGACGATGCGCGAGCGGATCGGCGGCGGCGCAGCGGTGCGGTCGCGCCAGGCGTCGTAGAGCGCCGCCTCGTCGGCAGGGAAGAAGGCGCGCGGTGGCACCTCGGCGTGATAGCGCGCGAAGCTGTCGGCGAAGGCGGCCGGATCGCGATCGAACGACGCCTCCGCCTCGGGCGAGCCGCGCAACAGCCGCTCGAAGCGCAGCCGCGCCACGATCAGCGCCGTCATGCGCACGCCGTCGGCGTCGACGTCGGGGTAGATGGCGCGCATCGCCGCCACCGGATCGCGCGCGCGCATCGCCGCGGCTACGCGCCGCTCGTACTCGGCGAGCTTCACGCGGGCACCAACGCTCGCTCCGCTCGCAGCCCCGACCTTCGGGCGGGGGCCCAGCGCGTGCGCTGCACGATCGCGCGCAGCCGCTCGAATTCGCCGGCGAGCGCGAGCTCGTCGCCGTCGCCGACGGTGCCCTCCATGCGCTCGAGGGTCACGCCGCGCAGGTTCGGGCAGCGCGGCGCCACCGCCTCGAGCATGCGCCACACGAGCTCGGGCACCGCGCCGTCGTGGCTGTCGAGCCGCAGCACGCGTCCCGACGGCAGCCACGCCGGCGACGACTCGCCGCCGCCCGAGACGTGGATCTCGATGACCTTGGCGAGATCGAGCCGGCGCAGGTAGTCGGCCGGATCGAAGCCGAAGTTCGTCGCCATCGTGTAGACGTTGTGCAGATCGAGCAGCAGATGGCAGCCGCGCGCGCGCACGCAGTCCATGAGGAAGCGCGGCTCGTCGAGCGGATCGCCGACGACGAAGTAGGCGACGTTGTTCTCGACGCCCACGTCGCCGACCACGCGCTGCATCTGCGCGAGACGACGGCGCACCGCGCGCGACGCCTCGACGGTCATCGGCAGCGGCAGTGGCAGCGTCATCGCCATGCCGTCGACCGACGACGCGCCCAGGTGATCGGTGTACCAGCGAAACCCGAAGGTCTCGTGATCGGCGCGCACCCGCCTCAGCCAGCTGCGGCGACGGCGCGCATCGCCGGCGTCGACGGTGCCGAGCGACAAGCCGACGCCGTGCGCGACGAAGAAATGGCCGCGCCGCGCCAGGCGCAGAAAGCCGCGGTGAAAGCCGTTGGGCTCGAGCCGCCCCTCGCCGCGACGGCGCCACAGCGTCTCGGGCGCGACCTCCCAGTAGTTGGCGCGCCGGATGATGCGCTCGCAGCGCTCGAGGAACTCGGGATCGGGCTGCAGCGTGAAGCCGACCGGGATCATGAGCGCTTCACGTAGAAATCGAGGAACCGCCGCGACGCCTCGGGCGCGCGCGCCATGCCGCAGTCGGGCATCTCCGGCTGTGGTCCTTCCTCGTAGGTCACGCCGCACACTCCGGTGTTGCCCCAACGCGAGCCGCGCGGCGCATGCTTGATCACGTAACGTGCGCGTGCCGCCGCGGCAAGCTCGGCGACGGAAGTGCCCGTCGGCAGTGGGATCATTTGGCGCAGCTCCTTGGCCGAACCGAGCCGGTGCACCGTACTGCCGACGACGTAGAGCATGAGCGGCTCGTCGGCCAGGCCGTAGGCGGACGCCGGCGCGCACACGACGTCGACGAGCGCCAGCGGCGCCAGCTCGCGATCGCTGCCGTGGTTGAGCAGCTCGCCGAATTGCACGCCGCGACTCCAGCGCGCGCTCTCGTCGCGCGGCACGACCAACACGAGCGTCGGCCGCGTCGTCGCGCTCGCGCCGTCGCCATGGCCGGCGGCGATCTTGCCGACGCCGCCGACCGACGCGTCGCCGAACGCGCGGCGCACGAACCACGGCGCCGCCGCCATGGTCGCGAGGAACGCGCGGCGCTTCACCGTTCCGCCTTCTTCGACTTCAGCGCCTTGGCCTTCGCTTCCTGCTCACGCATGGCGTCGCGCTCCATCTGCTGTGGCGTCTTGGCGAAGAAGTACAAAAAGCGCGACGACTTCGCCGGCACGTGGCCCATGCCGCAGCCGTAGCCGACGACCTCGCCGTCGTCCTCCTTCATGTTCTCGACGGTGGCGGGCCCGCAGCCCGACGCGTTCGCCCAGTGGCTGCCCGCCGGCGGCGTCTCGCGCACGGCGCGGATCACGCGCGCCGCCGCCGCGCGCACCTCGCCCGACGGCACCGGCGGCAGCGCGCCGGCGACCATCTTCGACATGACGGCGATGCGCTTGTCGACGATGGCGTCGTCGTTCTTGGGGTCGAAGCGGCGCCCCACGTTGTACTCGGGCAGCGTGGCGTCGAGCACGCGCACGCCGCCGCCCTGCGAGAACAGGATCGCGAGCGGCTCGCCCTTGACGTCCTTGGCGAGCGCGCCGAGCTCGGCCATCGTCGCGCAGCTGACGTCGACGTGCGCGAGCGGCGCGAGCTGCGACGGCTCGCCGTGGTTGAGATACTCGCCCCACATCTCGCCGCGGCGGTACTTCTGTCCGTCGTCGGCGGGGATGACGATGACCAGCTGCGGCCGCTTCGACGGATCGATGTGTTTGGCGTTCGTCGACAGGCCGGGCGCGGTCTTCTTGGCGCCGGGCGCGTCGAAGCTCGCGTCGGCGAACGCGCGCCGGATTAGCGACGGCCACAAAGCCGCGGCCGCCGTCGATGCTCCGATGGTGGCGAGAAACGCTCGGCGCTTCATCGTAGTCCTCCCCATGACCCTTTGATACGGATCCAACGCGCGCCGCCTGCCCACGATCTGCCGCCTCGACGTCCGCCCGCGACGTCGAGCCCAGGGGCGCGGCCTTCGCGTGGATTCAACGACGGTGTGTGTGCGGAGGACGGCGCGTGTCGGACAGAGCTCCGTTGCGCATGACGAGCCTCCTTCACCGCTTGATACGCACCGCGGCGTGATTTCGATCGAGGGGTTGCGAAGATTTTCCGGAATTCCGGATGTTCCGGAGGGTCTATTTCGCGCCGAGCTCGTCGCGCAGCAGGTCGAGGCTGGCCGTGGCGGCGAGCGCGCGCTCGAAGCGCGGCGGCATGGCGGCCCGATGGTGTACGCCGGCATACACCTGTCGGAGCGCGGCCTTCACGTCGTCGCGGGCGACGGCGGTGCGGCCCGCATGCGCGGCGCAGGCGCGCGCCACCCGCGCCACCGCGGCGGCGGTGAGCGTGAGCAGATCGAGTCCGCCGGCGATCGAGAGCTCGAAGCCGGCCGCGCCGAAGAAGGTGAGCCCGTGGATCTCCGCGTCGAGCCAGCGCGCGAGCAGCGCCTCGGCGTCGGCGGGCAAGCCGCGCGCGACGGAATCGACCGCCGCCTGCGCGACGTCGCCGGCCGCGATGCGAATGCGCCCGCCGCCGGTGCCGATCGAGGTGATCGCGCCCCAGATTCGCGAGCCCGAGCCGCGCGCGCCCGGCGCCGTCGACTCGACGATGGTGCGCAAGAGCGCGCGTGACAGCCGATCTGCGGCCGGCGGCGCCGCCAGCGCATCGCGCACGAGCGCGTCGCGGCCGTCGCGCGCGGCGGCGAGGGCCGCGCCGAACGGGCGCCCCTCGTCGAGCATGGCGATGGTGAGCGCGACGGTGGCGCCGGCGCGGCACAGCCGCTCGACGAGCGTACCGTCGGCACGCAGCGCACGCGACGCCTCGGCGAGCAGCGCGGAGGCATCGGCCCACGGCAGCGTGCGCCCTTCGACGAGCGTGACGTCACCGTCGACGCGCAGGTGATAGGGCGAGCCTTCGACGGCGCGCCAGGTGCGCTCGACCTCGTCGCGCTGCTCGGCGAGCAGCGGCCCTTCGGAGTCGATCACCGCCGGGCAGGCGAACGACAGCGACACGCGCACCTCCGTCGGCGTGGCCACGTAGGTGAGCGGGAACAGCCGGCAGACGAGCGGCTTCGACTCGCTGCCGTGAGTCGCGTGCACCTTGCAGCGCATGTCGTCGTCGAGCGCGACACAGCGCTGCCCCGGGCCGCCGAGCGCGTCGACGGCGATGCCGACCCCGCCGCGCGCCGCGTGGATGGCCGCGCGCAGCCGCTCGGCGGGCACGAGGTCGGCGGCGAGCGTGCGAAAGCGATCGGCCTCGCCGGGCAGAAGCGGCACGCTCCAACCGCCGCAACAATCGCCGCAGCCGGTGCACGTGTAGTGCTCCTCGAGGATCGCGAGCTCCACGCCCTGGAATCGTACGCGACTTACTTGGCCGCGGCCAGCTGCACGCGGATCAGATCGGTCAGCTCGATCATCCGCTTGCGCGCGCTCGCCTGATCGAGCTCCTTCAGCGTCGGCAGCCGATCGATCGTGCTCGACAGCTCGTCGCGCTCCGACGCCATGTCGGGGAACGGCATCAGCAGCGGCACCAGCTGCGCCATCGCGCTGCGCAGCGTCGTCAGCTGCAGCTCCGTCGGCGGCGTCGAGAGCGCCAGGATCTGCCCGTCGATCGTCGCCAGCACCGCGCGCAGCCGATCTTCGCACTCGGTCGTCAGCTTGGTGCAGCCCACGTCGGCCGCCGGCGGGAGCGGCTTCGTCGGCAACAGCGGCCGCGCCTCGGCGAGATACTTCGGAATGCCGGCGTAGGGCGCGTGCGACAGGCCCACCGAGTTCGGCGGCGGCGGCGGCAGCTCGGCGACCTTGGTCGGCTTGGTCACCTGAAACTCGGTGAACACGTGCGCGTTGCAGCCGGTGAGCGCGAGCGCGACGATGATGCCAGCGAGCCTCATCTGTCGAGAAAATAAGCTCTGTCTCCCGACGGGCAAGCGACGGTTGACTCGTGCCCGCGATCGACCGAACATCACCGCCGCATGGATGACCTCACGCGACTCGCCGTCAACACCATCAAGTTCCTGTCGATCGACGCCATCGAAAAGGCCAACAGCGGCCATCCCGGCCTGCCGATGGGCGCCGCCGATTACGCGTTCCTCTTGTGGTCGCGCTACCTGAAGCACGATCCGACCGATCCGCACTGGCCGGATCGCGACCGCTTCGTGCTCTCCGCGGGCCACGGCTCGATGCTGCTGTATTCGCTGCTTCATCTCTCTGGCTATGATCTATCGCTCGACGAGCTAAAAAATTTCCGGCAATGGGGCAGTAAAACGCCGGGCCACCCGGAGTCGCACCTGACACCGGGCGTGGAGGCGACGACCGGCCCGCTCGGCCAGGGCTTCGGCAACGGCGTCGGCATGGCGCTCGCCGCCAAGATGAGCGCGGCGCGCTTCCCCGGCCTGTTCAACCACCGCGTCTGGGGCATCGTCTCCGATGGCGACATGATGGAAGGCATCGCCTCGGAGGCGGCGTCGATCGCCGGCCACCTGCGCCTCGGCAACCTGACGTACATCTACGACGACAACAAGATCACTCTCGACGGCCGTCTCGACGAGTCGATGGACGAGGACGTCGGCAAGCGCTTCGAGGCCTATGGCTGGCGAACGCTGCACATCGACGGCCACGACCACGCGCAAATCACCAAGGCGCTCGACGAGGCGAAGAACGAGCACGAGCGGCCGTTCCTGATTCTCGCGCGGACCCACATCGGCAACGGCGCGGTCAACAAGCACGACACGCACAAGGTGCACGGCGAGCCGCTCGGCCCCGAGGAGACCAAGGCGACCAAGCAGGCGAACGGTTGGCCGCTCGACAAGCCGTTCTTCATTCCGCCCGAGGTCCAGGCGCTGTGGGACAAGCGCAAGGCCGAGCTCGTGAAGCTCCACGGCGAGTGGAACGCGCACGAGAAGAAGTGGCTCGCCGATCACGCCAACGAGGCCGAGACCTATCGCGCCATGCGCGAAAAGCGCGTGCCCAAGGACATCCTGGCGCAGCTCGCCGCGGCGGCGCCGGCCAAGACCGACGCCACGCGCAGCCTCGCCGGCGCGATCATGCAGAAGGCGGCGGCGCTGGTGCCATCGCTCGTCGGTGGCGACGCCGATCTCGGCGGCTCGACGAAGACGCCGCTCAAGGATTCGATCAAGGTCACCGCCGACGACTTCATCGGCCGCAACCTGCGCTTCGGCATCCGCGAGCACGCGATGGGCGCCATCTGCAACGGGCTCGCCTATTACGGAATGTACATTCCGTTTTCGGCCACGTTCCTCACCTTCAGCGACTACATGCGGCCGGCGATCCGCCTGGCCGCGCTCTCACGGCTGCAGGTGGTGCACGTGTTCACGCACGACTCGGTGTTCCTCGGCGAAGACGGGCCGACGCACCAGTCGGTCGAGCACGTCTCGGCGCTGCGGCTCATCCCGCACGTGCACGTGTGGCGCCCGGCAGACGCGGTCGAATGCGCCGCGGCGTGGGCGGCGGCGCTCCAGCGCAACGACGGTCCGACGGAGCTGATCCTGTCGCGCCAGAAAGTGGCCGAGCCGCCCGCGGGCACGCGCGCCGAAGACGCGACGCGCGGCGGCTACGTGATCCTGCGCGAAGAGGGCGGCGTGCCCGACGTCGTGTTCCTGGCGACGGGGTCGGAGGTCGGGGTCGCCGTCGAGGCCGCGCGCGAGCTGTCGAAGAGCGGCACGCGCTGCCGCGTCGTCTCGCTGCCGTGCCTCGAGGTCTTCGCCGCGCAAGACGCGAGCTGGCGCGACGGCGTCCTGCCGTCGACGGGCCTGCGCGTCTCGCTCGAAGCCGGCCGCACCGACCTGTGGAAAGCCTGGGTCGGGGCCGACGGCGTCACCATCGGCATCGACGACTTCGGATACTCGGCGCCCGCCGGGGTCATCGCCGAGCACCTCGGCTTCACGGGACCGAAGGTGGCCGCCCGCGTGCGCGAGCGGCTCACCCGCAAGTAGCCCGGTCCTCCTTCCTACTCGTTACGAATTGACGGCGACCTTGATCTGACGCGGCTGCGCCTCGGGGCGCTTGGGCAGCGTCAGCGTGAGCACGCCGTCCTTGAGCGTCGCGGCGATCTTCTCCACGTCGACGTGCTTGGGCAGCGTGAACGCGCGCGAGAACGCGCCGACGTTGCGCTCGCCCTTGCGCGCCAGCTTGCGCTCGCCCTTGATCGTCAGCGTGTCCTTCTCGATCTGGATGTCGAGATCGGCCTGCGCGACGCCGGGCAGATCGGCATAGAGCTCGAACTTCTGATCGTCCTCGACCACGTCGACGGCGGGCGTGAAGCCGTGCACGCGCTCGCTCGTGGCGGTGTCGAAGAACGAATCGAGGTGATCCTGCAAACGGGCCATCTCGTTGAAGGGAGTCCAGCGAACCAACATGTTCATATCCTCCTGGGAGTGTGGTTCCGTTACAGGCCGCAAGTTGGCCATCGTCCCGTCGCTGTCAAGAGGCGCGGCCGTCACTTGACCGACGGGGGAACCGTGGTTACGGTCTCGATCCCCTCTATCCATTAGGAGCGACTCATGTCCGAGATCGTCGCTGTTCGCGCTCGCGAGATCCTCGATTCGCGCGGCAATCCCACCGTCGAGGTCGACGTCCAGCTCGCCTCGGGCGTGCAAGGCCGCGCCGCCGTGCCCTCGGGCGCGTCGACGGGCGAGCACGAAGCCCTCGAGCTGCGCGACGGCGACAAGGACCGCTTCGGCGGCAAGGGCGTCAAGGTCGCCTGCGAGAACGCCGAGCAGCGCATCGGCGAGGCCATCGTCGGGCTCGAGGCGCTCGACCAGGCCGGCATCGACGAAGCGATGATCGAGCTCGACGGCACCGAGAACAAGTCGAAGCTCGGCGCCAACGCCATGCTCGGCGTCTCGATGGCCGTCGCGCGAGCAGCAGCGGTCGCCACGAGCCAGCCGCTGTACCGGTACCTCGGCGGCTCGCTCGCGCGCACGCTGCCTGTGCCGATGATGAACGTCCTCAACGGCGGTGCGCACGCGACCAACACCGTGGACTTCCAGGAGTTCATGATCGTGCCCGTGGGCGCGGAGACGTTCGCCGATGCCCTGCGGATGGGCGCCGAGGTGTTTCACGCGCTCAAGAAGGTGCTCGTGAAGCGCAAGCTCTCGACCGGCGTTGGTGATGAGGGCGGCTTTGCGCCCGACTTGAAGAGCGATGAAGAAGCGATCACCGTGATCCTCGAGGCGATCGAGGCCGCGGGATACAAGCCCGGGTCCGACGTGTGCCTCGCGCTCGACTGTGCGGCGAGCGAGCTCTTCGACAAGGGGAAATACACCTTCAAGAAGAGCGGCGCCGGCGCCAGGACCGCGGCGGAGATGATCACGATCTATGAGAAATGGGTGAACAAGTATCCGATCGTGTCGATCGAAGACGGCCTCGCCGAAAGTGACTGGGAAGGGTGGACGACA
>DATNAQ010000018.1:0-35739 GCA_035607415.1 Polyangia bacterium
TATCTGCGCGTGCGCGAGACCCTGCGCGCGCTCGACTGCGACAAGGCTGTAGCGACCAACAAGCCGGGCGAGCTGTCGCGCGCCATCCTCGGCAAGCTCGGCCTCGCCGACGAGTTCGTCGCCATCCTCGGCGAAGACGACGTCGGCGCGCGCAAGCCCGATCCGCTCATCGTCGACATCCTGCGCGGCAAGGTCGGCACCGGCCGCCCGCAGACGCTCTACGTCGGCGACAGCCTCGTCGACGCCGAGACCGCGCGCGCCGCCGGCGTCGACCTGTGCCTGGTCACCTACGGCTACGCGTCACCGGAGGCGATCCGCGGCGCGCACGCCGAGCATCACATCGATCGCTTCGACGAGCTGATCGCGATCCTGGCGCCGAAGTAGGCGTCGAGCGGCCCGTCGTCGTACGACTGCGCGCGCGCGCCGATGTATTGATCGGGCCGCACCAGCACCCAGCCGGCGCCGTCGACGCCGTAGCGTTTGCGCGCCGTCGCGTCGTCGATGACCAGCCCGTCGAGCTCGGGTGCGTACCGCGCCGTCGCCGCACGCAGAAAGTCGCGGGCGTCGTCGCCGGCGCCAAAGACCACGAGGTGGTGACGCGGTTCTTTGTACGCGTCGACCAGATGGTTGACTCCGTCAAGCATCGCGCCGATCGTCGCATCTGGCGCACGCTCGCCGCACTCGCCGGCGATCGAGCTGCCCGTGTAGCGGATGCCGAGCTGCGAGATGAAGCGGAAGGCGATGTTGCGCCGCGCCTTGGTGCGCAGCATCAGCGGCGCGAACACCGGCAACAACCGATTGCGCGCCCAGATCAACACCGGGTTCGCCGAGGTCGCCACCGAGAACAGCCGATCGGTGAACTGCAGCAGGCGCTGTCCGACGGGCCGCCGCTCCTCGTCGTAGCTGTCGAGCAGCGACTCGGGCGCGCGCCCTTCGGCCACGAGCGCCAGCTTCCAGCCGAGGTTGATCGCGTCCTGGATGCCGGTGTTCATGCCCTGCCCGCCGGCGGGGCTGTGGATGTGCGCGGCGTCGCCGGCGACGAGGAAGCGCCCGGCGCGATAACGCGAGACCCCGCGATGGTGCAGCCGGAAGCGCGCCTTCCACTTCACGTCGCCGAAGCGGAACGGATGCGGACAGACCGCGGCGAGCAGCGCCTCGACCTCGCCGAGCGACGGCTCCTCGGCGGCATCGGCGGGCCGCGCGCCGCCCATGGCGATGATGCGCTTCAGCCTGTCCTTGAGCGGAAAGACGACCGCGTTCTGCCCCTTGCCGAGGAAGAAGAAGAGCCGATCGGGCAGCTCCCAGCCGATCGCCAGATCGGCGAGCACGAAGTCCTGCTCGTAGGCGCCGCCCTCGAACGGCAGCGCCGCCGCGTGGCGCACCGCCGAGTGCGCGCCGTCGCAGCCCACCACCCAGTCGAAGCGCGCCTCCTCGAGCCCGCTCGCGCCGCGCAGCGTCGTCGCCACGAAGCCGTCGCGCTCGAGCGCGTTGACCAGCTCGACGCCGCGCTCGACGCGTCCGCCGAGGCGCTCGAGCGCCGCCTCGCACAGCCGCTCGGTGTCGGCCTGCGACGCGAACAAGAGGTGCGGATAGGGCGTGTCGTCGATCCCGAGATCGCCGAACTCCACCGTCGCCGACGCCTTCTTCTCGACGTAGAACTGCGCCTCGTAGACCTTCATGCCGCTGGCGACCAGCTCGTCGGCCACGCCCCACGGCCGCATCAGCTCGAGCGAGCGCGCCTGCACCGCGAGCGCGCGCGACTTGTCCGAGCGTGCTGTCGCCTTCTCGATCAGCCGGTACGCGACGCCGCGGCGCGCAAGCTCGATGGCCAGCGACAGCCCGGTCGGCCCGGCGCCGACGATCAGCACCTTTTGCTCGCTCACAGCACCAGCTCGCGCACGACGTCGCGCAGAAAGGCCACGCCGAGCGGGAACGACGCCACCGGCGCCGCCTCGTCGGGCCCGTGGGCGTTGCGCACCAGCTCGTCGGGCTTGGCGAGGACGCCGATGCCGTACGACTGGATCCCGGCGCGCCTGAGGAAGCGCGAGTCGCTCGCGCCGAGCCCGATGCGCGCCACCACCGGCACATCCGGGCCGTAGACCGCCCGCGTCGCCTTCTCGACGGCGGCGCGCACCGGCCCGCTGTTCGCCACCTCGGGCCCGACGCCGACGTCGGGGATGATGGCGACGTCGGCGAGCCCGCTCACGAGCGTCTTGAGCGTTCCCTGCACGAAGTCGATCGTGTCGACCGGCATGATGCGGCAGTTCACCGTCGCCTGCGCCGTCACCGGCAGCGCATTGTCGCGCGTGCCGCCGGTCATCATCGTCGCCACGCAGGTCGTGCGTGTCAGCGCGCGCACCAGCGGATGCGCGTCCATGATCGCCAGCAGGTCGGGCGGAATCGCGTCGCCCTTGACGTCGGCGGCGGCGCGCATCGCCCGCGCGCGCTCGGGCGGCTGCGTCACCGCCGTCGCGCGCAAGCTGTCGCGCACCGCCGGCGACAGCCGCGTCGGGAACTTGTAGCCCGACAGCTTGTCGAGCGCGCGCGCCAGCCGATAGATCGCGTTCTCGTCGTTCGGCACCGACGAGTGGCCGCCGACGCCGTGCGCGGTGAACGAAAAGTCCTGGAACGTCTTCTCGGCGGTGCCGAGGCTCACCAGGCGCGGCTTGCCGGTGGCGTCGAGCAGCACGCCGCCGCCTTCGTTGAGCGCGAATTCGGCGTTGCCGAGGAGCTCCTTGCGGTGCTCGAGCACGTAGCGGATCCCGGCGCCGCCCGACTCCTCGTCGCCGGTGAGCGCGAGGATGATGTCGCGATGCAGCGGCGCCTTCTGCCGCTTGAGCTCGATGACGATGGCGGTGGCCATCGCCGCCCACGACTTGTCGTCGGTGACGCCGCGCCCGTACATCCAGCCGTCCTTCTCGGTCACGGTGAACGGCGGCACCGTCCACGGCTGCCCGGCAGCGCCGACGACGTCGAGGTGCGCCAGCAGCACGAGCGGGCGCTTCGAGCCGTCGCCCCGAAGGCGCGCGATCACGTTCGCCCGCCCCGGCGCGAACGGCACGATCACCGGCTCGATCCCGGCCGCGCGCAGCTTCGACGCGATCAGCTTGGCCGCCTTCTCTTCGTTGCCCGGCGGATTCGAGGTGTCGGTGGCGACCAGCTCGTCGAGGAGCTTGCGCGCGAAGGTGGTGGTTTCGTCGGCATGTGCGACGCCGAGCAGCGTCGCGAGGACCAGGATCGCTCGCATGGAGCGACCGTACTATGCGGCGGGCAGCGGTTCCAGACTATGCGGCGAGCGCCTGCTCGAGCTCGCGCCGCAGGTGGGCGCGCGCGCGATAGGCCCGCGTCTTCACCGTCGCCACGTTGAGGTCGAGCTTGCGCGCGATCTCCGACTCCGAGTAGCCCTCGACGAAGCGCATCGAGAAGATCTTGCCGTACTTGTCGCCGAGCTCGGCGAGCCGCTCGCCGGCGATGGCCACCGCCTCCGACGACGCCCAGTTGTCCTCGGGCGTCGAGGCCTCGTCGCGCGGCTCGTCGGCCGCGGCGGCGCCGTCGTCGTTGGCAGGGCCGCCTTCGATCGAGGTCATGAGCGGAAGGCGACGATCTTTGCGCAGGTGCATCAAAGCGGTGGTGGCCGCGATCCGATACAGCCAGGTGGTGAAGCGCGAATCGCCGCGGAAGCTCGCGCGGTGGCGATACGCCAGAAGGAGCGCATCCTGCGTCACGTCGTGCGCCTTCTCTTCGTCTTTCATGTACTTCATGGCGACGCCATACACGAACTCGCGCTCTTTCGCGGTGAACTGGATGTTTTCCATTGGCTTCACCCCTCGTGTAATTTTCTTTAGCAGGGGAAATGCCACCTCCGGAAATCATGAAATTCAGCTAGTTGAGACCCCAGATCCTGCCACTCCGTCCAAGATTTTGGACGAAAGGGCGTCTTTGTAGACGGACCCCATGAGCGCGTGCTACCCCAAAGCCATGGCGCCGGTCGTCTACGTCGTCGACGACGACACGCTGGTAACCGAAAGCCTGTCCCGGGCGCTGGCGCTCGAGACCGACTGGACGGTGCTCCCGTTCAACGACGGCGCTCGCGCCCTCGAGGCGATGCCGACGCGTCCGCCCGACGCCGTGCTCTCCGACTTCAAGATGCCGGGCATGGACGGCCTGGTCTTCCTCGGCCGCGTGCGCGCGGCCCATCCCGACGCCGTCCTCATGCTGCTGACCGGTTACGCCGACAAGGAGAGCGCGATCCGCGCGATCAACGAGGTCGGCATCTGGCAGTACGTGGAGAAGCCGTGGGACCTCGGCGATCTGATCGTGAAGATCCGCCAGGGCCTGGAGCGGCGCGCGCTCGTCGGCGAGCTGCGCGAAAAGAACCGGACGCTGCAACAGCGCTTGGACGAGCTCGAGCACGCGCACGACGAGCTGGTGCGCGCCGAGCGGCTCGCCGCCGTCGGGCGCGTGGCGTCGGGGCTGGCGCACGAGATCGGCAACCAGCTCGCGCTCGTCGGCTACGCCGAGGCGATCCGCGATCGCGTGGTCGATCCCGAGGTGCAGAGCTTCGCCGAGGTGATCGTGTCGGCGCAGCGGCGGCTGGCCGGGCTCGTCGACGAGATCAAGGACTTCGCGCGCGGCGCCGCGGCCGGGTATGTGCGCGAGCCGGGCGACGTCGCCGCCGCCGTCGAGGAGGCGACCGGGATCCTGCGCTTCGACGCCGACGTGAAGGCGCGGCGCGTGAACCTGCGCCTCGACAAGCGGCCGATCGGCGCCATTCATCGCGGCAAGATCACGCAGGTCGTGGTCAACCTCGTGCGCAACGCGGCGCAAGCGTCGCCGCCGGGCGGCGAGGTCGACGTCATCGTCGACGAAGACGCGCAGGGCGGCGCCATCATCCGCGTCGTCGATCGCGGCTCGGGCATGGCCGCCGACGTGGTGGCGCGCCTCGGCGAGCCGTTCTTCACGACCAAGGAGCGCGGCTCGGGCCTCGGGCTCGGCATCAGCCGTCGCGTCGTCGACGAGCACGGCGGCACGCTCGTGATCCAGTCGTCACCCGGCACGGGCACCGAGGTGGTCGTGACCCTTCCGCCACTTTCGGCATCCAAGCGGGATCCATGAGCGAGCAGAGGCGAGCGAATGTGAGCGTCCGGCCCGTAGGGCCAGCGGATCGCTTCGGCTCGCGGCGCGCCTTTGGGGCGCGACAGTGAGCCGGCTCTTGGTCGTCGACGACGAGCCGGGCTTCGCCAAGCTGGTCCAGGCGCTGCTCGGCGGCGAGCACGTGATCGACGAGGTCTCCTCGGCGGAGGCGGCGCTCGCCTCGCTCGACGAGGTCGCCTACGACGTGGTGCTCACCGACCTGCACATGCCGCCGGGGCCGACGGGCATCGAGCTGATGAAGCGCGCGCGCGAGCGCGACGTCGACATCCCGTTCATCGTGCTCACCGGCCACGCCACCGTCGAGAGCGCGGTCGACGCCATGCGCGAAGGCGCGTTCGATTACCTGCGCAAGGCGGCCTCGGGCGACGAGCTGCGCACCAGCGTGCAGCGCGCGCTCGGCCACGGCCGCATGCTGCGCGAGGTGCGCCGCCTGCGCGGCGAGGTGGCCGAAGCGCGCGGCCTCGGCGATCGGCCGGTCGGCAACTCGTCGCGCATCCGCGAGGTGATGGCGCTCGCCGAGCGCGTGGCGGCGTCGGACGCGAGCGTCATGATCTACGGCGAGTCGGGCACCGGCAAGGAGCTGCTCGCGCGCGTCATCCATCGCAACTCGGGGCGGCGCGACGGGCCGTTCGTGGCGTTCGACTGCTCGGCGCTGGCGCCGTCGCTGGTCGAGTCGGAGCTGTTCGGGCACGAGAAGGGCGCGTTCACCGGCGCGCAGCGGGCCAGGCGCGGCCTGTTTCGCGAGGCGTCGGGCGGCACGCTGTTCCTCGACGAGATCGGCGACGTCGCGCCCGAGGTGCAGAACAAGCTGCTGCGCGTGATTCAGGAGCGCGAGATCAAGCCGGTCGGCGGCGACGTGTTCGTGAAGATCGACGTGCGCATCCTGGCCGCGACCAACAAGAACCTGCGCCAGCTCATCCGCGACGGGAAGTTTCGCGAGGATCTGTACTATCGCCTCGCGGTGGTGCCGATCGAGCTGCCGCCCTTGCGCGAGCGCAAAGAGGACATCCCGGAGCTCGTCGCGTACTTCCTGGCGCGGCGGCGCGGCGCGGGGCCGCGGCCGCATCGCATGTCGCCGGCGGCGCTGTTGCGGCTCGACGCGTACCAGTGGCCGGGCAACATCCGCGAGCTCGAGAACGTGATCGAGCGCGCCGCGATTTTGTCCGATGGGCAGGAGATCCAGTCCAAGGATCTGCCGCCGCTCGACATCGCGCACGTGCCGGAGTCGGCGCTCGATGCGTCGCGGCCGCTCAAGGAGCGCGTGGGCGATGCCGTGCGCACCGTCGAGCGGCAGGCGATCATGGAGGCGCTGCAGGCGGAGCAGGGCTCGCCGACGCGCGCGGCCAAGCGGCTCGGCATCAGCCGCGCGTCCTTCTACAACAAGCTAAAAGAGCACGATATCCGGATCTGACCGAGCTAGCGCGCGGGCTGCGAGGCGGCGGGCTTGCCGATGGGGAACGAGTCGCAGGCGGCGGTGAAGGTCATGAGCGCATCGCCGAGCGACTTGGCGAGATCGCCGTCGCAGATCGACGAGAAGACCGCCTGCTTGCCGGTCTTCATGACGTAGTCCTTGAGGCGCACCGCCTCCTCGGCGTTGCCGAACGCCGACATGCAGGCGGTCGGTCCGGCGATCACCGCCGTCGCCCAGCGGTCGTGGCCGCTCTTCACGGTGTCGAAGTTGGCGATGAACTGATCGACGGGGATGTCCATCGACGACGCGTCGGTCGACTGATCGTCCTCGTCGGTGAGGATGACGACGGCGAGGAGCGCGTCGGGGCGCAAGAAGCCGGCGTTCTTGCCGTCGGCGATGCGATCGTTGAGCGCGAGCTTGGCGGCGCTGAGCGGCTGCTCGTGGCCGCTGCCGTCGGTGCCGACCTTGGCGACGCACGAGAACTGCCCCGCGGGATCGTTGTCGGTGCGCTCGATCCACGGGCGCGTCATGCCGCAGCTCGCCTGGTCGTGGAGCGCGCCGTCGTCGCCCATCGGCAGGGGAATCGGGATCGGAATCGGCGGCGCGCCCTCCGAGAGGCTCGTGGTGGTGAGCCCGACGTGATAGTCGAGCGGCACGCCGGCGCCGGTCATGTAGTTGTTCAGCACGTCGATGAACTTCGGGAAGTTCTGGGCGAGGTTCGTCTGCTCCTCCTCCATCGAGCCCGAGTTGTCGACGATGAACAGGATGTCCATCTTGGTGCAACCAGCGCTGGCGTCACCACCGCCTGTGCCGTTACCGCTACCGTTCCCGCTACCGTTCCCGACACCGGTGCCGCCACCGCCATGGCGTTCCTGAGCCCCGTTGCACCCCATGATCAAGAGCGCGGTCAGAAAGAGTCGCCTCATGGCGCACCTCCGCGGCGGATACTACTTCAGGCCGCGGCCTGTGTCTGCAGGCGTGTGGCCAGCTCGCGGTGCGCGGGGGCGGCGTCGCGCGCGCCGGCGATGAGCAGCGTCAGCGACTGCCAGACGGCGGGGTCGTGCGGCAGCGCGGCGGCCTCGCGCGCCAGGATCGACAGCGCGTCGGCGCGCAGCGGCGCATTCGGCGGCACCACGGCGACCAGCTCGCGCCAGAAGGCGACGTCGCTGCCGAAGCTGGTGACGTAGTCGTGCGCGAGCTGCAGCGGCTGCTTCGATTGCGCGCCGAGCTGCGCCGCGGCGACGACGGCCTGCACGTGCGTGCCGTAGCGCCACGGCTGGTTGCGCGCCACCGCCTTGGCGACGGCGTCGAGCGTGGCCGGGCGTGCGCCGGCGAGCGTGCCGAGGTGCGCGCGCGCGACGAGCAGGCGATCGCGCGGGGCGCCGAGCGCGGGGTTGCGCTTGCCCCAGTTGTCCTCGCAGGTGGCCCAGCCGACCTGCATCTCGCCGAGCGCGGTGTGGATGCGGCACACGAGGTAGGCGGCGGCGTCCTCGACGTCGAGGTCGCTGAAGTCGCCGGGGCGGATGGCGTCGCCGGGGATCCTGCGCGGCTCGCCGGCGTCGAAGAGCGCCTCGCAGAGATCGACGGCGGCGCGGCGATAGCCGAGCGGGCGCGAGATCCAGTCGAGGTACACCGACGCGAGCGTGGGCAGGCGCGCCAGGGCGAGCAGGCGGCCGAAGGCGCGGATGCTCTCGTGCGTCGAGGCGCTGCCGACGAGCTCGTTGCCGCGCGTGGCCAGCGCGTCGAGGGCGCCGAGGTCGAAGTCGTAGCTACGAACGAGCAGCTCGGCGATCACGCGCGTGCGCACGGCGGGGTCACGCGCGAAGCGCTCGATCAGCGTCGCCGCCGGCGTGGCGTTCAGATCGACTCCGACGCTGCCCGGCGGCGGGCGCAGCGGGCCGAGCACCGACGCGGCTAGCGCCAGCTCGCCGGCCAACGGATCGCCCGCAGGCAAAAGCGAGCGCCCGAGCACGTCGACGGCAACGAGCGCGCGCTCGAGCGGGCGGCCGTCGAGCCACTTCCACAGCGCGCGCACGAGCGCCGGGTCGAGGCCGCGCCGCGCCAGCTGCGGCAACAGGCGCTTGTGCGAATCGTGCGGCGGCTCGTCGAGCCGCGGATCGGCGGGCAGCCGGCGCGCGTCGAGGAGCTGCGGCGCGGCGAAGCCTTCGAGGATGCGCGCGGTCTCGCCGAGGCCGCGGGCGCGCGCGAGCGCCGCCAGCCCGGCCGCGCTCACGGATTCCTCGCGGGCGGCAGCGCGACGGTGAAGCGCGTGCCGCGTCCGACGGCGGTGTCGACGCGCAGTTCGCCGCCGAGCTCGCCGACGATCTGCTTCGAAAACGACAGCCCGAGGCCCTTGCCGGCGCCGCGCTTCGTCGAAAAGTGCGGCTCGAAGATCTTGGGCAGCACCTCGTCGGCGATGCCGCTGCCGGTGTCCTCGACGTCGACGCAGGCCCAGCCGCGCGCGTCGGTGGCGAGGCGCAGCTCGATGCGATTTCCGGCTGCGTCGCCTTCGGCGATCGCCTGCGCGGCGTTGACCACGAGGTTCAAGAAGAGCTGCGCCAGCGGCCGCGCGGCGCCGAGAACCAGCGGCGCCTCGGCGTAGCGCTCGACGACGACGGCGCGCCGCTCCAGCTCGGGCCGCACCAGCGCCACCACGTCGCGCAGGATCGCCTCCAGCGATTGCGGCGCCGCGGGCGAGTCGTCGGGCCGTCCGAAGCGCTCGAGGTAGGCCACGAACGCCTCCAGGCGCGCGCCGCCCTCGGCCGGCGCCGGCAGCGGCGGCAGCTCCACGCCGCGCATGCGCGCCGCCACGCCGAGGCGCGCGAGCAGCTCGGGCATGGTCCTGCTCATCTCCGCCAGGTGGCGGGTGACGAAGGCGAGGTCGTCTTCGTCGTCGCGCTCGTCGGCCACGAGACGTTTGTACCATGGCCCCTCGACAGGCGCGGTCGGCGATTCTACATTGCGGCGACCAGCGGAGGAGGCGTCGATGAAATCCATGAGAGTCGGGATTCTCGGGACGGGGGACGTCGGCAAGGCGCTCGCGCGGGGCTTCGCCGCGCACGGCCACGACGTGAAGATCGGATCGCGGGAAAAAAAGGGCGAGTTCGTGACCTTCGAAGAGGCGGCGCGCCACGGCGAGCTCGTGATCCTGTGTACGCGCTGGGACGGCACCGAGAACGCGCTCCGGCTCGCGGGCAGCGCCAACCTCGGCGGCAAGATCCTGATCGACGCCACCAACCCGCTCAAGCACGTCGACGGGCGCCCGGTCGGAATGGACCGCGGCTTCACCGACTCCGGCGGCGAGCAGGTGCAGCGCTGGGTGCCGCAGGCCAAGGTGGTCAAGGCGTTCAACATCGTCGGCAACTCGCTCATGATCGATCCCAAGCTGCCGGGCGGCCCGCCGACCATGTTCATGGGCGGCAACGACGAAGGCGCGAAGAAGACGGTGACCGATCTTCTCACCGACTTCGGCTGGGAGACGATCGATCTCGGCGGCATCGAAGCGGCGCGCCTGCTCGAGCCGATGTGCTGGGTGTGGGTCACGTCCGCGATGAAGACGGGCAAGTGGAATCAGGCCTTCAAGATGCTGCGCGCATGAGCGGGCACGCGGTGCAACGATGACCACGCGAACCGTCACGCTGCTTCGTGGCGACGGCATCGGGCCCGAGATCAGCGCCGCCACGCTCGAGATCTTGAAGTGCGCGGGCGCGCAGCTGGAGTTCGACGAGCAGATCGCCGGGCTCGGTGCCGTCGAGAAGGAGAAAGATCCGCTGCCGCAGCACACGATCGACTCGATCGAGCGCACGCGGCTGGCGCTCAAGGGTCCGCTCGCCACGCCGTCGGGCGCCGGCTACCGCTCGGTGAACGTCGCCTTGCGGCAGCACTTCGATCTCTACGCCAACGTGCGGCCGTCGCGCACCATCGAGGGGGTGCCGAGCCGCTACACCGGCGTCGATCTCATCGTCGTGCGCGAGAACACCGAGGACATCTACTCGGGCATCGAGCATTACGTCGGCCCCGGGCGCATGGCGGCGGAGTCGATCGCGGTGATCACGCGGCAGGGCTCGGAGCGCATCGTGCGCTACGCGTTCGAGCTGGCGCGGCGCGCCGGCCGCAAGCGTGTGACGCTGGTCCACAAGGCCAACATCCTGAAGTACTCGAACGGCCTGTTCCTCGACGTCGGACGCGAGGTCGCCAAGGGCTACGGCGACATCGCCTTCGACGACATGATCGTCGACGCGTGCGCGATGAACCTGGTCAAGGCGCCCGAGCGGCTCGACGTCATCGTCACGATGAACCTCTTCGGCGACATCCTGAGCGACCTGTGCGCCGGCCTCGTCGGCGGGCTCGGGGTCGCGCCCGGAGCGAACATCGGCAAGGACGCGGCCATCTTCGAGGCGGTCCACGGCACGGCGCCCGACATCGCGGGCAAGGGGCTGGCCAACCCGACGGCGCTCACGCTGGCGGCGGTGCAGCTGCTCGAGCACATCGGCGCAAACGGGCCGGCGGGGCGCATCCGGCGCGCGCTCGATGGTGCGCTCGGCAACGCGGCCGAGCGCACGCGGGACCTCGGTGGCAGCGCGGACACCGCCACGTTCACGCGCGCCGTGTGCAAGCGGATCGAATCTTCCGTCTGACGGAACCCGAATATCCCTGGATGGGCGTCACGCTCGCCCGCGGCGACCTTCGCGGCTGGCCCAGGGAATGCTCCTCCGAATGGTGTGCACACCAGCGATCGAATCCCCGGGTTTGCCATTTGTGCCCGCTGCGGCGTTCGCCGGCAGCTTTCTTCCTGCCGCACGTGCGGACTGCTCGTGTGCAACGACTGCCGGGGGCTGCGCGAATGCGCGGTCTGCTACGGCGAGCGCCTGATCTCGGCGCGCCGCGCCCAGCGACGGGCACGGCTGCGTGAGCTCGGGCGGCGCGTGGCGGTGGTCGGCCTGGTGGCCGCCTCGGGCGCGACCGGGCTGGGCGCTGCGTTCCTGCCCGACGGGCCGTTCTACGCGGCCACGTACGAGCCCACGCCGGTGGAGCTGCGCATGCTGCCGGCGCCGCCCGTGACGGTCGGGACCGCCAACGGCAAGCACTGGGGCCAACCGCTCGCGTTCCACTGCTTCGCCGGCCCGCACGGCGTCACCTGCTGCGTCATCTCGCCCAGCGAATAGTCGCCATCGCGATGGACCGATGGGGCACCGTCGCCGACTTCACCAGGCCGGACCTGGTCTACTGACGCGCGTTCAGCGGGCGGAGCGACGCACGCGCTCGGCGCGGCGCTCGCGGCGGAGCTCGCGACGGCGATCGCGCTTGCGCCACGGCTCGTTGCCGGGCGGCGCGGTGATGCCGGGCGTGCAGTAGACCGAGAGGCGCGGCAGCTCGGGCAGCGCAGCCAGGAGCTCGGGGTAGGTGAGGCCCGGCTCGGCGAGATCGTCGATGCACGCGGCGCGCACGAAGGCGTCCTCGGCCGCCGTCGAGAAGTCGCCGGCGTCGAAGTAGTCGTAGGCGACGTTGCACAGCTCGGTCACGCGCCGCTCCGAGTGCGCGTAGAAGTCCCAGAAGCGGAAGACGTCGTTGTCGAAGTAGCGCGGGCGCAGCTCCGGATCGCGCTGCTTCTTGTCGGAGTTGCGCTTGGCGATGGGCAGCGACACGAGCGCGCCGAAGTGGCGGAAGCTGCGCACCCAGCCGGCCCAGGTCTCGCCGTCGGGCGCGTCGCCGTAGGCGCCGCGATAGGCGTCGCGCATGAAGCTCACGATCGGCGCCTCTACGCGCGCGCGCGTCCACGAGCCGTCCTTGACGATCTGCGTCCAGCCGCGGAACTCGGGCGTGCCGATGGGATCGCGGCCGGTGCGGTCGAGGTGGAAGAAGAGCGCGTGGTACTTCTCGGTCAGGCGGTGGTGCACCGACTCGTGGCCGCCGTGGCGCGCGGTGTCGCGGCGCGCGCAATAGTTGACCAGCGGGTGCAGCGTCAGATCGAGCGCGCAGTGCGACAGGAGGCCGCCGACGAGCGCCAGCCGCTCGTCGCGCGCCAGCGACGGCGTCGTCGCCGCGGCGCGGATGAACGACGCCACGAAGCGCTCGGGCCGCACCGAGTGCATGCGATAGGCCCACGGCTCGTCGAGCGCGGGGGAGCCGAGGCCGTAGCGCACGGCCTCGGCGAGCATGTTGCCGTAGTAGGGCAGGTCGTGAAAGATGCTGCCGAGGCGCGTATAGACGGGCTCGGCCGCGCACGCACGGCGCATCGCGGGATGGATCCCGGGCTGGTCCTTGACCAGCATGCCGAACGTGAGATGTAGCTGCGGCGCAGGCATGGCCGCATTACCTAACACAAAACCGCAGGCTTAGGGGTCGGACCGCCGCTAGTGTCCCGAGTCGGAAATTCGCGTGCACCGAGGGCGGTGCGGCGCCGCGCGCGCGAGGCGCGACGACCGCGAATACCTGAAGGTATTTAAGGGAGGAGCAACGAAGCGCCCGCGGATGTCGCGACGCCCGACTGCTAGCGAATTTCCGATTCGGGACACTAGGCGTGGATTTGCGGCTCGGCCCCGAACGGCGGCGGCTCGACGGGCAGCGCGATCTCGTCCTCGAGCGCGGCGGCGACCGTCTCCGACACTTTCTTGACCAGCACGATCTCCATCGACTTGCGGACCTCGTCGGGGAGCTCGACCAGGTCCTTCTCGTTGCGCTCGGGCAGGATGACCCGCTTGATGCCGGCGCGGTGCGCGGCCAGGAGCTTCTCTTTGATGCCACCGACGGGCAGAACCATGCCGCGCAGCGTGATCTCGCCGGTCATGGCGACGTCGCCGCGCACGCGCTTGCCGGTGAGCAGCGACACCATCGCCGAGAAGATGGCGTTGCCCGCCGACGGCCCGTCCTTCGGCACTCCGCCTTGCGGCACGTGCAGATGCAGGTCGCTCTTCTCGAGGAAGTCGACGGGGATGCCGAGCTCGGCCGCGTGCGCGCGCACGTAGGACAGCGCCGCCTGCGCCGACTCCTTCATGACCGCGCCGAGCTGGCCGGTGAGCACGAGCTGCCCCTTGCCGGCCATGCGGGTGACCTCGATGAACAGGATGTCGCCGCCCGTCGGCGTCCAGGCCAGGCCCGTGGCCACGCCCGGCTGCTCGGTGCGCTCGGCCACGTCGGACTCGATTTTGGCCGGGCCGAGGTAGTCGGCGATGGCGTTGGCGTCGATGCGCGGCGAGAAGGTCTCGCCCGACGCCACCTTGACGGCGACGCCACGCACCACGTTGGCGATCTCGCGCTCGAGGTTGCGCACGCCGGCCTCGCGCGTGTAGTGCTCGATGATCTCGTCGAGCGCTGCGCCCGAGAGCTGCACGTGGTCGGTGGTGAGGCCGTGCTCGCCGAGCTGCTTGGGCACGAGGTACCGCTCGGCGATGGCGTGCTTCTCCTGCATCGTGTAGCCGGGCAGGTCGAGGATCTCCATGCGATCGCGCAACGGCGGCGGGATCGGCGACAGGTCGTTCGCCGTCGCGATGAAGATGACCTCGGACAGATCGAACGTGACCTCGAGGTAGTGGTCCGAGAACGTGTTGTTCTGCTCGGGATCGAGCACCTCGAGCAGCGCCGCCGCCGGGTCGCCGCGGAAGTCGGCCCCGATCTTGTCGATCTCGTCGAGCACGAAGACCGGGTTGTGCGTGCCGGCGCGCTTCATGCCCTGGATGATGCGGCCGGGCAGCGCGCCGATGTACGTGCGGCGGTGGCCGCGGATCTCGGCCTCGTCGCGCACGCCGCCGAGCGACATGCGCACGAACTCGCGGCCGAGCGCGCGCGCGATCGACTTGCCGAGCGAGGTCTTGCCGACGCCGGGCGGGCCGGCGAGGCAGAGGATCGGCCCCTTCTTGTGCGGCGCGAGCTTGCGCACCGCGAGATACTCGAGGATGCGCTTCTTCACCTTCTGCAGGTCGTAGTGGTCGGTGTCGAGGATGGTGCGCGCCTCGGCGAGGTCGAGCCGATCGGTGGTGCGCTTGGACCACGGCAGCTCGACGAGCCACTCGAGATAGGTGCGCGTGACCGTGTACTCCGCCGACGCGGCGGGCATGCCCTTGAGCCGCTCGAGCTGCTTGCGCGCGACCTTCTCGGCCTCCTCGGTCATGCCGGCGGCCTTGATCTTCTCGTCGAACTCCGAGACGTCCTCGCCGTCGTCGAATTCGCCGAGCTCCTCCTGGATCGCCTTGAGCTTCTGGCGCAGCACGGCCTCGCGCTGATGGCGCGAGAACTCCTCGCGCACCTGCGTGTCGATCTTCTCCTTGACCTCGAACACCTGCACGCGGTGCTGCAGCGACGAGAGCACCTTCTTCAGGCGCTCGGGCACGTCGAGCTCGGCGAGCAACGCCATGCGCTCGTCCGTCGACTGCTCGAGGTTCGCCGAGGCGATGTCGGCGAGGCGCGACGGCTCGCGGATGGCGTCGAGGATCTGGCCGGTCTCGTCGGGGATGTCGGGCGACAGCGCGATCACGCGCTTGCAGGTGTCGCGCACGGCGAGCGCCAGCCCGTCGGCCTCGGGCGACTGCGCGCCCACTTCCTCGACGGGGTGCACGTCGGCCATGAGGTACGGCGTGACCTGCGAGAAGACGCCGAGGCGGCGCCGCTCGAGGCCGCGGATGACGACGGTGACGCGCGTGTCCGAGAGCTTGACGACCTTGAGCACCTCGGCCTCGACGCCGATGGTGTGCAGATCCTCGGGGGACGGCTCTTCGACCTGCGGGTCCTTCTGCGTCGCGATCATCACGCGCGACGGTTGGCGACGCACCACGTCGTCGACCAGCTTGAGCGAGCCCGCGCGACCGACGTCGACGGGCAGCACCACGCCGGGAAACAGGACGAGGTTGCGCAGCGGCAGGACGGGCAGCGTCTGCACGGCGGGCTTTGTGTCGCTCATAGATTGTACGTAAGCCCCGGCCCGAGGCTGCGCAACGGCGTGCCTACTTCTTCGTGACCTTCGCGAACTCTTCCATCAGCTCGCGCGCGCGCGGCGAAATCTCCGACGGCACCTGGATGCTGACCACGGCGTAGAGGTCGCCGCGCGGCTTGCCGCCCGCCTGCATCGCGCCTTTCTCCTTCAGGCGCAGCTTGCGGCCCGACGAGCTGCCCGACGGGATCGACAGGTTGACCGTCGTCCCTTCGAGCGTCTGCACCGGCGCCTTGCCGCCGAGCACCGCGACCTCGACGGGAACCGGCACGTCGACCTCGATGTCGGCGGGGTTTTCGGGACGGCGCCGGAAGCGCGGGTGCGGCTTCTCGTGGAGCTCGATCAATAGGTCACCGGGCGGCGCGCCTTTGCCCGGCGAGGGCTCGCCTTGTCCCGCTAGGCGGATCGATTGTCCGGTGTGCACGCCGGCGGGGATCTTGACCTTGAGCTGCTTGCCGTCGACGGTGAGGTGCTTCTCGGCGCCTAGCGCGGCGTCGGGCAGATCGATCTCGAGCTTGGCGATGACGTCCTGGCCCTTGCGCGGCGCCTGCGCCCTGGCGCGTCCGCCGGCGGCCCCGCCGCGGAACATCTCGAAGATGTCGCCGATGCCGCCGGCGTCGCCGCCGCTTTCATTGGGGCCGCCGCCCGGCGAGTACGTGTAGACGCGCCCACCGCCGCCGCGGCCGCCGAACTGCGAGAACAGGTCGTTGATGTCGAACCCCTGCGCGCCGCCGCCGGGGAAGCCCGAGCCGGGGCGGCCGCCGCCCGGCATGCCGCCGGCGAACGGGTTGGTGCGCAGCTCGTCGTACTGCGCGCGCTTCTTCTCGTCGCCGAGCGTCTCGTAGGCCTCGGTGATCTCCTTGAACTTGTTTTCCTTGGCCTTGTCTCCGCCGGTGACGTCGGGGTGATACTTCTTGGCCAGCTTGCGGTACGCCTTTTTGAGCTCGTCCGCGCTGGCCTTCTCGGACACGCCGAGCGTCTTGTAGAAGTCCTTCGTCGCCATCTCTATCCGATAGTACTACGCGGCCTCGTGCTCGTTCGCGCCCGACCGCTTCGCCTTGCTCTGCGCCCCCGGCTCCGCCGGATGGGCCCAGGCGATCTTGCCGAAAACGATCTGGTCGTCGCGGCGCTCGCCGCGGATCTGATCGCCGGGCTGGAAGTCGCCGGCGATGATGCGTTTGGCGAGCGGATCCTGGAGGTAGCGCTGGATCGCCCGCTTGAGTGGGCGCGCGCCGTAGGCCGGCTCGTAGCCGCGCTCGCACAGGAGCGCGATCGCCTCCGGAGTGAGCTCGAGCGTGAGCTGCCGCTCGGCGAGCAGCTTGGCGAAGCGCGCCAGCTGCACGTCGACGATGAGCCGCAGCTCCGCCGCGCCGAGCTTGTGGAACACGATGATCTCGTCGATGCGGTTCAAGAACTCGGGCTTGAACGCCGCGCCGAGCGCGTTGTCGATCTGCCGCTTCACCTCGGGCGTGGTCACGTCGTCGACGTCGCGGATGAACTGCGAGCCGACGTTCGAGGTCATGATGATGACCGTGTTCTTGAAGTCGACGGTGCGGCCCTGTCCGTCGGTGAGGCGGCCGTCGTCGAGCACCTGGAGGAGCGCGTTGAACACGTCGGGATGTGCCTTCTCGATCTCGTCGAGCAGGATCACCGAATAGGGACGGCGCCGCACCGCCTCGGTGAGCTGGCCGCCCTCTTCGTAGCCGACGTAGCCCGGAGGCGCGCCGACCAGGCGCGACACCGAGTGCTTCTCCATGTACTCGCCCATGTCGAGCCGCACCATGTGCGTCTCGTCGTCGAAGAGGAACTCGGCGAGCGCGCGCGCCAGCTCGGTCTTGCCCACGCCCGTCGGGCCGAGGAAGATGAACGAGCCGATCGGCCGGTTCGGATCCTGTAGCCCGGCGCGCGCGCGGCGCACCGCGTTGGCGATGGCGTCGATGGCCTGCTCCTGGCCGATGACGCGCTTGTGCAGGCGGCCCTCCATCTCGTTGAGGCGCGACATCTCGCCCTCGAGCATCTTCTCGACGGGGATGCCGGTCCACTTGGCGACGATGGTCGCCACGTCCTCTTCGGTGACCTCCTCGCGCAAGAACGACGCGCCGCCTTGCTTGGCCTTCTCGAGCGCCTCGTTGGCGACGGCGAGATCCTTCTCGCGATTGGGCAGGATGCCGTAGCGCAGCTCGGCGGCGCGGTTCAGATCGCCGCGACGCTGCGCCAGGTCGGCCTCGGTCTTGGCCTTGTCGATCTCTTCCTTGGCCTTGCGGATGTTGGCGATCAGCTCCTTCTCGCGCTGCCACTGCGCCTTCATCGCCGAGAGCTGCTCGTTGAGCTCGGCGATCTCGCGTCCGACCTCTTCGAGGCGATGCTTCGAATGCTTGTCGTCCTCGCGCGACAGCGCCTGGCGCTCGATCTCGAGCGTCGTGATGCGGCGCTGCAGGTTGTCGATCGGCGTCGGCAGCGAATCGATCTCCATCTTCAGGCGCGAGGCGGCCTCGTCGATCAGATCGATCGCCTTGTCGGGCAGGAAGCGATCCTGGATGTAGCGATCCGACAGCCGCGCCGCGGCGACCAGCGCCGCATCGCGGATGCGAATGCCGTGGTGCACCTCGTACTTCTCCTTGAGGCCGCGCAGGATCGCGATCGTGTCCAGCAGCGTCGGCTCGCCGACGAACACCGGCTGGAAGCGGCGCTCGAGCGCCTTGTCCTTCTCGACGTACTTCCGATACTCGTTGAGCGTGGTGGCGCCGATGCAGCGCAATTCACCGCGCGCCAGCGCCGGCTTGAGCATGTTGGCCGCGTCCTGGGCGCCCTCGGCGGCGCCGGCACCGACGAGCGTGTGCAGCTCGTCGATGAACAGGATGACCTGACCCGAGGCGCTCTCGATCTCCTTGAGCAGCGCCTTCAACCGATCTTCGAACTCGCCGCGGTACTTGGTGCCCGCGACCATGGCGCCGAGATCGAGCGCGAGCACGCGCTTGTCCTTGAGCCCTTCGGGCACGTCGCCGGCGGCGATGCGCTGCGCGATGCCTTCCACGATTGCGGTTTTCCCCACGCCTGGCTCGCCGATGAGCACGGGGTTGTTCTTGGTGCGCCGCGAGAGCACCTGGATGGCGCGACGGATCTCTTCGTCGCGGCCGATCACCGGATCGAGCTTGCCCTTGCGCGCCGCCTCGGTCATGTCGCGCGTGTACTTCTCGAGCGCCTGGTACTTGCCCTCGGGATTCTCGTCGGTCACGCGCTGCGAGCCGCGCACCTCCGACAGGCCCTTCATGAGCGCGTCGTAGGTCAGGCCGACGTCCTTGAGCGCGCGCGACGGCGCGCCGAAGTCGCCATGGGCGAACGCGAGCAGCAGGTGCTCGGTCGAGGTGTACTCGTCCTTGAACTTTTCGGCCTCGCGCTCGGCCGCTTCGATGAGGTCGCGCGTCTTGCGCGCAAACCCGACCTCCAGGCCGCCCTGCTGCTTGGGCAGGCGCTCGAGCGCCTCGGTGACCTGCGCCGCCAGGCGCTGCGGGTCGGCGCCGACCTTCTTGAGCAGCGGCGCGACCAGGCCGCCCTCCTGGCCGACGAGCGCGAGAAAGACGTGCTCGGGCAGCATCTCGGGCTGGCCGGTCTTGGCCGCCAGATCCTGCGCAGCGACGAGCGCTTCCCGCGTTTTGATAGTCAGCTTATCGAGTCTCATGATTGCCTCGCAACGTAACCATCACTACGAAACGGTCAAGGAGCGACCTGACCTCGCAGTGACGACTGCTTATGACCTCAGACACGCGATATGCATCGTGTCTCCGTCACCGTGATCTTGTTGCTCATCGCGTGCCTGGCTCATGCCGAGGGCCCGCCGCCCGATCCCTCGCGCGGGGAGAGCTACGACGGGGCCACGCACACCGCGAGCGCGACCGAGGATCTGCTGTGGGTGCCGCGCGTCCTGCTGGCGCCGGTGCGCTTTTTGTTTCGCGCGATCGCGGTGCCCGTGCACCACCTCCTCGATTGGGACGAGGTCAACCACGTGCACGAGACGGTGTTCGCCGGCTTCACCTCGCGGGACGGCACCATCGGCGTGCGGCCGTCGTTCCAGTACTCGATCTCGTTCGTGCCGGTGATCGGCCTGCGCTTCTTCGACGGCAAGCTGCTCGGCCACGACACCAACTTCTCGGTCACCGCCATGACCGGCGGCATCCACATCTTCTACGGCGAGCTCGATCTGCGGCCGACGCCGACCGACCGCGCGCTCGAGGCCACGGTGCGCGCCGTCTACAACATGCGCGACGACCAGGTCTTCACCGGGATCGGCTACACGACCGACTCGGAGACGCTCAATCCGCCGTCGCGCTACGCCATCGATTCGTTCGACGCCGACGGGCGGCTCACCTGGCTCGCCACCCGCGGCGTCACCTTCGACGTCGACACCATCCTCGGCGTGCGCCGCTTCGGCAACGGCCGGCAGATCGGCGACGAGAAGCCGATCGAGGAGGTCTACTGCATCCGCAGCCTGACCGGGCTGTGCATCCCCGGCACCATCGATCCGGTGCGCGTGCCCGGCTTCTTGCGCGGCACGCAGTTCTTCCGCGCCGCCGCCGACGTGCGCTTCGACTCGCGCGACAACTGGTATCGGCCGTCGTCGGGCGCGCTCATCGAGCTCGGCCTCGACTGGACGCACGGCCTCGGCGACGACGACTCGCAGTACCTGCGCCTGCACGGCGGGCTCTCGGCCGTGCTCGACCTGTGGAAGCGCAGCCGCACGCTCGTGGTGCGGCTCGAGTTCAACGACCTGCAGCCGATCGGCTACGCGCCGGTGCCGTTCTCGGAGCTGATCGTGCTCGGCGGGCCCGACACGTTTCGCGGCTTCCGGCCCGGGCGCTTTCGCGACTTCTCGTCGGCGTTCGCCGGGCTCGAGTATCGCTGGCCGATCTGGATGTGGATGGACGCGACCGTGTTCGGCGAGTACGGCGGCGTGTTCGGCCCGGCGTTCCAGGGCTTCTCGATCGAGCGCATGAAGCCCGACGTCGGCGCCGGCGTGCGCCTGCGCTCGTCGGACACGTTCTACGCGCGCGCGCAGGTCGCATACGGCTGGGGCGACGGCTGGCAGGCGTTCTTCTCGGTGAACACGGGGTTCTGATGACGGCGCGCGCTCTATTAATGATGCTGGTCGTGAGCGGCTGCGCGCCGCACGTGCGCTTCTCCGACCGCGCGATCTTGTGGCACGACCCGGACGACAAGCCGATCCCGGTGCCGGCGCCGCGCGATCCGCCGTATCACTGGGTGGCGATCCGCGACGCGGTGTTCAACCCGCTCGATCAAGTGCTCGCCATCGACTTCACCAAGGAGTCGGTGAACGTCAACGCCGTCGACGAGGTGCCCGACTCGTCGTGGTGGTCGGATCGCACGCGCGTGCCCGGGCAGGCACGGCCGCGGGCGCTGACGCCCGACGAGATGGCGCGCGGCGCGTTCGGCGATGCGCCGCGCCCGAAGCCGCCGCTGACCATCACCAAGGGCAAGGAGAAGGGCGGCAACCTCGGCTTCATCGTCAAGGACGCGCTCGGGCGGCAGTTCGCGATCAAGATCGATCCGCCCGGCTACGTCAGCCTCGACACCTCGACGGAGGTGGTGGTGTCGCGGCTGGCGTGGGCGGCGGGCTGGAACGTGCCGGCGGAGTCGATCCTCGACGTGCACCCGGGCGACCTGGTGCTCTCGCCGAAGGCGACGGTCACCAACGCGCTCGGACAGAAGAAGCCGCTCGACGCCGAGCGTTGGCGCAAGCTCCTGGCGCGCGCGCCGATGTCGCCCGACGGCACCATCCGGCTTCTGGCGAGCTTGTGGATCGATGGGATCATCGTGGGGCCGTTCGCCTACGAAGGGCGGCGCCGCGACGACGCCAACGATCGCGTCGCGCACCAGGACCGGCGCGATCTGCGCGGCTACGGCGTCTTCTCGTCGTGGGTGAACGACGTCGACACGACGGAGGCGAACACGCTCGACAGCTACGTCGGCGAGCGCGGGCGCGGGCACCTCGTGCATTACCAGCAGGACGTGGGTGGATCGTTCGGCTCGCGCGCGGCGGAGCCGATGTTCTATTGGATGGGATCGGACACCTACTTCTCGGGCGGGCGGATCCTCGGATCGCTGGCGTCGTTCGGGATCGCGTCGCGGCCGTGGGAGGGCGACGACGTGCGCGCGCGACGGGCGCGCCTCTTGGCGCTCTATCCCGAGCTCGGGTGGTACGACGATTTCGGGTTCGATCCGCGCCATTGGCACCCGATCTTCGACAACCCCGCGTTCGAGCGGGCGACGGCGCGCGATCGCTACTGGGGCGCGAAGCGGCTCGTGCTGCTCGGCGAGCCGCAGCTGCGCGCGGCCATCGCCGAGGGGCGCTATCGCCCGGCGGCGGCGGAGCGGCTGTACACGGTGTTGTGGCGGCGGCGCGACGCGATCTTGCGCGCCTATCTGCGCGAGGTGCCGGCGCTCGATTGGTTCCGCGTCGACAAAGGCGCGTTGTGCTGGGACGACCTGTGGATCGTCGCCGGGCTCGACGGGCCGGCCACCGCCGAGTACTCGGTCGACGGCGTGACGCGGCCGCGTGGGTCGCCGTTGTGCGCGCCGGTCGGTGGCGGTCGTCGCACCGTGGCGCTGCGCGTGCGGCGCGGCGGCGAGCGCACGCTCTCGCGCGAGGTGAAGGTCCACCTCGTCGATCGCCGCATCGTCGGCGTCGAACGGTGATACGTTGCCGGCATGAAGAATCTCGTGCTCTTGTGCGTGCTCTCGAGCGGCGGGACGGCGTGGGCGGAGGATCAGTTTCTGCGCGAGCTGGCGGTGACGCGCAACTTCAACCTCGGGCGGCCGGCGAAGGCGGAGCCGACGCCCGACGGCGCGGCGGTGCTCTTCCTGCGCACCGAGGCGCGCTCGCCGGTGACGTCGCTGTATTCGTTCGACGTGGCGAGCGGGCAGGCCAAGGTGCTGATCACGCCCGAGCAGATCTTGAAGGGCGCCGACGAGAAGCTGAGCCAGGCGGAGAAGTCGCAGCGCGAGCGGCAGCGCATCTCCACGCGCGGCTTCACGAGCTATCAGCTCAGCGACGACGGCAAGCTGATCCTCGCCGTCTTGTCGGGCAAGCTGTACGTCATCCGGCGCGCCGACAACGACGTGACCGAGCTGAAGACGGGCACGCTGCCGCCCCTCAATCCGACGTGGTCGCCCGACGCGACCCGGATCGCGTACGTGCATGATCGCGATCTCTACGTCTACGACTTGAAGTCCAAGCGCGAGACGCGCCTGACCCGATCGACCGATCCGGCGATCTCCAACGGCCTGGCCGAGTTCGTGGCGCAGGAGGAGATGGCGCGCGTGCAGGGCTTCTGGTGGGCGCCCGACGGCAGGTCGCTCGCGTACGAAGAGGCCGACGACCACGGCGTCGAGCAGCTCGCCATTCCCGACGTCGCGCATCCCGAGCGTCCGCCGGAGATGATGTGGTATCCGCGGCCGGGCAAGGCCAACGCCAAGGTGCGCGTGGGGCTGATCTCCGTCGCCGGCGGCGCGACCACCTGGGTGCAGTGGGATCGCGAGAAGCTGCCCTATCTGGCGCGCGTGGTGTGGCGCGATCAGGCGCCGCTGTCGCTGGTGGTGATGTCGCGCGACGAGAAGACGGTGCAGCTCCTGGCCGCCGAGAAGAACGGCAAGACGCGCGTGCTCGTCGACGAGCACGACGACGCGTGGATCGATCTCGACCGCGAGATGCCGGCCTGGCTCCCCGACGGCAAGGGGTTCCTCTGGTCGACCGAGGCTGCGGGCGGCTGGCCGACGCTGCAGCTGCGCGGCGCCGACGGCCACCTGGTGCGCGCGCTGTCGACAGAGAAGGAGAACTATCGCGCGTTCGTACACCTCGACGCCGCGCACCGCGTGGCCTGGTTCGAAGGCTCGCCGACGGCGCCGGAGAGCCAGGTCTATCGCGTCGCGCTCGATGCCGGCGCGCCGGTCGCGATGACGCGCGGGCTCGGGCTGCACTACGGTGACTTCGCGCGCAAGAACGATCGCGTGTGGATCGAGACGGCGACGTCGCCGACCGAGATGCGCCACCTCGTCGTGCACGTCGCCGACGGTGGCGGCGATCGCGTGGCCGGCGAGCTGCCGTCGGTGGCGGTGAAGCCGCCGTTCATGTCGCACGCGACCATGGAGCGCGTCGGCAACCTCGGCTTCTGGACCACGACGGTGCGCCCGCGCAACTTCGATCCCAAGCGCAAGTACCCGGTCGTCGTCGACACCTACGCCGGGCCGACCGTCCAGCTCGTGCGCGCGGCGCCGATGTTGATGCAGCAGTGGATGGCCGATCACGGCGTCATCGTCGTGTCGTTCGACGGCCGCGGCACGCCGGGGCGCGGGCACGACTGGGCGCGCTACATCGCCGGCGACTTCTCGCGCACCATCGACGACCAGGCGGCGGCGCTGCAGGCGCTCGCCGGCAAGCACCCGGAGATGGATCTGTCGCGCGTCGGCATCACCGGCTGGTCGTTCGGCGGCTACGAGTCGGCCCTCGCCGTCGAGAAGCGCGGCGACGTCTTTCACGTGGCCGTGGCCGGCGCGCCGGTCGTCGACTGGCGCGACTACGACACGCACTACACCGAGCACTACCTCGGCCTTCTGCCGGAGAACAAGGCGGCCTACGACGCGTCGTCGCTCTTGTCGTACGCCGATCGCTTGCAGCGGCCGTTGCTCATCGTGCACGGCACCAGCGACGACAACGTCTACTTCTTCAACACGCTCAAGCTGACCGACGCGCTGTTCCGCGCCGGCAAGGCGTTCTCGCTGTTGCCGCTCAACGGCTTCACGCACATGGTGCCCGACCCGGTGGTGAAGGAAGAGCTCGAGACGCGGCTCATGAAGTTTTTGACCGACGTGCTGTTCGCGCCGTCGCCGCCGAAGCCGCTCGCCAAGGCTACGGAGCGGGCGAGCCGCTGAGACCGACCGAGACCGAGCCGGCGCTCATCGGCGAGTCGGCCGCCACGACGAGCCAGTAGCGGCCCGCCGGCACGTTGGCGAACGTCGTCGTGCCCGTGGCCGCGTTGCCCGACGGGTTGCAGGCGACGAGCATGCCCGCGTCGCACTGCAGCCCCGAGCCGGTCTCGGAGTAGAGCGCGAAGTCGTGGTTGCCGAGCTGGTTCCACGTCAGGCTCACGTTGGCCTTGGCGGTGAAGCGCAGCTCGATCACCGCCGTCGGCCCACCGGGCGTCGACTCGCACGGCGGCTTGGCCTGCGTCGCCGCGCCCGAGGTCTGCACCAGCTTCGACACCGTCGAGCCGTCGAGCGGCACCGGATCGATCACCGCGTCCGGCTTGCACTGCGCCGACATGCAGAAGGGCGAGGTCACGCACTTGGGATCGGCGCAGTCGATGAGGCCGTTGCCGTCGTCGTCCTTGCCGTTGTTGCAGATCTCGAGCTGGCGATCGTCGATGATGCTGAGCGTGAGGTTGACCGTGCCCGCCGTCGACGGCGAGAACGCCTCGGCGATCACGTTGTAGGTGCCCGGCTGCAGGTTCGGGATCTCGTAGCCGCAGCCGAACGGCAGCGTGTTGGGATCGGCGCAGACCAGCTCGTTGACGTCGCAGGCGTCGCGCGGGCCGCCGGCGGCGAAGAGATCGAGCACCTGGTCGCCGGTCTGCGTGCAGTCGACGCCGAGACCGAAGCCGCCGTTGGTGCCCCCCGCCGGCACGCTCAGCTGCACGACCATGCCCTTGCCGCCGCCCTGCGCGCACGAGGTGTGGTAGCCGGCCTTGCCCATGGCCGAGACCTGCAGGTTGACGGTGCGCCCCTCGCCGACGCTCATGTTGCCGAGGTTGACGTCGGGCATGCAGAAGGGCCCGTTGCAGCCCTCGACGCCGAAGCAGGCGGGATCGGCGCAGTCGACGAGGCCGTTGCCGTCGTCGTCGATGCCGTTGTGGCAGAGCTCGACGGGGCGCGTGCGATAGGCCGAGATCTGCGCGTCGATGTGCCCTTCGGTGCCCGGCTTGAGCGCCTTGAAGATGAAGAGGTACTCGCCGGCCGGCTTCTCGCCCCAGGCGACCTCGTCCTGCGTGCGGCCCGACGGGTCGTAGCAGTCGACCTGGTCCGAGTCGCACGCCTCGCCCGGCGGCGGCATGTTCTCGAGCGCGACCACGTGATCGCCGGTCTGGTCCCAGCGCAGGAGGATGCCGGCCGGCTCGCTCAAGACGAAGTGCACGACCACGTCCTTGCCGCCGGGCGCCCCTTCGCACGAGACGTCGTTGTTGGCGTCGGCGGCGCTGGTGTCGAAGCTGACGTTCTTCGACGGGCCGTTGACCACCAGCGCGCCGACGTTGAAGTCGGGCTTGCACTCCTGATCGACGCAGTTGGGATCGTTGACGCAGTCGGCGTCGGCGCAGTCGATGAGCCCGTTGCCGTTGTCGTCGACGCCGTTGTTGCAGATCTCCTTCATCGACGGCGTCGAGAGCGTGACGGTGACCGGGCCCTGGCCCGCCTTCTCGAACGCCTGCGTGATGACGTAGTAGTGGCCGCCCGGCAGCGACGGGAAGGTGTGCAGGCCGGTCTGGGCTTCCTTCGGATCGACGCAGTCGATGGGGTTGGCGCCGCACGCCTGGTTGACGCCGGCGAGGAACAGGCCGAACACGTGGTCCTCGCCCTTTTGCTGCGACCAGGCGAGCGTGAGGTCGGCGCTGCCCGTGAGCGTGAATTCGCCCACCACCTCGCCGCCGCCGCCCGGGGCGCAGGGCGTGACCGCGACGTCGGTGGTGCCGGTGGTGCTCTCCATCCTCGTCGACGACGAGCCGGTCGGCATGAGCGTGCCGAAGTCGACGGTCGGCATGCACTTCAGGTTCTGGCACTTCGGGTTGTCGACGCACATGGGATCGGTGCAGTCGGGGTTGTTGGGATCGCACATGTGCGGCTGGCAGCCGGGGAAGCTGGCGCAGTCGGGATCCTTGCAGTCGACGAGGCCGTCGTCGTCGTCGTCGATGCCGTTGTTGCAGATCTCGGTGCCCGGCGTGTGGCAGCGCGGATCGCCGGCGCACTCGGGCTTCTTGCAGTCGTCCTTGGTGGCGCACGGGTCGCCGGCCATGTCGCCCATGTCGCCGTGCGACGGGCAATTGGCGCCGACGCAGGCCATGTCGCCGCCGTGCGCCATGTCGAGCGTGACGACGCCGCCCGAGCCCATCAGGCTGGAGCGGCCGCAGCCTCCATACGCCAAGCAGCCGGCGAGGAGAAAAAGGGCCGACCACCAGCGCATGCGCGAATCGTATCACACGGGCGATTTGGCGCTTGTGACGAGCAGCAAATGCTCACGCCGCGTCGAGACGCCGGCGCGGCGATAGAAGCTGGGGCGCTCCTCGGAGGCGTTGGCCACGATCGCAAGATCGTGCTTCTCGGCGGCGGCGCGGACGGCGGCGTCGCCCGCGATGGCGCGATCGCCGACGGCGGAGTCGCCGATGTTGATGAAGGCGAGGCCGGTCGGGCGCAGCACGCGGGCGAACTCGGCGACGAAGGCGTCGACGTCGCGCTGCCAGTCGGCGAGCGCCTTGGCCGGATCTTTCGTGCCGCGGCGGGCGCCGATCTCGGTCTCGGCGAAGCGGCGCGCGTCGAGGCCGAGCCAGCCGAAGCGGCGGGCGTGGTGCTCGGCGTAGTCGTAGGTGCCGAGGTAGGGCGGCGAGGTCAGGATGATGTCGACGCTGCGATCGCGCACGTGGTCGAGCCGGCGCGCGTCGCCCACGCGCACGTCGGGCGCGGGCGTGCCGGGCGGAACCGCGGCGGCGAAGGCGGCCATGCCGCGCGCGAGCTCCTCGGTCTTGCGGGCAAAGAGGCGCGACGGGTTGCCCTTGCCGATGGCCCGCTCGACGGTGCCGCGGCTGGTGTCGCTCTTGTCGCGCGAGACTTTGACGAGGATCGACGAGAGCACGAGCAGGAGCGCGCCGCGGATCGGCTCGGCCTCGCCTTCGATCTCTTCGCGCAGCCCGACGAGCTCGCGGAAGACGTGCGGCATGTAGCGCGCAGGATCGTCGTACTCGTCGCCGCGGCCCTTGGTGCGCGCGCGCGCCTTGACGCGGGCGAGCGAGCGCGCGGCCACGTCGGCGGCGCGGGCGACGAGCGCGTCGCGGGCGGTGGCGGGGACCGGCGTCGACTTGAGCGCCGCGAGGTCGACGGCGAGCGGGTTGGCGTCGACGCCGCGGCCGATGGCGCCGCGCAGCCCGGTTTCGACGAGCGTGGTGCCCGAGCCGACGAAGGGATCGAGCACGACCGTGCCCGCGCGCGCCGTCTCTGCGAGCAGGCGGCGGCAGACGAGCGGATGGAAGCGCGCCGGATACGAGTGAAACCCGTGGGTCAGCTCGCGGGCGTCGGCGTCGGCAGGCACGGAGAGCGCTTCGGCGAGGAGGCGGCGCCACTGGGGGTCGCCCGACGACACGACGCGACCGCCACGCGACGACAGGGCGCGGCGCGGGCGCGGGGTTTTCGACGGCATCCGGCGCGTAGTAGCACATCGTGCTTCCCCCGCGCGAAGTTCGTGCTATAGGAGCGGCTGCGCGGTTCGAATCGCGCGAAGGGCGGCGCCGGGGTCTGGGCGCTGCGTGGGGTCGAGGAGCACATGGCGAAGGCGAAGAAGCCGGCGACAGCGAAGAAGGCAAAGGCGCCGGTGAAGGCGAAAGCGGCGAAGGCGACCGCGAAGGCGACGCCGGCAAAGGCGGCGCCGGCAAAGGCGAAGGCCGCGGCGAAACCAGCGGCGAAAGCGGCGGTCCCGGCAAAGGCGAAGGCCGTGCCGGCGAAGAAGCCGGCGGCGCAGCCCAAGAAGGCGGCGTCGGTCAAGGCGAAGCCGGCCGCGGCGAAGAAGCCGGCGGTGGCGAAGAAGCCGGCGGCGGCGAAGAAGCCCGCGGCCGCGAAGACGCCGAAGGCGAAGAGGGCGGCGGCGGACAAGCAGCTACCGTCGACGGTCGAGACGCCGGTCGCGGTCGAGCCCGTTGCCAGCCGGCCGGAGCCGGCGGCCGAGCCGGTCGCGGCGAAGGCGGAGGCGACGCCGGCACCGACGGGGCCCGTGTCGATGACCGGCGCGCCGCTGTTGCCGCGCGAGCGGTCGGCGGATCCGTTGCGCCGCAAGTCGACGCCGCGGCCGACGCCGTCGAGCGCGACGCCGGCGCAGCAGCACCAACCGCATCGGCACGAGCAGCATTCGCAGCAGCATCAGCAGCAACAGCATCAGCGCCAGCAGCACACGCCGCGTCCGCCGGCGCCTCCGACGCACGATCCGACGTGGGGCACGGTGCCGTCGCAGCCCTCGGCGCCGGCGAACGGCGAGTTCGCCGACTTCTGGAGCTCGCCGGAGCCGTCACGCTCGCCGGAGCCGTCACGCTCGTCGCAGGCGCATCCGCCGGCGCAGGCGCATCCGCAGCCGGCGCAGGCGCATCCGCCGGCGCATCCGCAGCCGTCGCAGGCGCGCCCGCCGCAGGGCCCGCACGGGCATCATCAACACCAGCCGCCGCAGCACGGCCATCATCCGCACCAGCCCGGCGAGCCCGGCCTCCCCGGCGAGGGGCGTCGCCGCCGTCGCCGCCGCCGTCGTCGCGGCGGTCGCGAGTTCGAGCTCGGCCCCGACGGGCAGCAGGTCCGGGTCGATCCGATCGTCCGCCGCCTGCGCCGCCAGTTCAACCTGCGCGACTTCCGCCCCGGCCAGGAGCGCGTCATCCGCGACCTCATGGCCGGCAAGGACGTGCTCGCCATCATGCCGACGGGCGCGGGCAAGTCGCTCACCTATCAGCTCACCGCGTTCGAGCTGCCCGGCGTCACCGTCGTGGTCTCGCCGCTGCTCGCGCTCATGTCCGATCAGCTGCAGAAGCTGCGGCGCACCGGCGCCGTCGCTGCGCGCCTCGACTCGACCGAGGGCGTCCGCGCCAAGCGCGAGACGCTCGAGCGCATCGACGAGGGCAAGCACAAGATCATCTACGTCACGCCCGAGCGCGCGGCGTCGGGCGCGCTGGTCAAGGAGCTCGGCGGCCAGAAGGTCGCGCTCTTCGTCGTCGACGAAGCGCACTGCGTCTCGGAGTGGGGCCACGACTTCCGCCCCGCCTATCTCGCGCTCAAGCAGGTCAAGGAGTCGCTGCCGTCGGCCTACCCCGATCGCCGACCGCCGGTGCTGGCGCTGACGGCGACGGCGACGCCGCAGGTGGCCGAGGACATCCAGAAACAGCTCGATCTGAAGGCGCCCGAGGTGGTGCACACGGGCTTCAACCGCCCGTCGCTGACGTTCGAGGTGCGCTTCGCGCAGGATCTGCGGCAGCAGGTGCGCCGCCTCCTGCGACTCATCCGTCGCATCAAGGGCCCGGGCATCGTCTACTGCTCGACGGTGCGCGACGTCGAGGCCTTGCACGGCGCCCTGCCGCGCCTCGGCCTGCGCGTCGGCATGTACCACGGCCGCATGACACAGAACGAGCGCGAGGAGTCGCAGCGCTCGTTCATGCGCAACAACCCGCGCATCATGATCGCGACCAACGCGTTCGGCCTCGGCGTCGACAAGCCGGACATCCGCTTCGTCATCCACTACAACGTGCCCGGCTCGATCGAGCAGTACTACCAGGAGGCGGGGCGCGCCGGACGTGACGGCAAGCCGTCGCGCTGCATCCTGCTCTACAACCCGAACGACGAGGCGGTGCAGGAGTTCTTCGTCGGCGACAAGTACCCGACCAAGACGCAGTTCAAGAACGTCGCCTTCGCGCTGTCGAACGGCGCCTCGTCGCTCAAGGAGATCGCCCTGGCCGGCGAGACCTCGCAGCAGAAGGCGCGCGTCGTGCTCGGCGTCTTGAAGGATCACAACTGCGCCGTCGAGGAAGAGGGCGAGTGGAAAGAGATCGCCGAGATCGACGACCTCACGCTCGGGCGCGCCGCCGAGGAGTATCGCAAGCGTCGCGAGGCCGATCACGGCAAGCTCGAGGCGATGCTGCGCTACGCGCGCTCGACGCGCTGCCGCGTCAAGATCCTGCTCGGCTACTTCGGCGAAAACGAGGTGCCCTTGTGCGGGCGCTGCGACAACTGCAAAAAGTACGGCGCCGACGCCGACAAGGAGCGCCTGGTCGACATCGGCTCGCCGCTCGGCGAGCTCGAGATGCAGGACGACGACGCCGAGGAGCGCGAGCCGCTGCCGCAGATCCCCGAGGCGCCGCCGCCGCCGCGCAAGGATCCGACCCACCACTTCTGATGAGGGAGCGAACGAAGACGCGGGGTCTTCGCGCCCCGGAGGCGAGTGCAGCGAGCCGACTTGGCGCGCCGAGTCGTAGTGAGCGAGCGGTGCAACGATGATGGAAAACCCACCAACGATCAAAGAGGCCGACGGAACGCGCTGGACCGTGGAGAACGCGCGCCCGCTCATCATGCGCATCGGCATCGGCTTCGTCGCGCCGATCGTGCTCGGGCTCATCGCCATCACCATGGTCAACGACGTGCGCGAGGGGCGCCTCGGCATGATGGCGGTGCGCGGCCTGTTCGCGCTGTTCGTGGTGGTGGCGGCGATCTTCTCGCTCTTCGGCGGCGAGTCGCTGGCCGTCGAGAACGGCGAGCTCGTGTGGCGGCGCGGCAAGTCGCAGGTGCGGCGCGCCGCCGTCGGCGACGTCGAGAAGCTGGAGCGGCAGGGCAACCACCTGCGCGTGCACGTGCGCGGGCAAGAGCAGCCGATCGTGGTCGGCGCAGGCCTCCGGCAGCAGCCGGCGGCGATTGCCTGGCTCGCCGAGCGCGTGCAGGCCGCGCTCGTGGCCGCGCGCAAGCCGTAAGCGCTACTGCAGCGCGAACGGGTAGGTGACGACGTTCGCCCCGCCCGACGCGGGGAAGCGCAGGCCCGTCACGATGGGCCGCACGCACGCGGCGAACCCGCGGCGCATGAGAAGCTGGGGCGCCGTGATGCGCACCTTGCGCACCTGCCCCGTCTTCTCGACGCGGAAGGCGACCTCGATCTTGCCCGACTCGAGCGGATAGTCCCCGACGGCGTCGGTGATGCAGCGCGAGACCGCCGACTGCGCCGGGCGGAACACGGCGTCGAGATCCTCCTGCTGCAGCTCCTTGCCGTCTTCGCCGCCCTGCGTGAGATCGACGTGCTCGGCGCGCCCGAGCGCGTCACCGCTGGTGGCGCTGCGCTCGTCGCCGGGCTCGAGCTTGAGCTCGGGCGCCGCCGGGCCGCCGGCGCCGCCGCCGTGGTGCCGGCGCTTCCTGGGCGTCGGCGCCGTGGCCACCGTCGTCGCCGCCGGCGCCATGATGCAGCGCCCGTCGAAGCAGCGCGTGCCGTCGCCGCAGCGGCCGAGGCAGTCCTTGCCCTTCTGCAGATAGAGCCAACCGCCGCCGGCCGCGAGCGCCACGCCGACGACGATGCCGAACATCCATCGGATCACGCGGCAACGCTATCACGCAGGAACGAAGGCCGCCTCTTCCTCGCCGCCCGGCAACGCCACGTGCTCGACCACCGCCTCGACGTCCTCGCACAGCTGCGCCGACGCCGGCGCCGCGTCGACCGCCAGCCCGAGCGGCGCCGGCGTGATCGTCTCCTGCAGCGCCACCGGCCGCGCCCGCCACGGTGGATGCGCGATCTGCACGCACAGCGTGCGCCCCACCGGCAGCTGCGCATACGCGCGATAGCGCTCGCACGCGAAGTACTCGAGCGTCCCGACGGTGAGCGGCCCCGCGCCCGCGTCGCTGACGAGGCCCGTCGCGTGCAGCCCGCGCGCGCGCAGCTCCAGCGAGGCCGCGCGCACGTCGTAGACCAGCTCGCGATCGAGGTGATACGGCATCCCCGCCAGCCGCGCGCCGAGCGCCCAGGTGAGCCGGTCGACGCGCGTCTCGAGCAGCGTCATGCCCGGCCCGTCCGGCCCCTCGACGTAGGTGCGCAGGTTGAGCTGCCGATAGCGAAACAGGTGCGCCACCGGCGTCTGCAACAGCTTGCGCGGCGCCGGCCCCTCGACGTCGATGGCGACGAGGCTGACGACGGCGTGGCCGCGCCAGCGATCGAGCGTCGTCGACTTCGGAATGCGATTGACGAGCGTGTCGGCCGGCACGATCCAGTGCACATAGAACGTCTGCCGCCAACGCATCGATCCGTACGTCATGCGCGTTACGAGCTTCACGACGCGTGCCAGGGCCATTATCATGAGCGCCATGGCGCGCGTGCTCATGCCCCTGCCCGACGCCGACTTCGATCCCACCGAGACCGCCGTCCCGTGGCGCACGCTCACGCGCGACGGTCACGACGTGGTCTTCGCCACCGAGCACGGCGGCGCCGCACCGACGGCGGACAAGCGCCTGCTCGACGGCTCGCTCGGCTCGCTCGGCCCCGACGTCGAGCCGCGCGCGCTCTACGACGAGATGGCCGCGGCTCCCGCGTTCGCGCGACCGATGGCGTGGAGCGCGATCGAGCCCGGCGCCTTCGACGGCCTCATCCTGCCGGGCGGCCACGCCCCGGGCATGAAGCAGTACCTCGGCTCGACCGTCCTGCAGGACAAGGTCGTGGCCTTCTGGCGCACCGGCCGCCCGGTCGGCGCCATCTGCCACGGCGTGCTCGTGCTCGCGCGCGCCAAGGATCCGTCGACGGGAAAGAGCGTCCTGCACGGCGCGCGCACCACGTGCCTTCCGAAGTACATGGAGCGCGGCGCCTACCTCATGACCTTCTGGAAGCTGGGGCGCTACTACCGGACCTACCCCGCGTACGTCGAGGACGAGGTGCGCGCGGCCCTCGAGGCGCCCAACGAGCATTTCGAGCGCGGCCCGCTGGTGGTCAAGAAGCGCGGCACCGACGCCGACGACGTGGGCGCCTTCATCGTCGAGGACGGGCGCTACGTCTCCGCGCGCTGGCCCGGCGACGCCTATCTATTCGCGCGCCGCTTCTCCGCCCGCCTCTAGGATCCGCCGCGCCGCCACCAGGTCGGCGACGAATTCGCGCAGCGCCTGACGCCGCGCGGCGTCGTCGGTCTGGCGCAGCACGAACGACGGATGCACCGTCGCCAGCGCGTGCGGCGCGAACGACGCCGGCACGTCGCGCCCGCGCAGCGCCGTGACGCGAAAGCCGCGCCCGAACAGCTGCTGCGCCGCGGTCGCTCCGAGCGCGATGACCAGCTCGGGCCGGACCACGGCGAGCTCGGCCTCGAGCCACGGCCGGCACGCGGCCAGCTCGCGCGCGTTGGGCTTCTGGTGCAGCCGTCGCTTGCCGCGGGGTTGCCATTTGAAGTGCTTCACGGCATTCGTGACGTAGACCTCGTCGCGATCGATACCGGCGGCCACCAGCGCCTGGTCGAGGAGCCGTCCCGCCGGCCCGACGAACGGGTGGCCCTGCCTGTCCTCCTGATCGCCGGGCTGCTCACCGACGAGCATGACGCGCGCGTGACGCGCCCCCTCGCCGAACACGGTCTGCGTCGCGCGTCGATAGAGGTCGCAGCGGGTACACCCGGCGGCCTCCTCCCGGAGCACCTTCAAGCTTGGCGCCATTGGTCTGAATGTAGGCCAGCACTTTTTTCTGGCCATTTGCCGCGGCTTTGGGCAGATACGCGGTATGGCTCCGCCGGACGCCGAGACGACGGGCAGCGACGAAGCGTTCGTCGCGTCCGAGCTTCAGGATGCGTGGCACATCCTGTCGGCCGAAGAGCGCGTCGAAGGCTTCCGCCTGTTGCCGCGCGCCGACGCCGAGGAGCTGTTCTTCACGCTCGGCTCGCGCGATCAGTACGAGCTCATCCTCGGGCTGCCCACCGGCGACCGCCGCTCGTGGCTGCGCCTGCTCCCGCCCGACGACGCCGCGGACGTGATCCAGGAGGCGCACGAGGACGAGCGCGCGGCGATGATGGCGATGCTCGACGAGCAGACGCGCAAGGAGGTCACGGCGCTGCTCGCCTACGCCGAGGACGACGCCGGCGGCCTCATGAACCCGCGCTACGTGCGCGTGCGTCCCGACATGACCGTCGACGAGGCGATCAGCTACCTGCGCAAGCAGGCGCGCGAGCGCATCGAGACCCTGGCCTACGCCTACGTGTGCGACGCGCATCAGAAGCTCCTCGGCGTCTGCTCGTTCCGCGATCTGTTCGCCGCGCAGCAGGGCAAGCTGGTGCGCGACGTGATGAAGACCGATCTCATCACCGTCCTCGACACCGACGACCAGGAAGCGGTGTCGCGCGTGTTTTCGCAGCACGAGTTCGTGGCCGTGCCGGTCATCGACGCCGACGGGCGCATGAAGGGTATCGTCACCGTCGACGACATCGTCGAGGTCGTGCAGGAAGAGGCGACCGAGGACGCGCAGAAGTTCGGCGGTATGGAAGCGCTCGGCGCGCCCTATCTCGACGTCAGCATCCCGCTCATGATCAAGAAGCGCGCCGGCTGGCTGTCGGCGCTCTTCATCAGCGAGATGCTGACGACGACGGCGATGGACTATTTCCAGCACGAGCTCGAGCGCGCGCTGGTGCTCAGCATCTTCATCTCGCTCATCATCAGCTCGGGCGGCAACTCGGGCTCGCAGGCGTCGACGCTGATCGTGCGCGCGCTGGCGCTCGGCGAGGTCCGGCTGCGCGACTGGTGGCGCGTGTTCCGGCGCGAGATCTTCGTCGGCATCCTGCTCGGCTTGATCCTCGGCGTCATCGGCTTCTGCCGCATCTCGCTGTGGCACCTCATCTGGCCCGACAAGTACGGCGTGCACGCGCACGCGGTGGCGATGACGGTCGGCTTCAGCGTCGTCGGCGTCGTGCTCTTCGGCAGCCTCGCCGGCTCGATGCTGCCGTTCCTCTTGCGGCGGGTCGGGCTCGATCCGGCGTCGGCGTCGGCGCCGGCGGTGGCCACGCTCGTCGACGTGACCGGCCTCGTCATCTACTTCACGGTGGCGAGCATCGTTCTGCGCGGCATCCTGCTCTAGCGGGCGCCCCCCGCGCGCTTCGTCTACAATCGCGGGATGACCAGCTCCGAGCGCGTGTTTCGCGACGAGGCGTGGAAGAACGAGCGCGTCATCAGCGTCCTGCGCGCGACCATCTGGATGGCGATCGGCATCGTCATCCTGATCACGCAGACCAAGCAGCTCGGCCGCGTCAATACGATGGGCGTCTTGTCGGTGGCGTGGGGCGCGCTCTCGCTGGCGTCGACGTGGCTGCTGTTGCGCCGCGCCTACCACCCGTCGGTGCCGGCGCTGGCCACGCTGTGCGACATCGCGGTGCTCTGCATCTCCGTCGACAACTGGCTGGCGATGAACAGCGCCGCGCGGCCGGAGCTGGCGAAGCACCTCGTGTGGGGATGCGAGATCCCGCTCATG
>DATNAQ010000021.1:0-37051 GCA_035607415.1 Polyangia bacterium
CGGCCTCCCCGTCGAGAAATAGCGCGCGATTCAACGCGGCCCCGACCACTGGCCCGTTACGCGCTTGCTAGCATCGCTGGCGCACGTGGCGTCAAGGAACACGCTCCACGTCGTAGCGTCGTCCTGGGTCACGATGAATTCGCCGATCCAAGTCCAGCAATCGAGCGCCAGCAAAGCGGCTTGATCGGTCGCTTCGAAGCGCTGGGGGGCCGGAGAGCGATCACCCGCAAAGTCTTCACCAGTCTCGATGTGCTGGCGATCGCCTCCGCACGCGCGACAGCGGGCGCCCCAGTTGTCGCGTCTGCGTGAGTGTGAGGAGCGCGGCAACGTCGTGCACAGCAACCTGAGCGCCCCGGAGGAGGGAGCGTTCACCGCCGGCGAGCTGCGCTTCGTGCACAAACCGGGCGAGCAGCCCGAGGTGATCATCAACGGCGGCTCGGGACGGTATGGACCAGCGACGGCCGAGCAGTGGGACGCGACGATCAAGCTCTTCCGCGCCAAGGGTTTCAAGGTGAACGCCGTGCCGTTCAACCTCAGATGAGGGAATCATGCCGGAACGTCGAGAGATTTGGATGGCGCTTCTAAGCTTCGGGGACGACGCCGTCGAGCGGGTCGTCGCCGACAAAGCGCGCGATCTACACGCGCCGCTGACAGAGGAGCAGCTCGCCGCGATGGCGCGCCATTCGACGGTTCCCTACTGGACCGACGGGACGGTGCTGTGGAGCATCGACTACGGCGATCCGAGGGCGCGTCCGATCAGCGCTGCCGACGCGCTCGCCCGCTTCGGGCTCGCGGCGCTCGAAGAAGCCCGCGAAAAAGGAACGTGGCAGCCCTAGCGTCTCAGTGGCTCGGATGCTCCGAGGCCTCTTCGTAGAACAGCTCGCTCTCTTTGAACTGCTCGACGGTCATCGGCTCGTAGCCATAGATGCGCAGCGGCTCATGCGATCCGCGGTGGACGTGCAGCGTGAGACCGCGCGACGCGTAGATCCATTGCTCGTTCTGCGGCTCGAAGAGCCGTGACGGAGCGACTGCCTCGGGCGGACCGAGCATCGTCTCGATGCTGGCGCGAGGCAGCCGCTCGCCCGACGCGATCAGGTACGCCGCCCGCTCGCCGCGAAAGTGAACCGTGATCCCCGTCGGTGTGGCGGCGTGTCCGGCGTAGATGTGAATGAGGCCGTAGCCGCCCTTCCACTCCGCCCCGCCCGCGCCGAGCACGGTGGCGAGATCGTCGTGCGTGCACGCAGGCAGGCCGTGCCAGCGATCGAGCTGGAGGTCGGCGAACGCGAGGATGGCGTCGCGACACGCTGGATTGAGCGGCGACTTTGGGCTCACGGAATCCTTTCTCGTCTTCGCCGCGGGAGCGCAAGCGACGGCAGCGGCGACGACGGCAAACGCGATGGCGCGAATCATTTTGGCACGATCACGCGATCGCCCGCCTTGAGCTTGTCTAGATCGACGCCGGGGTTCGCTTTCTTCAGATCCTCGAGCTTGACATCGTGGACCTTGGCGATGATGGCGCCGTTCTCGACGGCGCCACCGGACGCGACGACGATGTGCTCGCGTTGGCCCTTTGCGAGATTCGCCGAGGCGACCGGCCCCTTCTTGCCGGGGTCCTTGGGATCGAAGCCGAGCAGCTCGACGTGGCCCTGGAAGAATGCGCCGCGGACCGCGTTCTCGGCGCCCTCGCCGGATCCGAGCTCGGACTTCGCCTTGCGCGCGGCGTCGGCGTAGCCCTGATAGGTCGGAGGACTCTTGTATGGATCGACGAAGCTGAACGGCAATCCGGGATCGGGCGCCTCGACCTGACGGCGCAAGCTGTCGTCATTGCCCGCCTGCTGCCACGGCAGCGCCGTCATCGCTTCGTAGGTGAAGTATTCGGTGAACCCCTCGTTCATCGTCTTCGTCGCGGCGGCCGAAAAGATCGGATGCGTCAACAGGTGCAGGTACTCGTGCGCCGTCACGGCGAAGGCGCTCCACTTCGAGCCCCGCGAAGGGCTGTCGGGGCTGATCAACACGGTCTGCCCGCCCTGATCGGTGACGGCGTAATTGTACTGCGTGATGAGGTCGAGATCGTTCTTGTGCGCGGCGGCGAACGGATCGCGCACTTCCTTGGCGAAGAAGAGGCCCTCTCGGTTGAGCGGATCGACGGTGACATCTCCTTCGTTCCGATTGATGTTGAAGAAGTACGGCGCCGCCCGGAGCTTGGTCGCGGCGCTGGGCTCACCGTGCGGGCCCGTGTAGGTCGCGAGGTTGTAGACACGCGTCTCGGGGGTGGCGAACGTTCCGTGCGCCTTGCGCGCGGCCACGTCGTACGAGCTGAGCAGGTTGCTGCCGGCGTGAAACTCGCCAGGACGTGGCGCACCGACGCTGATGCCGCCGGCGAGAAAGTCACTGTAGCGGTCGTCGATCACGCGCTTGGCGGCGTTGGCCGCTCCTTCGAACTCGTCGATGGTCGTCTTGCCGGCTGTGCCTTGGGTCTTCTTCGCGTCCTTGAGCTGTCGGTCGAACTCGGCCTGAATGCCGTGGAGCAGCTCGGTTTTGATCTCGGCGCGCTTGGCGTCGGCGGCGGCGGTCTGGGCGGCGGTATCACCGGCGTGCTTGGCGCCCGCCCACTCCGTGCTCGCCGCCGCCGCCGTGGCCGAGACGCCGGCGGGCGCCGCTGGCGCTGGTTGATCGGCGGTATGCGTGATCTCGACGGGGAAGTCGAGATCCGAGCGGATGTTGGTTTGCTGCGCGCTCGTCGGCAGGCTGGTGCCCTTGCGCAGGTCCGTGCCACCGCCGCAGCGTTGCAGGCGCAGGCCGCGCTGACGGCCGATGTCGCGGCGTAGGCGTTGCTTGCGCGGACCGCGGTCGTGCATGTCGAGCACCGCCGCCGCCGCCGCCTGATCGGCTTCGTCCTCGAGCGCCGCCTGTGGCGTGGCGTCGACGTGCGGGCGCTCGACCGGCGCGCCGCCCGACTGCTGCACGACGTGCGCGAGCTCGTGCGCGAGCAGCGCATCGCCGACGAGCGTGCCCGGGCGATACTCGTCGGCGCCGAACGCGATGTGATCGCCGAGCGTGAACGCGCGCGCGCGCAGGTCATTGGAGAGCGCGGCGGCGCGCCCGTCGTGGTGAACGCGGACGTTGGCGAAGCTGGCGTCGAACGCCGACTCCATCTTGGCGCGGAGCGGCCCGTCGAGCGGGCGGCCGGGGCCGAGACGATCGTGCAGCGCCGCGCGGTCGACCCCGAGCTGCGCGCCGCCCTCGCGCGGCTTGGCGAACAGCGACCCGATGGCGTGGCCCAGCCCCGACAGCGCCGCGCCGATGGCGCTGCCGACGGCGGCGAACGCGCCGAGCATGCCGCCGCCGAGCGCCGCCCGCTTGAGCTCCTCGGGCAAATCGGCAGGAAGCCGGCCGGTCTGCGCGTAGGCGGCGGCGCCCCTGCCGATGCGCGCGCTCACCGCCGGCACATAATCCTTCGCGCTCCGCGCCGATTGCGTCTCGGGCGCATACTTGCGGATGGCGCGCTCGAGGTGCTGCGCCGGCTTGTTGGCGTAGTAACCGAGCCAACGCTCGACGTAGGGACAGCCGCGCGTGTCGCGGCCCACAGCGGCGAGCGCGCGATCGGCGGCGGCGCAGGCGTCGACGCGGAGCGCGGCCAGGAGCTCCGACTTGCGCATCTGGCCGCTCGACAGCACCTGGGCCTCGTCGTCGACGATGAGGCCGGCCGTGTGGCCCGGTGCCGCGTCCGGATCGGCTGCGCGCCACAGGCGCGGCGCCGCTGCGCCGAGCGCGAGAACGGCGTCGCCACCTCCGTCGCTGGCGCCGCTGACCCGGCGCGCGACGACGTCGGCGGCGCGCTCCGCCTCGTGCTCCGCGCGATCGTCCGGCGCGCTGATGTCGACGATCGCAGGCGGCGGCAGAACCGGCACGCGTCCCAGGCTGTGCCCGCTCGACGGCGACGGCGACGGCGGCGGTGACGCGTCGCTCGCGCCGCTTCCCGAAAACAGCGTCGGCCGATCGCTCACGGCCGTCTCGGCGGCGCGCTCGACGCCTTCGGCGTGACGTTGCCGTTTGCGCCTGGGCTCCTGGCGCAGCGCAGTCGCTGCGCCAGACGTCGGCTTCACCACACGCGCGCGCTCCCCCACGGCGCGACCTTAAGAACTCGCCGCCGAGGGTGTCAATGGCAAATGCTTCCTAGCGCGCATCCTCACCGACGATCAGTTGGAACAGGCCCGATGGTCGCTGACGCAGCTCGTGTCGCCCGCGCGGCGGACGCAGGCGCAGAATGAGCGACGAGAGCGCGCGCGCCGACGGTGGATCGATGCCTGACAACAAGTAGAGCCGGCGCCGGCCGCCGGCATCGTCGACGACGGTCGTCGAGAGACGCACGCCGAGCGACGTCGTGTGCACCCGCACCGGCGCCGACACGGCGGCGCGATCGGCGAGCGCCGCCGCCACTTCGGCGACGTGCGCCGGTGACCACAGCCGATGCGCCGAGCCCTGCCGCGCGCGCCGCAGCGCCAGTACGACGACGGCGAGCGCCAGGAGCGCGGCGGCGCCGCCGTGCCAGCGCGACGGCGGGAGCCATCCGGCGCGCTCGCCGCCGACGACGGCGAGGGCCAGCGCGCAGCTCAGCCACTGCGCCTCCGAGAGCGATAGGACAAAGGGCCGCGTCACATCGCCGCGCCAGAGCTCGAGCGCGAACCGGACGAGCGCATAGCCGACGAGCTGCGTGGCCAGCGTCGCTCCCGCCGGCGCGCCCGCCCACAACCTCGCCGCCGAGCTCGCGGTCAGCGCCAGCACCACGCCGGACTCGATCGCCTGCACCGGCACGAGCGGTACGCCCACGAGCGCGTCGGGAAATCCGACGGCGGCGTGATCGTCGTGGTAGCGCACGCCGAGACGGTGCGGCCGCCCGTGGCAGCAGCCGACGGCGAAGCAGCCGACGCGACCGAACGCGAGGAACACGCCGAGCGCCACGATGGCGACGTCGAGCGCACGGCCGATCGGTTGGCGCGCCAGCCCCGCGACCAAAGCGCTCAGGACGAGCACGGCGAGCTCGTGGTGATAGTAGACCAACCGCTCCTCGTCGAGGATGGCGCGCGTGGCCAGCGCCAGCCAGAAGAACGCGGCCACCGCCGCCGCCCCCAGCAACGTCACGAAGCCGAGCGGCAGCCCGACGTGCGCGCCGACGACGAGCGCCGTCGCGAGCGCGGCAGCGAAGCCGACCAGGCCGCACGCCTGGAACGTGGAGACGGCGCGCCCGCCGAGCGACACCGTGGGACGCGGCGCCGTCACCGGCTCAGCGGTGCGCCACGCCCGAGACGGCGGTGAAGGGAACGATCGTCAGCGGCTCGCCGCTTCCGAGATCGAGCTCGAGCCAGCCATCGCCGACGTCGGTGACCGTGCCCGCGAATTCGCGCTCGCCGCCGATGACGTAGACGGTCACGGGCTTGGTCTTGAGCGCGCTCAAGCGCGTCTGCAGATCCATGCGGCATCATAGGCACGCGCGCCGCGCAAAGAACACCGCTTTCTAGGGCCGAATAAACACTATCGTTAGCGTGATTTCGTATCGCATTATCTACTATTCACAATTCACGCGATTTCGAATGCGACACATCACAAACCAATGCGATGCGGCAATTTGCCGCACGACGAGCATGCGTTTTTGGCTTGACCGACGCGCGGCGCTTTGCGTACGGTGCGACCGCTGAAGGGGGATGCTCGCTCCGCTGCCACCATGGAGAGGGGCGACGCTCGAGAGTGTGCGTTGAGCCACTTTCTCGACGGAGTCATGTCCGCCCCGCGCGCAAAGGAGCGTCCATGCCCGTCCAGTTGGCGTATCCCGGCGTATACATCCAGGAAGTTCCGAGCGGCGTACGCACCATCACGGGCGTCGCGACTTCGATCACGGCATTCGTCGGACGCGCCGACCGCGGTGACCTCAATACTCCCGTAACGATATTCAGTTTCGCCGATTACGAGCGGTCATTTGGAGGATTATCCCAGCTTTCTCCGATGTCTTTTGCAGTACGCGATTTCTTTTTGAATGGCGGCACGCAAGCGATCATCGTCCGCCTCTTCGCCGTCAAGACGCCCGCGACCGAGCATCCCGGCGACTCGCCGTATACAGCGCAGGTCAATTTCGGCACCGACCTCGTCTTGATGGCGGCGAGCCCGGGCATCTGGGGTACCAACCTGCGCGCCACCGTCGACAACGACGTCACGCAGGCCGCCGCCGACGCGATCTCGACGCCGTCGACGACCATCGTCAAGGGCGATCTGTTCAACCTGACCATCCAAGACAAGCAGAGCGGCGCCGTCGAGGTCTGGCGCAACCTCACCTTCAAGGACAGCTCGCGCCGGGCCGACAAAGTGCTGCAGGCCGGATCGAAGCTCGTCGTCTGGAGCAAGCCGACGATCGTGTCGCCCGGCACGACGCCCGCCTGGCTGGGCGCGCTCACCAAGCCACGGCTGGACGACACCGGTGCCGCCGAGAAGCAGTACAGCGACGACAAACAGGCGGGCGCGTCGTCGGCCACGCTGGCCACCGACCTCACGAACATACAGACGGCGATCACCGCCATGCAGGGCGACGATGGCGTGGCGCTCGCCGCCACCAATTTCACGGCGACCTCGCCGCCGAAGACGGGCATCTACGCGCTCGACGACGCCGATCTGTTCAACCTCCTCGTGATTCCGCCGTACACGAGCACCCCGCGCAACGCGGCGAGCGATGTCACGTGGGAGACCGACGTCGAGCAGACCGTGATGGCCGCCGCCGCCACCTACTGCGAGAAGCGGCGCGCGATCCTGCTGGCCGACCCACCGACGACGTGGGACTCGACGTCGAACGCGCAGACCGGCGGCACCGACTTCGGCGCCAGCCTCGGCACCAACAGCAAGAACGCGGCCGTGTTCTTCCCGCGGCTGTCGCAGCCCAATCCGTTCCACAACAACCAGTTCGAGGACTTCGTGCCGTCGGGCGCCGTCGCCGGCGTGATGGCGCGCACCGACGCGCAGCGCGGCGTGTGGAAGGCGCCCGCCGGTCTCGACGCCACGCTCAACAACGTGACCGCGCTCGGGCTCGCGCTCACCGACGACGAGAACGGCCTGCTCAACCCGCTTGGGCTCAACTGCCTGCGCACGATCGTGCCGGCGGGGCGCATCGTGTGGGGCTCGCGGACGCTGCAGGGCGACGATCGCATCGCGTCGGAGTGGAAATACATTCCGGTGCGGCGCACGGCGCTGTTCATCGAGGAGAGCGTATTCCGCGGCACCAAGTGGGTGGTGTTCGAGCCCAACGACGAGCCGCTGTGGTCGCAGATCCGCCTCAACGTCGGTGCCTTCATGCACAGCCTGTTCATCCAGGGCGCATTCCAGGGCCAGTCGCCGCGCGACGCGTTCTTCGTCAAGTGCGACAGCACCACCACCACGCAAGACGACATCAACCGCGGCATCGTCAACATCGCGATCGGCTTCGCGCCGCTGAAACCGGCCGAGTTCGTCGTCATCTCGCTGCAGCAAATGGCGGGACAGATCGCTGCCTGAAAGGAGAACGAGCGTGGCCCAATTCAGCGCCAATCCGCTGCGTCGCGATCCGTACAAGAACTTCAAGTTCCGCGTGAAGTGGAATGGCAAGTACGTGCTCGGCGTGAGCAAGGTGAGCTCCCTCAAGCGCACCACCGAAGTGGTCAAGCACCGCGACGGCGGCTACATGTCCTCGTCGCTGAAGTCGCCGGGACGCACCGAGTTCGACGCCATCACGCTCGAGCGCGGCGTCACACACGACAGCGAGTTCAACGACTGGGCGAACCTGGTGTGGAACTACGGCCAGGGTCTCGGCGCCGAGGTCTCACTCAAGGACTTCCGGCGCGACATGATCATCGAGGTCTACAACGAGTCGGGGCAGAAGGCGATCGCCTACCGCGTCTTCCGCTGCTGGGTCTCGGAGTATCAGGCTCTGCCCGATCTCGACGCCAACGCCAACGCCATCGCCATCCAGCACGTGAAGATCGAGAACGAGGGCTGGATCATCGACGACGATACACCCGAGCCGACGGAGCCGAGCTTCTCCAGCGGCGGCGCCACCACCATCGGATAGCAATGCGGGCGCTCACGCCACAAGAGATCGTGCGCGTGTGGGAGGCGGGACTGACGATGCACGCGCTCGACCGCGCGCTCGCGCTGTTGCGGCCGGTCTTGCCGGAGCTCGACGGCAGCGCGCTCGCTGCGCTGCCGCTGGGACGACGCGATGCAGAGCTGCTGGCGCTCCGCGAAGAGACCTTCGGCCGCGAAGTGACGGCGGGGGTCGATTGCCCGTCGTGCAGCGACCGGCTGGAGTTCGTCACGACCACGGCGGCGCTGCGGACGCCGGCACCGCCAGCGGCGTCTGCCCTGCACGTGCTCGAGCACGACGGTGCCACCATCGAGTTCCGTCTGCCCGACAGCCGCGACCTGGCAGTGGTCGCGCGCGCCGGCGACGCCGACACGGCTGCGTGCCTGCTGCTGTCGCGCTGCGTGGTGCGTGGTGACGCGAGCGCCGCGGCGACGAGAGAAGCCCTGGCGCACCGCATGCTCGAGCTCGATCCGCAAGCCGAGATCCTCGTCGAGCTGAGCTGCCCGAGCTGCGCGCACCAGTGGCAGGCGAGCGTCGACATCGGCGCGTTCCTGTGGAGCGAGGTGGCCGGCGAGGCGCGGCGGCTGTTGCAGCAGGTGCACGTGCTGGCCTCGGCATACGGCTGGGGTGAGGACCAGGTGCTGGCGCTGGGGTCGGCGCGGCGTCGCTTCTATCTACAGCTGGCGGGCGGATGAGCACCTTCCTCGATCGACTCATAGGGCGCGCGCGCGGCGCGGACGCCGTCATCGAGCCGGTGCCGGTGCCGGTGTTCGCGCCCGAGCCCGCGCTCGGCGACGATTCGGCGGAGCCGGTCGCGACGGCCGACGAGCGCGTCGTCTCGAAGGAGGCCGAACAGCCCGCGCAGGCCGCGGCGGCACTGGCGCGCGCGTCGTCGGGCGCGCCGAGCCTGCCGCCAATCGAACGGCTGATGCCGCCGCGCTCGTCGGCGCAGGATCTTCGGCCTGCGAGCGCGATCCCATCGGCGGCGGCGCATGCACCGCAATTGACCAACGAGCTGCGCACGCTGCCGTCGACGCGCGTGACCGTGACAGCGCGCACCGAGGCCGGGCAGCAAGACGACGACGGCGACGCCGCGCCGTTGGCCGCGGAGCCGATCGCAGCGCCGACGACCCCGGCGGCCTCCGCCACGGCAAGTCCGGCAGCCGCGCCCACGCGCGGCGCCGTCCGCCCGTCGCGCGTGCAGCGACCGTCGGCGCCGTCGACGCCGGCACCTACGGCAACCACGGCGGCGGAGCCACCCGTCGTGCACGTCACCATCGGTCGCATCGACGTGCGCGCGGCGGCCCCTGCCCCGCCGCCGCCACGGCGACCGCAGGCAACGCGGCCGACGGCGCTCAGCCTCGAGCAATATCTGGCCCAGCGCGATCGAGGCGAGCGTTGAGCAACTCGTTCGCCATCGCGGCCGTCACGGCGACGCTGCGCAACCTGCTCGACCAGGTGAAGGCGCCCTTGCCGATCGATCCGCCGGGCGACTCCGAGCTCGCCGACGCGCACTGCACCGCGCGCCCGCCCGACAAAGCGCGCTCGAGCGAGGATCAGAACCAGCTCAACCTGTTCCTCTACCAGACCGTGCCCAACGCGGCGATGCGCAACCTCGACATGCCGGGACAGACGCAGCCGGGCGAGACGGGGATGCCGCCGCTGGCCATCAACCTCTATTACCTGCTCACCGCGTACGGCAAGAACTTCGACGACGTCTTGAGCCACCGGCTGCTCGGACGCGCCATGAGCATCCTCCACGATCGCGCGCTGCTCATGCCCGGCGACATTCAGATCGCGCTCACCAACAACGATGCCTGGCGACAGATCGAGCGCATCCGCATCACGCCCCACGCCATGTCGACCGAGGAGATCTCGAAGCTGTGGGCCGTATTTCAGACGCCCTATCGGGTCTCGTCGGCCTACGAGGTGTCGGTGGTGCTGATCGACTCGAGCCTGCCGACGCGTACGCCGCTGCCGGTCCTGACGCGCGGGCCGGTGGTCTACCCCGATCCGACGCCGCCCTATCCCACGTTGATCGAGCTCGACTTCGTTCCGCCCCTGCAGCCGAGCGCGCGCATCGGCGATAGCGTCGCGCTGGGCGGCCACCATCTGCAGTCGAGCGTCACCGGCGCGTCGACGACGGTGGCGGTGACCAGCCCCGCGCTCGATGCGCCCGTCGATGCGACGTCGTGGATGAGCGGCCTCTCGCCGCTCGGCTTCTCCCTCGCGATCCCCAATACCCCGACGGTGCTGGTACCCGGGCTCTACGTCGTGGCGGCGACGGTGACCGAGCCGGTGAGCGGCGGTCAGAAGGTCCGCGTGTCCAATTCGCTGCCGTTACCGATCGCTCCGACCATCACCAACTTCAGCGCCAGCTCGACGGTGGCGGCCTCGCCCGCGGTCTTCACGGTCACGGTGACGCCAAACGTGCGCGCGCAACAACGCGCGACGCTGCTCGTCGGCGACACCGAGTTCCTCTCGCGCCCGCACGACGGCGGGCCGAGCGGCACCAACACGCTCCTGTTCGACGTCTCCGGGCTCAAGCCCGGCTTCTACCCGCTGCGCGTGCGCGTCGATGGCGTCGACAGCTTCATCATCAACTACGCCGATCCGCCGTCGCTCGACACGGCGTTCCCGCGCTCGGTGACACTCACATGAGCGGCGCGCCCGACGGCTGGCTCGAGGGAAACCGGCAGGTGCTGTCGCTGTCGGTAGCCCGGTTGCGCGATCACCTCGAAGGCGGCGCCAACGCCGCGGCGCTCACCGTCGAGCTGGAGCGCGTCGTCGCCCAACTCGGCGCGCCGTCGGCGCTCGATCTGGTCGCGCATGCCTTCGGGCTGACCCCGTTCGAGCGCAACCTGCTCCTCCTCTGCGCCGCCGTCGAGCTCGACGGCGCGCTGCCGGCCGCTTGTGCCGCTGCCGCCGGGGACCCGCGCCGCGCTCATCCCACCTTCAGCCTGGCGCTGGCCGTGTTGCCCGGGGCGCACTGGAGCGCGTTGTCGCCGTCGTCGCCGCTGCGCCGCTTTCGCCTCGTCGAGCTCGAGCCCGACGGCGAAGGGCTTGCGCACGGCCGACTGCGCATCGACGAGCGCATCCTCCACTTTCTCACCGGCACCGGCGCGCTCGATCCACGCCTCGACGGGATCGTCGACGTGCTTCCCCGCGACGCGGGCGCGCTGCCGGCGTCGCAAGAGCTCCTGGTCGACCGGCTCATCGCGCTCTGGTCGCGCCGCGATGTCGCGGGCGGCGTACCGCTGGTGCAGCTGTGTGGCGGCGACGCCACCGCCAAGCTGACGCTGGCGTCGGCCGCCTGCGCGCGCGTCGGATTGCGCCTCTATCGGGCACGCGCCGCCGACGTCCCGGCGCCTGCGTTCGACCGCGAGCTGGTCGCGCGGCTGTGGCATCGCGAGACGCTCCTGCAGCCGACGGCGCTGGTCATCGAGCTCGACGACGCCGATGGCCCCGAGGTGACGCGCGCGCTCGCGGCGCTTCTCGAGCGGCTGGCCGGCTTCGTGCTCGTCGCCACGCGCGATTCACTGCGCACGCATCACCGCGTCAGCGTTCGCCTCGACGTGTCGCTGCCGTCGACCGCCGAGCAGGAGCTGTTGTGGCGGACGGCGCTCGGCGCGTCCGCCGACGGGCTCAACGGCGCGGTGACCTCGCTGGTCTCGCAGTTCAGCCTGGGCCTGCCGGCGATCCGCGCCGCCAGCCTCGAAGCGGTCGAGCGCGCGAGCCAACAAGAGGCGCCCCTCGACGCGCTCTTGTGGGACGCCTGCCGCGTTCAGGCGCGGCCGCGACTCGACCATCTGGCACAACGCATCGACGCCGTCGCCAGCTGGGACGACATCGTGCTGCCGACGATGCAGCTGCGCATGCTGCGCGACCTCTGCTCGCACGTGCGCCAGCGCGCGCGCGTCTACGACGAGTGGGGCTTCGGCCGGCGTGCCGGAGGGCTCGGCATCTCGGCGCTCTTCGCCGGGCTGAGCGGAACCGGCAAGACCATGGCCGCCGAGGTGTTGGCGCGCGAGCTGCGCCTCGACCTCTATCGCGTCGACTTGAGCCAGGTGGTGTCGAAGTACATCGGCGAGACCGAGAAGAACCTGCGCCGCATCTTCGACGCCGCCGAGGAGGGCGGCGTCATCCTGTTGTTCGACGAGGCTGATGCGCTCTTCGGCAAACGGAGCGAGGTCAAAGACAGCCACGACCGATACGCGAACCTCGAAGTCAGCTACCTCCTGCAGCGCATGGAGGCGTATCGCGGCCTGGCCATCCTGACGACGAACATGCGCACCGCGCTCGACGTCGCCTTCTTGCGCCGCCTCCGCTTCATCGTCGACTTTCCGTTTCCCGACGCGCAGCAGCGGGCCGAGATCTGGTCGCGCGTCTTTCCCGTCGGCACGCCGACGCACGGCCTCGATCCGGTCAAGCTGGCCCGGCTGCACGTGGCCGGCGGCGCCATCCGCAACATCGCGCTCAATGCCGCGTTCGTCGCCGCCGACGAAAACGCGCCCGTGCAGATGCGCCACTTGTTGCACGGAGCGCGCGTCGAGTACCTCAAGATCGAACGGCAGCTCAACGAAGCCGAAGTCAGCGGTTGGACATGAGGCCGCGCGTCGAGGTGTCCATCGAGGCGCTGGTGCTGCACGGCTTTGCCCGCGACGAAGCACCGCGCATCGCCGCCGCGTTGGCGGCGGCGCTCGAGGAGCGACTGAGCGTGGCGCCGTTGGCGGTGCCGGCCAGCGCGGCGCGCCTCGCCACCGCGCCGGTGCGCTTGCCGCGCGGCGGTGGCCGTGCGACCGGTGCCGCCGTCGGTCACGCCGTCGGTGACGCGCTCGGCAACGGCGCAGCGGGCGATGGAGTCAAGCGATGAGCGCGTTCCCCGGACAGCCGCGTCTCCTGCGCGGCGGCATCGTGCTCGTCGACATCGACACCGCGCAGGTGCAGCGCGTGGTCACGCTGCAATACAACCCCGACACGCTCACGCGCACGTTGCAGGTGCAAGGCGCCACCGGCGATACGCCCGACCACCTGGAGGCGCTGCGCCTCAAGGGTCCGCCCATCGAGACCATCAAGCTCGACGCCGAGCTCGACGCCACCGACCAGCTCGAGTTTCCCGATCAGAATCCGAACGCGGTCACCTACGGCCTACACCCGCAGCTCGCCGCGCTCGAGACGGTCGTCTACCCGACGGCGCAGCAGACGCTCGAGACCTACCAGCAGGCGCAGGCCGGCGCGATGGAGGTGCTGCCGCTGGCCGCGCCGCTGCAGCTGTTCGTCTGGTCCGCGCGGCGCGTGCTGCCCGTGCGCATCACCGACTTCAGCGTCACCGAGGAGCAGTTCTCGACGCAGCTCAATCCGACGCGCGCCAAGGTCAGCCTGTCGATGCGCGTCCTCAACGTCAACGACATCGGCTTCGACAACAAAGGCGGCAGCCTGTTCATGATCCACATGCAGCAAAAGGAACAGCTGGCCAAGCTCGCCGCCGGTGCGCTGGCCACGCTCGGCCTGCGGGGGCTGCCGTGAACGGCGACGGCAAAGGCGGCAACCCGTTCCCGCCGACGAGCCGCTACTTCGGGCTCGATCTGGCGCAGCTCCCCGGCCCCGACGGCAGTCCGCCGATCGTGTATCTGCGTCGCCGCTTTCTGCCATCGCCGGCGTCGTTCGCGCTCCTGCAAGAGCACAGCGTCGCCGAGGGCGATCGCCTCGACAACGTGACGTCCGTCTACCTCGGCGATCCCGAGCAGTTCTGGCGCGTCTGCGACGCCAACAACGCCATGGAGCCCGAGGAGCTCTGCGCCACCGTCGGGCGGCGCCTGCGCATCACGCTACCGAGCGGCGTCCCGGGGCCGCGCAATGCTTAAAGGGTTCTATCTGTCGCTCTTGATGGGGCCCATCGTGACCTCGGCCGTGCCGCGCGAGGTCATCGAGGCGCTCGCCACGGCGCAGGTGACGCAGACCGCCGGCTCGCGCGCCGGCTTCCAGCTCGTCCTCAACGTCGCCCGCCGCGGCAGCATCGTCACCTCGCTCTTGCCGTCGGGCTTCTTCGATCCGCTCACGCGCGTCCAGATCGTCGTCACCGTCAACGGCCAACCGAACATCCTCATGGACGGCGTGGTCTCGCGCTGCGAGATGAGCGCGAGCAACGACCCCGGCATGTCGACGCTCACCGTCACCGGCGAGGACATCTCGCTGGCGATGGACCAGCTCGACTTCACCGGCTTTCCCTATCCGTGCATGCCGTTCGAGGCGCGCGTCGCCGTCTGCCTCGCCAAGTACGCCATGTACGGCATCATCCCCATCATCATCCCGAGCGCGTTCATCGACGTGCCGAACCCGCTCGAGACGCTGCCGTCGCACGCCGGCACCGACCTCGCCTACATCCAATTCATGGCCAACGAGGTCGGCTACAACTTCTACGTCACGCCCGGCCCCACGCTCGGCACCAACTACGCCTACTGGGGTCCCGAGATCCGCTGGGGTCAGGTGCAGCCGGCGCTCACCGTGAACATGGACGCGCAGACCAACGTCGAGTCCATGAGCTTCACCTACGATCCGCTCACCGCCAAGCTCTACACGATGATGGTCCACATTCCCGAGACCACCATCAGCATCCCGGTGCCGTTGCCGTCGGTGGGCCTCCTCCGTCCGCCGCTCGCTGGCAAGCAGCCGTTCCCGCTCAAGCTCGAGCCGCTCGACGAGGGCATCAACAAGTATCCGCTGCCGCGCGCGCTCGCCGTCGGTCTGTCGCGCGCCGCGCAAGGCAACGACGTCGTCACCGGCACCGGCTCGCTCAACGTGGTGCGCTACGGGCGCGTGCTGTCGGCGCGCTCGCTCGTCGACGTGCGTGGCGGCGGCCGCACCTTCGACGGCACGTACTACGTCAAGAGCGTCACGCATAACCTCAAGCGCGGCGAATACAAGCAGAGCTTCTCGCTGGCACGCGAAGGCACGACGCCCATCGGCTCGACGGTGCGCACATGAAAGACAAGAAGCGCTACTACGGAAAATATCGCGGCACGGTCCTGCAGAACATCGACACGCAGAAGATCGGACGCCTCCTGGTGCAGGTGCCCGACGTGCTCGGGCCGGGCATTTCGAGCTGGGCCATGCCGTGCCTGCCGATGGCCGGCATGCAGGCGGGCATGTTCGTCATCCCGCCGATGCAGTCGGGCGTGTGGGTCGAGTTCGAGCAGGGCGATCCCGACTACCCGATCTGGGTCGGGGCCTTCTGGGGCAATGCCGGCGAGGTGCCGGCGATGGCGCAGGCGGTGGCGCCGGCCGTCGGTGTGATCGCGCTGCAGACGCAGCTGCAGAACACGCTCATCTTGTCGGACATGCCGGGCATCGGCGGCTTTCAGCTGATGACCACGTCGAAGGCGATGATCCAGGTGAACGACACGGGCATCATCATCTCCAACGGTAAGGGCGCCAGCATCGTCATGACCGGGAACACCGTCGCCATCAACGGCGTGGCGCTGGTGGTGAGCTGATGCCCGGGCCGATCTATCACGTCGGCAACACCGCGGTCTGTCCGCACGGCGGGCAGGCGCAGGACATTCCGTCGACGCCACGCGTGCTGGTGGGCGGACAGCCGATCGGTCTTCTGCCCGACCAATATCTCATCGCGGGCTGCCCGTTCGTGATCAGCGGCGTTCCCCATCCGTGCGTGCGCATCCAATGGCTGCAGCCAGCGCTGCGCGTGACCTCGATGGGCAAGCCGGTGATGCTGCAAAGCTCGACGGGGCTGTGCCAGGCGCCGGACCAGGCGCCGCAAGGCGCGCCGATCGTCGCCGTCAATCAGCCGCGGGTGGTGGCGACGTGAGCACGCAGGTCGGGTTCCCCTTCGGCTTCGACACGCGCGGCCGCACCGCCGGCGCCGACGACGACCAGCACATTCGCGACTTGATCGAGCAGATCCTGTTCACGACGCCCGGCGAGCGCGTCAACCGCCCGACCTTCGGCAGCGGGCTCCTACAGGCCATCTTTGCTCCCAACAGCGACGAGCTCGTCGCCACGACACAGTTCCTCGTCCAAGGCGCGCTCCAGCAATGGATCGGCGATCTCATCGAGCTCGAAGGCGTCGAGGTGGCGGCCGCCGACTCGACGCTGACCGTCGGCGTGCGCTACGTCGTCCGACGCACCAACGAGCGCAAGACGGCGCAGTTCACCCGGAGCGTGTGAGGTGGACGCCCAGTTCATCTGCGGCTCGGACGCGCGGCGCGCGCAACTGCGCGAGCAGAAGACGACCAGCGTCAACGGCATCGACTTTCTCGAGGTGCTCGATCACGAGGCGATGCTGCTCGGCTCACCGCGGCAGCAGACGCTCGTGCTGCGGCTGTTCCGGCCGTGGAAGCTCGGCCCCAACGGCGACGGCACCGGCAACTGCGTGCGCAACCTCGTGCTCTCGGGCGGCGTACGCCGGCGCGACGTCCACATCCTGTGGGCCTATCGCGCCGACCAGGTACACCCCGAGCTGAGCTCCGCCGAGCAGGCCTATTTCAGCGCGCTGCCCCAGCCCGATTCGGCGCTGATCGTGCGTACCGACGCGTACGGCGACATGTCGAGCTACACGCTGGCCATCGTCGACGACGCGCAGGCTGCGCCCCCCAAGACGCCGCCGGGCTTCGACCCGGTCACCTCGACGGTGTCGTTCAGCTTCAAGGCGGAGTGTCCGTCGCCGTTCGACTGCGGCCCGCCGCCGGCGTGCGAGCCGGTGGTGACGCCGCCGCCGTCGTTGGATTACCTGGCGAAGGACTACGCCAGCTTCCGGCGCGTGCTGCTCGACCGCCTCTCGGTGGTCGCGCCCGATTGGCGCGAGCGCAGCGCCGCCGATCTCGGCGTGGTCATCGTCGAGCTGCTCGCCTACTTCGGCGACTATCTCAGCTACTACCAGGACGCCGTCGCCACCGAGGCGTATCTCGGTACCGCGCGCCAGCGCATCTCGGCGCGGCGGCACGCGCGCCTGCTCGACTACGTGATGCACGAGGGCGTGAGCGCACGCGCCTGGGTCGCCTTCGAGGTGAGCGCGCCGCTGACGTTGATCGCGCGACCCAAGCCGCCGGCGCTGCCGCCGAAGCTCTACACGCACTTCTACGATTCGGTGTACGTCGACGTCGGCGATCCGCGCGTCAAGGCCAAGCTCGACGCCGCGCAGCCGCTCGTGTTCGAGCCGCTCCACGATGCGCCGCTGATTCCGTCGCACAATCGGATCTCCTTCTACACCTGGCAGGATGACGACTGCTGCCTGCCCAAGGGCGCCACCCGCGCGACGCTCAGCGAAGGCTCCGACCGCCTGCTGCTCATCGCGGGCGACGTGCTGATCTTCGAGGAGGTTCTCGGTGGCGCGAACAAGGATGCGCCCGACGCCGATCCCAAGCGCCGCCAGGCGGTGCGCCTCGTCTCGGTGACGCCGTCGGCGGTGCCGGCGAGCGATGCTCCGGGCGCGACGCGCACGCCGGGTGTGCAGGTGACGGATCCGCTCACCGGCGTCGGCGTCGTCGAGATCGAGTGGCACGCCGACGACGCGTTGCGCTTTCCCTTCTGCATCTCGTCCGCCGTGCCCGGCAAGACGACGACGGCGAAGGACTGCAGCGTCGCGCGCGGCAACGTGATTCTGTGCGATCACGGCGCCAGCGCCGTCGAGAAGCTGGCGCCGCCGCCGGTCCCGGGGCAGCCGCGCTACCGCCCGCTCCTACAGCGCGCCGAGCTGTCGCAGGCGGTGCCCTTCGACCTCACGTCCCTGCGACCGGCGCCCGACGGCACGCCGCCGATCTCGGCGACCGCATCGTTCGCGCAGGATCCGCAAGCGGCCACGCCGCAGATCGCGCTCGTCGACGACGCCGCCAATGAATGGGAGGTCAAACCCGATCTCCTCGAGAGCGACAAATTCGCGCGCGACTTCGTCGTCGAGATGGACGACGCTGGCTTCGGCCAGCTGCGCTTCGGTGACGGCACGCTCGGCGAGCCACCCGCCGCGCCGCTCACCGCCACCTATCGCGCCGGCCGCGGCGCCGTCGGCAACGTGGGCGCCGAGGCGATCGCGCACATCGACGTCAAAGACGACGGCTTTTTGCGCATTCGCAATCCGCTCTCGGCGGCCGGTGGCGTCGACGCCGAGCCCATCGACGAGGTCAAGCTCTACGCGCCGGAAGCCTTCCGCGTGCAGGAGCGCGCCGTCACCGAGGCCGACTACGCCGCCATCGCCGAGCGCTTCGCCGGCGTGGCGCGTGCCGTCGGCACGCGGCGCTGGACCGGCAGCTGGTACACCGTCTTCGTCTCCGTCGAGCGGCGCGGCGGGGTGGCGCTCGACACGCGCTTCCGCCACCAGCTCGGCGAGTTTCTCGAGCGCTACCGCATGGCCGGCGAAGATCTCGAGCTCGAGGACCCGATCTACGTGCCGCTCGACATCAACCTCGTCATTTGCGTCAAGTCGGGCTACTTCGTCGCCCACGTCGAGAAGGCGCTCTACGAGGCCTTCGACGACCGCGACCACGCCGACGGCACGCGCGGCTTCTTCCATCCCGACAACTTCACGTTCGCGCAGCCGGTCTACCTGAGCCAGGTCATCGCGCGCGCGATGCAGGTGGCCGGCGTCGGCTTCGTCGACACCACCGCCGGCGACTTCAGGTTCCAGCGCTTCGGACAGAAAGCGAACGGCGAGATCGCCGACGGGCTCATCGCGATGGGGCGGCTCGAAATCGCGCGCCTGGAGAACTCGCTGAGCCAGCCGGAGAACGGCCAGATCGGCTTCTCGCTGATGGGTGGGCAATGAAGGTGCATCAATGAGCGATACGCCGAGCAGCGATCCCACGCTCGACACCTGCGGCTGCTGCGACGAGCCGGCCGATCCTCCACGCGACAATCGGCCCGGCCTGCCGGCGATCCGCTGGCGCCCCGGCACCTGGTCGACGATCTTCGCGCGCCTGAAGGACGCGCTGTCGACCACCGCGATCGCCGACGGGCCCAACCGGGACACGCGTCCGCTGACGGCGCTGACCGCGCGCGCCGACGACGATCCGGCCATCGCCTGGCTCGACGCCTGCGCCGTCGTCGGCGAGATCTTGTCGTTCTACCAGGAGCGCATCGCCAACGAAGGCTTTCTGCGCACGGCCACGGAGAGGCGCTCGGTCCTCGAGCTGGCGCGACAGATCGGGTACGAGCTCGGGCCCGGTGTGGCGGCATCGGCGGCGCTGGCGTTCACGCTCGACGCGCCGCTAGCGCAGGTGCCGGGCCTGCCGACGACGACGCCGTCGCTGGTGACGCTGGCGGTGGGCACGCAGGTCAAGAGCATGCCCGGACCGGGGCAGCTGCCCCAGACGTTCGAGACCATCGAGCCGCTGACCGCGCACGTCGCGTTCAATACGCTGCGGCCGCTCGCCTTCCAGCGGCACAACGTCGCCATCGTGGACGGCGTGCTCTACTGGATCGATCCCACGAGCGACGCGCCGGCCAATGTCGTCGACGCGCTGTGGGTCCAGGGCACCGCGAGCAACGTGCGCCCCGGCGATCTCCTCGTCGTTCGCATCACCGCGGCCGCGATCTCGCTCTTCGTCACCGACGTGACGCCCGACTTCGCGCTCGGCCGCACGCGCCTCGGCCTGCGCACCAGCGTCGACGCGCCGCCCGTGTTCGTGCTGCCACCGGCGATGGCGGCGGGACCGAGCATCGACCCGGTGCCGCTCGACGTGGAGCACGTACGCGCGCTCGTGATCGAGCGCGAATGGACCGAGCGCGATCTGGCGACGATGATCGCGCTGCAGGGGTGGGACCCCGACGCTCTCCTCAGGCAGGTGCAGGCGTCGCTGGACAGGGATCCGCCGCCGTACGAGCTGTGGGTGTTCCGCAACAAGACGGGCATCTTCGGACACAACTCGCCACCGTCGCGGCCGCTGCAGAGCCTCACCGGCAACCCGTGGAACGACTGGGACTCGATCCTGGTCAAGATCTGGAACATGTCGGACGGGAATTCGCTCTGGGTCGACACGTTCGGCGCCGACCTCTTCCTCGATCGCGTCGTCGACGCGGTGCAAGAGGGCCAATGGGTGGGGCTGGCGACGTACAAGCCGCACCCGCGGCGCTACTACTACGAGGCGCTGAAGAAGAGCGCCGCGCACGGCGAAGCAAGCCGCGGCGGGTTCCGGCCCCCGCAACCGCCCACGCCGGTGACGGAGCTGTTCCTCGTCGACAACGTGCACGAAGCATCGCTCGCCGACTTCGCCATCGCCGCCAAAGCGACCGGCATCCGCTTGAACCGCTCGATCACCGATCCGACCGATGCCAACGGTCTCCTCGACGACGCCGCACGCAGCGCCCGCCCCTATCCGATGCGCTGGACGAGCGCGTGGGTGAACAGCGAGGCGCTCGCTGTCGCCGAGGCACCGATCACCGACGTCTTGTGGGACACGACGCGAGGGCAAGGCGTCGCCGACATCCTGCTCGACGCGATGGTCCTCGGCCTCGCCATCGGACAGCGCATCGCGCTCACCGGCACCACGGCGAACGCCGTCGCCGACGCCGGCTGGCCCGGCGGCTGGCGCGCGCAATCGACTGGCGTCGAAGCGCGCGAGGTGGTCACGCTCGCCGAGATCTTGCATTCGCGCGGTCGTACCCGCCTGGTCTTGAGCGCGCCGCTGGAGTACGCGTACGTGCGCGCGACCGTCACGATCAACGCCAACGTCGCGATGGCTACGCACGGCGAGACGGTGCTGCGCGAGGTGCTCGGCAACGGCGACGGCGCCCAGAAGAACCAGACCTTCATGCTGTCCAAGCCGCCGTTGACCTACGTCGCCGCGCCGACGCCGTCGGGCGGACAGAGCACGATCGTCGTCGAGGTCAACGGCGTGAAGTGGCATGAGGTCCCCTCGCTGTACGTAGCGGGGCCGAGCGACCGCGTGTACGTGCTGCGCCGCGACGACGACGGCAAGACGTCGGTTACCTTCGGCGACGGCACGCACGGAGCGCGCCTGCCGAGCGGCGCCACCAACGTCATCGCCACCTACCGCGTCGGCACCGGCCCCGACGGCGAGGTGGCCCGCGACAAGCTGATGCTGTTGTCGTCGCGCCCGCTCGGCCTCAAGTCGGTGACCAACCCGCTCGCCGCCAGCGGCTCGGCGGCGCCCGAGACGCTGGCCGACGCCGTGCGCAACGCGCCGCGCACGGTGCGCACACTCGACCGCGTCGTCTCCATCGACGACTACGAGGACTTCACGCGCTCGTTTCTCGGCATCGGCAAGGCGCAGGCCGTGGCCATCTGGAGCGGGCAGCGCCGCGTCGTGCAGCTGACGGTGGCGTCGGCGACGGGCAAAGCGGTCGATCCCGAGTCGTCGCTCTACCAAAACCTGGCCCGGGGAATCGCCGCGGCCAGCGACGGCGGACACGCCGTGTACATCGACAGCTTCCGCCCGCGGTTCTTCCGCGCCGACGTCAAGCTGTGGATCGATCCCGACTACGAGACGCAGCCGGTGCTCGACGCCGTCGGCGCCGCCCTGCGCGCGGCCTTCGCGTTCGATGCGCGCGACTTCGCGCAGCCGGTGACCGAGTCGGAGGTGATCGCGGTGATCCAGTCGATCGCCGGCGTCGTCGCCGTCGACGTGCGCCAGCTCTATTACGACAGCGCAACGCCGTCGCACCAATCGCTCTTGACCGCCGAGGCCGCGCACTGGAGCGGGAGCCAGCGCCTCGCCGCCGAGCTGCTTCTCCTCCACCCCGTCGGGCTCACGCTCGAGCCGGTGACCGCATGAGCGCCACGGACGAACGGCTCTACAAGCTCCTGCCGGCCATCTACCGCCTGCGCGACGCCGCCAACGGCGAGCCCTTGCGCGCGCTCCTGGCGGCGATGCAACAGGAGCTCGGCCTTCTCGAGAGCGACATCACCGATCTCTACGAGAGCTGGTTCATCGAGACGTGCCCGGAGTGGGTGGTGCCGTACATCGGCGATCTGCTCGGTGTGCGCGGGCTGTTTCCCGTCGACAACAAGCAGCTCAGCCTGCGCCCCTACGTCGGCAACACCATCCGCTACCGCCGCCGCAAGGGCACCGCTTCGATGCTCGAGGGGCTGGCGCGCGACGCCACCGGCGGCTGGCCGGCGGCGGCCGTCGAGTACTTCCAACTCCTGGCGACCAATCAGAACCTCAACCACGTGCGCTGGCGCGATCTGCGCACGCCCGATCTGCGTGACACCAACGCGCTCGAGCTGCTCGGGGGCCCGTTCGAGCGGGCGGCACGTTTCGCCGAGGTGCGCCGCATCTCCGTCGAGCGCGGCCGCTACAACATTCCCAACGTCGGCGTCTTCTTGTGGCGCCTCCTCGGCATGAGCATCCACGCCGCGCCGGCGGTGGCCGACGGCGGATCGACGACGCGCTTCCGCTTCGACCAGCTCGGGCTCGATGCGCCGCTGTTCGGCCTGCAGCGAAGCGCGGGCGGCACGACCCGCCGCGTGACCGAGTCGGACGTCCCCGGTCCGCTGCGCCCGCGCGCGCTCTACGAAGAGCTGAACGCGGTGCGCGCCGCCGAGACGAGCGGCGATCCGCCGGTCTACGCCTTCTTCGATCCGGACCAGGCGGTGCTCGAGATCGCCGTCTTCGATCCGTCGCAGACCGACCCGCTCCTCCAGTGGCCGGCGATTCCGAGCGACCGCATCCAGATCTGCGACCTCGGCAGCGGCGCCACCTGGACCGCGCCGACGCCGCTCGAGTTCACGCCGGCGGGCGGCAGCCTGACCCGCTGCGCGGTCGCGGTCGATCCGAAGAGCGGGCGCATGGTCTTCTTCCAGCCGCCGTTGCAGCCGGTGCGCGTCTCGTACCAGCGCGGTTTCGCCGCCGAGCTCGGCGGCGGCGACTACGAGCGCGCCGACACCATCGACCCGGTGGTGCCCGGCGGTCCGACGCTGATCACGGTCAAGACGGCGAATCCGGCGGCGCCCGCCGACGCCGCGCTCGCGACGGCCATCGCCGCCTGGGCCGGCGGCGGCGACGTCATCTTCGAGATCGCCGACTCGGGCTCGTACAGCCTGGGTGACCTCGTCGTGCCGGCCGCGACGCGCGTCGAGATCCGCGCGCAAGATCAACAGCGCCCAACGGTGCATCTGCCGGCGACGTTGCACGTGACCCTCGGTGGGGCGAGCGCGCTGACGCTGAGCGGGCTGTGGCTCACCGACGGCGGCATCGAGGTCCTTCCCATCCAGCCGAGCGCGGATCCCACCGACCACACGCTGCGCCTCGTGCACTCTACGCTCGTGCCTGGGGTGTCGCTCGCCGCCGACGGCACACCATCTTCGCCGGCCGGCCTGGAAGCGGTCAGCCTGGCGTTGTCAGCCGATCCCACGGCAGCGGGACGGCTGCTCGTCGAGCTCGATCACTGCGTCACGGGCCGCCTGGCGTTCGGCGACGCGGCGATGGTCGAGCTGACCGTGTCCGACAGCATCATCGACGGGCTCGGTGGCAAAGCGCCCGCCCTCGCCGGCGTCGACGAGACGCACCTCGAGCGCGTGACCGTCCTCGGCGCCATCGCGACGCGCGCGCTGTGGGCGTCCGACTCGATCCTCGACGGCCTCGTCACCTGCGAGCGCACGCAAGTCGGCTGCCTCCGCTTCAGCTACGTCGGCCGCGACGACGACGCGCTGCCGCCGGTGGACTCGATCGTGCCGCGTCGCTATCGCTGCCAGCCCGATCTCGCCATCGCCGCCGCCGATGCGAGCCGCGAGCTCGACGTGCGCGAACGGCTGCGCCCGCAGCTGGTGGCCCGCCACTTCGGCCGGCCTCCCTATGCGCAGCTCGCCGCCGGCTGCGCCGTCGAGATCCGCACCGGCGCCGAGGACGGCAGCGAGATGGGCGCGTTCGCCAGCCTGCACCAACCACAACGACTCACCAACCTCGCCACGGCGCTCGACGAGTACCTGCGCTTCGGGCTCGAGGCGGGCGTCTTCTTCGTCACCTGAGAGGGCACGGGCATCATGAAGGCAGACATCACCCGGCGCACGTTCAAAGCCGACAAGCACTACAGCCGGACCATTCAGCAGCAGGGCCGCGTGCCCATGGATTCGGACTGGAACGAGCAGCTCGACATCGAAGCGTGGCGCGAAGGGCGCGAAGGGTTCGATGTCATCGGCCACGCGGGCACGCCGAAGAACGGCAATGGTCCCGGGAGCGGCTTTCAGCTGGTCGCGCTCGACGGTGTCACCGGCGACGTGCGCATCCTGCCCGGCCGCATGTGGATCGACGGGATCCTGTGCGAGAACGATGCCGCGCCGCTGGCGGTGGCCGACTTCCCACAGCCGTCGGTGATCCTGCTGCCTTCGCTGCTCCTCGACGGGCGGCTGCTCCGCGCCGGCGATTGGGTCGAGCTCACCGGCGATGGCGTCACCGGCAAGATCGTGCAGGTCCAGTCCGTCGACGCGGCGCAGACCACGCTCACCGTCGCCGGCGGCGTCGACGTCAAGACGCCGTTTTCTGGCAAGCATCCGCGGCTGGCGCGCGCCGTCACGTTGGGAACGCAGCCCGATCCGCCGGGCGCGCTCCTGCCGCTGCCGTCGGCGGGCGTCTACCTGGCCTACCTCGACGTCTGGCAACGCCACGTCACCGCGCTCGACGACCCGTCGATCGCCGACGTCGCGCTCGGCGGACCCGACACCTGCACGCGCGCGCGCACCGTGTGGCAGGTGCGCACCAAGCTCCTCGGCGAGCTCGGCGGCACCTACGATTGCAATTCGGCGCCGAGCGACGCCTCGACCGGCCGGCTGCGCGCGCGCGCCTTCGTCGCCGGTGACGACGCGCCCTGTCTGGTCAAGCCGGGCTCCAGCTACACACGCCTCGAGAACCAGCTCTACCGCGTCGAAGTCCACAGCGGCGGCACCGTCACGGGCGGCAGCGCCGGCGGCGCGACCTTCAAATGGAGCCGCGAAAACGGCTCGGTGGTCGCCTCGTGGATCGACCAGCCGGAGAACAATCAGCTCCAGATCGGCGCGCCCAACCGCGACGACAATCTGGGCTTCGTCGCCGACGGATGGGTCGAGCTCATCGACGACACGCGCGAGCTGTCGGGAACGCCGGGCGTGCTCGTGCGCGTCGCCGCCGTCGAGGGCGATCGTCTCACGATCGATCTGACGACGGCGCCGGGCGGCACCATCGACTTCAACGCCTTCAAGGGCGCCAATCCGCGCGTACGGCGCTGGGAGATCAACGCCGCCCAGACCACCGGCGACGCGCCGATCGCGCGCGACGGCACCGTCGACGACGGCTGGTTGACGCTGGAAGACGGCGTACAGGTGCAGTTCGACGACGGCGTCTACGTCACGGGCGACTACTGGCTCGTTCCCGGCCGCACCATCGAGGGCGACGTCGAATGGCCGCGTAGCCAGGACCCGGCGCGCACACCGCTGTTCGAGCCGCGCGTGGGCGTGCACCACCATTACGCGCCGCTGGGGCAGGTGGCCTTCGATCCGGGCAAGGGGCTGATTGTCGTCGCCGACTGCCGGCTGCAGTTCCCGCCCTTGACCAACATCTGGGCCAGCGACGTCAAGTTCGACAACGGCAACTGCGACTTCGACAACAAGGCCACGACCGTTCAGCAGGCGCTGGATGCGTTGTGCGCGCAGCGGCAGAACGCCTGCTGCGCGCACATGATCACGCCGGACGAGCAGGATCTGCAGGGCATCATCGACAAGCACATTCAGGACGCGATCATCAAAGGGTTCGGCGGCGTGCACATCGCCTTCGCCGACGGCACCTACACGCTCGGCAACGCGCCGCTGAAGCTGCCCAATCCGACGCTGCAGCTCGACGTCAGCCAGGCCGATCTGACGGTGAGCGGGTGTGGCTTCGAGTCGAAGCTCCTGGCACCGAGCCTCGAGACTGCGCTGCAGCTCGCCGGCTGGCGCTCGGTCTACGTGCACGATCTGTCCGTGACGGCGGGCGTAGCGGCGCCGGGCGCGGGCGGCCCGGTGATCGAAGGAGCGCCGCCGCCCGATCCATTCCGCCACCTCGGAGGTACGCTCAGCTTCGCGCTGTGCGACGACGTGCGCGTCGAGCGCGCACGACTGGAGTGCGCGTCGGGCGCGGTGCGCGCGGCCACCTGCATCACGGTGAACAATCACACGACGGTGCAGATCGGGATGCGCACGAACGTGCAGCCACCGGCGCCGGCGACACCCGCTCCCGCTCCGGCACCGAGCACGAGGACGGGTCGCGCGGCGACGACGCGCACGTCGCGCACCGGCCGCTCCGTGCTGGTGGCGGGTCGGCGGATCCCCAACCCGGCCCTCATCCGCGACCTCGCCGGACATCTCGTCAACACCGACACGCCGACGACGCCGACGGGCGATCCGGGCAGCAACCCGAGCACCAACATCAACCCACGCCTGCAGATGAACGCCAGCACCAACCAGGCTGCGCTCGCCGCCACGCCGCGACGCTCGGTGCGCGTGCGCGGCTGCGACTTCGTCGTGGGCTACCTGCAGACCGGCGTGCTCGTGGTCGACACCCATCGCGTGCACATCGAGGACAATCGCCTCCGCGCCGCGGCGCTGTCGAGCGACCAGATCGCCACGATGACCAAGGACCCGCGCTATCTGGCGCGCCTCGGCCGCCTCATGATCAGCGACGTCTACGTCGACGGCAAGCTGCCGACGGAGAACGCCGATCCGCGCACCTTCGGCAGCGTCAAGGTCGGGCAGCACACGCTGCACTTCCACAGCGACTACAGCGTGACGTCGACGTGGCTGAACATGCTGAGCCAGCCGAGCTTCGCCAAGAACGAGCTCGGCGTTCTCGCCGTCGAAGGTCCAGTGGCGACCACGCCGCGCGGCAAGCGTAAGCGCACCATCGCGCGGCCGGAGACCGCGGCGGGTCCAGCGCCGGTGCAACCGGCCGATCTGATCCGCGTGCGCAACGAGGTGGCGCGGCGGCTGAAGCAGGTGGCGCGCGCCGCGCTCACGCAGCTGGCCAATCCGCAGGTGGCGGGGCCCGTCGAGGCGAAGTGGGTGGAGCAATTCCGCAGCTGGTACAACCTGCATTTGCAGAACTTCGCGTCGGTGGCAGGACAAGGATTCGTTGTCGGCGGCACGTATAGCGAGGAGGTGCGCATCCGCGACAACTCCATCGACGACGCGCTGGAAGCGATCCACGTCGGCTTCTCGCACCACGATCCGTTCCACCACGACCAGCCCGATCAAGGCACGCGCGTGCAGATCTCCGGCAACGGCATTCGCACCACGCTGCCGGCCGACCAGTTCGGCGAGCGGCACGGCATCTTCGTCGGCAACTCCGACAGCGTCGTCGTGGAGAACAACCACGTGGTGGTGACGCGCGTCGGCAATCCACGTCGCTTCGAGGCCATCCGGCTGTTCGGCTACTACGGAAAGCTGGTGCGCGTGATCGGCAACCATGCCGAGTCGGCGTCGGCGTCGGTGCGCATGACGCCGCTCAACCTGCAAGACGCCGAAGGGTCGCTGTGGGTGGTGGCGGAGAACCTGTCCTACGCCGGGACCGTCGGTCCGACAGGCGTCGACGTGCCGGCCGGCGTCCGGCAGAGCCTCAATATCGGTTGACGCCGTCGACGCGGCGAACTATAAAAAGGGTGCATCGCCTGCTGGTGCAGCCGGTTCGCTGGAAGGGTTCGAGTCCCGTGCGGTGCACTGTTTCAAGGAAGAGGGGCCTCCGGGTCCCTTTTTCATTTCCGGACGCTTACATCGCGCGTGCCGCCGACGCGCCCGTCGCTGCCGACGTGGAGGGTCCAGCGCTCGGCGGGGCCGATCGCCAGCGCCACGCGATCGCGGCCCGCGCGCACCGTCGTGCCGGCGCAACTGCGCCAGCGTACAGCCTGGTAATGCTCGTCGAGCTTCTTGGGCGCATCGTCGCCTTCGTCGACAGTCATCGCCGAGCCGGCTTGCGCGCGCACGAGGGGCAGTCGCACGCAGCGCTTGTTCTCTCGGCCCGGCGGCGCGCCCGCGCATATTGGATCGCGCGCGAGCCGCGGCCGGCTACCGTCGGCGAAACCAGCGCGGCACGGCTCGCTCTCGGCGGCGCAGTAGGCATCGGGCGGAGGCACGTCGTTGCTGTCGAGCCAGGTCGCATCGAGGCGCCACGATGTACAGGGATCGTCGACGAGCCACAGCTCGGCGCCCGGCGCGACGAACACGAGCAGCGGCGTGCTGCCGACGGTGAGCCGCGTGAGCCGGCGACTGTCCGCCGCAATGCGCAGCTCGGCCTCCTCACCCGGCTCGATGCGCCGCCGCTCACTGCCGATGCTGACGGTGGTAATGCCCATCGCCGCGCCCATCCCCTCGCCACGGCGGCGCACGACAAAGCGCGCCGTCGCCGTGGCCGTGACCGGCGCCGGAAGCTCGACGCGCAGGCCGGCGGCAGGAGCATCGGCAGCGCCGTCGCGCGCGAAGAGCGCCGTGACGACGAGCCACCCGACGGCGATCAGCCGCGGATGCGCCACAACCGCACGACGAGGTTCGGCTTGTGCTTGTCGTCCTTCTCGCCCCACCACGCCTTCACCAACCGCAGGACCTCGGCGTCGAGGTCCGTCTTACCGTACTGCAGCCATCCGTGCTTGCTCGACCACTGATCGCTCCAAAAGATCTTGGGTGCGCTCGGATCGTTGTTGTCGAGCGTGAGCGTCACGCTGTGGTTGCCGTCGAGCAGCGACATGGCGAACACGCTATATCCGAAATCGCCGCCCGAGAGCTCGATGACTGCATCCCACACGCTGCCGTCGATGGCGGCCGGCTCGATCGAATCCTTGGTGACTCGCCCCTTGGCGTCGACAAAGCCAATGACGCGCGCGGCGCCGGCGTGTCCAGCCTTGGACACTTTGGCTAGCGACTTCTCGATCGTGTCCATGTCAGTCGGCAGCTTGGGCTCGCCCGTAAATAGCTTGAGCCCCTTGTTCAGCGTCAGGATGCAGCTGTCGGCGGAATCGCCTTTGGCGGCGTTGGCGACGAAATATGCTTGCGCCGCCTGAATCGCGGCCGGGCTAAAGGTACGCTTGGACTTGAGCGCGCGCGCCGTCAACTCGACGCCGATACGCCCCGCCTCCGCCCGCAAGGCGTCGATGTCCCCGTCGCCGCTCTTGGCCGTGCCGCCGTCGCCGGCGCCGGCATCGCGCACGCCGGCGTCGGGGTTCGCACCGGCGCCGGCGTCCGGCGCGCCCGTGCCGGTCGCAGGCTTGAGCTGAGCCAGCGTCGACACGATGAGATCGTAGCGTTTGTGCAGCTGGTCGTCGCTCATCGTGCTCAGGTCGACCTTCGTCTTCAGCGACGGCGGTACCTCCTGACGCGCGAGGACGGGCGGACCTCCGTCGATGCGCGTTTGCAGCACGTGCGCCGCCTCGTGCGCCATCAACTCGACGTCGCCGGCCGATTCTCCGCGGCCGAGCCAGATCTCCTCGCCGCAGCTGAAGGCGCGCGCGCCCAGCAGGTCCGCCTGCCGCTGTGCCCGATCGTCGCTGTAGATGCGGATGCCGGCGAGCAGGTTGTCCTCGAACCGATCACGCAGCGCTGCGCGTGTGCGCTCGGGCATCGCTTGCCCACTCACCGACGGAGTAGCTGACGGTCGTGGCGCCGCCGCATCGCGGTCGCGCGACTTCCGACCGCTGTGCGCAATTCGATCCGCCTGCCGTTCGCGCGCGTCACCACGCCGGCTCAACATCGCGCGGCCGCTGCCAGCGGCCGACCATCGCAACAGGCGTTCGCGCTCGCCGACGCTCATCGTCGCTCAGGGTATCACGCGCCGGCTCACCTTCGGGGCGCGGTCGCCGCTCGGAGCTTCTTGACCAGCTCGGGATCTTTTTCGTGCGCCAGTCGGGCGGCCAGCGCCTGCCGGGTCGCGTCGCTGTTCTGCATCGCCATCGAATCGATCGTCGCGCCCCGCACTGCCGCGTCGTCGGCGTCGAGCAATCGCACCGACGCAGCCAGCCACGCCGGCGTGCGCCGCTGCAAGGCGAGCGTCGCCGCGGCCGCGCGCCGCAGCTCGGCGTCGCCGTCGTGCAGCGCGAGGTCGACGAGCGGCGCGATCTGCTCGTCGGTAGGAAACGATTCCATCAGTCGCACGCCGACCGCGCGCTCGGCGGCGTCACTGCTGCGCGCGAGCGTCCGCGCGTACGCTTCGGCGCCGAGCGCCTCGAGCGCGTCGAGCAGGCACACCTTGTCGGCCTCGGCCCGGCTGCGCAACGCCGCCACCAGGGGCGCGACCGCACGTTTGTCGCCGAGCTGCGCCAGCGTGCGCGCGCCGCGACACCAGGTCTCGGAAGATCGGAGCTGCGCGACGGCATCCTCGAAGCGTCCCATCCGCTTCTCCTTGGCGGGCGCGCCCGTCGCGAGCGCAGCGACGAGCGCGACGGCGAGCACACTACTTGTTGACCGGATTGTCCTTGATTCCATACGCGTGATAGGCCGGGTGGTCGGCCTTGCTCAGGCTCTTTTGTTGATCGTCGAGGCGGCGCGCGATCTCCTCCGCCGACTGCATCTTGAGAATCCCGTCGAGGAAGGCCGCCAGCGTGCCGCCCTCGTCGCCCCACATGAGCTCGTGCGAGCTGCCGAGCTCGTCCATCGACCTGGTATCGAAGTGCGGCGTCGCGCGCAGCGCCTTGTTGTAATCCTCGCTGCGGCAACCATCGAACACGATCACGCGATAGTGCCGCTCCGGATGCTTGTCCGCCGCTTTGGCCAAGGGCCCACCGACGCCGGTTTGCAGCGGAGCGCCTTTGCCACCCTTGCGCTTGAGGTTCCAGTACATCAGCTTGGAGCCGAACTCGCCCGCGTGCGGATCCTTGTCATTGAGGAAGATGTTGCCCGCGTTGCTCCCTTCGACCTCGAGCGTACCATCGGCGATTCGATGCTCGAACTGCCCCCAGGCGCTGCGCTTGTGCGCCGCGCCCTCCTTCTTCAGCAGCTTGTGCAGCTCGTCGTAGCCGGTGATCACGCGATCGAGCGTCTTCTTCCCCTTGGCGATCGTGTAGAGCTTGAAGGTGAAGTTGCGATCGAAGTCCGGGCCCGATCCGTAGCGGCCGTGGCCGCTGTAGTAGGCGATGTCGGACTGGACCATGCCGCTCTTGAAGGCGTCGGCCACCTCTTTGCCTTTGCTGCCGTCGAGGCTGTAGACGAGCCGCACCACTGCGTGGATCTTGCGACCGGCACCGACGGGCGGCTTGTAGGTGAGAGCGTCCTTCTTGAGGAAGTAGCGGCTGACGCTGTCGACCGCCATCGCGCGGCCTGCCGCCGCATACACCGCACGCAGCTCCTTGTCGCTCGCCTTCTTCTCGGAAAACCCTTTTCCGGTAAGGTCCTTGACGAACGAGTCGCGTGCCGCTTTGTTGCTGCCGCCTTCGTCGAAGCCGAGGCCGAGGGTCATGTCGAGCACGCCGTCTTTGAACATCTCGCCCCAACGCAGGCGATGCTCGCCCTTCTTGCCCGACGGGGCCTTGGCGGCCGTCAGCGACGTCAGCACCGAGACCGCCGTCAGGCCGCTCCACGACTCGTCACCGTACGCCTCGACGAGCGCAGACCGCGTGTCGGCGTCGAGCGCGCCGCTCGGCTTGTGCAAAAGGCCCAGCCGCACCAGCTGCTTTTGAATGCCCGCGATCTCGGTCTTGCTCCACTTCTTGGGCGCGGCGCGCAGCGTGGTTGGACCGGCAGCCCCCTGGGCGACGTGCGTCAGCTCGTGCGCCAGGAGCGCGCGCCCGTCGGGGTGATCGGGACGATACTGGCCGGGGCCAAACGCGATCTCGTTGCCAACCGTGAACGCGCGCGCGCCGATCGCGTCGACCTGCGCCGCCGCGCGCTCGTCGGTGTTCACGCGCACGGCGCCGAAGTCGTGACCGATGCGCGCTTCGAAGTGCGCGCGCACCGGTGCCGGCAGGGGCCCGTTCGCCTGCGGCAGGCCGCTCGTCGCAAACGGGTCGTCGCGCAAGCGCACGGCGGCCCGCTCGGCGTCACGTTCGTCGGCGCCGCCGCCGCCGAAGAGCGGCACCTCGGCGAACGACCATGCTCCCGTCGCGGGCGGCGACGGCACGCGATCGACACGCCCGCCGGTGCTCGCCGGCGCGAGCGCGCGCACGCGCGTGCTCGCCGACCGCGCAGGCCGCAACAAGCGCTCACGCTCGCCCATGGCTCGCATCGTAGCTCTCGCCAGCCCGGTTGCCAACGCGTTACCGTCGCGGCGTGGAACGTCTGCGCCGTGACGACGGCGCCGAACGGCGACGACATCAACGACGTCGCGGCCACGATCATGCAGCGCGACCCGCAGACGCGCATCGACGCCGGCCATTAACCCCGGCCCGTGCTCGGGCGAGCGCGGCGCTTCGTCGCGTCTGGTATGCCGCGATCCTCACGTCGACTGTCTTCGACTCACGAAACGACAGTCCAGACACAAGTCGAACACTCGCCGCTCGTACGCCGATCTTCGACCGCGCTCGAAACGGGCGCGTTGAGATACGCCGGAGCGGCTGTGCAGCCCGATCACCCGCGCGCGGGCAAACCCTTGGTCCAGGCCCACGCTACGATCCGCCACGCCGCGCCGTCCCTGCGCAGCGCCACCGTAAGGGTCGCACCGGATTGGTTGACCCGCTCGCCGCGCACGGTGAACGTCATGCTCGCGGGGACTACGACGTACGCGCTATCGCCAGTGACGTCGACGTGGCGCGGCTCGCCGAGGTGTACCGCGTAGTCGGTTGCACCCTCTCGTTTGCTGGCCGCGATCACGTCGCGATACCAATCCTCCGCGGCGGTTGGCCCGTTCCAGACGTGTGGCGGAAGCCCGTCGAGGATCGAGCCAGCGACGAAAAAAGTCTGCGCCATCGCCTTCACGTCACCTCTGTTGAAGGCATCCGTGTACTGGCGCACCGTCGACAGGGGGTCGGTCATGAGGCACGGTCCTCTCGTTCCCAAGGGGAAGTGGCGTCGATCGGCGGAATGTCAAGCGTTGGCCCACAGAGTGCTGCAGCAAGTGCGGCAGGGCTGAAACGTCGAGTAGCCACTTTTGCCGCGCGACGTAACTTGACGAGCATGAGACAGCACATCGCCGAGATGGTCGGCGGCCCCGGCACCTTGCGTTTCTTCGTCCAGCCGGCAATCGCAATCTTCCTCGGCATCCTTCACGGCATTGCCGATCACCGCCATGGGCGCCCGCCCTTTCTCATCGCATTCGTCCGCGCTGGAGACGCGCGTGGACGGCACCTGATCGAGGGCTTGCGAGCGATTGTCGTTCCGCTCTGCCTTGCGGTCCTGGGCGCGTACGCCTTCGAGTACGTGATCCGCCGCCGCGTCTACCTGTTCTACGGTTTGTTGTACGCGGTGCTGTTCGTCGCGATCCCGTACTTCGTGACGCGAGCCGTGACCAATCGTCTCGCGTCGCTTCGCACTCCGCCCACTTCCGCGACTGCATCGAATTAGATCGTAACCGTCAGCTCGTTCCGCGCCGCATCGACATCGAGCTGTCGCGCAGCGATGGCGGCGGCGCGCCCGAGGATGCCCGAGTACGTCGGGAACGACAGCGGAATGCGCGCCAGCGCGTCGACCGTCATGCCTCCCGCCATCGCGATCGCGGCGGTCTGGACGATGTCGACGGCGCGCTCGCCGACGACGTGACAGCCGAGGATCGTGCGCGCGCGACGATCGACGACCAGCTTGCAGAACCCCAACGTCTGTCCATCGATCGTGGTGCGTGCGGTCTCGTCGAGGCGCACGGTCACGACGAGCACGTCATGGGCCGCACGGGCTCGCGCTTCCGTCAAGCCGACCTGAGCGTACTCGGGGTCCGTGAAGCTGCCGACGGGAGTGACGACGTCGCCGATCGTCGTCGCCGTGGACAGGACCGCGTTCGTCGCGGCGATGAACCCGTCTTGCAGCGCTTGCGGCACGAGCATGAGCCGCCCGGTGACGTCGCCGGCAGCGAAGACATGAGGTGCCGACGTCCGCAGCGAGTCATCGACGCCGACGAACCCGCGTGCGTCGGTGTCGACGCCGGCGCGGCCGAGATCGAGCCCGTCGGTGCGCGCGGTCCAACCGATGGCGATGACGACGACCTCGGCCGCGATGCCGTCGCGCACGCCGTCCTTGACGAAGACCATGCGCACGCCGTCCTCGGTTGGCTCGAAGCGCTCGATGGCGCCGAACGCTTCGTGCACGCGAATGCCCGACTGACGGAACGCCTCGGCCACGGCGGTTGCAACGTCTTCATCTTCGGTCGGGAGGATGCGCGGACCAGCCTGAAAGAGATCGACTCGCGTCCCGAAGGCGTTGAAAATCGAAGCGACCTGCACTCCCGTCGCGCCGGCACCAACGACGATCATCGACGCAGGGACCCTGGTGAGCGACCACGCGTCGCTGTGCGTCGACGTCAGCTCGACGCCCGGCACCTCCAATCGACGACTGACGCCGCCCGTGCAGACGATGATCTTGTCGCCCGCGATGCGCACGCCACGTTCCGACTCGATCGTGTGCGCGTCGGCGAAATGCGCGGCGCCGGCAGCTTCGTAGACGGTGACGTGGGCAGCCTCGAGCTGCGCACCGAAGAGCGCGCGGTCGCGCACCTCTTCGACCACCTCGCGCACGCGCGCAAGCAGGCGGGCGTAATCGAGCGCGGGCTCTCCGACGGCGATGCCGTATTGCCCGAGCTGGCGTGCGTCGCGAATCAGCCGTGCCGCGTGCGCCAGCGTGCGCACTGGCACCGGTCCGTCGTGCGCCGCCATACCGCCGATCTCGCCGCGAGCGATGAGCGCAGTGCGCGCGCCGAGGTCTCCCGCTCGCAGCGCCGCGACGATCCCGGCCGGTCCCGCGCCGATGACGACGACGTCGAACCGGGCGACCTCGTCGCTCACGTGCGCAGCTCCGCGAGCCAGCGCAAGGCGCGCAGCCCCGGCAAGAAGCCGTATTCGCCGCCGCGCGTGACGACGAACCGCGACAAGCCATGCAACCGCCGCGGAATCGGTCGGCGCGGGATCGTAAAGGCGCCGTCGCCGTCATGCGCAGCGGTGATGGGATCCTTGGCGTCGCCGAGACCGAGGAACTCGCCGCCGCCGATCCACTCCGACTGCACGAATTCGAATTGCCGGCCGAGATGCGCGCCGACGAAGGCGAACATGAGGCCGCGATCGACGCCGTCGTCGTCGAGCACGCCGTCGGGGAGCTCGGGCCCGTAGGCGGTGCCGCGGCGGATCATGCGATGCAGCCGCACGACGCCCGCAACGGGGGTGCCGCGCGGGTTGGTGCGGCGAGTGTGCGATCCGAGCGGCGTGTCGTAGCCGATCGCGTCGTCGTCGTAACCGAAGTCGTTGTTGCGCCGCGCGTCGCCGCCGAGCTCCGGATCGTCGTGCAGCGGACAGCGCGCCAGCGGAGCGCCGCTGCGCCAGCGGCCCATCATCTTCGCCGCCAGCAGCTCCTCGTCGTCGCGGTCACGCGCGCGCTCGCGCAAGTAGCGGCGAAACGCGGCGACGCGCTGGTGGAGCTTGCGAAACGCCACGTAGGTGCCGTTCCGTCCGAGCACGTCGGGCGACGGCATCGGCGGCAACCCGCCCGTCTCGTCCGCATAGCCGAGCACTAGCTCGCCGGCCTTGAGCGCGGCCTCGTGCGGATTCGTCGACGGTAGCCCGCTGCCTTCGACGGCCGGCTGCGCGATCGCGTCGCGGTACCCGAACGGCTCGCGCCCCGTCGACAGCGCGTGACAATCCTGCCGCCAGATTGCCGAAACGCCTGGGAGCTGCGCGTAGGCGTCGCGCGCCCGTCCGAGCGCCGCTTCGAGCCGCCTGCGATCGGGCGCCAGCGCCGTCATGATCACGTGCACCGCGCGCGAGCCGAGCGGCGCCTCCCAGTTCGCCGGGCTGCTCTCACCGGTGTCGCCGAGCGCGTCCGCGCGCGCCGCCATGCCCTGCCGGAACTCCCAGGCGAAGCTGTCGAGGGAGCTGCGGGGAAGGCCGAGCGCCTCGAGCCCCGAGTAGGTCAGCGCGACGCTGACCCAGGTGTCGCCGGCAGGGCTCGTCGGATGCGCCGCGGAGGCGACGATCCCGGCGAAGCGTCGCATCAGCTCGCGACCGGCGTGGCGATCGTCGATGCGAAAGAGCAGATACGTGGCAGCATACGGCGACGGTCGCGGGCGCAACACGCCGCTCTGGATGTCGTCGAGCTCGAGCATCGTCATTGGGCCGCCGCCAGGTTCTTCCAGAACCGCTCCAGGCTCTCGTCGGCGCCGAACAGCGTCGAGAAGATCGTGGAGTCGGCCACCAGCACGTCGCCGGCGCGGCTGTCGCCCGGCGGCATCCAGACGAGCGCGTTGAACTCTTTGTTGCCGGCATTGGTGAAGGGATGCGGGCGCGATAGATCGATCGGCTGGCGGGCGAGCACGCGAGCCTTGCGCGCGTCGTCGCGGGTCACCGCGTAGTGCGGCAGGTGCATGTGGAAATTGAAGTTGCGCACGCCCGCCAACCAACCGCGGGTGTCGAGGTCGGCGGCGATCGAAAGCGGCGCGCTCCGGTTGGTGCCCGGTACCACCGCGGGGCGCAGCCCGTAGCGGTTCTCGACGGGAATCTCGAGCGCCTGCAGGATGGCGCGCGTGTACCCGCCAAAGCGCTGCTGGCGCGGCACGAGCGCGTCGCCGTGGTGCAGGTATTCCATCTGTCGCTCGGCCAGGTCCTCCGATGCGCCGACGTCGTGATGCGGGCCGAGCACCAGACAGGTGCCTTCGCGCCGCAACCACTGGCGCAGCGCTTCGACCTCGGCCGACGACGGTCGCTGCTCGGTGACCGAATGGTCGAGGCCGAACAGGAGCAGCGTGTCGCAGTCGTCGAGGACGCGCTCGTCGAGTGGCAGCTCGAACCCTGCCTGATCGACGCGCTGGAACACCGCGACCGGATAGCCGGTGACCGCTCCCATCACATCCTGAAACTTCACCCACGCCCAGAAGAAGAGCTCGAGCGAGCCGGCGATCCCTTGCTGGAAACGGCCCTCCGACCACTGCG
>DATNAQ010000024.1:0-67198 GCA_035607415.1 Polyangia bacterium
GGGCGCCCGTGCTGGCGCAGCCACTCGGCGCGGCCGACCTCGAACCAGCGCAGGTAGACGACGTTGTTGACCACGCCCATCTGATCGGTGTCGGCGTAGAGCACGCGGATCTTGGCCACCGACGGCAGCGCCGCGCTCATAGGTACCGCCGCACGCGCCGCTTGAAGGCGCGGTAGTCGTCGCCGAACTTGTCCTCGAGGTAGGCCTCTTCGTGCAGCACCGCGGTGTAGTGAATGATGAGGAGCGTCGCCACCGCCAGCAGCACGATCCACAAGTTGTGGCTGAGCAGGCCAATCCCGATCTGGAGGAGGAACATGCCGACGTACATCGGGTTGCGCGTGAAGCGATAGGGCCCGCGCAGCACCAGCGACGGCGACGGCTTCCACGGCCGCGGATCCTGCCCGCTCGCCGCGAACAGATTGCGCGCCGAGACCGCGAGGGCGATCCCCGCCGCCGCGAGCAGCGCGCCGATCACGAGCTGCACCGTGCGCGAAAACGGCAACGGCGGCGGCACCACGCCGACCCAGCGCAGCACGAAGCCGGTCAGCACGAGCCCGAGCAACACGAGCGGCGGCGGAACCCGCACGCGCGCGCCTCCCTGCCCGCTCTGCACCGACGACGTCATGGGTTACTCGAAGATGCGCAACAGGCGCGTCGGCTCGCGCACCGTCGGCAGCCGATTGATGATGCCGAGCGCCGCCTGCACGTTCTTCTCGCGCGCGCGGTGCGTCGTGACCACGACGGTGACGGGCTGCCCCTCCTGGCGCTGCCCTTCCTGCACCACCTCGCTGATCGAGATCTCGTGCTCGCCGAGCATGCCGGCCAGCTGCGCGAGCACGCCCGGCTTGTCGACGACGCCGAAGCGCAGGTAGTAGCGCGACTCGAGCTCGCCCGGATCGCGGATGCGCCGCTCGCGCATGTCGCCGCGCCGCCGGTTGGCCGCGCGCAACGGCGAGCCGCCCGCCGACGACGACAAGAGGTTGCGCGACACCTCGATCACGTCGCTGACGACGGCCACCGCCGTCGGCATCATGCCCGCGCCGCGGCCGTAGTACATCGAGCTGCCGAGCGCGTACGACGACACGTAGACCGCGTTGTACACGCCGTTGACCGACGCCAGCATGAAGCGGCGCGGAATCAGCGTCGGATGCACGCGCGCCTCGACGCTGTCGCCGTGATCCTTGCCGATCACGAGCGGCTTGATGACGTAGCCAAAACGCTCGGCGTAGCGAAAGTCGATGGGCTCGATCCCGCGCAGCCCCTCGACGAGCACCTGCTCGACGCGGATGCGCGTACCGAAGCAGAGCGGCACGAGCACGCACAGCTTGTGGGCCGCGTCCCAGCCGTCGACGTCGAGCGACGGATCGGCCTCGGCGTAGCCCTTGTCCTGCGCCTCTTTGAGGATGTCCGGAAGTGGCCGGCCCTCCTCGGTCATCGTCGTCAAAAGGAAGTTCGACGTGCCGTTGACGATGGCCACCAGCTCGTCGATGCGATCGGACGCCAGCCCCTCGCGCAGCGCGCGGATGATGGGCACGCCGCCGCCGACCGACGCCTCGTAGTACACGTCGACGCCGCGCTCGGCGGCCGCGGCGAACAGCTCCTCGCCGTGCGCCGCGAGCAGCGCCTTGTTGGCCGTGACGATGTGCTTGCCGCGCGCGATGGCGTCGAGCACGTAGGTGCGCGCCGGCTCCTCGCCGCCGATGAGCTCGACGACGATCTCGATCTCGGGGTCGGCCAACACGGCGCCGACGTCGGTCGTGATCAGCGAAGAGGGCACGTCGACCAGGCGCGGCTTGTCGGCCTCGCGCACGGCGACGCGGCGGATGTTCACCGCCGAGCCGCCGAGGCGCAGCTTGATGGCGTCGGCGTTGTCGGCGAGCAGCTTGACGACGCCGCTGCCGACGTTACCGAGGCCGAGCAGTCCTACGGAGATGGTGCGCATGACCGGCGCACCGTAGCACGACTTATTGCATGCAGGAGTTGGGATAGCAGCCGCAGCCGGACTGCGAGCTGCCGCTACCGCACTGGCAGAAGGCGTTGTCGCCGCACTCCGTCGAGCCCATGTCGTTCGCCGGCGGCGTGCAGGTCTTGGTGCAGAAGAACGCGTTGTCGCTGCCGAGCGTGGAGCACAACGTGGCCCACGACGGCTGGCCGGCCATGTCGACGCCCGACGGCGGCAGGCAGTCGGTCACCGGCGACACGCAGTACTTGCCGACGCCGAGGTTGTTGCCCTTGTCGCCGGGATGTCCGCACACCGAGAACATCGCCATGTCCTTGCCCACCGCCATATCCGGCGCCGTGCCCGGATTGCTCCCGCCACACCCCACGAACATCAGCGCGCAGCAAAGGAGCGCAGCTCGCATTTAGAACGTCCCCCACTGGCCGTGGTCGCACTGCATGTTGTCGAGATTGTCGCTGTTCACGAACTGCAGGAACGCGACGCACATCTCGAGACCGAAGGTCATCGTCGTCTGCGTCGTGTTGTCCCACTCGCAGTGCATGTGCAGGTTGTCGCCCTGATCGACGGCGAACGCCTGCGACGGATCCACGGTCACCGACGGCGGATGGAACGTATAGCTCGGCGTCCACTGCACGTCCTGCATCGTCTGCGTGACGCCGGCGTGGGTGAGCTGGATGACGCCGCGCGTGCCGTACTGGTGCATGTGCGGGAACATCGACCAGACATTGACCGTCTGCTGCACCGTGCAGTTGATGTCGAGCGACGACGCGCCGGGCGCCACCTGCATCGACGTGTCGAGGATGGCCATCGAGCCGACCGAGGTGTAGCTCGTGCCCGGATCGGCGAGCCAGATGTTCATCGCCGACTGCGCGTCGATCATGTTGGGCGTGGCGTTGATGTAGTGATGGTTGAGGACGATCTGCGAGCCGGCGGGGATGCGGAACACGAGGTTGCCGGGCGCGGTGTCCTTGATGCCCATGCCCTCGGCGCCGGCGCCCGCGCCGAAGCGGAAGGTCGACATGTCGTCGTCGGTGCAGATGCGCGACGTGCCGGGCGGCTGCTGCTTCTGCGTCGAGAACATGATGATGTGGTGGCCGCCGACGGTCTGGTAGGACTCGATGCTGCGCACGTCGATGTCGTGATCGACGATCAGATCGGTCCAGGTGCAGACCTCGGTGTCGGTCGCCGGCATCAGCGCTTTCTGGATGGGCAAAATAATCTGATAGCCATTGGCCGGCTTGGCATCGAGAATGGTTTTGAGCTCGGGCAGCTCTTCGACGGCAGGTTGCGACGAAGAAGTCGAGCAACCGGCGAGCAACGACAGCAGCAGAAGACTGCGGCGCATAAGGACACCTCCGAGAGTGAGCGTGAGTGTCCTACTTTGACGCAGGGGGGACAATCGCCGGCGAACCGTACATTGGTTCGACCAACGGTTCGACCAACGCGCCTCGCCAACGATGTGAAGCGGCGTTTACTCGTCGTCGCTGCGCAGCCGGGTGCCGCAGTTGGGGCAGCGCGCGGCGTGCGACTTCACGCCGCAGCCCGGACAGCGCACCGGCTCGGGCTCCTCGGTGGCCCACTTGCGCTTGGCCGCGGGCATCGCCGGCACCGTCTTGGGCGGCGGCGGCTTCACCGGCGGCGGCGGCTTCGCCGTCGGCGGCCGATTCACCGTCGGCGGCGGCTTCACCGTCGGTGGCGGCTTCGGCGCAGGCGGCGGCTCCGAGCGCGCCGCGTTCGCCGCCGGCGAGTCGCCCATCGGCTCGCCGCACTCGAGGCACAAGTCGGCCCCCTCCTCCACCGGCGCCTTGCAGCTCGGGCACGTCGCCATTTGCAAATTTTATCATGCCGTCGTGAAGTACCGCCATGTTCGCCCTGCCGCTCCTCGCGACGCTGCTGTCGTTCTCCACGTTCAAGCTCGACAACGGGCTGACCGTGTTCGTGCAGGAGGACCACACCGTCCCGGTCGTGGCGCTCGACGTCTGGTACCACGTCGGCTCGCGCGACGAGGTCGCGGGCAAGACCGGCTTCGCGCACCTGTTCGAGCACATGATGTTCCAGGGCTCGGCGCACGTCGCCGACAAGATGCACTTCAAGTACATCCAGGAGGCGGGCGGCACCGCCAACGGCTCGACCAACACCGATCGCACCAATTACTTCGAGACGCTGCCGTCGAACTTCCTGGAGACGGGGTTGTGGCTCGAGTCGGATCGCATGGGCTTTTTGCTGGCGACGCTGACGGAGGACAAGCTCGACAACCAGCGCGACGTGGTGCGCAACGAGAAGCGGCAGAACTACGACAATCGGCCCTACGGCATGGCGCGCAAGGCGATCTTCGAGAACCTCTATCCGCCGTCGCACCCCTATCACCACCTCACCATCGGCGAGCACGCCGATCTCGAGCGCGCCACGCTCGCGGACGTGAGCGCCTTCTTCAAGAAGTACTACTCGCCGGCGAACGCGACGCTGGCCATCGCCGGCGACGTCGACGTGCCGACGGCGAAGCGGCTGTGCGCGAAGTGGTTCGGCTCGCTGCCGTCGACGCCGGCGCCGGTGCGCGGCCCGGCGCCGCCGCAGCCGGTGCTGCACGGCGAGAAGCGCGTGGCGCTCCAGGACCGCGTGTCGCTCGAGCGGCTCTACGTGGTGTGGCCGTCGCCGCCCGAATTCGCGCCCGGCGACGCCGAGCTCGATCTGCTCGCCGGAATTCTCGGCGGAAAATCGGGGCGGCTCTACAAGCGCCTCGTCTACGACGCGCGGCTGGCGCAGACCGTCGAGGTGGCGCAGGAGTCGGCGCCGCTGTCGTCGCTGTTCGAGGTGGTGGTGACGATGAAGCCGGGGCACAAGGCGGCCGAAGCGCTGCCGATCGTCGACGACGAGCTGGCGCGCGCCGCGAAAGAAGCGGTGAGCGCCGCCGAGCTCGACAAGGCGCGCAACCGCTACGAGACGAGCTACGTGCTCGAGCTGATGTCGGGGCAGCGGCGCGCCGACGTGATCAATCGATACGCTTATTACGCCAACGACCCGGGGTTCATCGACAAGGATCTCGCGCGCTACCGCACCGCCACCGCCGACGGCGTGCGCAGCTCGGCGCAAAAGACGCTCGGGCCGGGGCGCGTGATCGTGACGGTGGCGCCGCTCGCCGACGGCAAACCGCTCGCCGACGCCAAGAAGGAGGGCCAGTGATGCGCCGCTCGCTCATGGCCATCGCCTTCGTCATGTCGTGCGGCCACATCCCGCCGGCGTCGACGGAGGGCGTGCCCTCGCCGTGGCCCGAGGCGCGCGCCGACGCGGGCAACACGCCGCCGACCACGCCGCCGCCGCCGCCGACGCGGCCGCCGGCCAATCCGCCGCGCGGCCCGTTGCCGGTGACGCGCACGCCGGGCGGCGCGGTGATCAAGCAGGGCACGCCGCCGCCGGTGGTGCCGCTCGGCAAGCCGGCGCCTGCGCCCGCGTCCCCCGCGCCGACGGACGACGCCGACCGCGCGACGCCGCCCAAGGGCGGGCCGCCGCCCAAGCTCAACCTGCCGGTGCCGGCGCGGCGCAAGCTCAAGAACGGCGCGGCGCTGCTCGTCGTCGAGCGCCACGAGCTGCCGATGGCGTCGCTGGTGATCACCTGGCCGAGCGGCATCGCCGACGAGCCGCCGGCGCAAGCGGGCATCGCCGGGCTGACCGCCGATCTGCTCGACGAGGGCGCCGGCAAACGCGGCGCGCTCGAGGTCGCTGAGGACGTGGCGCGCCTCGGCGCCACGCTGTCGACGAGCGCGAGCTGGGACGACACGCGCGTGCAGGTGACGGCGCTGACCCGCGCGCTCGATCCGCTCCTGCCCATCGTCGCCGACCTGGTGGCGCACCCGACGTTCGCCGACAAAGAGCTCGACCGCGTGCGCGCCGATCGCATCACCGGCCTCGTGCAGCTGCGCGACGTGCCGTCGATGATCGCGCACGACACGCTCGCGCGCGTCATCTACGGCGACAAGGAGCGCTACGGGCTGCCCGAGATCGGCACCGAGAGCTCGTTGAAGGCGATCGACCGCGCCGCGATCGTAAAGTGGCACGCCGAGCATCTGCGCCCCGATCTGGCGACGGTGATCGTCGTCGGCGACGTGCAGCCCGACGACATCGCGCGCCGGCTCGACGCCGCCTTCGCCGGCTGGACGGCGAAGGGCAGGGCGCGGCTGAAGCACGCGACGGCGACGGCGCCGCGGCCGATGCGCCGCGTGGTGATCGTGGATCGCCCCGGCGCGGCGCAGACCGACATGCGCCTCGGGCTGCCGGGCGCGCCGCGCAAGTCGAAGGACTACTTCGCCTGCCTGGTGACCAACGCGATCCTCGGCGGGCAGTTCATCAGCCGCCTCAACTTCAACCTGCGCGAGCAGCACGGCTACACCTACGGCGCGCGCACCGAGTTCACCTTCCGCCGCAACGGCGGGCCCTTCGTCGCCGGCGCGCCGGTGAAGACGGCGGTGACCGAGCCGTCGCTGAAGGAGACGCTCGGCGAGCTCTCGCGCATTCGCGAGGCCGACGTGGCACCCGAGGAGCTCGGCCTGGCGAAGGACCTGTTGAGCCGCGCCCTCGCGCGCGAGTTCGAGACGCCGCCGCAGGTGGCGGCCGCGCTGGTGGCGCAGGTCGTCGAGGGGCTGCCCGACGACTACTACAAGACCTACGCCGACCGCATCGCCGCGGTGACCGCGGCCGACGTGCGCAAAGCGGCGCAGCGCTGGATCGAGCCGACCAAGATGACCATCGTCCTCGTCGGCGACGAGAAGGCGATCGGCGACGGCGTCAAGACCATGGTCGGCGAGTACGAGCGCCGCGGCACCGACGGCATCCTGCTGCCGTCCGCCGGCGAAGGCACCGGCAGCGCGACCAGCGGCGAGCGCTGACGGTGAGCGATGAGCGCGGCGTGAGCGCGGCGCGGACGGTCCTGCGCGGCAGCTGCCACTGCGGCGCGCTGCGCATCGAGCTCGAGACGGCGCGCGCGCCCGAGGCGCTGTCGTTGCGCGAGTGCCAGTGCACGTTCTGCCGCAAGCACGGCTCGCGCAACACCTCCGATCCCGACGGACGCACGCGCATCGTCGCCGAGCGCGGCGCGCTCGTGCGCTATCGCTTCGGCCTGCGCACCGCCGACTTCTTCCTGTGCGCGCGCTGCGGCATCTACGTCGCCTGCGTGCTCGACGACGCCTTCTCCAGCATCAACACGCGCGTGCTCGACGAGGCCGACGCCGCGCGGCTGTCGCAGACGGCGCAGCCGATGGACTTCGGCGGCGAAGACGTCGCGGGCCGGGTGGATCGCCGACGCCAGAAGTGGACCCCTACCACCGTCGAGGAGCGCTCGTGATAAAGTAGTCGTGGCATGCGTGTCGCCGTCGTCGCGATCCTGTTGTCCGCGGCGATCGCCACGCCGGCGCGCGCCGCCGGCAGTGACGACGAGGAGCGCGCGCGCGGCCACTACGAGATCGGGCTCGGGCTGTACCGGCTCGGCGACTATCGCGGGGCGCTCGAGGAGTTCGCGGCCGGCTACGAGCTGGCGCGCAAGCCCGGCTTCCTGCTCAACCTCGGGCAGACCTATCGCAAGCTCGGCGAGCTGCCCCAGGCGCGCGATCTGTACCGCCAGTTCCTCGCCGAGTCGCGACGCGACGATCCGGCGCGCCCCGAGGCGGAGAAGGTCCTCGCCGAGCTCGAGGCCGCGATCCGGGCGCAACCGCCGCCCGAGCCGCCGCCCCCGCCACGGCCGACAGTCCCGGCGCCTTCCGAAGCCTCGCCGCCGCTCGCACCGGCCGTCGTTGCTCCGCCCTCGCCGTCGCTGGTGGCGAGCGCACCGCGCCATCCGCGCCGCCGCGGCCTGCGCATCGCCGGCGTCGTCGTCGGCGTCGTCGGCCTCGGCCTCGTCGGTGGCGGCATCGGCGAAGCCTTCGCCGCCGACGGCGCCGCGCGCGATCTGAACGCGCTCGATCGCACGGGCGGCGCCTGGGATCCGTCGAAGGCGAGCGCCTACCGCCTCGATCGCGGGCTCTCCACCGGCTTCTTCGCCGCCGGCGCCGCCCTCGCGGCCGGCGGCGCGATCCTCCTCATCGTGAGCGCCCGATGAGCCCCACGAGCCGCGCCGCCCTCGTGCTCGCCGCCGCCGCCGCCGGTTGCACCACGCCGAGCTACGGCAACGGCCACCTGCAGTGCGCGGCCGGCGGCGCCTGCCCGGGCGGCTTCTACTGCGCCTCCGACGATCATTGCTGGCGCGCCGGCAGCGGCCCTGCCGACGCCGACCTCGCGATCCCCGTCGGTGACGATCTGGCCTCGCCGCTGCTCCTGGATCTCGCCGGCGCCGATCTCGCCACGCCGGCGTCGACCTGCGCGAGCCTGAGCGGCAGCGTCCTCTTCTGCGACGGCTTCGAGAGCGACTTCGCGACGAACGGCTGGAGCGTGAGCGGCAGCAACGGCACGCCCAGCCTCGACACGACGCGCGCCTATCGCGGCCTCTCCGCGCTCCACTCGCACATTTCCGGCGCGCCCGCGATGGCCGGACCGGTCGCGCTGCTCCATCGGGCCGACCTCTTCCCCATCAGCGGCACCATCTACGCGCGCGTCTGGGTCTACTTCACGTCGGGCCTGCCCGACAGCTTCGAGCAGCTCCTCAACTTCGCCGACAACGTGTCGACCGGCTACTCCGTCGCCACCGACACCGGCAAGGTCACGCTCAACGACTACGCCGCCGGCGTCTACCAACGCTCGACGACGGCGATCCCGCTCGATCGCTGGGCCTGCCTGCAATTCGAGGTCGAGCAGTCGAGCGCCTCGGGCGCCATCCACATCCGCGTCGACGGCAACCTGCTCGCCGACCTGCCGCAGAACGCGATGACCACCGCCGCGGTCAACCTCTCCGTCGGGCTCGACTTCTACGGCAACGCCGTCGACATTCCAGCGTACGACGCCTGGTTCGACGAGCTCCTCATCGACAACAAGCCCACCACCTGCGAGGAATAGCTACGACAGCCGCGCGCGCAGCGTCATGCGATAGAAGTCGGACGCGTCGTCGCTGACTTCGTCGACCACGCCCTCGAGCGACGCGCGCAGCTGATTGCGCGCCTCGTGGATGCGCCACGCCACCGTCCCCGGCGGGCAGCCGAGCACCGCCGCCGCCTCGTCGTGCGACAGCCCCTGCAAGGCCACGAGGACCACGGTCGACCGCAGCGTCGGCGACAGCCGGTCGAGCGCCGTCACCAGGCGCGCATAGGTCTGCCGCAGCTCCGCTGCCCGCCGTGGATCCCCATACGCGTCCACCGCGACCGCCGCCTGCACGCGCGGATCGTCGAGCCCGCTGGTGCGCCGCCGCGCCGTATCACGCCGCGCGTTCAGCGATCGATTGACCGCGATGCGATAGAGCCACGTGAAGAACTCCGAGCGCCCCGCGAACGTGTGCAGCTGCTGATAGGCGCGCGTGAACACGTCCTGCGTGATGTCGTCGGCCTCGGCGCGCGAGCCGGTCAGGTGCAGCGTGAGGGCGTAGATGCGCGCGCGATAGCGGCGCACCAGATCGTCGAATGCCGCGCGATCGCCTGCTTGCGCGCGCTTGACGAGCTTCTCGGTCTTGTCGCCGGGCACGAACGACATTTGGATTCGACACCCGACCACGCGGGGCCTTGGCTGTTTCTACGTTCGAGGGTGCGCGATCGATCTGTCGACGGCCACAGTTTCTACGTAAGCCTCGCTACAATGGAGCCCCATGCGCCCCCTGGCCCTCGCGATCCTCCTCGCCACCACACTCCCGATCGCCGCGCTGCCGGCGCCCGCCCGCGCCCAGACCGTCTCCAACATGCGCGCGACCATCCACGGCGCCTGGAGCGCCCCGGTCGAGCCCTTCCGCGTCGCCGGCAACGTCTACTACGTCGGCGCGCGCCAGATCGCGTCGTACCTCATCGTCACCCCGGCCGGGCACATCCTCCTCGACACCGGCACCAAAGAGATGGAGCCGGTCGTGCGCCGCAACATCGCCAAGCTCGGCTTCAGGCTCAGCGACATCAAGATCCTGCTCTGCGGCCACGCCCACTACGATCACGTGCAGGGCCACGCCGCCATGAAGCGCGCCACCGGCGCCCGCGTGATGGCGCTCGGTGACGACGCGCTGGCGCTCGCCTCGGGCCGCGATCGCTCGCCGCTCGCCGACGAGGAGCGCTGGGATCCCGTCCCCGTCGATCGCACGCTGAAGGACGGCGACACCGTCACCCTCGGCGGCACGACCCTGAAGGCCACCTGGGCCCCGGGGCACACGCCCGGCTGCACCGTCTGGAGCATGCGCGTCGACGACAAGCAGCAGCCGCGCACGCTCGCCTTCTTCGCCTGCGCCGGCCCCAACTCCGAGGTGAAGCTGGTCGGCAACCGCCAGTTCCCGCGGCTCGTCGACGAGACGCGCGAAGGCCTGCGCCGCCTGCGCGCGCTCCATCCCGACCTCTACGTGACCATGCATCCCGACGCCAACGAGCGCCCGATCACGCACGACGACTGGACCAAGATGCTCGACGAGATCGACGCCGATCTCACTCGTCGCGTGCGCGCCGAACAAGCCGCGAAGCGACCCTAACGTCCGAGCGTCGCCACGATGGCGCGGCAGGCCTCGGCCACGCCGTCGACGCGCTCGACGTCTTCGTAGTGCCCGCCGTAGTGCGCGAACGGATCGATCAGCCCCACGCGCATCCCCGCCGCGCGCGCGCCGACGACATCGGTGGCCCAGGTGTCGCCGAGGTGCAGCGCGTCCGCCGCCGCCACGCCGTAGCGCGCGAGCGCCGGCGCGAAGATGCGCGGGTCCGGCTTCTCGACGCCGACGACGTGACTGTCGACGACGAGATCGAACGCGCCTCCGATCCCGAGGTTGTCAAAGAGCGTCTGCAGCTGCCCTTCGGAGTTCGACACCACCACCACCGGCACGCCGCGCGCGCGCAGCTCGCCGACCGCCGCGACGAGCCCGTCGGGCACCTTGCGCCACAAGTTGAACCGCCGATGCTCCGCCCACAGCACGCGCGTGCACTCGGCGGCGCGCGCTTCGTCCACCTCCGTCGCGATCTGCACCAGCGTGGCCATGAACGCGCCCCACGCCGGATTGATGTCCTTATCGGGCAACGGCGGCAGAAGTTGCTTCTGATCGAGTCTTTTTTTCGCGAGGCCTTCGGCGCGCTCGATGGAACGCTCGTCGACCACCCGCGCCAGCGCCGAGGCCGCGAGGTCGGCGCAGGCGCGGTGGTCGAGGAAAACGATGGTATTGCCGGCGTCGAGGCTCAGGAGCCGGACGCCGCGGTAGAGCGCGCCTGACACTTAGGCGCGCGGCGAGTCGATCGGAACCTTGCCCTTTTTCGCAGGCGACGGCGTGCCGTTGGCCGGCTCTTCGACCGCAATCGGATCCTTCGGCTCCTTGGTCGCCGCGATCACCTCGTCACCGACGCGCTTGATGCCGTGCTTCTCCAGCACCGCGCGCTCGATCTGGACGGCGACGTCCGGGTTCGCCTTCAAGAACTCCTTGGCGTTCTCGCGCCCCTGACCGATGCGCTCGCCCTTCCACGCGAACCACGCGCCCGACTTCTCGACCACGTTGGCCTCGCCCGAGCCGAGGTCGAGGATGTCGCCCTCCTTCGAGATGCCCTCGCCGTACATGATGTCGAACTCGACCTCGCGGAACGGCGGCGCGAGCTTGTTCTTCACCACCTTCACCTTCGTACGGTTGCCGATCACCTTCTCGGCCTGCTTGATGGCGCCGATGCGGCGGATGTCGAGGCGCACCGAGGCGTAGAACTTGAGCGCGTTGCCACCCGTCGTGGTCTCGGGGTTGCCGAACATGACGCCGATCTTCATGCGGATCTGGTTGATGAAGATGACGAGCGTGTTCGACTTCGAGATCGTCCCCGTCAGCTTGCGCAGCGCCTGCGACATGAGCCGCGCCTGCAGACCCATGTGCGAGTCGCCCATCTCGCCCTCGATTTCCGCCTTGGGCACGAGCGCGGCCACCGAATCGACGACGACGACGTCGATCGCGTTCGAGCGCACCAGCATGTCGGCGATCTCGAGCGCCTGCTCGCCGCAGTCCGGCTGCGACACGAGGAGGTCCTCGGTCTGCACGCCGAGCTTGCGCGCGTACTGCACGTCGAGCGCGTGCTCGGCGTCGACGAAGGCGCAGATGCCGCCGCGCTTCTGCGCTTCGGCGATGATGTGCAAGGTCAGCGTCGTCTTGCCCGACGACTCCGGCCCGTAGATCTCGACGACACGCCCCTTGGGCAGCCCGCCGACGCCGAGCGCGATGTCGAGCGCCAGCGACCCCGTCGGGATCACCTGCACCTCGGGCGGCTTCTCGTCGGCGCCCAGGCGCATGATGCTGCCCTTGCCGAACTGCTTCTCGATGCCGCTGACCGCCAGCTCGATGGCCGCGTCACGCCCCGTCCGCGACACGATCTTCTCGCCGCCGCGCTCCGACTTGCTGTCGTCCTTCATCGTCTCTCCTTCATCCCTTGGCCCCGAGGGCGACCCGCGCGCGCGCGATGTACTCGGCACCGGCCGAGCGGGTCTTGCTCTCGTACACCACGATCTCGGTGAACGTGCTCGCACCGACGAGCGCGTCCGACTTCCAAAGCTCCGCCGCCGAATCGCGATGCTCTTTCACGCGACCGACGGTGACATGCGGATGATAGGCGCGCTCCTCTTTTTCGAAGCCGAGCTCGACCATCGCCCCTTCGATCTCGCGCTGCAGCGCCGCCAACGCAGGCGGCGCCTCGACGCCGACCCACAAGATGTTGGGCTTCTGCGCCGAAGGGAACGCGCCCAACCCCACAGCTTTGGCCTCGAACGGCTGGTGCCGCGCCGCCACGCGCTGGCACGCGCCGGCCACGCCCTCGACCAGCTCCTCCCCGATCGACCCGAGGAAGCGCAACGTCAGGTGCAGGTTGGCCGCCGGCACCCACGCCACGCGGAAGCCCGCGTCGCCCATGGGCGCCTTGTGCCGCTCCACCTCCTCGGCGATCTTCCGCGTCACGGCGACGGAGAAGTTGAGCGCGAGGAAGATACGGGGCATTTGTTCAGTACCATAAAACGGGCGATCGGAGGCGTCAAGCATTTTGGCGAGCGCAGCGCGGAGCGGGACGCCCCACTTTTGTCGTAGGATTCGAGCATGCCGCGCCTGCTCGCGCTGTTGCTCCTCGTCTCCGTAGCGGCGTGCCGCACGCCGCCCCTCGACTACGACGGCGGCGTCCCCGGCAGCACCGACCTCGCCGTGACCAACCGCTCGCACGACATGCGCGGCCCGACCACGCGCGACCTCAGCGGCACGCCCATCAGCTGCTGCGGCGTCGCCGGCAACCCCGGCAACGAAGACGGCGTCGGCAAGTTCTGCCAGGCGACGATGGACTGCCTCGGCCAGAAGGCGAACATCTGCGCCACCACCTTCGCGCCGACCCTGACGTTCTGCACCATGGCCTGCACGACCAACGGCAGCAACACCGAGTGCGGCTCGGGTGCGCAGTGCCAGTGCGCGCAGAGCCAGTGCGCCTGCGTCCCCGGCGAATGCGTGATGCCGCCGCCGGGCTGCTGACGCCGCCCTCAGCCGAGCTGCTTGTACAGTAGATGCAGCGCCGCGTGCGCCGCGAGCTGCCGCACGAGCTCGCGATCGGTCGGCCAGAAGAGCTTGCGCACCTCGCGCACGCCGGCGCCGGTGACGGCGATGAACACCGTGCCCACCGGCTTCTCCGCCGTGCCTCCGTCGGGGCCGGCGATCCCGCTCACCGCTACCGCCCACTGCGCGCCGGTGCGCGCGCGCGCGCCGTCGGCCATCTCGATCACCGTCGGCTCCGACACCGCGCCGTGCGCCTCGAGCGTCGCGCGCTGCACGTCGAGCATCTCCTCCTTCACGGAGTTCGCGTAGGCGATCACGCCGCCGACGAACCAACGCGACGATCCCGGGATCGCCGTCACCAGCTGCCCGATCATCCCGCCCGTGCACGACTCGGCGACGGCGAGCGTCTGCCCGCGCGCGCACAGGCGCGTCCCGATCACCTCGGCCAGCGTCGTGTCTCCCGTCGCGTACACGTGATCGCCGAGCCGCGCGCGCACGTCCGCGTCGAGCCGCTCGAGCACGGCCGCGCCGTCGTCGCGCCGCACCACCACGGTCACGAGGTTCTCGGGATAGGCGATGCGAAAGTGCAGCGTCACCCCGGCCATGCCGTCGACGAGCCCGCGCAGCGCATGATCGACGTGCGACTCGCCCATGCCCGCCACGCGCCAGGTGCGCCGGAGCGGCAGCGCGCCCCCGACGGCAGCCGCCACGCGCGGGGCCACGTGCGCCTCGAAGATCGACTTCATCTCGCGCGGCACGCCCGGCATCGAGTAGAGCCGCGCCGATCCCACCGCCACGCCGAACCCCGGCGCCAGCCCCGGTCCGTTGGCCAGCACCTCGGCCCCCGCCGGCACGCGCACCTGCCGGAGGTTGTTCGGCGTCAGCCGGAACCCGCGCGCCCTGAAGCGCTCCTCCATCTTCTGAAAGTGCGCCGGGTCCTGCGCCGGCTCGACGCCCGCCAGCGCGCTGACCACGTCGACCGTGCGATCGTCGTCGGTGGGACCAAGCCCGCCCGAGGTCACCACGATCTGCGCCCGCGCCGCCGCCGTCGTCAGCGCTGCCGTCATGTCCGCCGCGTCGTCGGTGACCGACGTGCGCCAGCGAACGTACGCGCCGAGTGCGGTAAGTCGTTCCGCAAGCCAGCTCGAGTTGGTATCGACGATCTCACCACGATTGAGCTCGTCGCCAATCGTGACGACCTCGACGGTGACCATGTCAGCCATTGACGTTTCGATGCGGCCTTTTACCACTTTGACTTCATGTCCACGTCTGATAAAGTCGTAGCTCGGGTTATCGCGCACTTACCCACGACGCCAGCTCCTAGCTCGCTGGGCGTCGGGGATACCCCGACGAGCGCATACAGGCCATGAAGATTCGCTACGCAGCCAAGACCGACGTCGGGATGAAGCGCACCCACAACGAGGATTACTTCTCGCTCATCGAGGACGAGCAGCTCTTCATCGTGGCCGACGGCATGGGCGGACACGCGATGGGCGAAGTAGCCTCGAAGATGGCGGCCGACACGCTCGGCGAGTTCTACGCGCGCACCAAAGACGAAGACGCGACCTGGCCGTACAAGATGGATCGCCAGCTCTCCTACGTCGAGAACCGCCTCGTCTGCGGCATCAAGCTCGCCAACTGGAAGATCTACGAAGCCGCGACCAAGGACCCGCGCTGCAAGGGCATGGGCACGACGCTGGTGGCCTCGCTCGTCAACGGCGAGAAGGTCTACTTCGCCCACGTCGGCGACTCGCGCGGCTATCGCATCCGCGGCGATCAGATCAAGCAGATGACGCGCGATCACTCGCTCCTCGAGGACTACAAAGAAGCCAAGCCGGACATGTCCGAGGACGAGCAGCGCAACTTCCCGCACAAGAACGTGATCACGCGCGCCCTCGGCATGCGCGACACGGTGCAGGTCGACATCAAGCACGACTCGATCGAGGACGGCGACACGTTCCTGCTCTGCTGCGACGGTCTGTCGGGCATGATCGAGGACAAGAAGATGATCGAGATCGTCAAGGCGTCCGAGGGCGATCTCGAGAAGGCCGTCGCGACGCTCGTCGACCAGGCGAACCGCAACGGCGGCGTCGACAACATCACCGTCATCCTTTTGACCTGCAGCGCCAAGTCGTAGTCGTGCGCGCGGTCGTGCTCGTGCTCGTCGCCGCCGCGTGCGCGCTCGGCGCCGGCTGCCGTGACGACGTGCTCTTCGTTCCGCCCGATCTGTCGTCGCCGCTTCTGTACTGCCCGTCGGATCCGCCGCTCGACAGCGTCTACCCGTGCGATCCGGGCGCGATCCCGTTCTGCACCTATCCGGCGCAGCAGATGACCTGCTTTTGCAAGATGGGCCCCGACGCGATGTACCTGCTCTCGTGCGGTCCCGAGGTCCAGCCCGACGGCGGCGAGCCGACGGGCACCGGAACCTGACACGCGTGCCGCGATCGCGTCTCCCGCCGCCACCTAACTGCGCGAACCATCGTCCGGCACGGCTCCTGCTTCGTGTCGGCGCATGCGAACGATCACGCGAATGATGCTGGCGTCGGTGCTGGCCGTCGGTGCCGGCATCTTCGCGGGGTGCGGCGACACCGACTGTCCCGAGGACATCGCGAACCAGCCGAGCTGCTCGTCGGCGGGGCTCACGTGTACGACTTCGACGGCGACCTGCAAGTGTGACGGCACCAGCTGGAGCTGCGAGATCGGTGGTGACATGCCGATCTCCATCCGCGACATGACTCCGCCGCGTGACCTCGCGGAGAGCGACTGATGCGCGCGCTCGCCCTCGTCGCGCTCGTGCTCGGCCTCGCCGGCTGCCCGTCGCGCGGCAGCTGTCCGGTCGACACCATCTCGAGCGCGAGCCAGTGCATCCCGATCGCGGATCTCGCGGTGCCCGATCTATCGGGCGTCGCGCGCGACCTGGCGCTCGCACACGATCTGGCGCCGCCGCAGGACTGAGCTACGCGGCCTTCGGCGTCGCCGACGCCTCGGCGCGCCGGCGGTCGAGCCACACCGGCAGGAGCACGAGCGCGAGCACCACGAGCTGCGTGCCGAGGCCCTCGAGCGTCGGATACAGCCCCAGCGACGGCAGCCCGCCCGCGGCGTTGCCGATCGGCGTCAGCGGCACGTAGCCGCCCTCCTGCAGCGCGCGCACGCCCTGTCCGACGAGCGCGATGGCCAGCGCCGTCAGCAAGAGGCCCGACGCCACCATCACCGGCCGCGGATTGAGCCGCCGCCCCAGCTGCTGCATTCCGAATACGAGGGCGGCCAGGATCGCGCAGCCCGTCGCGCAGCCGGCCGCGATCGCCGCCGCGCGGCCCGGCGAGTCGAGCGTCAGCGCGCGGAAGAAGAGCACGATCTCGATCGCCTCGCGATACGCCGCCACGAACGCGACCAGGAGGAGCGGCCACGGGCGCGTCGACGACTCGGTCGTCTTCTTGCGCAGAAAATCGAGCCAGCGCTTCGACTCGAGCTTGCCGAGCACGAAGTGGCTCACGAAGAGCAGCATCGACGCCGCCACCAGCGTGAGCACGCCCTCGGTCAGCTCGCGCCGCGCCCCGCCGAGCGCCGCGCCGACGGCAAACCAGGTCGCCGCGCCCGCGGGCAGCGCGAGCAGCCAACCACAATGAACGTAGGGCGCCGACTCCGGGTGCCCGCTCTTGCGCACGAACGCGAGCAGCGCCGAAATCAGCAGCGCGATCTCGAACCCCTCGCGCAGCGCGATCGCCAGCGCCGCGAAGAACGGCACGCTGCGATCCTTGCGCGCGTGCTCCTCGGCGCCGTCGAGCAGCATGGTCGCGCGCGCCACGTCGCGGCGCACGGCGTCGGCGTCGACGCTGTTGCCCGCGGCGATGGTGCGGCGCAGCTGCAGGAAGGCCTCTTCGATGCGCGCGGTCGCCGCCGCGTCACGCGCGCGCAGCGACGCCTCGTGCGGCTCGACGCCCTCGAGGTACGCGGCGACGGCGAGCTCCTTGGCGCGCGGGCGATCGTTGGCGTTCGCCGCCACTTCGCCGAGCAGGCGCCGCGCCACCGCGAAGGTCCCGCCCGGCTCCTGCGCGAAGCTGGCGCGCACGCGCAGCCACGCGATCGCATCCTCGCGCGACGCCGCGTCGAGCGTCTTCAGCTCGTCGGCGAGCTGCGCGTCGGTCAGCCCGGCCAGCCGCGACGCCGTCGGCGCCAACGGCACGTGCGCGTCGGTGAAGGCGCGCTCGCCGTGCGCAAGGTCGCGCCCGCGGTGGCGCAGCGAGGTCACGTAGAACGCCAGGCTCCAGCGGTCCGACGCCGGCAGCGTCTCGAACGAGGCCATCGCCGTGTTCGCGATCCCGAACGTCAGCGCGTGAAACGCCAGCGCCGGCTGGATGCGCGACATGCGCTCCTCGTCGAGAAAGCTGACCGGCCGCGGGTTGAGCGTCTTGGCCTTGTCGGTCGCGGCGCGCCCGTCCTCGCCGTGGCACGGCGCGCAGGTCGACTTGAACAGCGCCATCGCCCGCGCCTCCGACGGCGGCGCCAGCGGCGCGAGCACCAGCCCGAAGTCGTCGATGAGCCGCTTGTGCACCACGCGGCAGTCGGCGGCCACCGTCGCCTCGGCCGCCTTGGCCTCGACGTCGGCGACCAGCTTGCCGACGTCGCCGTCGAGCGCGGCGCGCCCCGCCTCGTGACCGGCCAGCGGCTGCAGCGACGTCGCCACCGCGCGCGCCTCGGCGATGAGCCCGCGCTGCTCCTCGTACTCGGAAGCGACCAGGATCTTGCCGTCACGCACGGCGCCGGCGTAGTCGGCCGCGACGTAATCGGTGAGCGCCGCCAGCCGCTCGAGCGGCGTCGCGTGCTGCGCGCGCGCCACGCCCCCGCCGGCGACCACGATCGCCGCCAGCCCCAGCAGCCCCGCCCGCCCCGGCGCCCGACCGAAAATGAAATTGAATACCGTTTTCAACTCTCGACCAATATGCTGAAACGGCGGCGCTCCGTCAAGCCCTCGCTGCAGGCCCGGACGCGGCTATTCGGCGATGCTGGCGCCGGAGCCGCCCATTTCCCCCGGCAGATCCTTCATCTTCGGCAGCCCGTCGCGCATCGGCAGCACCGTCTCCTGATAGTGCACGTGCACGCCCGGCTTGAACGGCAGCGCCGGCAGCATCGCGGCGTAGATGTCGATCAGCTTCCAGTGCGGATGCTCGTTCATCAGGTGCCCGCCGCACGCCTTGCAGAACTTGCGCTGGCTGCGCGGCGTCTTGGCGAACGTCCCCACCTGCTCCTGCCCGCGCGTGATGCGCACCGCGTCCGGCGCCCACAGCGTGAACGCGTTGACCGGCCCCGCCGACCACGTCCGGCAGTCACCGCAGTGGCAGTACCCCATCGCCTTCGGCTCGCCCTCGACGACGAACGCGACCTTCCCGCAGAAACAGCTGCCCTCGTACTGTGCCATCGGACGCCCTCCCCGCCGCGAATCTACCGGCGCCCCCGTTCGATGTCGATGCGCGCGACAACGTCTCCTGGACGTCGGCGGAGGTCATGGTGATGACGTTGCCGTACCCGCTGTCGATCGCCGACGGCAGCTCGGCGTTCTGCCGCCGCTTGCGCGAAGCGCGTTTCTACGACGACTCGTTCGGGCAGTAGCCGTTCTTGACGCCGGCGGCCTTGGGACACATTCCATAGAGCTCGAGCTTGTGCCGCACCAGCTTGAAGCCGCCCAGCCGATCGGCCATCTCGTCCTGCAGCTGCTCGATGGTGTCGTTCTCGAACTCGAGGATCAGCCCGCAGCTCACGCAGATCAGGTGGTCGTGATGCCCGTGCCCCTCGCTCATGACCTCGTAACGCGTCTGGCCATCCCCGAACTGGCGCGCCGCGGCGATGCCGGAGTCGGTCAGGAGCTTCATGGTGCGATAGACGGTGGCGTATCCCACCTTGGGCGAGCGCTTGCGCACCCGCGCCAGGAGGTCATCGATCGACATATGGCCACTCGAGCGGAGAAACTGGTCCACGATGGCGTCGCGCTGGTTGGTCGACTTCAAACCGTGTTTGCGCGCATACTCTTCGAATCGCGCCCGAAGCTTCGCGATCTCCCCACTGTTCCCCGCGTGGCTCGCCACGGACTTATTCGGGATCGGGACACGCACCGTGTCAAGGGTTTTGCCGTTGACCGCCCGCCAGCGACGGCGCTATGTACGTAATTGATGTCGGCCGGCGACGGAGAAAGCAGCTTCGATCAGGTGCTCGCGCAGCTGCGCGGCATCGTCGAGCGTCTCGAGGGCGGCAACCTGTCGCTCGAGCAGTCGCTGGCTGCGTTCGAGGAGGGCGTGCGGCTCTCGCGCGCGGGGGCGCGCATTCTCGACGCGGCCGAGCAGCGCGTCGAGATCCTGCTCAAGGATGACGGTGGTGCCGAGCGAGCGGTTCCGTTCGGCAGTGGCGGCGGCGGCGGGGATCCTGGTGGCGGGCGCTGAGCACAACTCCGACGGCACCGGCCGAAAAGTCGTCATCGTCGACGACGACCGCGCGATGCGCGACCAGCTGCAACAGATCCTCGAAGGCTCGGGGTGGCGCGTGGCGCAGGCGCCGAGCGGATTGCGACTGTTGTCGCTTCTCGAGGTCGACCGCCCGGACGTGATCCTGCTCGACGTCGCCATGTCGTGGATCAACGGCTTCGAGCTGTGCCGCGCCATGAAGGCGAACTCCAACTACCAGAACATCCCAGTGGTCTTCATCAGCGGCCGCTCGGCGCCGTCGGACATCGAGACCGGGATGAGCTGTGGGGCCGCCGATTACTTCGTCAAACCCATTGACACTCGCCGACTTCTAGAGCGGTTGCGCGAGCTTTCCTCGTAATGTTAGGATCTCCGGGTGGCGCTCGACTGGGATGACGAGACCAAGATCTCGGAAAAGGACGAGCTGAATCGTCCGACGCCCAAGGACCGTGATCGCGCCTACCTCATCGTTCTCGCAGGCTCTTCGGTCGGCGAGATGTACAAGATCACCGCCGAATCGACCGTGATCGGACGCGGCCAGCAGGCCGACATCCAGGTCATCGACGAGGGCATCTCGCGCCGGCACGCGGAAATTATGCACGTGGGCGGCGAGATCGTGATCCGCGACCTCGGATCGACCAATGGCACGTATTGCAACGGCGATCGCATCAGCGAGCATCACCTCACCGACGGCGACAAGATCCAGGTCGGCTCCACGACCATCCTCAAGTTCACGTTCCACGATTCGCTCGACGAGAGCTTCCAGCGTCAGATGTACGAGTCGGCGCTGCGCGACGGGCTCACCAAGATTTTCAATAAGAAATATTTTCTCGACCGTCTCGAGAGCGAGTTCGCGTACGCGGTCCGACACAGAACACCGCTCTCGCTCGTGATGTTCGACATCGACCACTTCAAGCGCATCAACGACACGCACGGCCACCTCGCCGGCGACTACGCGCTGTCGACGCTGGCCAAGGTCGTGAGCGACACGATCCGCCAGGAGGACGTGTTCGCGCGCTACGGCGGCGAGGAGTTCGCGGTGATCTGCCGCGGCATCGACCTCACCGGCGCGGTCGCGTTCGGCGAGCGCATCCGTCGCTGCGTCGACGCGCAGGCGTTCATCTACAACGGCGTCGACATCAAGGTCACGGTGTCGGTGGGCGTGGCGGCGGTGCCCGAGGTCGGCATGAAGGAGCCGCAGGAGCTCATCGGCGCCGCCGACGACGCGCTCTATCAGGCCAAGCGCCAGGGGCGCAACCGCGTCGTCAGCGGCAACGTCGAAGCCAAGGCTCGCTGAGCGAGCGCCGGCGCTAGCGCTGCGCCGACGAGGTGCGCACCTCGTCGAGCAGACGCAGCGCCGAGCCGAGCTGCTGCTGTCCTTCGAAGCGGCCGCGCAATCCGCCGTCGCGGTCGACGATGAAGATGTCGACGTGCTGCCGGGGATGCGCGCCGACGCGGCGGCCGAGCGTGCTGGTCTCGTCGCACAGGTGCTGCACGCGCCCGTCGGCTTCGGCGACCTTGCGACGCGCGTAGCCGTGCACGAAGCCGGGGATGCCGGTGAAGTCGACGACCGAGACGACCTTCACGTCGCCGCGCGTGCCGAGCGCGCCGTTGACCCGCGCGCCTTCGTCCTGCGTGTAGCGCGACACGAAGGTCACGGCCACCACGTTGCCGCGCAGCGACGACAGATCGAAGTGGTGGCCGTGCGCGTCGGCCGCTTGCAGGGCGAACACCGGACCCTGCGCCTGCGCCGTGAACGACGCGCCGAGCAGCAGCAGGATGGTCATCACCGAGCGCACGCGAAGACAAACAGCAAGCGTCGTTCCAATTGCCGCGCCGGCGTGCGGCTGCTAGCCTCAGCGACGATGCGCCTCTGCCTCGCCGTCGTGCTCGTGCCTGCAGTCGCGCTGGCGAGCGAGCCGCGGCCGGTCACCTTCGATCCCACCGCCGAAGCGCCCTACTTCTCCACGGGGCCCGCGGCGGCCGCCGCCGCCGACCTGCGCCTGGAAGATTGGAACGGCGCAGCGACGGGATTCGCCACCTATCTGAAGACGCACGCGCACGCCAGGGACGCCAAGCAGGCGATGTTCCTCCAAGCGTACGCCGAGCTGAAAGCGGGCAAGCTCAACGACGCGGCGACGCACTTCGATGGATTGGTCAAAGCCTATCCGCTGCTCGTCGACTACGAGCGGGTGTTCGCCGCACGCGCACATCTTGCCGCTGGGAGGGCAACGCTTGCCCTCGATCGCGTCAAACGAGTTCCACCCGAGAGCGCGCTCGATGGCGAGGCGCGCTTCCTGCGCGGGGAGGCCGAGCGGGCGGCCGGCCACACCGCCGAGGCCGCCGCGGGGTATCGCTCGTACCTCGAGGGCTATCCGACGGGCTGGCGCGCTCCCGAGGCGCGCTTCCGCCTGGCCGAGGCCCTCGACGCGCTCGGCCAGGGCGAGGCGGCGCGCACCGAGTGGCGCACGCTGTACCTCGACGACCCGACCGATACGTGGGGCAGGCAGGCGGCGGCGCATCTCGGGGCGGCGCCGACGTTCACCGCGCCGGAGATCGCCCGCCGCGCGATGGCGCTGTTCGACGCCATGCAGAACGCAGCCAGCGAGACCGAGTGGAAGCGCGTGCTCGGCCTGCCCGGGCTCGACGACAAGCTGACCTGCGTGGCCATGTTCCACGGCGCGCAGAGCGTGTTCAAGGCGCGGCAGCGCTGGCGCGCGGCGCCGCTGTTCGATGCTGCCGTCGAGGCGTGCACCAAGGCGAAGGACGAGGACCTCCTCGTCAAGTCGCTGTACCAGGGCGCGCGCAGCTGGGGGCAGAAGGGTCTCGACGATCTCCCGTCGACGCAGAAGGCGGCGGCGATGTTCGAGAAGGTGTGGCGCGAGCATCCGCAACACAGCTACGCCGACGACGCGCGCATCCGCGAGGCCGAGCTCTACGACGGGCTGAAGGACGAAGCGAAGTCGAACGAGCTCCTCGTCGGGCTGCCGGTGGCGTTCGCCGCGGGCGATCAGAAGGGCGAGGCGTTGTGGCGGCTCGCGTTCCACGCCTGGCGCAAGGGCGACACCGCCGGCGCCGGGCGCTTCCTCGAGCAGGAGCTGACGCTGCTTCCGCGCGAGGACGGCTGGTGGGAGGCGGGGCGCACGCTCTACTGGCTCGGCCGCGTCGCCGATCGCAAGGGCGATCCGTCGGCGGCGGCCGATCTGTACGCGCGGTCGGCGCGCGAGTATCCGCTCTCGTATTACGCGCTGCAGTCGCTCAACCGGTTGCACGAGAAGTGGCCCGATCGCGCCGACAAGCTGATCGCCGAGCTCAAGCGCTCGCCGGCGGGCGACGACGACGCGTGGCGCTTCAAGGCGCGCTCGCTCTACGGCGAGCCGGCGTTCAAGCGCGGCGTCGAGCTGGCGCGGCTCGGCCTCGGCGCCGAGGCCAAGCGCGAGCTGGCGCTCGCCGGGATCGAGGTGCCCAAGAAGCGCGGCGCGCTCACGCCCGATCCGGAGCGCGAGGAGCTCCTGTGGCTGGCGGCGGTGCTCTACGATCGCGCGGGCGAGTACGCGATCTCGCACTTCATCCCGCGCTATCTGCTGACGTCGTACGACCGCGAGTGGCCGACCGGCGCGAACCGCAAGCGCTGGCTCCTCAGCTACCCGCGCGGCTATCGCGATCTCATCGAGAAGCACGCCGCGCTCAACGGACAGCCGGCGTCGCTGGAGCTGGCGATCGTGCGCGAGGAGTCGGGCTTCGATCCGCTGATGGAGTCGTTCGCCAACGCCATCGGTCTGACGCAGCTGACGGGACCGCCGGCGGCGCGCTTCGCCCAGGGGCTGCCGCACGACGCCAAGGCGCTGCGCGATCCGGCGATCAACGTGACCATCGGCGCGCGCGAGCTCGGCCAGCTGTGGGGCGCGTACGCGGGCGCGGCGGCGCTCGCCATCGCCGGCTACAACGCGGGCGAAGGCGCGGTGAACAAGTGGATGCGCGATCCCGAGCGCGCGGGCATGACGCTCGACGAGTTCGTGGAGGCCATCCCGTACGACGAGACGCGCGGCTACACCAAGCGCGTGCTCGCCAGCTTCTTCGCGTACAGCTGGCTCTACGACGGCAACGGCACGGTCCCGCCGCTGCCGCTGCCGATGCCGCCTCCGCCGGCGAAGCACCGCTAGCCGTCGCGCGCGCGCTACTTCCGGCTCAGCGCTTCTTCTTCTTGCGGCGGAAGAAGCCGAACTTGCCCTCTTCCTCTTCCGCCTCGGCGCGCGCCGCCGTCTCGGCCGGCTCGAGCATCGCGCCCAGCTGCTCGACGAGCGCGCGCTGCTCCGCGTTCAGCTTCTTCGGCACCGACACCGTCAGCCGCACCGCGAGGTCGCCGACGCCGCGGCCATGCACGTTGGGCATGCCGCGCCCGCGCAGCACCTTGATCGTCCCCGGCTGCGTGCCCGCTCCGACGTCGAGCGCGATCGGATCCTCGAGCGTCGGCACCATCACGCGCGCGCCGAGCGCCGCCTGCGCGAACGTCAGCGGCACCTCGGTGTAGAGGTCGTCGCCGTCGCGCTCGAACTGTTCGTCCTGCTCGACGTGAAACGTGACGTACAAGTGCCCGGGCGGCCCGCCGTTCGGCCCGGCCATGCCCTTGCCCGGCACGCGCAGCGTCTGGCCGTCGTCGATGCCCGCCGGCACGTTGACCACGACGCTCTCCTTGCGCCGCTCGACGCCGCCGCCCTTGCACTCGCCGCACTTGTCCTTGACCACCCGGCCGCGCCCACGGCACGTCGGGCAGGTCGTCGCGATCATGAAGATGCCCTGCGAGTGCGCGACCTGGCCGCGCCCGCCGCACGTCCCGCACGGCGCCGGCTGCGAGCCGGGCTTGCCGCCCGAGCCGCCGCATTTTTCGCAGTGCACGAGGCGCGTCAGCTCGAGCGGCTTCTGACAGCCGGCCGCCGCCTCGCGCAGCGTGATCGTGAGCTGCTCCTGCAGATCTTCGCCCGCCTCGACGCGCGGGCCGCGCTGGCGGCCACCGCCGCCGAAGCCGCCGAACCCGCCGCCGAAGAAGTCGGCGAACTGCGACAGGATGTCTTCGATGCCCGAGAAACCGCCGCCGAAGCCCGCGCCGCGCGGCCCGGAGTGCCCGTACTGATCGTAGAGCTCGCGCTTCTGCGGATCGGACAGGACCTGGTAGGCCTCGGCGAGCTCCTTGAAGCGCTCCTCCGCGGTGTGGTCGCCGGGGTGATGGTCGGGATGGCAATCCATCGCCAACCGGCGGTAAGCCTTCTTGATTTCGACGGCCTCCGCACCCCGCTGCAGGCCCAAAACCTCGTAATAATCGCGCTTTTCAACCTGCATAAGAGCTCGGGTCTCAAGCTAATCTCGGTCGTCGCGTGCGTCAAGAAGAGGTCTGGGCTACGATGCGCCCATGCGCATGCCGTTTTCCTTCCTGCGCCGCCTGCTCGGTCGCCCCGCCAACAGCGATGTCATCCAGATTTTCACGCCGATGGCCGCGAGCGAGCGCTCGCCCAGCACGCGCCTGGTGCTCGCCACCGCCAGCATCTTCGGGCTGGGCATCGCCAGCGCGATCGCGCTGAGCGCGTTCGTCACACTGATGTTGGCGCTCGGCGCCATCTACTTTCTGGTGACGCAGGTCCTCGGCATCCGTCTCGACGTCGACCCGCGCATCATCGTCCAGCGCGCGCAGGAGTACGCGGCCGCGTCGATGCGCAACTGAGAGCGCTCGCCGTCATAGCCGTCCTCGCCGCCGCCGCGCCGGCGCGCGCGCACACCTCGAGCCTCAGCTACGTCGAGATCGCCGTCGAGGCGCACACCGTGCACGTGACGACGCAGATCTCGAACCGCGATCTGTACGAAGCCATCGGCGTCGACAAAGATCGCGCCGTCGACCGCGCCGAGGTCGAGCGCGCGCGCGACAAGCTGCTCGCCTACGTCGCCGATCGCGTGCACGTCAAGAACGGCGAGGCCGACTGTCCGCCCGACGCGCGCGCGCTGTCGTTCGCCGACAAGTCCGACGGCTTCTTCGCGGTCACGCGCATCGACTACGTCTGCAAGCGCAGCGCGGCCGAGCTCAGCATCGAGTACGACCTCTTCTTCGATCTCGATCCGATGCACCAGGGGCTGGCGCGCATCGAGCTTCCGGGCCAGCCCGAGCGCCAGCACGTGTTCCGCGGCGCGGCGCGCACGCTCCGGCTCGATCGTCCGCTCACGCTCTTCGACAACCTGCGCGACTACCTCGTGCTCGGCATGGAGCACATCTTCACCGGCTACGATCACCTCGCGTTCCTGTGCGGCCTCTTGCTCGTCGCCTGCGCGTTGGGGCTGCGGCGCGGGTTGCGCTACATCCTCGGCATCGTCACCGCCTTCACCGTCGCGCACTCGATTACGCTCATCGCCGCCGGCCTCGGTTGGGTGCGGCTACCGTCGCGCTTCGTCGAGTCGGCGATCGCGCTGTCAATCGCCTACGTCGCCGTCGAGAACCTGGCCGTGCGCGATCCCAAGCACCGCTGGCTCCTCACCTTCTTCTTCGGGCTCGTGCACGGCTTCGGCTTCGCGTCGGTGCTCTCCGAGATCGGCCTGCCGCCGTCCGGCGTGATCCCGTCGCTGGTGAGCTTCAACGTCGGCGTCGAGCTCGGGCAGCTCACCGTGGTGTGCGCGGTGGCGCCGATCCTTCTGTGGCTGGTGCCGCGCTACAAGCTCGCCGCGCCGGTGCGCACCTGGGGCAGCGTGGCGCTGGTCGTGATGTCGAGCTACTGGTTCTTCGAGCGGGTGTTGGGGCGGGTGTGGCTGAGAGGCTGGCTCGGCTAGTGTCCCGTGTCGGAAATTCGCGTGCACCAAGGGCGGTGCGGCGCCGCGCGCGCGAGGCGCGACGACCGCGAATACCTGAAGGTATTTAAAGGAGGAGCAACGAAGCGCCCGCGGACGTCGCGACGCCCGACTGCTAGCGAATTTCCGATTCGGGACGCTAGAACTTCGGCTGCAGGAGCTTCATGTCGTCGCCCTCGTCCTTCGACTTGGGCTTGTCGGTCGACTTCGCCGGCTTGCCGGCGACCGCCTTGTCGCCACTGCCGCTGTCGCCCTTGTCCTTCGACGACGACGACGACGACGAGTGGTGGTGGTGCTTGTCCTTGGCCGGCGTATCGACCACCGGCGTCGCCGTCGAGCCCGACGGCTGCGTGTTGACCGCCTGCTGCACCGGCGGCGTCGCCGCGCCCGCCATCTTCTCGAGCGGCACCAGCACCGCGTAGCTCTTGTCGGTCGAGATCGAGCGCGTCGACGGCGTGTAGCCGTCGAGCTTGATGAGCACGTCGAACGACTCGGCGCCCTTCTTGACCTTCATCTCCCACGGCGTCGTGCCCGACTGATCGTTGTCGCCGCGCGTGACCTTGGCGCCGAGCGGATCGCTCTTCACCGTCACCGACACCCACTCGTCCTTCTGCACCGCGGCCGGCGGCAGCGACGCAGGCATCGTATCGGCCTTCTTGCCCATCGCCACCACGCCGACGACGGCGCCGATGGCCACCACGCCGCCGATGGCGGCGAACAGCGGCGCCCGGCTCTTGCGTGGCACGTCGCCGTTCATCGTCTCCGACGCGGCGCCCGAGAGCGTCGTCGGCGTCGGGCCGGTCTGCGTCGTCGGCCCCTTGCGCTGGCCGGTCGTCGGACGCGCGCCCTGTCCCGTCGGCGTACGCGCCGAGCCGTCGGGCAGCATCATGGTGCCGCCCGAGTGCGACGTCGACGCCGACGGCGCCGGCAGCCCCTGGTAGGTCTGATAGTGCGCGTCGGGATTCTCGACGGCCGCCTGGAACTCGGCCATCGTCTGGAAGCGGCGGTTGCGATCCTTTTCGATCGCGTGCATCACGATCGCTTCGAGCTGCGGCGTGACGTCGGGGTTGATCGTCGACGGCGGCTCGGGCTGCTTGGTCAGGTGCGCGACGAGGATCTCGCCGAAGCCCTCGCCGGGGAACGGCACGCGCCCGGTCAAGAGCTCGTACATCATGATGCCGAGCGAGTAGATGTCCGAGCGCAGATCGATGAGGCCCTTGCCCTCGCACTGCTCCGGGCTCATGTACGCGGGCGTGCCGATGACGAGGCCGGTGCGCGTCTTGTGCGACTGCCCGCCGTCGCCGGTGAGCTTGGCGATGCCGAAGTCGAGCAGCTTGACGAAGTTCTTGTCGCCGCCGCGCGGACAGAGATAGAGGTTCTCGGGCTTGAGGTCGCGATGGACGATGCCCTTGGCGTGCGACGCCGACAGCGCCGAGCACGACTGCGCCATGACATGCATCGTCTCTTTGAACGTGAGGCCGGTGCGACGGAGCCGCGCGGCGAGCGATTCGCCGTCGAGGAACTCCATGATGAAGTAGACGATGTCGCGGCCGAAATCGTCCTTCATCTTGCCGAAGTCGACGATGTCGACGATGTTCTGATGGCCGATGTCGTTGACCGCCTTCGCTTCGTTGAAGAAGCGCGAGACGATGTCCTCTTTCGAGGCCAGCTCTTCGAGCAGCACCTTGACGGCGACGCGCTTGCCGATGAGCGGATGCTCGCCGAGGTACACGGTGCCCATGCCGCCTTCGCCGAGCTTGGCCTTGATCTGGTAGTTCCCGATGCTTTTGCCGATCAGCGACATCCCACACCCACAGTTATGTTTCGAGCGCCTTAGTGTATCACGACCGCTAGTGGAAATCCGGCGCGATGATGCCGTCCGGATCCTCGATCGTTTTCGGCTTCTTGGCCGGAGCCTCCGTCTTGTGATGCCTCGGCTTTGGCTCTGCTACGTTCGACACCGGCGTCGGTGTAGGCTTGGTTGGCTCGAGCTTCGGATGTGGCGGCACGACTTCGGGCTTGGGCTCCACCGACGGCAGCTTCGCCAACGACACCAAGAGCTTGGCCGGCTGATCGCTGGTGATGGTGCGGGTCTCGGACTTGTAGCCGTCGAGGCGGAGCTGCACGTCGAACGGCGCGGCTCCACGGTGCATCTTGAAGGTGATGGGGGTGAGCTGGCTCTCGGCGTCCGACTTGTCGGCGCGATAGACCTTGGCGCCGGGCGGGTCGCTCGTCACCGTCACGCTCACCTCGTCGCTCTCGGCCGGCAGCGTGGTCTTGGGCGCTTCGCTGATCGGCGACGGCGTCGTGGTCGTCGCGGTGGCGTTGTCGACCTGCTTGTTCGACGACGACAGGCCGAGATATCCGCCGACGCCGGCGAGCGCCAGCACCGCGGCGCCGATCGCGATCATCGGCGTGCGGCTGGCGCTGCGCGGACGGCGCGTCGGCGGCAGCGTGACCTCGGCGGCCGCGCCCTCGAGCGTCGTCGGACGCGGCGCGCCACCGGGCGAGGCCGGCGCCACCATACCGGGTCGCACCGCCTCCATCGCCTGCATCGTCGGCGCGCTCGCCGCCGCCATCGGCGACGAGTACGCGGGCAGCCCCTGCCACGACGCGTGATGCGCCTCGGGATCCTCGACCGCCTTCAGGAACTCCTGCATGTCCTGGAAGCGGCGGTTGCGATCCTTCTCGATCGCGTGCAGCACGATGCTCTCGAGCGCCGGCGGCAGGTTCGGATTCACCGACGTCGGCAAGGGCGCGGGCTTGGTCAGATGCGCGACCAGCACCTCGCCGAAGCCCTCGCCGGGGAACGGCACCGCGCCGGTGAGCAGCTCGTACATCATGATGCCGAGCGAGTAGACGTCGGAGCGGTGATCGATCTGCCCTTTGCCCTCGCACTGCTCGGGGCTCATGTACGTCGGCGTGCCGATGACGAGGCCGGTGCGCGTCTTGTGCGAGCTGGTGCCGCTGTCGCCGGTCAGCTTGGCGATGCCGAAGTCGAGGATCTTGACGAAGTTCTTGTCGTTGCCGCGCCCGACGAGGAACACGTTCTCGGGCTTGAGATCGCGGTGCACGATCCCCTTGGCGTGCGACGCGGCCAGCGCCGAGCAGCACTGACCGATGATGTGCTGCGTGTCCTTGAACGGCAGGCCCGCGCGCCGGATGCGCGCCGAGAGCGCCTCGCCGTCGAGGAACTCCATGATGAAGTAGACGACCTCTTCGCCGCGGTCGCCGGTGGTCTTGCCGAAGTCGACGACGTCGACGATGTTGAGGTGCCCGATGTCGTTGACCGCTTTGGCTTCGTTGAAGAAGCGCGCGACCACGTCCTGCTTGGCGACGAGCTCTTCGAGCAGCACCTTGATGGCGACGCGCTTGCCGATGAGCGGGTGCTCACCGAGGTACACGGTGCCCATGCCGCCTTCGCCAATCTGGGCCTTGATCTCGTAATTTCCGATACGGCGGCCGATCAGCGACATTTGGGGGCGAGGTTAGGCCCGCCCATAGTGATCGGTCAAGTGACGACCCTCACGGAGGCGTAAGGGTCGCCGTCCCGGTCGCTGCTGCTGTCCCAAGGAACCGATTCGATTGGGAAATCGCATCGGGGACGTCGAAGACCACGAAGTGGCCATCATCCCCGGCTGGGGCGGTATACTCGAGCAGAACTCCGGTGGCCTGCCCACCAGCGACATTGCCGGAGATCGGCGCCGTACCCCACTGCGTCGTGGTGTACGCGAGCCCCGCGAATGGTGTGAGCATCGGACCGGCGGGCTGCACGCCCATGCCGAGCGCGAGCGTCTCGATGTTCGGGATCGGCGTGTAGTGGTCGGTGACGCCGAGCGTCTGGAAGATGCTCTTCGGCGCGAGGCCCGCCGGCGGCTCGCGGAAGAAGAGGCGGCCGTAGTTCACCGGGTCGGTGTCCTCGAAGTAGCCCTGGATCAGGCTGAGGAGCGGATGAAACTGATCGGCGGGATCGTGCAGGAGCGCCTGCACCACCTGCGGGATGTTGACCGGCTCGGTCTTGTTGAGCAGCGAATCGATGAGCCCGCCGCCGGCGCCGGAGAGGATCGCGGCCTTGACCTCGGGCTCGGCCGAGAGGAAGAGCGGGCCGGTGAGCCCGCCCTGCGAGTGGCCCTTGAAGTAGATGCGGCTCGGGTCGAGCTTGAGCGGCTTGCCCGTCGTCGGCAGCGCAGCGACGTCGATGGTGTGGATGAGGCGCACGACGGTGAACGCATCGAGCGCGCCCTGGTGCGGGTTGTCGTGCGCGGCGGGCAGGTTCAAGAAGTTGAAGAAGGCAGTGTCGTAGTCGGTGGCCGGCGGCGAGCGCGTGCCGTGCAGGACCTGGTCGGTGCCGATCATGACCATCTTCGAGATCGTCGCGCCCGTGGCGTCGGTGATGTTGGCGACCTCGCGGCCCGATCCGTCACCGACGAAGCTCATGTAGTCGCCGCCGGTGCCGTGCTGGTAGATGACGACGGGCCAACCGGCGGCGGGCGGATCGCCCTCGGGCACCGTGAGCGCGATGCGCAGCGTCTCCATGTGCTGCACCGTCGGCGGGTTGGTGATGGCGCCGCCCGACGTCGAGTACGGCGAGTCGCCCTGCTGGAAGTTCGGGCCCTGATAGGTGCCTTCGAAGAGATCGTCGACGCCGGCCTGGTCTTCGTGATCGTAGACCAGGTCGTCGAGCGTCGGCGGCGTGGGCACCTGCGCGTAGACCGCGGCGCGCAGGTCGGCCATGATCTTCGTCGTCGTGCCGGCGTTGAAGTAGGTGCCGCCGACGACGTGCGCGGCGATGTCGGCGTGCGCGGCGAGCCAGCTGCGCAAGGGCGCGTAGACCGTCTGCGCGTGGGCGACGACCGGATCGGACGCGGCCGCGTCGGCGAGGGTGTCGCGGAAGTCGGCGCTGGGGACGACGGGCTTGCCGTCGGTGCCGTGGACGCCGTCGGTGACGAGGACGGCGATGTCGTCGCCTTCGTGGAAGGGGAAGCCCGGCACCGGCAGCGCGCAGATCCAGTTGGGGCCGATGAAGTCGTAGTTGATGGCGGTGAAGTGCACGGTGAGCGGCGTCTTGTCGCCGCTCGACAGATCGACGGCGAAGACGCTGGCGCCGTCGGCGAGCGAGGCGTTGGGATCGACCGGCAGCGACGCGGGATCGATCGGCGCGTCGAAGCGGAAGAAGACGCCGGCGTTCTGGAAGTGGGCCGGGCTCTGATTGATCGTGGTGATGTAGTCGTCGATCTGCCCGCCGACGCGCGCGTAGCGATCGAGGTTCAGCGTGCCGTCGTCGCGCACGCGCAGCGCGTTGGGGAACGGGATGGCGTAGAAGTCGTCGGTGAGCGTCGGCGTCGCGATCGGCGTCGAGGCTTCGTGCAGCGCAAACAGCACGTGCGTGCCGCCGCCCGACGAGCTGCAGCCGGCGGCGAAAACGAGGCCCGAAGCGATCGCGAGCGCGGTTCTCATCCGAGGACCTCCTGCGAGAATCCAGACTTCTTCACGACCGACTGCCACATCGCCGGCTTGTAGACGTCGCCGGCGAGGAGCGACGTGATGACGGCGCAGATGGTCGGGTTCTGCGCCGAGGCGAGCAGCACCTTGCGCAGGTTCTCCGAGTAGAACTCGTGCACCAGGTTCTTGAAGATGTCCATGCCGCGGATGCACTCTTCCTGGTACGGCGCGAAGCGCTCGGGCGCGAAGTTCCCGTCGCCGAGCGCGGCGTCGATGTGGCCGGCGGCGAACTTGGCGCCGTGGATGGCGAAGAGCACGCCCGTCGAGAACAGCGGATCGACGAAGGCGGCCGAGTCGCCGACCATGAGCAGGCGCTCGCCGTAGAACTGCGACGAGCGGTAGCTCCAGTTGCCCTGGGCGCCGACGTCGAGGAAGCGGGTGGCGTTCTTCAAGTAGCTCTTGAGGTGCGGGAGCTGCTCGATGGTGGTCTCCATCAGCTCCTGCGAGGACAGGCCGCGGTTGGCCTTGGTGTACGACTTCTCGAAGACGATGCCGACCGAGGTGTCGCCGTCGTTGAACGGGATCATCCACCACCAGCCGCCGTCGAAGAGGCCGAGGATGATGTGGCCCTGATCGGCCCCCTGCGAGCGATCGACGTTCTTGTACATCGTGTGGACGGCGACGTTGGTGGTGATGCTGCCGTCGACGATCTTGAGCTGGCGGCGCCCGGCGATCATCGCCTCGCGGCCGGTGGCGTCGACGAACACGGCGGCGCGCACGTCGTACGACTTGCCGTCGCTGGTGGCGCGCACGGTGACGCCGTCGGGGGCGAAGGTCACGTCCTCGACGCGGGTCTCTTCGCGCACGACGGCGCCGAGCTCGGCGGCGTGGTCGAGCAGCATCTTGTCGAAGTCGGCGCGCTTGACCTGGTATGCGTAGGGGTTGCCGGCGCGGATCGCCTTGTCGAAGAAGTAGGTGAACTCGGCGCCCGACTCTTCGTGGATGAACTTGGCGCCCGGCTTGTGGATGAAGCGCGCGTCCATTTTTTCGAAGACGCCGAGCTCGCGCCACACGTCGTTGGAGAACGGCAGCATCGACTCGCCGATGTGGAAGCGCGGAAACTTGTCGCGCTCGAGGACGAGGACGCTACGATTGCGCTGGCGAAGATAGTTTGCAGTCGAAGAGCCGGCAGGGCCGCCGCCGGCGACGACCACGTCGAAGGTCTCGCTCATGGGCGCCTCTATTATCACGAAAAGGTGTCTCAGCGATCGGACCAATCGGAGCTAGGTCCTTGTCGCGCTGGCGAACTATGATGGCGCGCGCCGCAGGTCGGGCTGATCTGTCTGTCTGGCGTTTCGAGGCGCCAAAGGCGCCGTCGGCCGGCAGTCCGGCCGTAGCAGGAGGGAGGCTCGTCGGGCTCTGCTCGACGAGGGAGGCGGCACGTCTCCTGGGATCGATGCCGTTGCAGCTAATCCGCAGGGATTAGTAGCAACGGCGCGGCCATCGAACCGGTGAGCAGCGGACGCGTCCCGAGCGTGCGGTAGGGTTGATCGGCTCCCATGTCGCTGGGCTCGGTGGCGACGTGGCCGAACGCGGCGACCGGCCCGCCGACGGCGATGACGCCTTCGCAGACGACGATCGGCCGTTCCTGCCAGCGCGCGTCGCCGGCGTGCGCCTCGAGGAGCGCGCGCAGCCGCACCGGGACGTGATGGGCTTCGAAGCGCCAGCGCTTGTCGGGCTCGATGCCGACGAGGACCGGCTCGGGGATGACGTGCGCGGTGCCGGTGTCGTCGCGGAGCAGGAACGAGCGCGCGACGGCGACGCGCGCGAGCAGGACCGGACGCACGCCCTCGAAGTCGAAGAGCGTCAGCTCGTAGGCGACGCAGCGACGGCCCGAAAACGGCGCGCGCAGCTCGCCCTCGTCGGCGACGGCGGTGCCTTCGAGCTTGGCGGCGCCGCCCGGGCGCAGCTCGGAGACGCGTGTGGTCCATTCGCGCCGCACGCCCTTTTGCGCCGCCCGCCGCTCGTGAAGACGCCCGCCATCGGTGCACATCCCGGTGCCGCCAAGCGCCAGCACGGCTCCGATGACCACGACCGCAAAAACACAAGTCGTGAACACCATACTTCTGATTCTAGGCGCCGCGCCCGCACCTGGCGATGTAGTTGGAAGGCCTACGCGGCTCGACGCTGCCAGCGTGCGTTGACGGCGTCCTGTCGCGGCGCGGCTATGCCTCGTCGAGATCGGCGAGGAAGCGCTTGAGCTGGCCGTCGACCATGAGGTTGCGCTCGCGGGCGTCGTAGCGATTGGCGCGATAGCCCGACTGGATCTCTTCGAACTTCTTTTTTTCCTCGGCGATGCGCTCGCGGAATCGCCCGATCTTCTGCGAGATCTCCTTCTGGTTCTTGACGGCGAAGGCGACGAGTGACGCGGCCATGGCGGCGGTCATGAGGATGCCGAGCGGTCCGCCGAGCGCCCAACGCAGCGCGAAACGGAGGGCCACGGCGCTGGCGGCACCGACGGCGACGTTGCGCAATCCCTTGTCGCCGACGACGGCGTCCTTGGCGACCGAGGCCATCTGGCCCGAGGCGATGAGCAGCGCGATGAAGTTGGCGCGGCGGCTCTTCCAGCCACGATCGTAGTACTCCTTGATCGCGAGACGCAGGTAGTCGTCGAAGGTGTCATAGACGGCGTCGACGGAAGCTTGCTTGTCCGCGGTGGTGGCCATTGCTAGATCATAACATCGGCATGTGGCGCCCGCTCGTAATCGGTCTGGTCGTTTTATTCCCGAATTTCGGGCGTGCGGACGTCGCTTCCGACGGCGAGCGGCTGCGGCGCGCGGGAAAGTATGCCGAAGCGGAGAAACTGCTCGCTCCGGTCGTACAACGAGATCCGCACGCGTTCGCCGCGCGGCTGTCGCTCGGGCTCGTCTATCGGGCGACCGGCCGGCGGGATCTCGAGCGCGCGGTGTGGAACCGCTTCTACGACGACTTCGAGTCGGGCGCGATCGACAAGAAGAAGGCGCGCGAGCTCATGTACGTCGCTGAGGCGGCGCGCTACCTCGGCGGCTGGCAGGACGCCAACGATACGTTCCGTGACGCTGTCGACGCCGATCCGAAGGGCAAGGACGGGGCGCGCGCCAACGTCGAGTGGGCGGCGCTGTTCCTCGAGAAGTACGACGCCGGGCACGCCGAGCAGTCGCTGCAGGAGGCGCTCAAGGTCCTGCCGAAGGATCCCGAGGCGCACGCGCTGTATGCGCGCGTGAAGATGGAGCAGAACGATCTGGCCGGCGCCGAGCGCGAGGTGCAGGCGGCGCTGGCGACCGATCCGAAGAACGTGGCGGCGCTCGACGCGCGCGCCGACCGGCAGGCGACCGACGAGGCGTGGAGCGAGGCGCTGGCCACGGCGCGGCGCGCGCTGGCGGTGAATCCCGAGGACGTGCCGGCGCGCATCGTCGTCGGCGGCGTCGACTATCTGCGCGGCGACACGCGCGGCTACGAGGCGGAGCGCGACCACGTGCTCGCCACCAATCCGCGCGCCTGGGAGCTCTTCCACGGCGTCGCCGAGATGTGCGTGAGGGAGCATCGCTACGTCGAGGCCAACGCGCTCGAAGAGCAGGCGCTCAAGATCGAGCCGAAGTCGTGGGTGGCGCTGGCGGCGATCGGCAACAACTGGCTGCGGCTCGGCGAGGATCAGAAGGGGCTGGCGGCGCTGCAGGAGGCGTGGAAGCGCGATCCGTACAACGTGCGCACCTACAACCTGCTGCAGCTGTTCGAGGACGTGATCCCAAAAGAGTACGTGCTCGTCGACGGAACGCCGTTCCGTTTCCGCGTGACCAAGCGCGAAGAGCCGGTGCTGTTGCACTACGTGAAGCCGTTCGTGGCGCGCGAGTATGCGGAGCTGGTCAAGCGCTACGGCTTCACGCCCGAGGGGCCGCTCACCATCGAGCTGTACGCCAATCCCGAGCACTACGCGGTGCGCACCGTCGGGCTGCCGGGGCTGGAGGCGCTCGGCGTCACGTTCGGCAAGGTGGTCACGGGGATGTCGCCGGCGGGCGGGCGCTTCAACTGGGGCCTGATGTTGTGGCACGAGGTCGCGCACATCTTCTCGATCCAGATGTCGAAGGCGCGCGTGCCGCGCTGGTTCACCGAGGGGCTGTCGGAGTACGAGACGGCGCGGCTCGATCCGACGTGGACGCGGCGCACGCACGCCGAGCTCGCGCACGCAGTGAACGAGGGCAAGCTGCTCCCGGTCGCGGATTTGAACCTCGGCTTCACGCGCGCGCGCGACGTCTCGCACATGGTCGTCACCTATCACCAGGCGGCCGAAGAGGTGATGTTCCTGGTGCGGCGCTTCGGGTTCGACGTGGTGCCGAAGGCGCTGCGCCTGTTCGCCGACGGCAAGGAGACGGTCGAGGTGATCCCGGCGATCACCGGAATGCCTTTGAAGGCGTACGACGCGGCGTTCGCGGCCGATCTGCGCGCGCGGCTCAAGCCGTACGAGAACAACTTCTACGTGCGCAACGCCGACATCTCGGACGTCGAGGCGCTGCGCGATCAGATCGCCGCGCATCCCAACGACGAGCGCGCCAAGGGGCTCATGGCGATGGCGCTGTTGAAGGCGCAGCAGGGCGAAGAGGCGCAGAAGCTGATCGAGAAGGCAGCGGCGCATCCGACGTCGCCGGAGACATACCTCGCGGCGGGCGAGATCTTCATGGCGCGCAAAGAGCGCGTGATGGCGAAGCACATGTTCGAGCTTTTGATCCAGGAGAAGCACGACGGCTACGACGCGCGCCTGTGGCTCGGCAAGATCGCCGCCGACGAGGGCAACCTCGTCGAGGCCAAGAAGCAGCTCGCGCTCGCCGAGGGCTACGATCCCGACAGCGCCGAGCCCTACGTGATCCTGGCCAAGGCGACGCTCAAGGCGGAGCCGGCGACGGCGGTGGCGGCGCTCGAGAAGGCGGCGCAGCTGGAGGTGATGGACTCGTCGATCCCGAAGACGCTCGTCGAGATCTACGCCAAGGACGAGCGCTGGGCCGACGTGGTGCGCACCGCCCGGCTGTCGCAGTTCATCGATCCGTACGACATCGACGTGCACGCGCAGCTGGCGCGCGCGCTCTACGCGACGGGCAAGCCGGCCGAGGCGAAGGCCGAGATCGAGCTCGCGCTGCAGTGCTCGCCGAACGAAGAGCAGACGGCGATGCTCAAGAAGCTGCGCGCGACCGGCGGCAAGGCGGCGCCGGCCGTTACGCCGGGCGCGGGACCGAAAGCAGTCGCACCGCGGCCGCCATCACCTCGTTGAGCCGGAGCGGCTTGTCGAGGAAGACGTCGGCGCCGGCGGACATCGCCGCGTCGCGCGCCGCGGGACCGCCGGCCGACAGCGCGATCACCGGCGTCGACGACTGTTGCGGGCGCGCGCGCAGGTGGCGCAAAAAGGCGGCGCCGTCCATCACCGGCATGTAGACGTCGAGGATGATGAGATCGGGATCGATCTCGCCGAGGCGCTCGAGCGCCATCTGCCCGTCGCCGACGACGTCGAAGATGAAGGCGACGCGCCCGCCGAGATCGCGTCTGGCGGCGCCGTCGAGCCCGTCGGTGATCAGCTCGGCGACGTGCGGGTTGTCCTCGACGAGGAGGACGCGCACGATCCGCGGATGATCGGTCTCCGACTGCGCCACGAGATCGAGCGTATCACGGGTGACACTCGATGTCAGAAAGCGGCGCGCCGGCGAACATCGAAATCTCCGACGAGTTGGCGGGATCGTCGACGTGGGCCCAGATCGGCCCGTCGGCGACGCCGAGCTGGGACGCGCCGGCCGAGGTCTTGCGCCAGAACGCGACGCGCGCCCACAGGAGGCGCACCATCTTCTGCCAGTCGCTCGAGGCCTGCAGCGCGGCGTAGGTGCTGGCGTGCGCGGTGCGGGCGCGCTTCAAGTACAGCTCGAGGTAATAGATCGATGCGGCCACGCCGTCGCGCGCGCCGGTGCCGTTCTGCACCTGGTCGGCGACCGCGGCGATGCAGGCGAGGCCGTTGGTGAAGCCGGTGAGATCGTCCGCCAGCGCGGTCAGATCTTGCGAGCCCTGCTGGCCGGAGAGCGCGCCGTCGTAGACGTGGGTGGCGCCGTCGGTGATGTAGGGCAGGATCTCGCTGCGCGGGAAGGTCGGGACGGACGCCGGCTGCATCACGAGATCGGCGCGCATGAAATAGGCGAAGCTCGACGGGCCGGCGTGGGCGTAGTCGTAGATGGAAGTTTCGGCGTTGCAGACCATCGAGAGCGACGCCATGAGCCCGGCGAAGCTCGAGGCGTCGACGAAGTTGCCGAGCTGCGAGTCGTTCTGTTGCGCCATCATCAGCGCGTGGCCGCCGGGGATGCGCCGGTTGAGCGATTCGAGCACGTCGCTCTTCCAGGCCGACTGGGTGTACGCGGACGCGAGATCCGCGAGCGAGACCCCGGGGGAAAAGTCCTCGCTGTAGCAAGATGCCACGGGCGGCAAAGCGGCGTCGGTGTCGCCCGATCGCGGGCTCATGTCGTCGGCGCCGTTGCCGCCGACGCCGGCGTCGTCAGCGACGGGAATCGGACCGCCGCCGCCTCCGCCGGCGCCGCCGGTGTCGACGCCGTTGACGTAGAAGTTGCAACCGACGACGCACACGCTCGCGATGATTAGCCCACGCACGCGCGCACGTGAATGCGTGTAGCGTGCCGTCGAGAACTGCGCGAAATCAGCTGCGCGCTCGCGTCCTACGCGACGCGTGCACCGACGGTGGTGTGCACAGCGGACGAAGCAGCAGCGACGAGCCGCACGACGAAGGTGGTGCCGGCGCCGGGCTCGGAGCGCACCTCGATGCGGCCGCCGTGCTCGACGATGATCTGCTGCGTGAGCGCCAGCCCGAGGCCGGTGCCGCCCTCCTTCGTCGAGAAGAAGGGATCGAAGATCTTGGGCAGGTGCTCGGCGGCGATGCCCTCGCCGGTGTCGGCGATGGTCAAAAGAACGTAGCGGCCCTCGTCGCCGCCACTCTGCTCGGGCGCGACCCGCGACGCGGTGAGCGTGAGGCGCCCGCCTTCGCGCATGGCTTCGACCGCGTTGCGCAACAGGTTCAAGAGCGCCTGGCGCAGCTGATGCTCGTCGGCGGCGACGGCCGGCAGGCCCGGCTCGATGCGCGCGTCGACGGTGACGCCGTGCCCTTCGAGCTCCTGGTGCATGAAGGCGACGAGCGACTGCAGGAGCTCGCCGAGATCCTCGCGCTCGAGCTTGGGCCGCGGCAGCCGCGCGAAGCGCAGGTACTCCTCGGTGATCTCGGTGAGCCGATCCACTTCCTTGACGATCGCGCGCGCGAGCTTGCGCGCCTCGCCCGAGGTCTCCTCCTCGAGCATCTCGGCGTTGAGCCCGATCGACGACAGCGGATTGCGCACCTCGTGCGTGATCTGCGCGGCGATCTTGCCGACGGCGGCGAGGCGCTCGGAGCGGATGAGCCGCTGCTCGCGCTCGTCGAGCGCCGCGGCCATGGCGTTGAACTCGCGGCCGAGCGCGCCGATCTCGTCGGGCGAGGCGGCGTCGACGCGTTGCTTGTAGTCGCCGCGCGCGACCTCCTTGGCGCGCTCGGCCAGCGTGCGCAGCGGCCTCAGCGTGCGGGTGGCGATGAGCATGACGCCGACGCCGACGCCGAGCGCGATCACCGCGAGGAGCAGCGTGGCCCAGACCGCGCGATCCTCTTCCTTCTCCAGGCGCAACGACGCCTGCTCCGAGCGCAGCTTGAGCTCGACGCCGAGGTTCGACAGGTGCTTGCGGATCGCCTCCTCCTGCCGCCACAAGCGCTCGCGCGCCGGACGCAGCCGATCGGGATCGCCGCCGAGCAGCGATAGATCGCCGATCGGCCCGAACGCCGCGTCGAACAGCTCCTCGTCCGCGCGATACTCGCTCTCCACGCGCAGAAGGCGCGTGCGCACCTGGTTGAGCAGCGCGTGCTCCTCGGCCGAGCTGCGCAGCTCCTCGAGCCGGCGCACGTCGTCGAGCGTCTTGGGGAGCTTCATCAGGCGCACGCGCCGGGCGGCGTCGAGATCGGGCTTCACGAATCGGGTCTTCGCCGGACCTTCTTTCGACAGCAGCTCGATCTCGCGCAGGAGGTTGGTCTGCGCCGTGTACAGCTCGCGCACCTCGAGCTGCAGATCGAGATAGCCGCGCGACACGAGGCGCAGCTCGTCCCCGAGGCTGCGCATGGTGACCGCACCGTAGGTCGCCACCGCCCCGAAGGTCGCCAGCACCACCAGGAAGCCGACGAAGATCTTGGCCGAGATCGAGAGACGCACTGCGTCCTTAGTGTATAATGGGCGGCGATGCCCCGCTATTCGTCTGTCCTGGCGGCGCTCGTCGGCCTCGTCCTGGCTTCGTCGAGCGCCAGTGCCGCGCCCGATGTCAGCGTCGCCGTCCTCGGTCTCGAGCCGGTGGACGTCCCCGAGCCGTTGGCGCAGCAGCTCACCGACGCGCTTCGCCAGCGCGCGTCGTCGACGAGCGGCGTGCGCACGGTGCAAGGCAAGGACCTCATCGAGGTCAAGATGGTCTTCGGCTGCGACGGCGAGCTGCCGGCCTGCATGGCGCAGGCGGGCAAGACGCTCGGCGCCGACAAGCTGCTCTACGGCACCGTGAAGAAGGGCGGCTCGAAGAACACGGTGACGGTCGCGCTCAAGCTCCTCGACGTGAAGACCGCCGTCGTCGAGAAGTTCGTGAACGACACGGTGCAGAAGCGCGAGCTCGCCGGCGCCAACGTCAACGCCGCCGCCGCCAAGTGGTTCGGCCAATTGCTCGAGGTCGAGGCCAAGCCGACGCTGACCGTCACCTCCGATCCGAGCGGCGCCAGCGTCACCGTCGACGGGCAGGGTTACGGACGCACGCCGGTGACGCTGCGCGATCTGTCGCCCGGGCCGCACCAGGTGGTGGTGTCGATGTCGGGCCGTCAGACGTTCAGCCGCAGCGTCGAGCTGCGCGCGGGCGGATCGCACGACGTCGTGGCCACGCTCGAGGCCGAGGCGCCGGTGTTGGTGCAGAAGCAGCCGATCAAAGCGCCCGAGCCGTCGCCGCTCATCTCGCCGACGCCCACGCCGGCGCCGACGCCGCTGCGCAACGAGCATGCGGGCCGCACCGCCAAGATCGTGGCCGGCGTGCTCGTCGGTGCCGCGGTGGTGACCGCGGGCGTCGCGATCTACACGTGGCGCAAGTACAGCGACCTCGAGACCTCCGCGCACAACGACCTCGAGGCGCTCAAGCCGATGCCGGTGCCGCAGCAGGATTCGAGCTTCTTCATGAATCCGTCGTGCAACGTACCGGCGGATCTCGCGGGATCGGCGGCGGCGACCAAGTTCAAGAACGACTGCAACTCGGGCAACAGCTTCGCCGCCACCACGACGGGATTGTGGGTGGCGACGGGCGCTCTGGCCGCGGCCGGCGTGGTGTCGTTCGTCATCGGCGACCGCCAGGCGGCGAAAGCGAAGGAGCGTAATAGCGCGAGCCTGATGAGGCAGTCGCTGCGCATCGCGCCGGTGTTTTCGACGCGGGGCGGCGGACTGACCGCTGCCTTCGAGTTCTGATCTGTGATCAGACTTCTTCGACCCTGATTCAGATTTACACCCCGAGAATTTGGCTATACTGCGCCGATGAAGCGATTCATTGGCCTTCTCGCAGTCGCTAGCCTTGCTGCTTGCACCGCGCCGGTCCCGGTCGATTCGACCGGACAGGCGATCATCAACGGCACCACCGACAGCGGCGATCCCGCCGTCATCATGGTGATCGGGCAGGTCGGCACCTCGGGTCAGGCGAGCTTGTGCACCGGCGAAGTGATCTCGCCGCACGTCGTGCTCACCGCCGCACATTGCGTCTCGCCCGACACCGTCGGCGCGGGCGCGACGATCTCGGTCTACACCAAGGCCGATCTGACGGGCGCGTCGCAGGCCGATCTGATTCCGTCGATGACCACGACGTTCGACACGATGTTCGACTCCAATCATCCGGAGAACGGCCACGATGTCGGCGCCGTCATCGTCGCCACTCCGCTGACGATCGCGCCGGTGCCGTATCAGCGCGATCCGCTGCCGCAGACGATGGTCGGGCAGGCCACGCGCCTCGTCGGCTACGGCATCACGATGGCGAGCGACACCATGGGCACCACCGCCGGCGTGCGCCGCCAGGCGCCGTCGCAGCTGGCGCACCTCGACGATCTCTTCGTCGGCCTGCAGGACGGCGCGCACGGCATCTGCGAAGGCGATTCGGGCGGGCCGGCGTTCATGACCATCGACGGCGTCGAGCGCATCGTCGGCGTCACCTCGTTCGGCTTCCAGAACTGCCCGCTCACGCCGCCGAGCGGCACGCCGCCGGGCTTCGTGGCAGGCAACGACACCAACGTGCAGACCTACGCGGCCAGCTTCATCGATCCGCTGGTGAAGATGTACGATCCGCCGGCCAAGGGCGCGGGCGCGATGTGCACCTCGAACGCCGACTGCGATCCGCTGATGTGCGTGCAGACCAGTGTCGGCAAGATCTGCGAGCAGTCGTGCGATCCGGCGGCGATGCCGCCGACCTGCCCGGCGGGCACGCAGTGCACCAACGTCGACGGCGACAACATCTGCGTCGTGCCCATTACCGGCGGCGGCGGCTCGGGCGGCAAGGGCGGCGGCAAGAGCGGCGGCTGCGCCATGGCCGGCCAGGGCAGCGCGCCCGTCGGTGGGCTCGCCCTCCTCTTCGCGATGGTCGCGATCGTCGCGCTGCGCCGCCGCGCGCGCGCCTAGCTCCGCAGACGCTAGAAGTTCAAAAAGGTGCGCTCGGCCGGGAGGCCGAAGCGCACCAGCTCGACGCGCACGCCGTCGATCATCGACTTCATGCCGCACAAAAAGGCGACCGCGTTCTCCGTCGAGATCTCGTGCAGCTTCAGCTCGCTCGCCACCGTCTGCACGTAGCCGCGCGCGCCGGTCCACGTCGGCGACGCCTGCGACGCGCACAACACGAGGTGCACGCCGGCGCGCTCCCAACCGCCGTGATCGCCGACGTAGGCGAAGTCGCGATCGCTGCGCTGGCCGTAGTAGAGCGCGACGCGTCCGTGCGCGGCGCGATGATCGAGCACGTACTGCAGGAGCGCGCGGATGGGCGTGATGCCGGAGCCGGCGGCGAAGAGCAGCACGTCACGGCCGCGCGCGGCTTCGATGGGGAAGCCCTCGCCGAACGGCGCGGTCGCGTCGATGAAGCGGCCCGGCTGCGCGACGGTGATGATGGCGTCGGCGAGCGGCGTGCCGCGCTTGAGCAGGAGCTCGCCGGTGCCGTCGCCGCGCGGCGCGTTGCCGATGGCGAAGTAGCCGGGGCGATGCTCGGGCGCGTGCAGCTTCACGACCTGGCCCGGCCGCGTGTGCGCCGCGGCGAGCGCGCCGAAGTCGAGCCGGATCGCGCGCATCGTCTCGGTCTCGTCCCACGCCTCGGCGACGCGCATTGGATGGTACGGCGGCTCGCCGGTCACGCGCTCCCCTCGCTCACGCTCCCCCCACGTCGATCATGGTAGCTCGACGCGCCAGGTCCCGTCGACGAGCACGCAGGTCAGCGTCTCGCGCTCGTGGGCGGCGCCGCGCACCTCGACGGTGGCGCGATCGCCCGAGCGCGACAGCACGTCGAAGTCGACGGCGTGCCAGCGCGGCGGCGACCAGCCGGCGGCGACCAGATCGACCGGCCCGATCTCGCGCCGCCCCGCCGCTTGCGCCGCGCGCGCGGCATCGGCGGTGACGCGCGCGCGCGTGGCGGGGCCGAGCAGCGCCCACACCTCGTCGCGATCGCCGGCCTCCGATGCCTCGGCGAGCGCGCGTACGGCGCCCTCGGGCGAGCGCGCGCCGCAGCCGGCGAGGCCGGCGAGGCCCCCGAGACCGCCGAGCGCGAGCACGGCCGCGAGCACCGCCCGCTTTCCGCGTTCGCTCATTCGTAGAGGCCGAGGGCCGCGCGCACCTTCTCGAGCGTGTCCTGCGCGAGCACGCGCGCCGTCTGCGCGCCGTCGCCGAGCACCTGACGAATGCGCTCGGGATGCGCCTTCCACTCGGCGGCCTTCTCGCGGATCGGCGCCAGCACCTTCACCATGTTCTCGGCGAGCGCCTTCTTCGAGTCGATGCAGCCCCAGGCGGCGTTCTTGCAGTTGGCGTGATACTGCGCGACCTCCTCGGGCGGCGCGAAGTAGCCCTGCAGCGAGCAGACGTAGCAGGCGTCGGGGTGGCCCGGGTCGGTCTTCTTGAGGCGCGTCGGATCGGTGAAGGCGTTCTTGATCTTCTTCCGGATCTCGTCGGGCTCGTCGGCGATCTGCACGCTGTTGCCGAGCGACTTCGACATCTTCTGTTTGCCGTCGAGCCCCTGGATGCGCAGCGCCTTGGTGTGCATCGGCTGCGGCTCGGGGAAGACGTCGCCGAAGCGGCTGTTGAAGCGGCGGCAGATCTCGCGCGCCAGCTCCAGGTGCTGCACCTGATCGTCACCGACGGGGATGCGGGTCGCGCGATAGAGCAGCACGTCGGCGGCCATGAGGATCGGATAGCTCATGAGGCCGGCGTTGATGTTGTCCGGCTCGCGCTGGCTCTTCTCCTTGAACTGCGTCATGCGCGACAGCTCGCCGTACGGCGTCACCGTCGAGAGGATCCACGCCAGCTCCGAATGCTCCGGCACGTGCGACTGCACGAAGAGCACCGATCGGTTGGGATCGATGCCCGACGCCAGCAGCTCCGCCGCGAGCGTGGTGACTTTTTCCGGCATCTGCTTCGGGTCGTACGACTGCGTGAGCGCGTGCAGGTCGACGACGCAGTAGAGGCAGCGGTACTTGTCCTGGATCTCGACCCAGTTCTGCACCGCGCCGAAGTAGTTGCCGATGTGAAAACCGCCCGAAGGCTGGATGCCTGAAAACACCGTTTCCATTGGAAGCACACTATAATGAATAGCCTCTACTTACGCAGCGTCGAACCTTCAGGAGGGATCATGAGACGCACGTTGCTTGCCCTCGCCGTGTTGATCGGCGGGTGTGCGGAGTCACCGCCGCCTCCGGCGCAGCAGCCGACGCCACCGCCGCCCGCGGTGGTGTACGAGTCGCCGCCGCCCCAGCAGTATCAACCTCCGCCGGCCGAGCCGCAGTATCAGCCGCCGCCGGAGCAGCAGCCGCAGTATCAGCCGCCGCCGCCCGAGGGTCAGTACGCGCCTCCGCAGGACGACGTCGACTACGAAGATCAGCAGCCGCCGCCGTCGGAGGCCGTCGACGAATATCCCGTCGGCGAGCCGGAGGCGATCGCGGCGCCCGCGTCGCCGCCGCCGGTGTACGACGAAGATCCCGGCTACGCGCCGTACGACGGCGCCCTGTGGATCCACGGCTTCTGGCGCTGGCGCGGCGAGTGGATCTGGATCCGCGGGCGCTGGGCGCGTCCGCCCATGCCCGACTATACGTGGTGCGATCCCTACTACGAGGTGCGTGACGGCGTCGTCGTGATCGTCGACGGCCACTGGGCGCGGCCGGGCGCCGTGTTCGTGCCGCCGCCGCCGGCGATCCGCGTGCGCGTGGTGCCGCCGCGGCCGGGCTATCGCGTCGTGCCGCCGCCGCGCGCGATCCACGGGCGCATCCTGCCGCCGCCGGCAGGCGGGCGCATCGGCGTGGTCGTGCCGGCGCCGTCGCCGATTCCGCGCGTGGTGACGCCGCCACGGCCGGGCCGTCCGCCGGTGGTGCCGCCGTCGCCGTATCATCCGGGCTCGGGCCCGACGACGGTCACCGTGCGTCCGGGCGCGCCCGTGACGGCGCCGCCGCCGCACCGGCCGCCGGTGGTGGGGCCGGTCCGTCCGGGGCAGCCGTCGCCAGGGCCGTATCACCCCGCGCCGGGCGCGCCGCAGCCGGTCCATCCGGCTCCGACGCCGTATCACCCTGCGCCCACGCCGGCTCCGCAGCCGTATCATCCGGCGCCCACGCCGGCTCCGCAGCCGTATCACCCGGCGCCCACGCCGGCTCCGGCTCCATATCATCCGGCGCCCACGCCGGCTCCGCAGCCGTATCACCCGGCTCCGGGCGCGCCGCAGCCGATCCATCCGGCGCCCACGCCGTATCACCCCGCGCCGACGCCGGCTCCGCAGCCGTACCATCCGGCGCCGACGCCCGCGCCGCAGCCGGTGCACCCGGCGCCGACACCCGCGCCTGCGCCGTATCGCCCCGCGCCGACGCCGGCGCCGCAGCCGTATCACCCGGCGCCGCAGCCGTACCACCCGGCGCCGCAGCCGTATCACCCGGCGCCGACCCCCGCGCCCCAGCCGTATCACCCGACGCCGGCTCCGGCGCCGTATCACCCGGCGCCGGGCGCGCCGCAGCCGATCCATCCGGCGCCCACGCCGCATCCGGTGCGCCCGGTCCCCGGCAAGGCGCCGCCGCCCGCGAAGAACGAGAGGGAGCACCACTAGCTCCCTCTCGGCCCGCCGCTACTCCTTCACGTTCGTCAGCCCGTGCCGCTTCAGTAGCTCGCGCAAGTGATAGCGCGTGAGGCCGGCCTCCTGCGCCGAGCGCGTGATGTTGCCGTCGTGGCGCTCGAGGAGCTGCTTCAGATACGTGAGCTCGAACGAGTCGACCACGCGCTGCTTGGCCTCCTTGAAGTCCAACCCCGGCACGATCTCCGGCGGCGGCAGCGGCACGCCCGCGCCGCCCTGCCTGGACGGTCCGCCGTTGGCGCCCGACGACGACAGGCTCGGCCCCGAGTCGCGGTTGAACATCAGATCCGAGCGCTGCACCAGCGAGCTCTCGGTCAGCGACGCCGCGCGCTCCACGACGTTCTTCAGCTCGCGCACGTTGCCCGGCCACGAGTGGCTCTGCAGCGTCCCCACCGCGTCGGGCGCGAACGCCATCGACAGCCCGCGCCGTCCGGCGATCTCGCGCAGGAACACGTCGGCGAGCGCGGGGATGTCCTCCTTGCGCTCGCGCAACGGCGGCAGCTCGACGTGGATCACCGAGAGGCGGAAGTAGAGATCTTCGCGGAACGTGCTCACGTTGACCATCTGCCGCAGATCGCGGTTGGTCGCCGCCACCACGCGCACGTCGATCTTGATGACACGGTCGCCGCCGACGCGCTTGAGCTCGCGGTTCTCGAGCACGCGCAGGAGCTTCGGCTGCAGGTTGATGTCGAGCTCGCCGATTTCGTCGAGGAAGATGGTGCCGCCGTGCGCCTGCTCGAAGCAGCCCTGATGCTGCGCCACCGCGCCGGTGAACGAGCCCTTCTCGTGCCCGAACAGCGTCGACTCGATGAGGTCCTTCGGGATCGCGCCGCAGTCGAGCACCACGAACGGCTTCGACTTGCGCGACGAGGCCTGGTGGATGCCGCGCGCGATCATCTCCTTGCCGGTGCCGGTCTCGCCGGTGACGAGCACCGTCAGCTCCGACGGCGCCACCTTCTCGAGGGTGGCGAAGATCTCGCGCATGCGCACCGAGGCGCCGGTGACGCTCTCGAAGGTGTCGCGCTTGGACAGCGGGATCTCGACGATCTCCTGCGTCGGCACGAAGCGCAGCATCGTGTGCCCGACGCGGAACTCCTGCCCCGGCTTGAGCCACACCTCGCGGATGCGCAGCTCGCCGATGAAGGTGCCGTTGGTGGAGTCGAGATCGCGCAGGCGATAGCCGTCGTCGCGCGCCAGGATCTCGAAGTGCGAGCCAGAGATCGCCTTGTCGCTCAAGACGAGGTCGTTGATGATGCTGCGGCCGCCGGTGACGCGCGGCTTTCCGATCTCGACCTCGCGCCCCTGCTCGGCGCCCGACACGACCACCACCTTGGATTTGCGAAGATGGCGGACCGTCGCTCGCGCACCGTCGAAGACGGTGGTGAGCGCGGGGCTCTCTTCGTAGAGTCCAGGGTCCCGAGGATTCGACGGCACGCCGTCATCTTACCTGAAGATTACGGCGCGGTTAAGCGAACTTAGTTGATTCTCGCGCTGCTTAGTTGAGCCAGCGCTTGTTTGGCGGCGTGTCGCGCCCGCCGTTGAGCACGCGATAGCGGCGCTTGAGCCGCCACATCTTCATGCGGTCGAGCGAGCCGCCGAGATCGATCCCGCCGCGCCGCGTGAGCAGCCAACCGGCGAGCGCCGCACCCGTCATCGCCGCCAGGCCGAGCAGCGCCTGCCGCCAATCGTCGCCGAGCGCGAACAGATAGGTGGCGGCCGTGATGCCGACGAAGATCCAGGCCATCGTCTTGGCGCTCATCTGCATGACGCCGTAGGCGCGCACCTGCTGCCCGCCCCACAGCGCGCCGAACGCCATGAGCAGCGCCGTCACCGCCGGCTGCGAGCCGACGACGGGCGCGTCGGGCGCGATCAGTCGGCCGAGCGCGGCGGCGAAGATGGCGCCGCCGATGGCGCCGCCGATGAACACCTTCCAGAACGTGCGCGCGCCTAGCTGCTGCTCGATCGGGTTGCCGAAGAAGATGAGCGACACCGCGACGAAGAAGACGTCGCGCAGCTGCACGTTGATGAAGCCGCCCGTCAAGAGCTGCCACGGCTCCCAACCGAGCCCCGTGCGCGGGTGCAGAATGAGGTGCTGGACGTAGAAAGCGCGCACATCCATGCCACCGACGGCGAAGACGAGCCAGATGACGGTCAGAAGCACCATCGCGGTGATGACTCCGCGATCGGGCTTGAGGCCCATCATCTCGAGCTGCGAAGGTCCGCGGGCCATACCTAGAAGGTAACCACGCTCTTGGCCGAGGGCAACGGCTGCACGCCGATCTCGATGTCCTGCAGGTTTACGACTTCGCCGCGCAAGATGGTGCGCGTCTCCGGCGGCGGCACGACGAACGGCGCCGGCGCGCCCGTGCCGTCGAACACCTTGGCCTCGAGACCGATGGCGTAGGTGCCGGGCGGGAGATCGAACTCTGTGGTCGACTCGCGCTTCTCGCAGAGGAACTCGCGCGGCGCCACGCCCGACGGCTGCCCCGTCGTCGGATCCTGCAGGACGACGCTGACCGAGCGCACCACCCAGATGCTGTAGGTCGCGCACAGGCCGCCGGTGACCACGTCGCTGCAACAGGAGCCGTCGCTGGCGGCGGCCATCATCGGATCGAAGGTCGCGCCCGTCGACAAATTGTCGATGCGCCAGCGCACGCTGACGGCGCCGCCGTTGCCCTGGCAGCCTCCGACCGCGACGGCCGTGAGGGCCACCGCCGCGATCGTGCAGAATCGCCACGTGGTCATCGAGTTTCTCGACGGTAGCACGTTTGACGCCTCGCGATCAGCGTGGTACCCCAAATGCGATGGTCACCCTTCTTCTGACCGCGCCCGTGGCCGCGCAGGGCAATGGCAGCTTCGATCTGTTGCAGCTTTTGCTCGGCGCGTCCGGCGTCGTTCGCGGCGTCTTGTTCCTCCTCGTGTGCCTCTCGATCATCGGTTGGTACGTGATCGGATACAAGGCGCTCTACTTGAACCGCGCGCAAGGCGAGTCGCTGCGCTTCCTCGAGGCGTTCTGGCAGGCCAAGCGGCTCGACGCGGTCTACCAGGAGGCCGAGCACAAGCGGCGCTCGCCGATCGCCCACATGTTCAAGGCGGGCTACGTCGAGCTCTCGAAGCTGCAGAACCAGAAGGCGCAGGGCGGCAACACGCCGTCGGGCGACGCCTGGCACGGCGAGGGCGATCTCGAGAACATCGAGCGCGCGCTCCGCCGCGCCGCCACGCACGAGTCGACGGTGCTGGAGTCGATGGTGCCGTTCCTCGCCACCGTCGGCAGCGCCGCGCCGTTCATCGGCCTGTTCGGCACCGTCATCGGCATCATCGACGCCTTCCATCAGATCGCCAACCAGGGCTCGGCCAACCTGGCGACGGTGGCGCCGGGCATCGCCGAGGCGCTCGGCACCACCGCCGTCGGCCTCGTCGCCGCGGTGCCGGCGGTCATGGCCTACAACTGGTTCCTGCGGAAGATCAAGGTGCTCTCGTCGGAGATGGACGCCTTCAGCAACGACTTCCTCAACATCGTGAAGCGCCACTTCCTGCGCTAAGGAGCCGACCATGGCGATGTCCTCGGGCTCGGGTGGCGGCGGCGGGATGATGGCGGAGATCAACGTGACGCCGATGGTCGACGTCATGCTCGTGCTCCTCATCATCTTCATGGTCGCGGCGCCGATGCTGCAGGTCGGCGTGCCGGTGACGCTGCCCAAGGCGGACGCTCAGGCGATCCCCGACGATCAGGGCAAGCTCATCATCACGGTGCCCAAAGAGTTCGACAAGAACGGCATGGTCTACATCGTCAAGACGCCGTTCAAGTTCGGCGACGACTTCGAGAAGGCGCTCAAGGGCAACGCCAAGCTGCAGGCCGAGCGCGAGGTCTACGTCCACGCCGACCAGGCCCTTCCCTACGGCGACGTGGTCAAGGTGATGGCGACGTTGTCGCGCGCCGGCGGAGAAAAGATCGGTCTGGTGACCGATCCGTTGAAATAGAGATGCAGCCCGCCGCCAGCCGCGATCCGCTTCGTACCTACGCGCTCGTCTTCACGATCGCGCTGCACGCGCTCGTCTTCGGCGGCGCGTTCATCGCGCGGATGTTCTCGTTCCACCACACGACCATCTCGAAGGAGAACTACGTCGACGCGCAGCTGGTGCGCTTCGGCAAGCCGCGCGACTTGTCGTTCCTGCCGCACAAAGAAGGCAAGGTGAAGGACAAGCCGCCCGAGATCAAGGTGGCCAAGGATCTGAACGCGCTGCCGCATCTCGAGGAAAAAAAGGATCCGAAGGACATCGATCCGCTGAAGAAGACGCACGCCGAGCAGTTCAAGAACCTGAAGGACGACACCGAGGGCGTGGAGCCGACCAACGAAGGCTCGCTCACCGGCTCGCGCGCGGGGACGGCGTCCGAGGCCAAGGGCGATCCGTATATCCTGTCGCTCGTCGATCAGATCGGCTCGGCCTGGACCGTGCCGACCACGCTCACCGACGCGCAGCTGTCGAAGCTGACCGCGGTGGCGTGCCTGACGATCTCCGAGTCGGGCATGCTCTCCAGCTACAAGATCGTGCAGTCGAGCGGCAATTCGCAGTTCGACAGCTCGCTCGACGCGGCGCTGTCGACGACCAAGAAGCTGCCCCCGCCGCCCGATCGCGATCTGGCGACCCCGAGCGGACCCAAGAACCTGAAGTATCTGGCGACGCACGGCAAGCTGTGCGCGGAGCTCAGCCCTCCAGCAAAATGATGACGACAAACGCGAAGAAGAGGATCGTTCTCACCGTCGGAACCGCGTGCGCGACGCTGATCGTGATGGCGGCGGCGCAGCGGCCGACGCGCGCGCAGTCGGCGGACGACGCCGTGCGCTTCAAGGTCACCTCGGGCGGCCGCGATCTGTACAAGATGGCGATCCCGATGCCGCTCGGCGACAAGACCAGCGGCGCGACGGCGCAGACGGTGCTGTCGAACGATCTGGCGCTGTCGGGATTCTTCAAGGTGCTCGACCCGGCCTCGTTCCTCGCCAACCTGCAGGCCGAGCAGCTGGTGATCAATCCGCCCGACTGGCGCAACGTCGGCGCCGAGGGCGTGGTCAAGGCGCGCGCCACCGGCTACGGCAGCGACGTGAAGTACGAGTTCCGCCTCTTCGAGGTGGCCAAGGGCGACGCGCCGGTGCTGTCGAAGGACTATCGCGGCTCGATGGCGCAGGCGCGCCAGCTGGTGCACCAGTTCGCCAACGAGGTCGTGAAGTACTACACGGGCGAGGACGGCTTCTTCGCCTCGAAGATCGCGTTCGGGCAGGGCGACGGCGGCAAGCGACGCGACATCATGGTGATGGATTGGGACGGCTACGGCGCCGCGCCGATCACCAAGGGCTCGCAGAACATCCTGCCGACCTGGTCGCCGTCGGGCGCGGAGATCGCGTTCACCTCGTTCATGAACGGCAAGCCCGATCTGTTCATCGTGCCGTCGTCGGGCGGCAGGCCGCGCCTCTTGTCGGCGCGCGCCGGGCTCAACATGGGCGCCGCCTGGTCGCCCGACGGCAGCAAGATCGCCGCCACGCTGTCGCAGGACGGCAACAGCGAGATCTATCTGCTCTCGACGAGCGGTCAGATCATCAAGCGGCTGACCAACGATCGCGGCATCGACACGTCGCCGTCGTGGTCGCCGGACGGCGCGCGCATCGCGTTCGTGAGCGATCGCCACGGCAGCCCGCAGATCTGGGTCATGGGGTCGGACGGCTCGGGCCAGCACAAGCTGACGCGGCGCGGGAACTACAACCAGGAGCCGTCGTGGTGCCCGCGCACGGACACGCCGCAGATCGCGTTCTCGGCGCGCGACGAGAAGATGGCGACCGACATCTTCACGATCAACCCCGACACCGAGCAGTACACGCGCGTCACCGAGGGGCACGGCTCGAGCGTGCGGCCGACGTGGTCGCCGAACGGGCGCGCCATCGCCTTCGAGCGGCCGAGCGGCATCTGGGTCTCGACGGCGGACGGGCGCACCGAGCGCCAGGTCTACAAGGGCAGCGCGCGCGCGCCGCAGTGGTCGCCGTCGCTGATGAAGCACTAGCCGGACGACGATGCGCGTCGCGGCGATCGACGTCGGCACCAACACGGCGCTCTTGACCATCGCCGACGGCGCGCAGCCGATCGAGGAGCGCGCCGAGATCGTGCGGCTCGGCGAGGGGCTCGACAAGACGGGGCGCCTCAAGGACGAGGCGATCGCGCGCACCGTCGCCGTCGTCGAGGACTACGCGCGCGCGATCGCGCGGCACGGCTGCGAGCGCGTCGCGGCGGTGACCACCGAGGCGGTGCGCAAGGCGGCCAACGGCGGCGACTTCGTGGCGCGCGCATCGGCGGCGCTGGCGCCGGTCGGCGGGCGCATGGAGGTGATCGACGGCGAGCGCGAAGCGCGGCTGTCGTGGCGCGCGGTGGCGTCGTCGTTTCCGTCGCTGCACGGGCCGCGCACGGTGGTCGACATCGGCGGCGGCTCGACGGAGCTGATCGTCGGCGAGCGCGAGGTCGAGGGCGTGATCTCGCTGCCCATCGGCTCGGTGCGGCTGACCGAGCGCATCGTGGCGAATGATCCACCGACGCAGGAGGAGGCGGCGCGCCTCTGCGCCACCGTCGACGAGGCGCTGGTGCGCGCGCCGGCGCTGCGCGGGGCGCTCGTCGGCATCGCCGGCACGGTGACGACGCTGGGGGCGATGGCGCAGCGCCTCGACAGCTACGACGCGACGCGGGTACACGGCGCGACGCTGTCGCGCGGCGACGTCGACGGGCTGGTCGCCACCATCGGCGCCACGCCGCTCGCCGAGCTGCGGCGCACGCCGGGGCTCGAGCCCAAGCGCGCCGACGTCATCTTCGCCGGCGCCGTGATCCTGCAGCGCGTGATGGCGCGCGCCGGCGTCGACGCCTGCATCGTCAGCGATCGCGGCATTCGTTGGGGTCTGATCTACGAGCTCGAAGGTAGGTAGCGGTTACTCGACGTCCGGCGGCGCGGAGGGATCGCTCGGGCCGCAATGCTGTTGCAATGCCTCCCGTAGGAGGTCGAGGTGCACCGAGCGCTTCGACATACGCCGCACGTTCGACGCCGACAGCCGCACCGGGATCGTCGCCAGCGGATACTGGGCCCCGAGCAGCGTCATCGCCTCGATCCCTTCCTTCATCAGCGTGTCGAGCAGCACGAGGCACGGCCGCGCGATGCGCGCCAGCAGGCTCGTCGCCTCCTTCAGCGTACGCGCCGACACGACTTTGTAACCGAGGCGCTCGGCCATCCGGCGCACCGACTCTTGCAAGTGATGATCGTCCTCCAATACCAGCACCAATCTCGAGGCCATACCGAAAGGATTTTCAATCGGCAGGCCACGAGTCATTGCGTAACTCAGATATGAGTGACTATTGTCGTGTCCACCTGTGACAGCCCTGCACACCCCACCGCGGCCAACCACGCGAAAGTTTTGCTCCGTTCCGTGGCGTGACGATTGCTGAAGGCGCGCGCCCGGAGGCTCGAGCGCGATGCGACGGTTGGCGAATGTTTGGCTCCTGGGCATTTTGATTTCCGCCGGATGTTCCGGCGCGGTTCTCAAAGACGGCGACGGCGCGGAACAGGGCGGCGATCTCACCTCGGTAGGCGGGACCACGAAGCAGATCGATTGGGACAGCTTCGTCTACGTCGCTACGGGCGCCGATGTACCGACCATCCAGGCGGCGATCGCCAGGCAGGTGAAGTCGTCGCTCGGCGCGCTGCGCGAGATCGGCATCGGCATCGAGGACCGCGGCGCGCTGCACAACCTCGATCCGGCCGGCTGGACGCGCGACACGCTCGCGGTCGTCGACGGCAGCGGGCACACCACCGGCGACGTCGACCGCGTGCGCTACCACTACACCGACACGGCGTTGGTGCAGACGGGCACCAACGGCAGCGGCAATGTCTCGTTCACCATGCTGTTCGGCGACTACGTGGCCGGCGCGGCGGCGCTGCAGCCGGCGTGCGTCGACGAGGCGACCGATGCCGATTCGATCTGGTACCACTTCTCGCCCGGGCAGTCGGCGTGCCGCTCGCTCATCAACGCCGAGACGTCGGCGATCAACGCCGACCTCGGCAAGCTGCCGCCGTCGTCGACGCCACAGGTTCCGGCGTCGGACGCGGCGCGCCGCTTCGTGGGCGCGCGCGCCAAGCTGACGGCGATCGCGGCGGCGCCGACGAAATATCCCGAGTACGACCGGCTGTGGGGCTTCGGACCGAACGACGGTGCCCGCCAGAAGCTCGTCGTCTATGCGTTCGTGGGCGTGGAGTCGAACGAGCGCGACTCGCAGGATCTGGGCGCCATCGAGTATCAGCGCCTCTTGCGCACGCTGCGCGGCAAGTTCCCGTCGCTGGCGGTGACGTACACCAATCCGCAGGCGATGCTGCTCGACTTCTACGTCGACGGCAACAAGCTCGACGGCGTGAGCTGGGACGACGTCGCGCACTGGATGATCGAAGGGACCAATTGGCCGGCGGCGGTCGGCAGCGACGCGCAGAAGCAGGAGGCGCTGCGCCAGCAGGTGATCGACAACTTCTCCGAGCGCTGGATCTACTGGGACATGCCGGCGACGGTGACGATGGGCGGCGCCACGCGCCAGATGACCGTCGAGCTGCGCACGTTCTGGGGCGTCGAGGACGACGGCACCGCCGACACCAGGCAGCGCGCGGTGTGGCGCTACCTCGAGGCGTTCTGGTACGGCGACGTCTTCGCCTACGCCGGGCACAGCCACTTCGGCCACGGGCCGCTCGAGCCGACCAACTACGGGCCCGGCAACTTCCCCGATCGCTACCAGGTGATGCTGGTGAACTCGTGCCTCTCGTACAACTACTACGACCTCGACTTCCTCGCGATGCATCCCGAGGGGTCGCGCGATCTCGAGGTGGTGATGAACGGGCTGCCGGCGTACTGGAACGGCATGGGCGAGTCGACGGGCAAGTACCTCATCGGGCTGCTCGACGGGACGAACAAGAGCTGGGCGCAGCTGCTCGACGCGATGCGCATCGACGAGCCGTGGGGCGAGAGCGGCTACGAGCCGATGCGCGGGGTCAACGGCGAGCTCGACAACGTGTTCGATCCGGGGACGACGCCTCTGTCGGTCACGTACTGAAGCGCGAGAGGTCGAAGCGCGCGGGATCGTCGTCGGGAACGACGAGCGGCGCCCAGAGATCGCCGCGCTTCTTCAGGCGCGCGGGAACGTTGCGCACGGTGAAGTCGGCGATCTCGACCTTGGGCAGCTCCTTCCAGGTCACCGGCGTCGACACCGTCGCTTCCGGCGTCGGGCGCACCGAATAGATCGAGGCCAGCGTCGAGCCCCAACGGTTCTGGTTGTAGTCCACGAGCACGCGGCCGGGCGGGCGCTTGGCGCGCGTGTAGACCGCGGTCATGAGCTTGCCGTAGCGCTTGGCGAGCTCGACGGCGACGGTCTTGGCGAAGGTCCAGACCGTCTTCTGCTCGGGGCCGCGACGGATGGGCACGTAGACGTGCACGCCCTTCGAGCCCGAGGTCTTGGCGTACGAGGTGATGCCGATGCCGCGCAAGGTTTGCTCGAGGCGCAGCGCGGTCTCGCGCACGGCCTCGAACGGCGCGTCGCCGGGATCGAGATCGAAGTGCACGTAGTCGGGGCGATCGACGTCGTCGGCGCGCGCGTACCATTGGTTGAGGTCGATGCAGCCGAGGTTGATGCACCACATCAGCGACGGCAGATCCTGGATCATCGGGAACTCGATGACGTTGCCATGGCCGTGGTCGATCTGAATGGTCTCGATCCACTCCGGCCGCGGCGACGGAGCGCGCTTCATGAAGAAGAAGTCGCCGGCGGCGCCGTGCGGGTAGCGTTTCATGACCATGGCGCGATCGTGGAGATGCGGCAAAAGCCAGGGGGCGACGTCGACGTAGTACTGGATGAGATCGCCCTTGGTGAGGTCGGGCCAGAAGGGCTTGTCGAGGTTGGTGAGGCGGACCTGTTTTCCGTCGACGTCGAGGGTCGCGTCGCCGGCGTCCGGAATCAGCCGTCTGGCCATCCGCCTCAATATAGGCTATGAGCGGGCTCCCAGTAGGAGGTCCCATGCGTCGATTGTTGCTCGCTTTTGTTGTCGTCGCCGGCTGTGGTCACGAGGAGGCGGCGAAGCCTGCCGCGCCGGTGGCCCAGGCCGCTCCGCCCGTGGCTCCGCCCGCCCCCATCGAGACGGGGCTCGACGAGACCGCGATCGATACCAGCGTCAACCCGTGCGACGATTTCTATCAGTACGCGTGCGGCAACTGGCTCAAGCGCACCGAGATCCCGGCCGACAAGTCGTCGTGGGGCCGCGGCTTCTCGGTCATCGACGAGCACAACGAGGACGAGATGCACGGCATCCTCGAGGCGGCGTCGAAGGGCCAGGTGCAGACGCAGTACGCCGACAAGATCGGCGCGCTCTACGCGACCTGCATGGACGAGGCGGGCATCGAGTCCAGCGCGCCGACGCAGCTCAAGCAGCAGCTCAAGCGCATCGAGATCATCCGCGATCAGCCGTCGCTGCAGAAGGAGGTGGCGCGCATCCACCTCACGATCGGCAATCCGATGTTCGACTTCACGCAGCAGCAGGACTTCAAGGACGCGACGCAGGTGATCGGCGGGCTCGACCAGGGCGGGCTCGGGCTGCCCGACCGCGATTACTACCTCGCGACGACGGGCAAGATGCCCGAGATCAAGAAGGCGTATCAGGCGCACGTCGAGAAGATGCTGACGCTGGCGGGCGAGCCGGCGAAGCAGGCGGCCAAGGACGCCGAGACGGTGCTGAAGATCGAGACGCAGATGGCGCAGGCGTCGATGTCGAAGGTGGATCAGCGCGATCCGAACAAGGTCTATCACCGGCTCGAGCTGGCGGGGATCGAGAAGGTGGCGCCGAAGTGGAATTGGAAGTCGTACCTGAAGGAGATGGGCATCCCCGAGGTCACGCAGATCAACGTGACCGCGCCGGACTTCTTCGCGAACCTGAACAAGATGTTGACGTCGGTGCCGATCGCGGACTGGAAGGCGTACTTGAAGTGGCACCTCGTGCACAGCGCGGCGCCGGCGCTGTCGAAGGCGTTCGTCGACGAGAACTTCGCGTTCTACGGGCGCACGCTGTCGGGACAGAAGGAGCTGGAGCCGCGCTGGAAGCGTTGCACGCGCTCGGTCGACCGCTTGATGGGCGAGGCGCTCGGGCGCGCGTTCGTGGAGAAGACCTTCGGCGCCGACGGCAAGGATCGCACGGTCGCGATGGTGCGCGAGATCGAGGCGGCGATGAACGCGAACCTCGACGGGCTCAAGTGGTTCGACGACGCGACGCGCGCGCAGGCGCACGAGAAGCTGCAGGCGATCGCCAACAAGATCGGGTACCCCGACAAGTGGCGCAACTACGACGCGCTCGAGATCGGGCACGACTCGTACCTGGCCAACGCGATGCACGCCGAGGAGTTCGAGGTCAAGCGGCAGCTGGCGAAGATCGGCAAGCCGGTCGATCGCAACGAGTGGCTGATGTCGCCGCCGACGGTGAACGCGTACTACGACCCGTCGATGAACGAGATGGTGTTCCCGGCCGGCATCCTGCAGCCGCCGTTCTTCAACCGCGCGGCGGTGAAGCCGGTGAACTACGGCGCGATCGGCATGGTGATGGGGCACGAGCTGACGCACGGGTTCGACGATCAGGGGCGGCAGTTCGACGCCAAGGGCAACCTGCGCGACTGGTGGTCGGCGCCGGTGGGCAAGGAGTTCGTGGCGCGCGCGCAGTGCGTGGTCGATCAGTACTCGGGGTACGTGGCGGTGGATGACCTGCACTTGAACGGCAAGCTGACGCTCGGCGAGAACATCGCGGACCTCGGCGGGCTCAAGCTGGCGCACACGGCCTACGAGGCGTCGAAGGGGACCAAGGCGCCGCAGCAGATGGGCAAGTACACCGACGAGCAGCTGTTCTGGCTGGGCGCGGCGCAGAGCTGGTGCACGAAGCGGCGGCCGGAGCGGGCGCGGATGCTGGTGACGGTGGATCCGCATTCGCCGCCGCAGTTCCGGATCGATGGGCCGCTGTCGAACCTGCCGGAGTTCTCGGCGGCGTTCCAGTGCAAGGCCGGCGACAAGATGGTGCGGAAGACGCAGTGTACGATCTGGTAGCAGGGCACTAGGCATCCCCAGCCGCAACAGCCCATCGCGACATCCCGTTCTCGTTCCCGCGCCCGATCCCGTTACCGCATGGCCGTGGACCGCTGCCCGATGGGTAGCGGGCAGGTCCCACCATTTTTTCGGGAAGCGGGAACGGTCACGCGGGAACGGGAACGGGAACGGGAACGGGAACGGAGGGTGCTAGAGCGAGACGGTGTGTCCGATCTTTTCGGACAGGATCCGCGACAGCGTCGAGCGGAGCTCGTCCTTCGACGTCCGCCACTCGACCTTCCCACCCTCTTCCTTCGGCGCGAAGTGCCACGCCTGCCGGTACGCGGCCATCCAGATCTCCCCTGCCGCGTGATGGCTGTTCACCACGATCTTCGAATCATCCGCCAGCGTCAGCGTCAGCACGCCCTGCGACAGCTCGACGTCGAGCTCGTCGGGATCGCACTCCCCGAGCTTGTTCTCGAGGAACTTCAGCTCCGTGTCGGCGATCTGGTCGAAGTGATCCTGCATGCCCATGCGCGGACCGTACCCGATCCGCGCATGAGCAGCTAGACGGGAATTACTACTGGGTCTTGAGCCACTCGGTGAGCGCGTACTTGTCCGACGGCAGCAGGAACGCGCCGAAGTAGTGGCCCTGGTTCTCCGCGAAGTCGGGACACAGGTTCTGCAGCGGATTGTTCGGGTTCAGGTTGGCGAACGCCGCCACCGGCGTGCCCGCCGGCAGCGTCAGCGACAAGCCCGCCGCCGACACCGTGATCGGTGCCGTCGTCGTCTGCACCGAGCCGAGGATGTCGCGCGACAACGGGTTCAACAGCTCGCCCATCGCCTCCTCGTACGCCGCCACGCGCCCCGCCACCGTCGGATCGCCCGAGTACGAGCCGAGCCGGTTGTTGTGGAAGAACGGCGCCGTCGCCCACACGCCGAGGAGCGGCACGTCGCGGTAATAGCCCGGCCCGCCCGTCGGACGCGCCTTGTACTGATCCGACGAGAACTGCGCCCAGATGTGCCCCGCCTCCCAGTTCGTCGTCTTCGAACGGCAGCTGTTGGTCCCGATGTCGTCGGCGACGTGGATCTGATCGTCCGACAGCACCGCGCCGCCGTGGCACGACGCGCAGTTCTGATTGAACACGACGCGCCCGCGCGCCAGCACCGCGCTGCTCCTGGTGATGTAGTTGCTGCCGCCCGGCGCCTTCGCCAGCGACGGCGGCGTCGTCGTCGCCATGAAGTTGCACATGTTCACCACGGCCGCCTTCGCCGCTACGAAGTCGGGGCAGGCCTGCGCGCACTGCGCCTGATCGATCGGCGTCTGCGAGCCGCCCGGTCCGTTGGCCAGGTGCGGCACCATGCACTCGCCGGCGCACATGCCGATGTTGAAGTAGACGCGCAGCGCCGCGGCCTGGCAGCCGGCGTCGTCCTCGCCGCCCTGCCCCGCGCGATGCACGCCCTGCGGGTCGATCGGCACACCGTTCTCGGTGTTGTTGAAGTACGGCCGATTGTTGAGGTTGAAGAACTGCGTGATGATGCCGGGGTTGTTGATGCCGTCACTCTCGATCGCCGTCGTGTCGACGGTTCCCGGCGCCCACGTGTGGAAGACCTGGTAGCGCGGATCGTTCTGTGACAGGTGCGCGCCGAAGATGGTTCCGATCTGGATGAACTGGTTGCCCGTCGTGGCGTTGATGTTCGCCCACGTCGGGTGATCGGGGTTCGCCGGCGGATTCTGCGCGTCGAGCCCCGCGTGGCAGGACGCGCACGACACGCCGACGAGGATCTTGCCCGTCGCGCGGTCGAGGAACTTGCGCACGCCGACGATGCCGGCCGACGCGCCGTTGATGTCGTCGAAGTTGAGCAGGTTCGCGTCGTCGGCGCACTTGTCGAGGTAGCCCGTCGACGCGTCGCCCTGCACGCAGTCGGGATCGTTGAGCACGCCGTACTTCTCGAAGCGCGTGTTGCGATCCGACGTCAGGATCGTGTCGAACCCGAGCGGGAGGTTGAACGGCGGCGCAGGCAAGATCTGCGAGAAGAAGTGTTGCCCGCCGAACGTCGACTTGAACCACGTGTCGTGGCCGGCCTGCTGCTCGGGCGTGAGCGCGGCAGTCGTCTCCGACGAGTCGTCGGTGCCGGTTTGTCCGGCGCATCCCGTCGCCGCCAACGCCGCCACTGCTGCAACCAAGGTCAATTTGCGCATTCGCAGCCTCCTTCCACGAGCGAGAAAAGCGAAGTGTCCGACGATAAAGGTCGCGCCGCGGCTAGCAGACCGTCAACATGTAAGATGTGTTCCTCCTGACACCTTTCGTTCAGGTCGCGTATTGCGTGGTGCTGTGGCGGGAGGTGCGACTCGCGCGCACCGCGCAGGGCTCGACGGATCCCGCCGGATGCGTTACCGTTTTTCGCTGCCCGTGCATCGTCGAGTGCACTTCTGGATCCCGCTGTTGGCGCTGTCGCTCGCCGTCTCGGCCGACGCGTCGAAGCCACGCTTGCGCCTCGAGCGCATCGACGCTTCGACTTTCGCCGAGGACTCGAAGGTGCAGGTGTTCGCGTCGGTGGTCGAGCTCGAGGGCAACGTCGACGACGGGCGGCCGACGCCGGCGTTCGTGCTCAAGATGGACGGCAAGACCATCGGTCGTCCCGAGAAGATGCAGCCGTTCGGCGGCAGCGGCGACGCGCTCGACCTCGTGCTCGTGATCGAATCGTCGGCGCTCTACGGTCCGAAGACGATCGTCGTGCCGCCGCCGGCGCCGCCGACGCCGAAGGGCAAGCGCGACAAGTCGGCCAAGGGCAAGGCGACGCGTCCGTCGAAGGGCAACAAGATCGCCGCCGATGTGCTCAAGCAGGCGGTGCCCGCCGGCGACGAGCCGCTCGACAAGGTGAAGGACGCGGTGCACGCGCTGCTCGAGGGGCTGTCGCCGCGCGTGCGCGTCCTCATGATCGACTACGGCGCGGATCTGACGCCGCATCCGCCGTTCCGTCCGGCGTCGGCGGTCGAGAGCGACGTCGACGATCTGTTGCCCGACGGCGACGCCGGCGATCTCGCGCTCACCAATGCGCTCAAGGCGGCGCTCGGAGAGCTCGGCAAGCCGCGCCCGGACGCGAAGCCGGCGCGGCGGCTCATCGTCGTCATCTCCGACGGGCTGAACTCGCAGATGGATCGCCACACCTTCAAGGCGCTCGGCGACGCGGCGGCCAGGGCGCGCGTGCCCATCCACACCATCGCGTTCTCGCCCACCGACGAGCGCGGGCCTTTGCTCAACCTCGGCGAGATCTCGAAGCGGTCGAACGGAACGTTCCGCTGGGCGCGCACCGCCGACGATCTGCGCGCGCAGATGGACACGCTCACCGACGAGCTCAACAAGCAGTACGTGCTCACCTACAAGATCGACGCGCGCTCGCTCGAGGGGCGCACCTTCGTGCTGCAGTGCGAGGATCTGGTGTCGAACACGCTGACCTACGATTCGTCGGGCGGCTCGTTCGGCTACGTGCCGGCGACGCGGCCGCTGATTCCGTGGTGGCTGTGGGCGCTCGCCGGTGTCGTGCTGTTCGGAGGCGCGGCAGCGGTGTTGGTCGCGCGGCGGCCGCCGAAGAAGCAGATGAAGTTCTCGCCGTACAAGAACGCGACGGGGCAGGGGCAGGCGCCGCAAGCGCAGCAGCCGGCGCAAGCGCAGCAGCCGCAAGCGCAACGGCCGCAGCCGCAAGCGCACATTCCGGCGCCGCAGCCACAAGCGCCGCGGGCGCCGACGCGCGGGCTCCTCATCGTCGTCTCGGGCGCGCGCGCCGGCGAGCGGCTCGACGTGGGCGCACAGCCGCTCACCATCGGCAAGGGACCGTCGACGTTGCAGATCACCGACGATCCGGCGGTGTCGACGCGTCACGCCGAGATCGCGCTGCGCGGCGGCGCCTTCGTCGTCACCGACCTCGGCTCGACCAACGGCACCTTCGTCAACAACACGCGCATCAGCGCGCCGACCCGCCTTGGCGACGGCGATCTCTTGCGCTTCGGCAACACGCAACTGAAATTCAGGGCGGATTGATGGCGGGAAGCAGCATCATCATTTGCGGGCAGCGCTACGACGTCGGCCAGAAGGTCATCACCTTCCAGGACGACCCGAGCATCAACGCCTACACGCCGCATCGCACCGACAAGCCGTCGGAGATTCCGCCGTTCGCGCCCGCCAAGGGCATGGCCGGCGTGCGCGATCGCTGGCGTCCGCGGCGCCTCATCGGCGGCGATCGCTCGATCGAGCGCCTGCGCCAGGTGGTGCGGCAGTTCGTCGTGCACCACGACGGCTGCGCGGACTCGCGCACCTGCTTTCAGGTCCTGCACAACGAGCGCGGCCTGTCGGTGCACTTTCTCATCGACAACGACGGCACCATCTTCCAGACGCTCGATCTCGTCGACTGCGCCTTCCAGGCGGCGGGCGTGAACGAAATCTCCGTCGGTGTCGAGCTCGCCAACCGCGGCGACGCGCTGCGCTTCCCGAACGACTATCACGGCAAGCGCGACAAGGTGACGTGCAAGATCAACGGCCATCAGTTCCTCGCCTACGCCTACACCAAGGCGCAGATGGACTCGATGATCTCGATCGGCAAGGCGCTCGGGCGCTTGTTCCCCAACCTGCCGCAGAACTATCCGACCGGCGGCGGCGGCGACGCCGAGCCGATGTGGGCCACGCTGCGCGGCGACGTGCGCGAATACACCGGATATCTCGGTCATTATCACGTGACCGATCAGAAATGGGATCCGGGCCCATTCGATTTCAAATTCTTCGCCAGCAAGATCCGCGGGCGCATGGTGTTTCCCGTCGCCATCGGCGCGGAGAAGCCGGACGTTCCCGACGATCCGGACAAAGCCAACGACGCGGCGAATGCGTTATTCGACAATAACGAAATGGAGGGTGAGACCGGCGGATATTACCCGGTCGGCCCCTTCGGCACGTCGCGCTTGTGGCATGGCGGCGTGCACCTGCGCGCCGACAAGGGCACGCCGGTCTACGCGCCGTTCGGCGGCAAGATCGTCGCCGCGCGCATGACCGACGACGGGCCGACCGGCTCGCGCAACTTCGTGCTCATTCGCAGCGACCTGCCGGTGGGCTCGGCGCAGGTGCGCTTCTGGACGCTGCTGTTCCACCTCGATCAAGAGCTCGGCGGGCCGAGCGCGCCGGCGTGGCTCGCGCGCGCGTCGTCGCAGCTCGCCGACGATCCGGTGCCGCTCGCCATCGACGTCAACGCCGGCGATCTGGTCGGCCACGTCGGCGAGGCCGGGCTGCCCGGGCGCACCGAAGGGCAGCTCCACGTCGAAGTCATGAGCGGCGACGAGATCGGCGAAAAAGTGGAGCCCGGCTTCTGGACCACCATCGAGGGCGCCGGCATGGGGCGCTTCTGCGAGTCGCCCGACATCGTCGGCAAGATCGACAAGCCTTCGTCGGGCGGGAAGAAGGATGGCCTCCTGTCGCGCGCCGAGATGATGAACTTCTTCAAGCGCGATCCGCAGCGCGAGGCGTTCCGCAAGTACGCGGTGCACCACGTCAGCGAGTGGACCGACAACAACGACTGGGAGATCGCGCTCAACCGCACGCGCGACTTCGCCGAGCTGCCCAAGCCGCAACGCGCGCGGCTCTATCGCGATCAGATCGAGCCGAACGTGTGGTGGACCGACGAGATCGGGACCGCCGCGGAACTGCCGTCGGACAAGGTGGTGTGGAACTACCACCCGATCACGTTCATCGTCTGGCTGCACGACAAGATGCGCGGCGCGCAGGCGACCTCCAAGGACATCGCCGGCGAGAGCGCGTTCGCCGGCGTGGCGGCGCCCTCGAACATCAAGGACGACAGCGAGGCGACCGAGGGCTTCACCGACGACGAGGATGTGCTCTTCGGCGACGCGGGCAAGAAGCTCGACCTCGAGGATCTCGCCAAGGGCTACCCCGACGACAAGGACAAGAAGTGATTGCGGCGGCCCTGGTCCTCGGAGTCGCGACCGTGATCGCGCCGCTGCCGCACACGCGCACGGGGCACGGCCCTGCCGTCGTGCTCGTGCACGGGCTCGGCGGCGATCGCCACAGCTGGGACGACGCGACGGCGAAGCTGGCCAGGACGCACACGGTGATCGCGGTCGATCTGCCGGGGCACGGCGCCGCGCCCGCCGAGGAGCACCCCGACGCCGATCGCATCGCGCGCGCCATCGCGGCGACGGTGCGCGCGGAGAAGGCGGCGCCGGCGGTGATCGTCGGCCACTCGCTCGGCGGCTTCATCGCCGCGCACGTGCCGCTGGTCGAGCCGGACGTCGCGCGCGCGCTCGTGCTCATCGACATCGGCATCGACGGGCTGTGGAGCGGCGACGAGGTCGCGGAGATGAAGGGGCGCCTGGCCAAGGACCGCGACGGCACGCTGCGCGGGTGGTTCGGCGCGATCAGCCAGCCGGCGCAGCTCGAGCGGCTGCTGGTCGGCCTGCGTACGCTGTCGAATGCGACGCTCGCGGGTTATATGGAGCTCATGCACGCACAACCAACGGCGGGGAAGAAGCTGACGCTGCCGACGCTGCTCATGGCGTCGCCGATGATCGGGGCGCTCGGACCGCTCGGCTTCGGCGACGTAAAGAACCTCGAGGTCGCACGCTTCGACGCGTCCAAGCACTGGCTGTTCTGGGATGAGCCGCAGAAGTTCGACGCGACGCTGGCGCAGTTCCTGGCGCGGGTGGAGCGCTGATGAAGGGCTCGCGAATCTTCGCCATCATCATGATCGTCGCCGTGCTGGCGGCGATCGGGCTGGCGGCGGCGCTCAAGTATCAGCAGCTCGAGCGGCGCGCGCGGATTCATCACCTTCAGTGATGTAGAAACGCGAACGTGTAGAGGATCGACATCGGGATCGAGATGACGAGCCCGGTGATCACGCGGCCCCAGCCGCGCTTGTCGGGATGCTTGCGCAGATCGCGCGCGGCGACGAGCGAGACGACCATCCCGGCGTACGAGACGACCGGGATGAACGACATCAGGCCGACGTAACCGGCGGCGATGGCCCAGCCGCTGCGGCCGACGGGCAGGATGTGGACCAGGTGATCCTCGTTGCGCTTGACGGCGAGCTCGTCGAGAAAATCGCCTGCGCGGGTGAGCGCGGCCGGCTCGGCGCCGGGGCGCCACACGCGCGTTTGGCGGCGAATGCCGCCGGCAGCGACCAGCTTCTGCATCTGCTCGAGCGCGAGCGGGCCGCGCCGTTCGCCGTCTTCGGCCTCGTAGAACCAACCGTCCATGAGCTCAGGATATCAGAGCCGCGCGCGCGGCGAGGTGAGCGCGATCAACCTGCGCGTCAGCCTGCGCGTCAGCCTGCGCGATCAGCCGTCGGTCCAGCTGGCGACGGCGCGCGGCTCGAGCGGCTGCGGACCGACGACGACGCGCCGGTCGCCGGCCCAGTGCAGGCGCTCGCCGCCGAGCGCGCGCGGCAGCGGCCACGCCAGCGGCTCGGCCCCCGTCGAGAGCGCGGGCAGGACCACGAGGCGCGTCTCACCCGAGGCGCGCTCGAGCCAGGCGACGGCGTCGCCGTCTCCGCGCCACGACGGCGTGGCCAGCACGACCACGCTCCCCGTCGACGGATGCACGCGGCGCCCGTCGACGTAGACGGCGCCGCCGTCGACCTCGACCAGATGGCGGCCGCACGGCGAGCGCGACGGCGGCACCGACAGGATCCCGGTGCGCCCGGCGGCGCGGCGCGGCTGCTTGGCCGGCGGCGGCATGTGCGGCGGCAGCGACGCCTCGGCGCGGCTGCGCGCGCGCGCCTTGGTGGGGACGGCCATTCCGAGCGCGAGGACGAGCGAGATCATCCGCATTCCGGCCTCCTGCTCTTCTCAGGAGGCGGCAGGCGCGCCCGCGGCGCAAATTTTCGTTTACGAAATCTTTACGCGCGGAACATGGGAGCTTCACGCGGCGGCGGGAGTATCAGGCGCATGGCAAAGGTGACGGTCGATCCGATGCGCTGCGAGGGCAAGAAGACGTGCGCGCAGGTCTGCCCGACGGGCGTGTTCCGCATGGAGAAGGTGTCGACGGCGCTGCCGGTGCTGGTGCTCGTGAAGGTCTACGTGCACGGCGGGCGGCAGGCGGTGGTGGCGAACGAGGACGCATGCACGGCGTGCATGAAGTGCGTCGAGGTGTGTCCCGAGAACGCGATCACGGTGCGCGCGGACGCGGCGGCGGCGACGGGCTAGTGTCCCGAGTCAGAAATTCGCGTGCACCGAGGGCGGTGCGGCGCCGCGCGCGCGAGGCGCGACGACCGCGAATACCTGAAGGTATTGAAGGGAGGAGCAACGAAGCGCCCGCGGATGTCGCGACGCCCGACTGCTAGCGAATTTCTGATTCGGGACACTAG
>DATNAQ010000045.1:0-9209 GCA_035607415.1 Polyangia bacterium
TGCCGCGACGCCGACGACATGGCGGCGCGGCTGCGCGCGATCGGGCGCTTCGATCGCGCGGCGTGTCGGGCGCGCGCGCTCGAGCGTTGGACGGCGACGCGCATGGTGCGCGACTACGTCACGCTCTACGAGCGCGTGCAAGCGTGGGTGGGTGATGTCCGAGTCACTGAAACGGTCGCTTGAGGCCGAGCCCGAGGCGCTGGCGCTGCCGGCGTCGGGCGAAACCGCGCCGCTGGTGCTGGCGCGCGGCAACACGTTCTGCGTGCTCAACGCGTGCGGCGACATCACGCCGGCGGGCGCGCGCGAGCTCGGGCTGTTTCACGACGATACGCGCCACCTTTCGCATCTCGAGCTGCGCGTCTCGGGCGGCACGCCGGTGGTGCTGTCGTCGGAGACGGCGGGCGCGGCCACGGCGCAGGTCGATCTCACGCTCACCGATCGCGAGTTCGGCGGCTTCCTCGACGATCCGCAGAACTTCCTGCACATCCGGCGCAAGCAGCTGCTCGATCGTGGGCTCATCGAGCAGATGGTGATCACCAACCATATGCGGCGGCCGGTCGATCTATGGATCGAGCTCGGCATGGGCGCCGACTTCGCCGACATCTTCGAGCTGCGCGGCGTGCGCCGCGTGCGGCGCGGGCGCATGCTGCCACCCGACGCTGCCGGCGATCGGCTCGTCTTCGGCTACGACGGGCTCGACGGCGTTCGCTATCGCACCGAGGTCCGCATGAACCCCGAGCCGGCGCGTCTCGACGGCGGCGGGCCGCGCTGGGAGCTGCATCTGTCGCCGGGCGAGGCGACGATCCTGGAGGTGGTGATCGAGCCCGCGCACCAGACGCTCGGACGGCGCGCCGGCGGCGGCGAGATCGCGATGGTGCCGTTCCGCGCGCGGCGCGAGCGCATGCTGCGCGAGCACGCCAGCTTCCTCGACACGGTGACGCGCGTGACGCCGTCGAACGTGCGCTTCGCCGCGGCGCTGGCGCACGATCTCGAGGACATCGACGCCTTGCGCCTGTCGGTGTCGCGCGGCGACGGCGCACCGCCGCTGTCGATCCTCGGCGCCGGCATCCCCTGGTTCGCGGCGCCGTTCGGACGCGACTCGATCCTCACCTCGCTCGAGCTGCTCTCGGTGGCGCCGTCGCTGGCGGCGGAGACGCTGCGCACGCTCGCGCACTTCCAGGGGCGCGTCGATGACTCGTGGCGCGAGGAGGAGCCGGGCAAGATCATGCACGAGCTCAGGCGCGGCGAGCTGGCGCGCGCCGGCGAAGTGCCGCACTCGCCGTATTACGGCAGCATCGACGCGACGCCGCTGTGGCTGGTGCTGCTCGGCGAGAGCTGGCGCTGGCTCGGCGATCGCGCCCTCGTCGACGAGCTGATGCCGAACGCCGAGCGCGCGCTGCAATGGATCGAGCGGCGCCTGATGTGCGGCAACGGCTGGGTCCGCTATCAGCGCACGCACGACAAGGGGCTCGAGAACCAGGGTTGGAAGGATTCGCGCGACGGCGTCTCGTTCCCCGGCGGCGAGATCGCGCCGCCGCCGATCGCGCTCGTCGAGGTGCAGGGCTACGTCGTCGGCGCGCTCGACGCCATGGCGATGCTCTACCGCGTCGTCGGCAACGAGCGGCGCGCCGAGCAGCTGCAGGTGCAGGCGGCGGCGCTGCGCTCGCGCATCCACAGCGACTTCTGGGTGCGCGAGACCGGGTTCTACGCGCTCGCCATCGACGGGCGCGGGCGGCAGGTCCCGACCATCACGTCGAACCCCGGGCACCTGCTCTTCACCGACGGCGTGCCCGGCGATCGCGCGCAGCGGATCGTCGACGTGCTCCTGAGCGAGGGCATGTGGAATGGCTGGGGCGTGCGCACGCTGGCGCGCGGCCAGGCGGTGTTCAATCCGCTCTCGTATCACAACGGATCGGTGTGGCCGCACGACAACGCCCTCTTCGCGCTCGGCGCCGCGCGCCACGGTCGCAACGACGCGGCGCTGGGCGTGCTCGAGGGCTTGTACGAGGCGTCGGGCCACTTCCGTCGCGGGCGGCTGCCCGAGCTCTTCTGCGGCCTCGGGCGCGGCGAGGGCGATTTCCTCGTGCACTACCCGGTGTCGTGCTCGCCGCAGGCGTGGGCCTCGGGCGCGTTCTTCCTGCTGCTGCAGGCGTGCCTGGGCCTCAGGCCCGACGCGGCGGGGCGCACGCTCACCATCTGCGATCCGCGGCTGCCGACGTTCTGCGAGCGCATCGATCTCGTCGGGCTGCGCGTGGGCGCCGCGCACGTGTCGCTGCACTTTCAGCGGCACGGCGCGCGCACGCACTGCGACGTCGTCGACGTCACGGGCGAGCGGCTGCGAGTGATCGTGGAGGTGTGATCGCCGCTGAGGCGCGACGGCTAGACGGCGTCGGACCTGGACGACATGCGGAAGGCCTTGCAGCGCACGGCCGGCGCCGCCAGCGGATCGCCGCCCTCGTCGGTGACGCGGACCGGCGCGCTGTAGGCCTCGGCGTCGGCGAACATGCCGATGATCGACTGGTTGAAGCGGAAGTTGTTCACCGGGTGAACGATCTTTCCGTTCTCCACGAGGAACACGCCGTCGCGCGTCAGGCCGGTCACGGTCGCCGTCTGCGGCTCGACGGTGCGGATGTACCAGAGGCGCGTCACCACCAGCCCGCGCTCGAGCCCGGCGATGAGCGCCTCGAGCGACTCCGACTTCGGTCCCGTCGGCAGTGACGTGTCGTAGCGCGCGTCGGCGGCGCGCTTCATCTTCTTGGCCCAGTAGCGCGAGTTGCGCAGCTTGCGCAGCAGGCCGGCCTCGACCCAGGTGACCGGCGGGCGCGGCATGCCTTCGTTGTCGAACGGCGCCGACGGCACCACCAGCGACCACGGATCGGACTTGAGCGTCAGCGATCCGAACAGCTTTTCGCCGACGCGCGAGCCGCCGCCCGGCTTGGAGAACGGGCTGCGCCCTTCGTCGGCGGTGCGCGCCTCGAGCATGCTCATCGACAAGAGCCCGCCGACGGCGGCCGGCTCGAGCACGACCGGATAGACGCCGGGATCGAGCGGCTGCGGCTTGCGCGAGCGCTGCGCCTTGTCGCAGGCGATGCGCGCGGCGCCGGCGAGATCGACGTCCTTGAAGGCGACGGCGCCGGCGCAACCCCAGCCGCTGCCGTCGCCGCTCGGCGTGCGCGCCGTCGTGGTCGAGTCGCAGCCGGTGCCGTGATGGATGCCGAAGAAGCCGCGCCGCGTGGCCGCGACCTCGGTGACGCGGAAGTTGCGCACGAAGCCATAGCCGAGGAGCCCCTCCTTCTTGGCGACGGCGATGGCGTCGGCCACGAGCGCGGCGCGATCGTCGGGCCCGACCGGCATGTCGGACCACGCGGCGGTCACCGGCTTCATCGTCGCCGCGCCGGGCGAGGGGACGTATTCCGGATCGTCGGGCGCCACGCGCGCCAGCTCGAGCGCGCGCCGGGCCGCGGCGGCGACGTCGGTGGGGCGCACGCCGTGGATGGCGACGGTGGCGTGCTTCGGCCCGACGGCGCAGGTCACCGTCGTGGTCGCGTCGGTCACCTGCCCCGAGGTCGTGACTTCGTTGACCGCGTAGCGCAGAAAGCCGGTCTCGCTGGCCTCGATGTTCACGCGCACGTCGTCGGCGTTGACCGCTTCGAACGCCGCCTTCACCGCGGCGCGCGCCGTCCCCTCGTCCAGTGGCCGCTCCATCACGATTTCCTCACGTTGATGACGCGGATGCCGCGGAAGCGCGAGGTCACGCAGCCGTGCGACACCGGGTTGGCCTGCATCGGCTCGCCCTTGCCGTCGCCGAGCGAGCCGCCGACGAAGTAGTCGCGCGCGTCGGCGAGCGCGTCGAGCGAGCGCCAGAACTCGACGCTGTTCGATTGGTAGGCGACGTAGCGCAGCGGCTTCGTGAGCTTGCCGTTCTCGATGAGCGTGAACTGCTGGCCGCCGAACTGGAAGTTGTAGCGCTGGTGATCGATCGACCAGCTGCCGCGCCCTTCGACGTAGATGCCGCGCTTGGTGTCGGCGATGATCTCCTCGGGGGTCCGCTTCCTGGTGCCCGGCTGCAGCGACACGTTGGGCATGCGCTGGAACGGCACCGCCGACCACGACTCGGCGTAGTCGCCCGCGTGGCCGTGCTTCTCGTGCACCCACGCCGCCTGCTCGCGCGTGGTCTGCACGCCGACGAAGGTGCCCTTGCGAATGAGGTCCCATTTGTCGCCGGGCTGGCCGTCGTCGTCCCAGCCGACGGTGCCGAGCGCGTGCTTCTGCGTGCGGTCGGCGACGACGTTGACGAGCGGCGAGCCGTACTTGAGCTTGCCGAGATCCGTCAGCTTGGCGAACGAGGTGCCGGCGAGGTTGGCCTCGAGGCCCATGATGCGATCGAGCTCGGTCGGATGACCGATCGATTCGTGGACCGTCAGCCACAAGTTCGACGGCGCGATCACGAGGTCGTACTTGTCGGGCTCGATCGGCGTGGCATCGAGCCGCTTCTGCGCGCGCTCGGTGGCGTGCACGGCGGCGTCGGCGAAGCGGCTGCCGTGCAGCGCCTCGAAGCCGATCTGCTGCGGCGGAATGATGCTGTCGGTGCTGCCCGACTCGAACTGGCCGCTCTTGACGTCGATGGCGGTGACGCTGAGCATCGGCTGTCCGCGCAGGAAGCGCTGCTCGAAGTAGGCGCCCTCGGAGTTGCCGATCGTCTTCTCCTGGCTGATCCAGGTGAGGCCGCCCTGCACCTTGAGCTTCGTCGTCTTCATCGCCAGCGCGGCGCGCGCACCGGCGAGGAGCGCGTCGACCCGCTCGCCGAGCGGCACGGTGAACGGATCGATCTCGAACGGCGAGGTCCACTTGCCGACCGCCTTCGCCGTCGGCGCCAGCGTGACCTTGCGCCCGGCGATGCGCGCGTTGGCCTTGGCGATGGCGACGGCGTTGCGCGCGCACGCGGCCACCGCGTCGCGATCGGTGTGCCACGTCGCGGCGAAGCCCCACACGCCGGCGACGATGGCGCGGATGCCCACGCCCCAGCTCTCGGATTCGGCGGAGTGCACGATGTGATCGTCTTCGGAGCGGAGCGACTGCGTGCGCAGGCGCTCGAAGCGCACGTCGGCCCACGACGCGCCGCCCGCCTTGGCCGCGTCGAGCCCGACGGCGACGAGCGCCTTGACGTCTTCGGCCGGCGGCGCGGCGGCGCCTTCGGCGGCACGCGCGCGCCACGGCAACGATGCTGCGACCACGACCCCGGCGCCACCCACGACGAACCCTCTTCGCGTCAGCATGCCGCGGGCATAACACGATCGCGCGGCGCAGGAAACCGCGCGATCAGGCGTTGCGCAGCTTCTCGATGTCGAGCTTCGTCATCTGCAGCATCGCCGCGGTGGCGCGCTCGGCCTTGGCCTTGTCGGGATTGGCGATCAGATCGCCGATGCCGGCGGGCACGATCTGCCAGCAGAGGCCGAACTTGTCGGCGATCCAACCGCAGCCCATCTCCTTGCCGCCGTCGGCGAGGAGCTTGTCCCAGTAGTGATCGATCTCGGGCTGGGTCTCGCACGTGACGACGAACGAGATCGCCGGCGTGAACTTGTAGGTGGGGCCGCCGTTCATCGCGGTGAAGTCCTGCCCCTCGATGACGAAGGTCGCGGTCATGACGCTGCCCTCGGGAAGCGGCGTACCCTTCGGGTAGCGGGTGACCTTGCCCATCTTCGAGTTCTTGAAGAGCGACACGTAATACTTCGCCGCTTCCTCGGCCTGGTTCTCGAACCACAAGAACGGGGAGATCTTCTGCATGGGAGTTCTCCTCTTTGTCGTGTGAACGCCGCGGTTGTACTGCGTGAACGCCACCAGTGTCGATCAGATCTTGGCCCGCTCGCGCACGGGGAAAGTGCAGTTCTCGCACTATTGTCGCCGACCGGCTACGACGTGCACACCTGGAAGGACCTCGACGGCTGGTTCGATCAGTACATCTCATTCCAAGAGTCGGTCGGCTGCGCGCGCTCGTGCCCCATCGGGACCATCGGCGCCGACGTCACGGAAGAGGCCGAGCTGCTGCGCGGCGACCTGCGGCTGTTCCTCGCGTGGAGCCGCGGACGGCTCGCCCGCTTCTTCGCGGAGCGCAAGGCGGCCGGCGAGCTGGTGCCGTCGGCGCGGCCGGAGGCGCTCGCCGATTTCTGCATCGCCGTCATGCAAGGCGGTATGCTTCTGACCAAGATGAAACGAGACAGCGACATGTTCGAGGCCGCCGCCGCGCAGGCGCGCGCCCACCTGCGCTCGTTGCGCGTGCGGCGGCCGCGATGATCGTCCGCCGGCTCGAGCTCGGCGACGAAGAGGTGCTCGATCTGATCGCGCGTGACGAGGCCGACTTCGACGTCGAGGGGCGCGGCAAGCCGCGTGCGCCGCTCGCCGAGGCCGAGGCGCGCGCCTTCCTCTCGGACCGCGACGTGCTCGTGTGGATCGCGGAGGAGGCCGACGCCGTGATCGGCTTCCTCACCTGTCAGATCATCCGCAAGCGCGCCGAGACGCCGGAGCTGCTGCTCTACGAGATCGGCGTCCGCGCCGCCCGCCGCCGTCACGGCGTGGGCCGCGCGCTCGTCGGCGCGATGAACGAATGGATGCGCGCGTGCGAGGTCACCGAGGTCTGGGTGCTCGCCGACAACGACGTGGCCATCGCGTTCTATCGTGCCTGCGGCTTCGCCGCGCCGGGCGGTGTCAGCACGTATATGACGCGCGGCGAATGAGCGTCGACCTCGTGTCCATCACGGTGGGCTTCGGCGTCATCGCCGTGGTGGGCGGCGGCTTCTCGTTCCTTTCCCGCGCCTTCAAGCGCGACATCGAAGACGACGTCGCCGACATGCGCTCGGTCGCGCGCGCGCACGCCGCCGCTGCGCGCGAAGGCGCGGTCGTGCGCGTCGTCGGCCGCGTCGTCGACCAAGGCGAGCTGCTCGTCGCGCCCGTCAGCGGCCGACGCTGCGTCGCCTACGAGCTCGAGCTCTGTTACGGCAACGGCGAGCGCATCATCGGCGATTGCGCCAGCGTTCCCTTCTTGCTCGACGACGACGGCGGCGCGCGCGCGGCCACCTCCTCGGCTTGCCGCGTCCTGGCGCTGCGCCTGCGCATCGACGAGCGCGGCCGCCCCGACGACCTGCCGGCGCCGTTCGCCGCCTGGCTCGAGGAGAACCACTCGTCCGACGAATGGCGTCACGAGCGCAGGCTCAGCTGGTGGGAATCGCGCGTCGAGCCGGGCGATCGCGTCGCGATCGTCGGCGTCGCGCGGCGCGAGATCGCGCAACAAGGAAACGGCGGCTACCGCGACGCGCCGACGCTGCTCATGCTCGACCATGCCGACGACGCGCCGCTCTCGATCGGCGACGATCCGTCGCTGCTGGCGTAGCTCAGCGCGCCGGCTTGAGCGCCATCTCGGCCACGATCGGCGCCGCCAGCGCCGCCGGCGAGAACGCCTCGTCGATGAGCGCCGCCTCCTTGAACTTGTCGGCCATCCGCTGATCGAACAGCCGCATGATCACGCGAATCTTCGGGTTCATGCGGCGCGCATCGAGCGCCACCTCGAGGTTCGCCATGTCGTCGTTGGTGGCGATGATGATGGTGCGCGCGTGCTGCACGCCGGCGTCGATGAGCGCCTGATCTTCCTGCATGTCGCGCACGAGCACCGGCGCGCCCGTCGCCTTGGCGTCGCCGAGGAAGCGGGCGGCCGCGTCCTTCTCGAGCGCGACCACCGCTTCCTTCGCCGCGAGCAGCTGATTCAGGATGCGAAAGCCGAGGTGCCCGAGCCCGCACAAGACGATGTGGTCGCGATACGTCGACGCTGTCACGGTCATCCACTCCTTCTCGCCGCGCTCCTTCGACACGATGAGCATGCCGATGCGCACGATGCCTTCGCCCACGAGCCCGAACCCGAGCAGCGGATAGACGCCGCACACCACGTCGAGGTACCAGCGCTCGGGCGGCGTCAGAATCGGCTGCGCGAAGAGCGCCATCCACGCGCCGTAGAACGCGGTCAACGGATCGGGCGGCCGCCCGCCGAGCGACGCGTGCGGCGTCACCGCGTACAAGGTGCCGCCCACCAGCACCGCCATCATTAATAGAGCGAGCGTCCAGCGGAACTCGCGCAAGAGACGCCACGCGAACAGGAGGATCGTTCGCGGATCGCTCCGTCTCGGCGCGCGCGTCGGCGGCATCCCTGCGATCGTACACGGGTCACGCATTGTCGCAAATTCGGTCAAGCTCGCACTAAGCGGCTCTTATGATTCGGATTTGCGCTAGTCTGCGGGTATGAAGGCGAGGGTCGTGTCTCAGTTTTGTACGGCCCGCGCTGCCTGAAACCGCGACGATCGGCGTGGCACGCGTTGTGCGATACGCGACCGTTTTTGCGGCGAGGAGGACCTGTGGAGCCGTCGAATCTGTTCAAGGAGCACAAGCCGCCGCTCGCCACCGATGCGGCGCTCGCCGAAGCGAGCCGCTGCCTCTACTGCTACGACGCGCCCTGCACGCGCGCCTGTCCGACGCACATCGACGTGCCCGCGTTCATCAAGAAGATCGCGAGCGGCAACCTGCGCGGATCGGCCAAGACGATCCTCGCGTCGAACGTGCTCGGCGCCTCCTGCGCGCGCGTCTGTCCGACCGAGGTGTTGTGCGAAGGCGCGTGCGTGATGCACGACGTGCAGAGCAAGCCGATCAAGATCGGGCAGCTGCAGCGCTACGCGACCGACTGGGCGATGGCGCACGGCATGCGGCCGTTCGAGCCGGGGCCGCGGCGCGCCGGGCGCGTGGCGATCATCGGCGCCGGGCCGGCGGGGCTGGCGTGCGCGGCGGAGCTGTTGCGCCTCGGGTACGAGCCGCAGATCTTCGACGCGGCGGAGAAGCCCGGCGGGCTCAACACGTCGGGCGTCGCCGAGTACAAGATGACGCCGGAGTTCGCGCTGCGCGAGGTCGCCTGGCTCGTCGAGGCGGGGGTGAAGGTCAAGAGCGGCGTGCGCGTCGGCGTCGACGTGCAGCTCGCCGAGCTGGAGCGGCAGTTCGACGCGGTGTTCGTCGGCGTCGGGCTCGGCAAGGTGGGGCGGCTCGGCATCGAGGGCGAAGAGCTCGACGGGGTAACCGAGGCGATCGCATTCATCGAGGAGCTCAAGCTCCATCGCGGCGAGGCGCGCGTGGGCAAGCGCGTGGTCGTGATCGGCGGCGGCAACACGTCGATCGACTGC
>DATNAQ010000059.1:0-25706 GCA_035607415.1 Polyangia bacterium
GGGCGTTTGCGGGACCCAGGGCGCCGCTTGCACCAGCGATCAGTAGCTCGAGCCATCGTCGGAATCGCCGCCGCCTGCGTGTTCTTCGCGGGCTGCGGCGATGATTCGACGACGGTGACCACGCACGATCTCGCCACCGCCTCCGCCAATGACATGTCGGCGGCGGAGGATCTCGGAATGCGCTCGTGCATGAGCGTGCTCGCATGCGTCGCCGGCTGCGGGCAGAACATCGCCTGCCAGCAGGTGTGCGTCGACGAAGCGACCACCGCGGCGCGCGCGACCTACCAGGCCTTCGCCGGCTGCGTCGTCGCCGCGTGCGGCGCCTTCGACGGCGGCTCGGCCAAGTGCACGAGCGCGACCGATCCGAGCGCGACCTGTCAGACCTGCATCACGAACACCGCGGCCGGGGCGCTCAATCCTGGCGCCACCTGCAACAGCGAATACGCCGCCTGCGCCGGCAGCTGATCCGAATCAGCCGTCCTTCCCGACCCGAAGCGTTCTTCCCGATCCGAAACAGCCGCTCTTACTGATGCACGCCGCCGAGCTTCTGTCGCGGTAGCGGCGTCACTTCCGCGAGCTCCTCGCGCAGGTGCCACGGCACGTCCGCGAACACGTCCTCGACGAGCGACTCGAGCGGCGGCGGCCCGACCTTCTCTTCTTTCGCCACCGCCTCGCGCACCTCGGCGTCGATCTCGGCGCGCATGCGCTCGTCGGTCGCCGCGTCGAGGAGGCCCTGCGCCGTCAGCCACGCGCGATAGCGCGCCAGCGGATCGCGCCCGCGCCAGCGCTCGGTCACCTTCTCGTCGCGATAGCGCGACGGATCGTCCGACGACGAGTGCGCCGACACGCGATAGGTCAGCGCCTCGATCAGCGTCGGCCCGCCGCCGCGCCGCGCGCGGTCGACTGCCTCTTTGACCGTCGCGTAGACCGCGAGCACGTCGTTGCCGTCGCAGCGCACGCCGGGGAAGCCGTAGGCCACCGCCTTGGCCGCCATCGTCGGCGCCGCCGTCTGCACCGCCACCGGCGTCGAGATCGCCCACTGGTTGTTCTGGCAGAAGAACACCACCGGCACGCCATACACGCCGGCGAAGTTCGCCGCGACGTGAAAGTCCTCTTCGCTCGTGGCGCCGTCGCCGAGACAGCCGAGCACGACCACGTCGTCGCCCTTGATGCGCGCCGCCCACGCCATGCCGACGGCGTGCGGCAGCTGCGTCGCGATGCACGACGACATCGTCACGTAATGCGCCGCGCGCGTCCCCGGATGACAGGGCAGCTGGCGCCCCTTCGAGACGTCGTCGGCGTTGCCGAAGATCTGCGACACGTACGTGCCCAAGGGCAGCCCGCGGTACAACGCCGCGCCCGCCTCGCGCAGCGCCGGCACGATCCAATCGTTCGGCGCGAGCGCCGCCGCGGCGCCGATGACCGCGCCTTCCTGCCCGCGCGCCTCGCCGTAGAAGCCGATGCGGCCCTGCCGCTGCAGCGCGAGCAGCCGCTCGTCCATCACGCGGATGGTGAGCATGCCGCGATAGATGCGCACGTGCTCGACGTCGCTGAGGCGCGGCAGCCGCGTCGGCTCGGCGACGCCGTCCTCGCCGAGCACCTGGTACAACCCGAGCTCCGGCGCGTCGGCCGGAAGTGGCGCCACCTCCCCCCGAAGGCGCGTCAAGGTCACACCATTTCCATGAACATCAGCGTCGGATCTTCGAGCAGCGAGATGACGTGCTGCAGGAACTGCGCGCCCTCGTAGCCGTCGACGACGCGGTGGTCGAGCGAGATCGACAGGTTCATGATCTCGCGCACCACGATCTGTCCGTCGCGCACCACCGGTGTCGGCTTGATCTTGTGAACGCCGAGGATGGCGACCTCGGGGAAGTTGATGATCGGCGTGGCCAAGACGCCGCCGAGCGTGCCCAGCGACGAGATGGTGAAGGTCGAGCCGGTCAGGTCGTCGCGCGACGCCTTGCCCGAGCGCGTCTTCTCCGACAGCTCGTCGAGCGCCTTGGCGATGTCGAACAGCGACTTGTGGTCCGCGTCCTTCACCACCGGCACGATGAGCCCGTCGCCCGTCGCCGCGGCGACGCCGATGTGGTAGCGCTTGCGCAGGACGATCTCCTGCTTCTGCTCGTCGAGCGTGGCGTTGACGATGGGGAACTTCTTGAGCCCCGCGCACACCGCCTTGACGATGAAGGGCAGGAACGACAGCTTGATGCCGCGCTCCTCGGCGCGCGACTTGGCCCGCTTGCGCAGCGCGACCAGCTCGGTGACGTCGCACTCCTCGACGTAGGTGAAGTGCGCCGCCGTCTGCCGCGAGCGGTGCATGTTCTCGGCGATCTTCTTGCGCACGCCGCGGAACGGGATGCGCTCGTCACCCGCGTCGGCGTGCACCGGCACCGGCGCATACGCGCGCGCCGTCGCCGTGCCCATCGTCGCTCCGTGGCCGCCGCCCGCGCCGCCGGACTGGGCCGCGCGCACGTCGTCGTGGGTGACGCGGCCGTTCGGCCCCGTCGCGCGCACCGACGACAGATCGACACCGAGGTCGCGCGCCAGCTTGCGCGTCGCCGGCGTCGCCAGCACCTTGCCGCCCGCCGGGCGCGGCATCGCGATCACGTTCGATGTCTGCGCGCTCACGCTCGCCGGCTCGCTCTTCGGCGTCTTGTCGAGGAACTGCCGCTCCTCCTTCGCCTGCTGCGACGGCGCCGCTCCCGCGCTCGTCGTCGCCGCGCCGCCCGCGCTCTTGCCTGCGCCCGCGTCGTCGATCACGACCATGACCGCGCCGACCGCGCAGGTCGAGCCTTCCGCCGCCCGGATCTCCTTGACCACGCCCGCCTTCGGCGACGGGATCTCGACGGTGGCCTTGTCGGTCATGACCTCGACCATCGGCTGATCCTCTTTGACGGGATCCCCCGGCTTGACGTGCCACTTGACCACTTCGCCTTCGACGACGCCTTCGCCGATGTCGGGCAGCCGGAACTCGAACATGGTGAACCCTCGACTGATCAGAACTGCGCGGTTTGCTTGATCGCCAGCGCCACGCGATCGGGCGACGGCAGGTACTCGTTCTCGAGCGTGTAGGGGAACGGCGTGTCGAAGCCGGCGACGCGGTTGATCGGCGCCTCGAGCGAGAGCAGCGCCTTCTCCGCGATCATCGCCGCCAGCTCGGCGCCGTAACCGCACGTCTTCGGCGCCTCGTGCGCGATGACCACGCGGCCGGTCTTGCGCACCGACGCCAGCACCGTCTCCGCGTCGAGCGGGAGCAGCGTGCGCAGGTCGATGATCTCGGGATCGAACCCGTCCTTCTCGGCCATCTGCGCCGCCTCGACGCAGGTGTGGACCATCGCGCCGTAGCACAGCACCGTGAGCTGCGAGCCCTCGCGCACGACCTTGGCCTGCCCGAGCGGCACCGTGTAATCACCTTCGGGAACGTCGCCCTTGGCGGCGCGGTAGACGCGCTTCGGCTCCATGAAGATCACCGGATCCTCGCCGCGCATCGCCGACAAGAGCAGGCCCTTGGCGTCGTACGGGTTCGACGGAATCACGACCTTGAGCCCCGGCGTGTGCGCGAAATAGGCCTCGGGCGACTGCGAGTGATAGTGCCCGCCGCGAATGCCGCCGCCGTACGGCGTGCGAATGACGACGGGGCACGGATACTGCCCGCCCGAGCGATACCGGAACTTCGCCAGCTCGTTCACGATCTGGTCGTACGCCGGGTAGATGAAGTCGGCGAACTGGATCTCCGGCACCGGACGCAGGCCGTAGAGCGCCATGCCGATGGCCGAGCCGATGATGCCCGCCTCGGCGAGCGGCGTGTCGAACACGCGATCGGGCCCGAACTCGTCGTACAGCCCGGTCGTGGCGCGGAACACGCCGCCGAACTTGCCTACGTCTTCGCCGAGCACGACCACGCGCGGGTCGCGCCGCATCTCGATGCGGAGCGCGTCGTTGACCGCCTGAATGATGTTCCAAACCGGCATTGTTTTAGTGGCCTCCGTGCTGCGGCTTCGCGCGCGGCAATGACATCAGCTCCGCCTTCTGCTCCTGCAGATGCGGCGGAAGATCCACGAACACGTCGTCGAACATCGACTCGACCGGCGGGTTGCCGAGCTCGCCCGCGTGCTTGACCGCGGCCATGAGCTCGTCGGTGATCTCCTGCGCGTACTTGTCGTGCAGCTCCTGGCTCCACAGCTTGCGCGTCTCCAGGTGACGGCGCCAGCGCTCGAGCGGGTCCTTCGCTTCCCACTGCTTCGGCTCGGCCGGATCGCGGTACACCGACGGATCGTCGGACGACGAGTGGCCGCCGCGACGGTAGGTGACGCCCTCGATGAGCGTCGGCCCTTCGCCGGCGCGCGCGCGCGCCACCGCGTCCTGCATGACGGCGATGACGGCGAGCAGGTCGTTGCCGTCGACGCGGACGCCCGGCATGCCGTAGGCGAGCGCCTTGATGGCGATCGACTTCGCGGCCGTCTGCTTGTTGCCCGGCGTCGAGATCGCCCAGCCGTTGTTGCGGCAGAAGAAGATGCACGGCGCCTTGAACACGCCGGCGAAGTTGAGCCCGACGTGGAACTGCCCCGTCGACGAGGTGCCCTCGCCGAAGTAGACGAGCGCGACGTCGTCCTTCTTCTGGATGCGCGCCGCCATCGCCAGACCCGCGGCCTGCGGGATCTGCGTGCCGACGGGCGACGAGATCGAGACGATGTTGAGCCAGTTGGCCGAGTGGTGCACCGGCATCTGGCGGCCCTTGATCGGATCCTCGGCGTTGCCGTGGAGCTGATTGACGTAGTCCTTGAGCGAGTAGCCGCGCCAGAAGAAGACGCCGGGCTCGCGGTACGACGGGAAGATCCAGTCGCTGCCGCGCAGGGCGTATGCAGCGCCGAAGTGCGTCGCCTCTTCGCCGAGCGACGACATGGCGAAGCCGAGGCGCCCCTGACGCTGCAGCTTCATCATGCGATCGTCGACGAGGCGGACCTGGAGCATGCCTCGGTAGAGCTTGAGCGCGACCTCGTCGGGAATTTCCGGCGCGCGCGTGCCCGGCCTGATGGTGCCGTCATCGGCGAGAATCGAGAACGGTTCGTCGTCGGTGCCGGCGATGGGGACCGGCTGGCCCTTTGCGAGCATTGGGTTCTCCACGGGCTTCATCTTTATGAGCCGGGGCGGATGTAACTGCTCCCATCTAATATGTCAAGGTCGCAAGGGCGCAGAAGTATTGCGCATCGCGTTACTGGCAGTTAGCGACGGCGGGTCCGACCGCACGCTCGGTTATCATGTGATTGATGTTGCCTCGCGCGTGGCTCGCGCCCGTGATCGTCGCGCTCGGTTCGCTCGCCGGCGTGGCGCGCGCCGAACCGGCCTGCGTGGCATCGCTGACCGCGGCGCGCGACTTCGCGGCGCGGCTCGACTCGGCGCTCGACAAGCTCGAGGTGCGCGTCGAGAACAAGCGGACCGTGGTGTACGGCGGCGAGTGCGGGCGCATCGAGGTCGACGTGCACGCCGAGGCGCGCGGCCACGCCGATCGGCCGTGGCATCCCGAGAAGCGCGCGCGCCGTCCGTCGCTGCTGCTCGACGCCGGCGCCACCTTGTGCGGCGAGCCGCGCGTCGAGGAGCGCGCGCACGGCGGCTTCGTCGCCTCGCTCGTGACGCGCGCGGTGCCCGCCGCCATCGTCGATCGCTTCAAGCGTGCCGTCGACGAATGCGTCGGCGCGCGGCCGATCACCGTGGCCGCAAAACCGAAATCCGCACCTCGCCCTGATCGGCGAGGGGCGCGACCTTGAGGCCGTCGGCGTTGCCGGTGTCGATCACGAGGTCCTCGGGGCCCGGCTTGCCGTCGGGTTTGCCGTCGGGGCCGCGGTCTTCGACGAGGGCGACGATGTGGTCCCACGAGCGCGGCAGATCGGCGAAGCCCACGTAGTCGAGCGCGTAGAGGTCGCCCGGGCGCACCGGTCCGCTCGGGTGCGGCAGCGCGTCGACGAGATCGCCGACGCTGGTGTACTCCTGCCTGCCGCCCATGCGCCGCAGCGCCGCGACGAGCACATCGGCGCAGTCGGCGCCGACGTAGCGCTCGGCCTGGGCCTTTGCGCCCTTGCCGGCCGAGCCGAAGAGGTAGGGCACGTTGAAGTACGAGGTCAGCCAGCCGATGAAATCGTCGCCACTACGAAAACTGTAGCGGAACACGCGCGCGGCGAGCGTGCCGTCGGGCGCGTCGTCGGCGCCGGGCGTGCTGGCGGTGGCGTCGCCGACGCGCAGCGTGGCCGCCAGGTGCATGACGCCGAGCCCGATCCACGGCTCGGCGCGCGGCGCCGTCGACGGCAAGAGCGCGCCCGCCGACGGCTGCGCGTCGCGCACGACCAGCGTGGTCGCGTCGCCCGGCAGCGGCGTCTCGAAGTACTCGAGGCGATCGAACCCGATCCATTTTCCGTGATCGGGCCCGAGCACGACGGCGTTGGCGTAGACCGGCGCCGACGCGTTGGGCGCCGGCGTGGTCATGTGCTGCGGATGCGGCTCGACGCGGCGCCAGGCGACGTGCGCGTCGCAGCCGCTCCACGGCGTGTGGCCGCGCCGCCGATCGTCGGAGAAGACGACGCGCCGGCCGTCGCGCGTGCCGTTGGCCACGACGAACACTTCGATCGCCTCGCCGCGGCGCGCATCGATCGCGCGCGCCGTCCGCCCGCTCACTGCGCGCGCGTTCGCGTTCGCGCTCGCGCTCGTGCTCGCCACGCGCCCTTCGAGCCACGGCGCGCCGCGCAGGCGGCACTCGCTCGCCGAGGCCGCCGTGGTGGCGAGCGCGAGACACACCACGAGCGTCGTGCGCATGTCCGTCTTACGGTGCCGGCGCGTAACAGCTTCCGTCGAGGAGCTCGGGCCGATACTCGAAGTGCATGGTGTCGAAGTGGAACCAGCGCCCACCCCAGATGAACCCTTCGGCCTCGAAGGCGTCGACGATCGGCTGCGGGATCTTGTTCTTCCAGCCGTTCTTCTCCCACCGCCAGTAGTCGCTGAGCTTGTCGTTCAGGTCGATGGCGATGCCGTAGGAGTGCGCGCTCGGCCGATCGGTGCCGGCGATGTTGCGCGCATTGAAGGTGCCGCCGAGCCGCGCCACGAACGGCGCCAGCTTCGCGTCGGCGGCCACGAGCGCCTTCAGCCGCGCCGCCACGCGCTCGAACGCCGCCTGCGCCCGCTTGTGCACCTGCACCTTGTGGCCGACGAAGTCGATGCGCACGAGATCCTTCGTCGGAAACACGGCGCGGAAGATCGCGTCGAGCCGCGTGCGCCCCGGATCTTCGTCGGGATCGGTCACCGGCCGGATCGGGCCGGTGCGATAGCGCGGCGTGAACACGTCCTTCACGTCGGGATGCTCGAGCTTCTCGTCCGCCGTCTTCGTCTTTTTGTCGTCGTACGGAATGCGCGTGTCGCCCACGCGCGCCGTCCAGGCGCCGTCGGTGAGCTCGGCGATGATTCCGTAATACTTCGTCATACATGAAAGCGCCGGCGGCGGCGTCGCCGGCGTGAGGAAGAAGAGGGGGACCAACAGACGTACCAACAGCATCGGTGATATCGTGAGCAGCATGACACGTCTCGTCGCCCTCGTCCTCGTGGTCGCCGCGCTCGTCGCCGCCGACACGCGCGCGACGCGCGCCGATGAGCCGTATACGCCGGCGCCGGCAGACAAGGTGCCCAACTATTTCGCGCAGCCGATGCCGTGCAAGCTGTCGCGCGACCCGCGCCTGGTCGTCACCTGCGACGGCAAGTTGCTGGAGTCGAAGTCGCTGCGCGAGCTGTCGATCATGCGCAACACCATCTACGCGCGTTACGGCTGGGACGGCTATCGCAAGCCGTGGCTGCGGGCCTACTTCCACGCGCAGCCGTGGTTCAAGCCCAACCCCAAGTTCTCCTACAAGCAGCTCGCCGACGCCGATCGCAAGAACGCCCACTTCATCGCCGTGCGCGAGCAGTCGCTCACCGACGTCGAGCTCGGCAAGATGCGCGACGACATCTACGCTCGCTACGGCAAGGTGTGGCCCGACAAGCCGGAGTGGACGCTCAAGAGCGGCAAGACAGTCAAGCAGTGCAACAAGCCGAGGGGCGCCGAGCCGACCGAGGGCGACGGCTTCGACGACATCGACACCGCCTTCCCCGCGTGCCGCTACGCCAAGACCAAATGGTACAAGCCCGATCCCAGGTTCTCGCCGAGCAAGATCGGCGACGACGACAAGATCGAGCTCGGCCTCCTCTCGCGCGCCATGGGGCAGTTCGCGCTCGACGACGAGTCGCGCGGCAAGACCGAAGGCTCGCTCGACCGCGCGCTCACGCTCGAAGAGGTGCGCCAGCTGTCGCTGCGCGATCTGCGATTACTTCGTAATACGATATATGCGCGGCGCGGGCGCACCTTCAAATCGGAGATCCTGCGCGACCACTTCAGCGGCATGGAGTGGTACAAGCCGGTGCCCGACTACACCGACAAGCTGTTGACCAAGAACGACGTGCGCAACATCGCGATGATCCGCTCGGTGGAGAACGAGCTCGGCGGCCCGCTCAGCGACGAGGATTGGCTCACCGAGCCGGCCACCGACGGTGCTTGATGAGCACCGGCCGCTCCGGGTGAGCGGCAAGAGAAGTCGGGCTCAGAGCTCCTTGATGCGCTTTCCGATCCACCACGAGTTGCCGACGGGATCGGTGATGCCGCCGTTGCGATCGCCGTAGTCCTGATCTTTCATCGGCATGATGACCGTGCCGCCGGCGGCCACCGCGCGATCGAACATGGCGTCGCAGTCGGCGGCGTAGATGTAGAGATGGACGAGCGTCGGCGGATACTGCGGCGTCGACTGCGACAGCATGATCATCGAGTCGCCGACGCGCAGCTCGGCGTGGCGGATGCGCCCCTCCTCGACGGTCTTGTGCGTGACCTCGCCGCCGAACGCCTTCTCGCAGAACGCGATCAGCTTGGCGGCGTCGCTGGCGATGACGTACGGCGTGATGGTGTGGTAGCCCTCGGGAACCGGTTTGATTGCCATGGGTGCCTCCTGCCGCGAAATCTACCGGCGGCCGGCGTCGCGATCTTGGAAAAAAGTCACTCCTCGGAAATCGTGAAGCCGCCGGCGTTGCGCGTGCCGGCGAGCGCGCGCGGCGACAGGCCGGTGAGCGCGCGCAGCTCCGCGTTCATGTGCGGCTGATCGTAGTAGCCGGCGTCGAGCGCCAGCGCGGCCAGCGAGCGCGGGCGTGAACCGTCGAGCAGCGCGAGCGTGCGCGCCAGCCGCAACAGGCGCGCGTAGACCTTGGGCGAGACGCCGATCGCGTCGCGAAACCCGGCGAGCAGCCGGTTCTTGCCGCTGCCGCTCTCGTCGCGCAGCGCCGCGATCGAGGCCGCGCCGTGCGACGCCTCGAGCCGGCGCGCGACGAAGGCGATGGTGCGATCGGGCGTGGCGCCGGCCAGGCGCCGCTCGACCCAGGCGACGAACCGGCGCATGCGCGCGGCCGGCGTCGCCGCGGCCAGGCAGCGCTCGACGAGCGCGTCGGCTTCGGCCTTGCCGATCAGCTCCTCGAGCGTGACGAAGTAGTTGGTGATGTCGGAGAGCGGCAGCCCGAGCACCGCGCGCGCGGCGAGCGGATGCAGCCGGATGCCCATGGCCGCGTGCACCGGCGGATGGCCGAGCATCTGCGGCGCCGTGGTCAGCCCGCCGGTGACGCCGCCGACCAGCGTCTGCGTGCCGAGCCCCTCGAGCACGTGCATCGGCGCGCCCAGGTTGAGCACGAGCTCGATCGCCGGCGCGGGCAGGAGCCGCTCGCGCAGCCGATCCATCGAGCCCGCCGAGTACCACACGTACTGCACCCACGGCTGCAGGTGCGCGGGCCGGGCGGACGCCGAGAAATACGCCACCTGCGGATTCTACTCGACGGTGGTACCGGCCGACAGGTCGCCGCACAGATCGCGGAGCTGCGCGCTCAGATCGGGGTCGTGCGCGCGTGCCGGCGGTCGCGACAGCCCGGCGACGATCGGCGTCAGCACGACGTCCCGCGCGCCGCCGTCACGATCGATCGCGAAGCGCAGGACGTAGGCGTCGGCGACGTCGGTGCAGGCGCAGCCGAACGCGAAGTTGCCGAGCGAATAGGCGATCACCCCGCGGTGGTACCGCTCGGTACCCTGCATCGTGTGCGGCCCGTGGCCGACGACGGCGACGGCGCCGGCGTCGACGAGCCGATGCGCGAGCCGCTTCTGATCGTCCCCCGGCAGCAGCATCCCGGTGTGGCCCCAATGCAGCGACACGATCGTCGGCCGCGGCGCCCGCGTCACGGCGGCCACCAGCGCGGCCGCCTCGGGCCCGTCGAGATCGGCGTCGGGCGCGAACGCGCGCGCCAGCACCGTCACGCGTGTCCCGCGCCGGGTCACGACCGCGTCGTGCCCGGCGAACGCGGCGGCCACGCCGGCGCCGCCGAGCGCCCGCACGGTGTCGTCACGCCCGGCCGTTCCGGCGTCGAGCGCGTGGTTGTTGGCGAGCGACACCACGTCGACGCGGCCGCGCAACCACGTCGCCCGCGCCGGATCGAACGCGAACTTCTCGTGCCCTTCCACCGCCCGCGCCGTCAGCGGCCCCTCGAGGTTCACCAAGCGCACGTCCCCGTCGAGCAGCCCGCCCGCGGCGAACGGCGACGCCGTCAGCGTCGCCCCGAGCTGCACGTCACCCGCGGCCGCCACCCGCACCGGCGCGACGTGCGAATCGGCGCGATGACACCCCATGAGTGACAATCCCGCAAGCAAGCACGCCGCCGCCGCGAACGATGCTACAGTCCGAACGCGATGGAGCTCATCGTGCTCGGCCTGGTTGCAGGCATCGGCTTCGCCTCGTACGCCTTGTGGCACAAGGCGCGCAAAGACGAGGGCGATGCGCTCGCCGCCGAGCGCAAGCGCCTGATGGCGCCCGCCGAACGCTCGCCCACGACCATCCAGGTCGGCGACGTCGTCCAGCACCTCGGCAGCGACTTCCTCGTCGAAGGCGTCGTCACCTTCAGCGAAGACGGCCGCGGCGCACGCCTCTACCGCCTCTTCGAAGACGGTGGCGAGCGCTTTCTCTACGCCAAGGCCGGCGCCGGCGACCCGATGCTGCTGACCCCGACCGCCACCGACGCCGTCGCCGCGTCCGCTGCCGGCGCCGCCGGCGATCCGCCCGAGAGCCTGCAGCACGCCGGCTTCGCCTACCGCCAGACGGCGCGCGCCCAGGCCTCGGCCATCCGCGTCGGCCAGCTCGGCGCCCGCAAGCACGGCGACCGCGTGCGCGTCTTCGAATACGCCGGCCCCGGACCGTCGCGCCTCCTGCTCGTCGACTGGGGCGACAAGATCGAAGCCTTCGCCGGCGAGCGCATCCTCGCCTCCGCGCTGGAGATCCTGCCCGCGCGCTGAGCCGGGCGCCGACCCATGGCCGCGCTCCCCGACACGCTCGTCCGGCGCCGCGGCGATGTCGTCGATCGCGCCGGCGTCCTCGTCGTCGCCGTCGGGCTGGTGCTGCTGTTCCGTCACCTCGTCTTCCGCCCGTGGTACTGGCGCCTCTTCGAGCCGTGGTGGAGTCACCTGCCGCGTGGGATGCACCTCGTCGTCGGGCACGTGCTCATCTGGTCGCTGCCGATGGCGCTCGTCGCCTGGCTGGTGCTGCGCGTGCTCGCGCAGAGCTGGCGCCTGCAACCGCTGTCGCTCACCCGTCACTGGCGCCGCGCGCTGGTCGACGGCGTCCTCGCCGGCCTCGTCGCCTCCGCGCTCGCCATCGCCGCCGCGGCTGCCTCGGGCATGCACTTTCACTGGCACCCCGACGCGTGGGCCATGGCCGGCAACGTCTTCTCGAACTTCTACGAGGAGCTGTTCTATCGCGGCCTCGTCTTCGCCGCCGCCTGGTACGCCACCGGCTCGGCGCTCGCCGGCGCCACCATCAGCGGCTGGGCCTTCGGCTACACCCACGCGCAGTTCCCCATGCCCATGCGCGTCCTCGTCGGCGTCGTCGGCGCGCTCTGGTCGTGGGCCTACGCGCGCACCGGCAACCTCGTCGCGCCCTACGTCGCGCACGAGCTCTCCGACATCATCCTCGACGCGATCCTCTGACCGCGCCTAGCCGCGCCGTCCGCCGGTCAGGTGCTGCTCGAGCTCGTTGTAGGCCTGCGTCAGCGACATGGTCAGCTGCGTCGCCGTCTTCTGCTTCTGCGGATTGCCCGCGTGCAGATCGGGATGGTACTTGCGCATGAGGCGGCGAAAGCTCTTCTTCACGTCCTCGAACGGCGCGCCGTAGGGCACCTCGAGCTGCGAGTACAGCTCGCGCAGCCGCTTGTCGCCGATCGGCGGCCCCGGCGGCGGCACGCGCCGCTTCTCTTCGCGCCGTGGCGGTGGCGCGGTCGTGCGCTTCGCCTCGGCCGCGCGCGCCTCGTTGCGCGCCTTGGCCGCCGCCGCTGCCCGCGCGTCGAGCCGCTGCCGCGCCGCTTCCGCCGCCCGCTCGGCCGCGCGCCGCTCCTCCTGCTCGCGGTCGCGCCGCTCGCGCCGGCGCCGCAGCTCGGCCTCGAGCTCCTCGTCGCTGAGCTCGTCGACGCCGCCTTCGCCGCCCGCTTTGTCGAGCAGGGCGTTGAGGTTCGCCTTGGCGAGATCGACGAGTCGCTTGCCGATACCCACTGCTACCCCTTCGGCCGTTCGCGCCGCTCCTTGATGGCGCGCCCGATGATGCGCTGCGCGTCCGGTCCCACCGCGCGGAACGCCACGCCCATGCCGAGCGGCTTCAGCGAGTGACGCACCACCTCGCCCGCGGCCTCGACCACGTGCAGCTCGTCGAGGATGAGCGAGAACTTCAGGTTCACCTTGGTCCCCACCGGCAGCGGGTCCTTCGACTTGATGAACACCCCGGTCGACGAGATGTCGGCGACATATTCGTTGATGAACGCCTCCACCGGCGCGAACTCCTCGTTGATACGTACGCGCGCCGCCCGCGGAATATGCCCATCGTGTGTCCGCATCATCATCACCACGTCTCACGCCTCCCCGTCGGCCGCCGCCTCCTGCCGCTGCGGCCGGCTCATGTCGCCGGGATCGCGCCCCGAGATCTCGAACTTCTCCAGGTGAAACCGCTTCTTCGCCTGGATGAGGATCTTCTTCTGCAGACGCTTCTCCAGCTGCTCGATGTACTGGCCCTCGACGTTGACCAACAGATCCGCGATCTCCGGATTGCAGATCACCGAGATGCCATCCTCTCGATATGAGTTTCCGTCACGCCGCAGCTGGCGCAAGATTTCGTAGCAAACAGTGGTCTTGGACTTGATGTAACCCTTGCCCTCGCAGTACGGGCACGGCTCGGTCAGCATGCGCCCGAGCGACTCGCGCGTGCGCTTGCGCGTCATCTCGACGAGCCCGAGCTCGGAGATCTTGGTGACGTTGGCCTTGGCCTTGTCGGCCTTGAGCGCCTCTTCGAACGCGCGCATGACCTTGGCGCGGTTCTGCTCTTTGTCCATGTCGATGAAGTCGACGATGATCATGCCGCCGATGTTTCGGAGACGGAGCTGATCCGCGACCTCCTTGCACGCCTCGAGGTTGGTCTTGGTGATCGTCTCCTCGAGCCCGCCCGACTTCTTGCCGACGAACTTGCCGGTGTTGACGTCGATCGCCGTCAGCGCCTCGCCCTGGTCGATGATGAGCGAGCCGCCGCTTCGCAGCCCGACCTTGCGCTCGAGCGCGCGATCGATCTCGCTCTCGATGCCGTAGCCGTCGAAAATCGGCTCGCGCCCGTCGTAGAGCTCGATCTTGCCGCCGAAGTGCGGCATGAACGCGCCGACGAACTTCAAGAGCCGCTCGTACTCCGACTTGTTGTCGACGATGAGCTTGTCCACCTGCGGCGTGAACAGATCGCGCACCGTGCGCAGCAAGAGATCGAGATCGCTGTAGAGCACCGCCGGCGCCTTGACCTGCTTCTGCTTGGCCAGGATCGAGTTCCACAGCTTGATGAGGAACTCCATGTCGGCCTGGAGCTCCTTCTCCGACACGCCCTCCGCCACCGTGCGCACGATGAAGCCCGCGCCCTCGGGCCGCATCGACTCGATGATCGCGCGCAGCCGCTTGCGCTCCTTGTCCGTCCCGATGCGCCGCGAGATGCCAACATGGTTGACGGTCGGCATGAACACCAGGTTGCGCCCGGGCAAGGACACGTACGCCGTCGAGCGCGCGCCCTTGGTGCCGATCGGCCCCTTGGCCACCTGGATCATGATCTCCTGGCCTTCCTTGACCAGGTCCTCGATCCGCGCCGCGCGCCGCTCGCGCGCTTTGTGGTCTTCCTTGGCGTCCTCGTCGCTGTCCATGAACAGCGACTTGAAATCCTCGGGGGCGCCGCGCACGTCGGCGACGTAGAGGAACGCCGCCTTGTCGACGCCGATGTCGACGAACGCCGCCTGCATGCCGGGCAGCACGCGCTTGACGCGTCCCTTGTAGATGTTGCCGACGATTCCGCGCTCGCGGCGCCGCTCGATGTAGAGCTCCGCGAGCTGGCCCTTCTCGATCAGCGCCACGCGCGTCTCGGGGCCGTCGGCGTTGATGACCAATAAGTCTCCAGCCACTGGCTTAGTCTCTTCTTAAGTTGCGACCGCGCTGAGCGGTCTATGCAAAAAGTTGCGCGCTACCTGCCGACCATGACGAAGATGTCAGAGCGACCCGGAGGCGCGGCGTCGATTGCCACAGGGACGTAACACGTTAATCCGCGTCGCACAAGCGTTTTACGGCATTTTGCGCGATGGGAGAGCGGTGGCACCTGGGTTGCTTAGGGCAGGGTGGAGTTTGAGCTTCGCCCGGGCGCTAACTTTCGACTAAGCCCGCCCGGTCGCAGCGGACATAAGCCGCGTTCGCGTAGCAGCAACTGCGGTGAAAGCTTCTAGTTTGGGAGCCCCGACGAGTCGGACCACTCGCCGGGGCTCACTACTTTTGGGCCTACGAGCTTTGCGCCTCCAGTCTGCGGCCCGCGAGCCACGTCAGGGCCAAGCCAGCGCCGAGTAGCGCAGTCGAGCCCAGATTCACGGCGAGGTCGATGTTGGCGATGTGCGTGTCGCTGGCGAAGCCGATCGCCTGGAGCCAGCACGCGACCACGGCGACCACGGGCCAGGCCAGCGACAGCCGCTGCGTGATGCCGCGCCAGACCAAGAAGAGCATGAGCGCGCAGAAGGCGGCGGCGCAGCCGTTGCCGAAGATGGCGAGCGCGTCGACGACCCCGACCACGCGCGGGTCGAGCGCGCGCAGCTGCGCGTCGCCGACGTAGAGCGCGAGCGCGGGCGCGTGGCGTCCGCCGAGCGTCATCGCCGCGAGGATGCCGACGGCGAGCACCAGGTTGATCCCGCTCCAGAGCGATAGCATGAGCGCGCCCAACTTCATGCCGCCTGCTTGAGCAATCGTCGTGCCCGACGGAGATTCGCGCGGTTGCGCGCGCGTCGGGACGTTTTGTCCCTGGCGCCGCGTCCAGTTTTGCTAGGCTGGCGCGCCCATGAAGGTCCTCCTCACCGGCGCGACCGGCTTCGTCGGCTCGCACGTGGCGCGCGCGCTCGTCGCCGGCGGCCACGCGGTGCGCGCGCTGGTGCGGCGGACCTCGTCGCGCGCGATCTTGTCGGATGTGCCCGAGGTCGAGTGGGTCGAGGGCGACGTCGTCGACGTGGGATCGCTGCGCGCGGCGGTGCGCGGCTGCGAGGCGGTGGTGCACGCGGCGGCGGCGGTGGCCTTCGGGCCGCGCGCGGCGGCGCGGCAGCGCGAGGTCAACGTCGAGGGCACGCGCCACGTGCTCGAGGCCGCGCGCGCGGCGGGCGTGCGGCGCTTCGTGCACACGTCGTCGATCGCGGCGATCGGCCGCGTGCCCGAAGGCGCCGTCGCCGACGAGGACGCGCGCTACGACTGGCCGCCCGGGCTGCCCTACAACGAATCGAAGCGCGACTCGGAGCGGCTGGTGCGGCGCGCCGAGGGGATCGAGACGGTCTGCGTGAGCCCGGCGCTGGTGTTCGGCCCGGGCGAGGTCACCAAGCGCACGCTGCCGCTGTTTCGGCTGGTCAAGTGGGGCCTCTTGCCTTTGGTGCCGCCGGGCGGGACTACGATGTGCGACGTGCGCGACGTGGCGGCCGCGCACGTGGCGGCGCTGACGCGCGGCGAGCCGGGCGCGCGCTACATCCTCGGCGGGCCGCAGCTGACGTTCCGCGCGCTGGCGACGACGATCGCCGAGATCACGCGCGGCGCGCGGCCGATCGCGGAGCTGCCGCTGTCGTGGTTGCGCGTGGCGGCGCTACCGGTGGCGGCGGCGGCGCGGGCGGGGGTGCCGCTGCCGTTCAGCGCGGGGAACCTCGCGTATCTCGGTCATCACGGCTACTACGCCTCCGCGCGCGCGGAGGCGGCGCTCGGTTATCACACGCGCCCGGCGGCGGAGACGCTGGCCGACGCCGCGCGCTGGTTCGAGTCGCAGAACCTGCTCTAGGGACAGGCCTAGAAGCGCGCGGCCCAGGGCTCGCGCTCGACGCGCGCGCCGTTGGCCACGAACGAGATCAGGTGGTAGAAGCCGACGAGCACGAGGAGCTCGAGGCGCTGCTCGTCGCGGAAGCGGCCGTCGGTGCGCGTCCAGGCGGCGTCGGAGACGGTGCCGCCGTCGTGCAGCTCGTCGACGATGGCGAGGAGCGCCAGGTCCGGCTCGTCGAGCGGCGCGCCCGGCGTCGCGGAGCGCGTGGCGGCGAGCGCGGCGGCGTCGATGCCGGCGGCCGCGGCGAAGGCCGACGCGTGCACGCCCCATTCGTACTCGGCGCCGTTGCGGGCACACGTGCGCAGGATGACGAGCTCGCGATCGCGCAGCGGCAGCGTGCCGCGGCCGAGTAGCTGCGCGCCGAGCGGACGCATGCGGTCGGAGAGCGCGGGATGGCGCGCCAGCGTGCGGAAGAGCGCGAGCGGCTCGACGGCGGCGCCGGGCGGCATCCACCTGGCGAGCGAGGCGGCGACGTCGGCGGGGTAGGGCGGCTCGAGCGGGGCGATGCGGAAGGGCTTGTTCATGACGGACCTCTGCGCTACAATTTTTGTAGCTACTACAGAATTTGTAGTGCTACAAAATTTGTAGCGCAAGGGGCGAATGGCGACACCGACTCCAGGCAAGCGCGTCCGCGGCTCCAAGACCGGGCGGCCGATCATGGCGCTCCTCGATCTGCTCGGCCGGCGCTGGGCGCTGCGCATCGTGTGGGAGCTGCGCGAGGGGCCGCTCGGCTTCAACGAGCTGCAGGCGCGCTGCGACGGCATGCCGCCGTCGAGCCTGAGCGCGCGCCTCGCCGAGCTGGCCGCGGCCGGCGTGGTCGAAGAGCGCGAGGGGGCGCGTGCGCTCAGCAGCGAGGGGCGCGCGCTGGTGACGGCGATGGCGCCGCTGCACGCGTGGGCCGAGCGCTGGTCCGCGCGCGCGCGACGGTAGCGGCGGCAGAGCTGGCGCGCGGCGCGAAGGACGTTACGGTGGGCGGCATGACGCCGTTCGGGCAGGGCGTGTGGCTGGCGACGTCGCCGGTGCGCATCGTCGGCATGCAGCTCGTGGCAACGATGGCGGTGCTGCGGCTCGGCGACGGCAGCCTGCTGGTCTATTCGCCGGTGGCGCTGACGACGGAGCGGCGCGCGGCCGTCGAGGCGCTCGGCCGTGTGGCGCACCTGTACGCGCCGAGCCTGTATCACGACCGCTGGATCGGCGAGTGGGCCGACGCATTCCCTCAGGCGCGCGTGCACGCGCCGGCGGCGCTGGCCAACAAGCGGAAGGAGCTGCGCGTCGAGCGCACGCTCGGTCGTGCGCCCGAGCCCGCGTTCCCCGGCGTCGTCGACGAGGTGCACATCGACGGCTTCCGGCTCGACGAGACGGTGCTGATGCACCGGCCGTCGCGCACGCTGGTGGTCGCCGACCTCGTGCACAACGTCGGGCGGCCCGAGGGCGGCTGGGCGCGCTGCTACACGCGCGCCATGGGCTTCTACGACCGCGTGGCGCTCAGCCGCATGATCCGCAGGGTCGGCTTCTCCGATCGCGCCGCCGCGCGCAAGAGCCTCGACGCGGTCTTCGCGCTGCCGTTCGATCGCCTCGTCGTCGGGCATGGCGCGCCGCTCGCGACGGGCGCCCGAGAGGCGCTCGCCGCGGCGTACGCGTGGTTGTCGTAGCGGGTTACTTGCGGAGCGAGAGGTAGCCGGCGCCGAGCGACGCCATCGCGTTCACGGCCAGCCACAGCGCCGGAATGGCGACGGTGCCGGCGATGGCGACGAACGCGAGGTGCGCGCCGACGCCGAGCGCGAAGCCCGCCGCGAGGCGACGGCCGCGCGTCGAGCCGTAGAGCAGGAGCATGGCGCCGATCGGCGCCAGCGCCGAGTGGAACGCCCACGCGCCGGCGCTGCCGAGGAACGCCGGCTCCCACGACGGGAAGCCGTGCGCCAGGATCGCCGCCGCCGGCACGTGCACGAGCTGCGGCAGGAAGAACAGGCCGCTCGCGCCGACGACCATCGCCCCGAGGCCCGCGCCGCCGAGGCTGATCGCCGCGCGCCCGAAGCGACGCAGCCGCAGCAGCATGAGGCCGAGGAAGCCGAGCGCCGCGCCGAGCTCGAAGCCGCCGTAGCCGAGCTGCGCCTTCTTCACCGCCGCCGCGGCGTCGACGATGCCGGCGCCGTAGCGGTTCTGCTTGTCCTTCGGCGCCACCTTGGGCTGGCGCGCCGTCTCCTTGAGCACCTTCTCGACGGCGTCGGGGTTGGTGACGCCCTGGCCGACGACGAGCGCGGCCACGCCGGCCACGTGCGGCGATGCCATCGACGTGCCCATGAACCACAGGTAGTCGTTCTTCGAGATGTTGCCGGGGACGATCGTGTTCTGCAGGACGCCGTCGGGCTGCCCGTCGCCGTTCTGGTCGACGCGCGTGTTGCCGCCCGGCGCGGCGATGTCGATCTCCTTGCCCCAGTTCGAGTAGAAGGTCGTCGTCTCGTCGTACTGCGTGGCGGCGACGGCGATGGCGTTCGGATAGGCGGCCGGGTAGCTGACCTTGCCGCGGCCGTCGTTGCCCGCGGCGCAGACCACGACGACGCCCTTGTCGTGGGCGTACTTCACGGCCTTCGAGAGCACCGACGAGGCCATCGGCCCGCCGAGCGACATGTTGATGACCTTGGCGCCGTGATCGGCCGCCCAGCGGATGCCGTTGGCGATGCCCGAGACCGAGCCAGAGCCGCGCGCCGAGAGCACCTTGATCGGCATGATCTTGGCGTGGAACGCGACGCCGGCGACGCCGATGCCGTTGTGGGTCGACTGCGCGATGGTGCCGGCGACGTGCGTGCCGTGGCCGTGGTCGTCGGTGGCGTCGGGCGAGTCGTTGACGAAGTTCCAGCCGCCGACGATCTCGGTCTCGTTGAGGTCGGGCACCTTGGCCACGCCGGTGTCGATGACGGCGACGATGACGCCGTCACCCTGCGCCGCCTTCCACGTGTCCATCATGTGGATCTGCTGGAGGTGCCACTGATCCTTGAAGCGCGGATCGTTCGGGAAATCCTTGTGCAGCGTGACGTCCTCGCGGGCGGGGAGCGCCTCGTCGTTCACGTCGAGCGCGTCCTCGGGGAGGCCGTAGGTGAACTCGAAGTCGGCGGCCTCGACGTCGGGGTTGGCGCGCAGCTCGGCGAGGAGCGCGGCGCCGTTGCCGGTGTCGACGGTGTAGATCTCGTCGGCGTCGACCTCGGTCGCCGAAGCGGGCGTGAAGGTCACGCCGAGCTTCTTGCCGAGCGCCGCGATCTTGTCGTGCGGCTCGTCGTCACGGAAGTCGACCACCAGCTCGCCGGGGATGGCGTAGGCGGCTGCCTCGTCATCGAGCGCGGCGACCGGGGTCGGCTCCTGGTGGTTGGAGACGGCCTGCTGGTTGTCGCGACGCCAGTACCGGATGGCGACGACCGCCAGGACGAACATGAGGATGACGCGTACGAGCCGGTTCTTCTTCACGACGGGCCTCCGCTCTCCTTAAGTATATACGCACCCAAGCGCCCGCGCCTCCCCTTTACATTCCATTAACTTAGATAAGCACCCGCTCGTCGTCCTCGGTCAGCAGGTCCTCGTTCAGGGTCTCGGCGTCGCGCAGCCGCTCCTCTGTCAACGTCTCGAAGAAGGCGCGCATTTCCGGCAGCGCGGCGAGCAGGCGCTCGAAATACTCGCGGGCGAGGAAGAGGACCGTGGTCTGTCGTCCGGCGCGCACCGTAGCCGTGGCCGGGCCGCCGCGGACGAGCGCGATCTCGCCGAAGACGTCGCCGGTGCGCAGCGTGGCCAGGGTCTGCTCGAAGGGCTCCTCGCCCTTCAAGACCTCGACCTCGCCGGAGAGCACGATGTAGAGGCCGCGGCCGGCGTCGCCCTCGCGGATGATGTCGGTGCCGGGCGCCACGTCGTGGCCGGTGAAGCGGCGCGCGAGGTCGACGCGCTGCTGGGGCGAGAACGGGCGGAACAGCGGCGACGTGGCCAGAAGGTTCTTCAAGAGCCGCTCGCGCGTGAAGCGATCGAGCGCCTCGGCGAGCTGCGGGAGCTCGCCGGCGGCGGCGCGCAGGGCGTCGGCGCCCATCTCGAGGAGGTCGGCCTCGCCCACGACCTCGACGGAGGCCGAGCGCGGCTGCGCGGCGACGAGGGCGAGCTCGCCGAAGATGGCGCCTTCGCCGAGGCGGGCGAGCTCGGTCTCTCTGCCGAGCGCGTCGGTGGCGTAGACGCGCACGTTGCCGCCGGCGACGAGGAAGAAGCTGGTGCCGGGCTCGCCTTCGCGCACGACGGCGGCGCCGTGCGGCAGACGGTTCACCTTCACCGTCGAGAGCACGCGCGAGAACGAGGCCGGATGCAGCTCCGAGAGCAGCGGCACCGGCGGGAACATCTCGGGGAACTCGGTGAGGCTCGTCGTCGACGAGGCGGCCTCGGCGGCGGCGGCCGCGGCGGCGCCGGCGTCAGGCTCGTCGACGAGCGTGGGCGGCGGCACCGGCGACGCGGGGTCGGGTGGAGCCAGGCGTCCGCCGCGGCCGAGGCGCGGCGAGCCGGCGCCGTAGAGCTGGGCCAGCGACTCGTGCAGCGCCACCACGTCGGCGCCGAGCGAGTGGAGCGCCTGCGCGGCGACGAGCGCGTGCAACGGGCGGCCGCCCTGGAGGTCGTAGAAGGCGACGGCGGCGTAGACGCGGCGCGCGAGATCGTGGAAGCGCGCGGTCACGCACAGGTCGGCTACTTTCATGCGCGCGTCGAGGTCGGAAGGGACCGCGCGCACGATGGCCTCGTAGGTACGAAATGCGCGCGGCAGATCGCCGAGCACCACGTAGCGGAGGGCCTGCGTCTTGAGCTCGGACAGGACCAGCATGCGGGCAGGATATCGAATTGCCGCCCGTCGTGGAATGTCGGGTATACTCGTCCCCGCCCACATGTCCGCGAAGAAGAACTGCGCCGCCTGCGGCAAGCAGATTCCCGACGTGGCGGTGGTGTGCGTATTCTGCTCGGCAAAGCAGCCGGCGGCGGATCCCGAGCTCGCCGAGCCGGCGGCGGCGGAGGCGGCCGCAGCGACGGGGGAGGCGGCTCCGGCGCGGGTTTCGCAGTCGCATCAGACCGATCCGACGCTGCTCGGCATCAAGGCGTCCGACGTCGAGGCGGCGCTCAAGGACAAGCCCGTAGCCGAGCCCGCACCGACGGTGAACGGCGGCAGCAACGGCGCGTCGGCGACGACGATGGCCAAGCTCGCCGAGGCCACGTCGCAGCCGCCGGTCGAGTCGCCCGCGGCGACGCCGAGGGCGACGCCGGTGGCGACGGGCGAGGGCGAGATCCCCGAGCCCACCGTCGAGGCGCCGCAGATCACGACCAAGCGGATTCCGATCGTCGAGGCCGAGCCGTGGGGCGGGCTCGGGCGCCTGATCATGGGAATCGGCGGCGGCGTGTTGATCGCGCTCTTCTTCTGCCCGTGGCACGGCGTCTCGTCGTGGCAGCTGCTCGAGACGCTGGCCGGCGCCGACTTCGTGCGCCAGCTGTTCTATCTGACCGGCGGCATCGTGCTCGTCGCCAGCGCGCTCTTGCCGCTGCCGTTCCTGTTCCGCGCGGCCGTCGGTGCTTGCGTGGCGGCGATGCCGGTGCTGCTCGGCGCCGGCGGCGTCATCGAAGGCTGGCGCGGCGTGGTGGCGGCGCTCGCCATCCTCGGACTGCCGGCGACCCATCTGTTGCGCTCGCGGGCGCAGTCGTCGTCGGTGGCGCGCCTGCTGGTGATGGTGGCGGTGGCGGCGGTGGCGCTGCTCTACGTGCTGCCGGTGTCGTCGGTGGTGCCGATCGCGCTCATCTTCAAGATGATGGGCTCGGGCTTCGGCGCGGCCATCTTCGCCGTATTCCTGCTGGTGCCGCTGGTGTTCGCGGGGCTGTCGCTGTTCGGCATCCTCGGGCGCGATCTGACCGACATGGCGGTGGTCTTGTCGGTGCTGATCTTGTTGTGGGCGCCGGTCGGGATGGCGCTGCGCGGGATCATGATCGAGGACGCGACGCAGCTCTACGTCGCGGTCGGCCTGTTGTGGGCGTCGGCGACGGCGGCGCTGTCGTTGGCGCAGCTGCTCTCGCTCGCGGCGGCGCGCGCCCACGACGATTGAGGCGCGCGTGATCGTCGGCGTCTCCGTCCGCGGGCGCCCGATCGAGGCGTTCGACCTCGCCGGCAGCGAGGCGGCGGCGGGGGTCGGCGCCATCGTGTTCGGCGCCATCCACGGCGACGAGCCCGGCTCGGCGGAGCTGTGCCGCCGCTTCGTGCTGGCGCTCGCCGCCGAGCGGCCGCGCTATCGCACCATCGTCATTCCCGTCGCCAACCCCGACGGGCTGCGCGCCAACCGCAAGAACAACGCGCGCGACGTCGATCTCAACCGCAACTTCGCCGCGCGCAACTGGGAGCGCGTGAATCTGGTCAGCGGCTACGATCCCGGGCCGGCGCCGCAGTCGGAGCCGGAGACCGCCGCCCTCGCCGCGCTTCTCGATCGCTGGCGGCCGGGCGCGCTCGTCGCCGTGCATCAGCCGTTTCGCTGCGTGAACTGGGACGGCAGCGGGCAAGGGCTCGCCGACAGGATGTCGGCCGCGTGCGGCTACCCGTCGGTGGCGTCGGTCGGCTATCCCACGCCCGGCTCGTTCGGCTCGCGCTACGGGGTCGACGAAGGGCGGTGCGTCGTTACGTTCGAGCTGCCGCGGCCGGTCCCCGACGGCGATTGGGACGGCTGCCTCGAGGCGCTCCGATGCTGTACAATCTTCCCGCCGGTCGGCTGACATGACTTTTTCGGAGGTGAGCTGGGGGGACCTCTGCGAGCTGCACGTCGTCAAGCGACTGGGGCAGATCGTGGAACGGCGGCTGCGCGTCGCGGTCGGGTACGCCGACGCCAACGGCGCGCTCGTCGGCGGCGGGGGCGGCGCCCCCTGCGCGCGGGAAGCGGCGACGGTGTGCGCCGGCGCCGAGTCGCCGCTGCCCATCGGCTTCGACTGCGCGGCCTGCAAGCGGCGCACGCTGGCCGCGCCCGTCACCGTCGACGGGCAGCTGATCGGCTGCGTGTTCGCCGTCGCCGCGGCGGGAGACGACGGCCTGCTCGCCGAGCTGCTCGAGCTCTCGGCCGCCGAGATGGTCACCTTCGCCGTCGACAGCGCGCGGCGCGAGCGGCGCGGCGCGATCGATGCCGCGAGCGGCTTCGTGCCGCGCTATCCGTACGCCGACATCGTCGGCCGCTCGCGCACGATGCAGGATCTCTATCGCGTGCTCGACAAGGTCATCGAGTCGGACGCGACGGTGCTGGTCAACGGCGAGAACGGCACCGGCAAGGAGCTGATCGCGCGCGCCATCCACTACAACTCGCGGCGCGCCAACGAGCGCTTCGTGGTGCAGAACTGCAGCGCGTTCAACGACAACCTGCTCGATTCGGAGTTGTTCGGACACAAGAAGGGCGCGTTCACCGGCGCCATCGCCGACAAGCAGGGCCTGTTCGAGGTCGCCGACAAAGGCACCTTCTTCCTCGACGAGATCGGCGACATGTCGGCGGCGCTGCAGGTCAAGGTGCTGCGCGTGCTGCAGGAAGGGACCTTCACGCCCGTCGGTGACACGGCGCTGCGCACGGTCGACGTGCGCATCATCGCGGCGACCAATCGCGATCTGAAGAAGATGGTGGAGAAGAGCGAGTTCCGCGAGGACCTCTACTATCGCATCAACGTCATTCAGCTCACCGTGCCGCCGCTGCGCGATCGGCGCGAGGATCTCCCGCTGCTCGTCGATCACTTCCTGCGCCGCAACGCCAAGGGGCGCCGCCTGAAGGCGAAGCGGCTCACCAAGTCGTGCATGGCGCGGATGCTCGAGTACGCGTGGCCGGGCAACATCCGCGAGCTGGAGAACGAGATCGAGCGCCTGGTGGTGCTCGCCGGCGACGACAAGCTCATCGGCGAGGAGCTGCTCTCGGCACGCATCCGGCAAGAGACGCGTGAGGACGGCGGGCCGCGCAGCCTGCCGGCGGCGGTCGACGCGCTCGAGCGAAACCTCATCTACGAGGTATTGAAACGTACGCACTGGAACAAGACGAAGGCGGCGGAAGAGCTGCGGATCTCGCGACGGAACCTGATCCGTAAAGTAATAAAGTACAAGCTGGATCAGCGCCGACTCCGATAGACAAGAAACGAAGTTACAAAGATCTTACGTGGCTGGCACGCAACAGAAGTGCCGGTGGACGTAGATCTAAGGGCGAGGGCGGGGTGAGACGATGCGGTTCTTGGCAGACTATACGTTGGGTGTGGTGATCGTGATGGCGCACTTCGTGATGATCTCGTTGCGCGGCGAAGAGCTGCGGCTCCACGACTAGAATTCCCAGAAGCTACAGGCCGAGGAACGGCCGGCCGCGACCGACCGCGCGCGCCTCGGCGATGCGCAGCCGCACGCGATTGCACGCGCCGATGACCGCTTCGCGCAGCGGCGCGCCGAACGCCAGACGGCAGGCGATCTCCGACGACAGCGCGCAGCCCGTGCCGTGCGGCGTGACGCCCTCGATGCGGTGGCCGCGGATCGCGGTGTCACCATCGTCGTCGACGAGCACGTCGACGATGTCGCTCGAGCCCTCTTCGAGGTGGCCGCCCTTGGCGAGCACCGCGCGCGGTCCGAACTGCTTCAAGCGCCGCGCCTGCTGCCGCATCGAATCGGCGTCGTGCGCCACGTGGTCGGCGGTCAGCGCCGCCAGCTCGTCGAGGTTCGGCGTGATGACCGTCGCGATCGAGAGCAGTGGCATGAGCGCTTGTTTGGCGTTGCCCTCGAGCAGCGGGATGCCGCGCGTCGCGCGCAGCACCGGATCGACGACGATCGGGACCTTGTTGTCGGCGAGCCGCTTCAGCGATCGGCCCACCGCCGCCGCCATCTCCTGATTGGCGAGCATGCCGATCTTGACGCCGCGGATCTCGAAGTCGTCGATGAGCCGCGCGATCTGATTCGACACCATCGACGGATCGGTCGGATGCATCCACGAGCACATCACCGAATCCTGCTCGGTCACCGCGGTGCAGGTGCCGGCGACGTGGAAGCCGTGCTGCGACACCACGTGCGCGTCCGCGAGCAGCCCCGCGCCGCCCGAAGGATCGAGCCCGGCGATGATCAGCACCGACGCCTGCTGGAGCGGCCCGCGCACGATGCGGCGCGTGTCGCTGCCCGCGAACTCCTCGGGCGTCATCGGGGGCGGCGTCGGGTGACGAACCATGAGAGGCCAGTCTACATCA
>DATNAQ010000102.1:0-2281 GCA_035607415.1 Polyangia bacterium
GTCGTCTTCGCCGAGGATGGCGACGAACTCGTCGGCGAGGCCGAGCTTGCCGAGGATGGCGCGCGACAGCTCGCCCGGCTTGTTGGTCGCTACAGCCTTGTCGCAGTCGAGCGCGCGCAGGGTCTCGCGCACGCGCAGATACGGCCGCGTGTGCTTGCACGGCTGCGCGGCGTATTCGGCGCGAAAGCGCAGGACGGCGGCGTCGAGGCCGTCGGCGGGCACGCCGGCGCGCTCGAGCAGCACGCGCACGCCGGAGCCGACCCAGCCGGCGACGGTGGCATCGGAGTGCGCGCTGCCGAGCGTCCGATTGAGCGCGTCGGCGATGTCTCCGACGGAGTCGATGAGGGTACCGTCGAGATCGAAGATGACGAGGTCGTACACGGCGATGTCGGGCCTTATACTATGGAACAAGTATGAGCCCGAAGGACAAGCCGGCAAAGCCGTACGCGACGATGAGCGGCATTCCGCTCGAGCCGGTCTATCGGCCCGGGGACGTGCGCGCGTACGAAGAGATCGGCGATCCGGGCGTCTATCCGTTCACGCGCGGCGTTCACGAGACGATGTACCGCGGCAAGCCGTGGACGATGCGCATGTTCGCCGGCTTCGGCACGCCGGAGGACACCAACCGGCGCTTCCACTTCCTGCTCGAGCACGGGCAGACCGGGCTGTCGACGGCGTTCGACATGCCGACGCTCATGGGCTACGACCCCGACCACGCGCGCTCGCTCGGCGAGGTCGGCCGCGAGGGCGTGTCGGTCGCCTGCCTCGACGACATGGAGCGGCTGTTCCGCGGCATCCCGCTCGCAGACGTGACGACGTCGATGACGATCAACGCGCCGGCGATCTATCTGCTCGCTGCCTATGTCGCCAATGCCGAGCGCCAGGGCGTGCCGGCGGCGAAGCTGCGCGGGACGATCCAGAACGACATGCTCAAGGAGTTCATCGCGCAGAAGGAATGGATCTCGCCGGTCCGCCCGTCGATGCGCGTCATCCGCGACATGCTCGTCTACTGCACGCGCAACATGCCCGGGTGGAACACGATCTCGATCTCGGGCTACCACATCCGCGAGGCGGGGGCGACGGCGGTGCAGGAGCTGGCGTTCACGCTCGCCGACGGCATCGGCTACGTACAGCTCGGGCAGGAGGCGGGGCTCGACGTCGACGAGTTCGCGCCGCGGCTGTCGTTCTTCTTCGACGTGCACAACGACTTCTTCGAGGAGATCGCGAAGTTTCGCGCGGCGCGGCGGATCTGGGCGCGCCTGATGAAGGAGCGCTTCGGCGCCAAGAACCCGCGCTCGTGGCTGTTGCGCACGCACGCGCAGACGGCGGGCGTGTCGCTGATGGCGCAGCAGCCGATGAACAACGTGGTGCGCACGACGCTGCAGGCGCTGGCGGCGGTGCTCGGCGGCACGCAGTCCTTGCACACCAACTCGTTCGACGAGACCTACGCCCTTCCGACCGAAGAGGCGGCGACGCTGGCCCTGCGCACGCAGCAGGTCATCGCCGAGGAGTCGGGCGTGGCGCAGGTGGCCGACCCGCTCGGCGGCAGCTACTTCGTCGAGCGGCTCACCGATCAGATGGAAGAGGCCGCGATGGCCTACATCGAGAAGATCGACGAGCTGGGCGGCATCGTTCGCGCCGTCGAGGACGGCTATCCGCAGCGCGAGATCGCCAACTCGGCGTACCAGTTCCAGCGGCAGGTGGACACGCGGCAGCGCAGCATCGTCGGCGTCAACAAGTACGTCGACAAGGGCGAGGCCGACAAGATTCCGACGCTCAAGATCGACTACGAGGTCGAGCGCTCGCAGATCGAGCGCATCAAGAAGCTGAAGGCGACGCGCGATCGCGGCGCGGCCGACAAGGCCATCGACGCGGTCAAGCGCGCGGCGGCGGGCGATGCCAACCTCGTCGAGGCGGTCCTCGAAGCGGTCAAGAAGAACGTCACCATCGGCGAAGTCTCGGACGTGTTCCGCCAGGTCTGGGGCGAGCACCGCGACCCCGCCTACCTCTAGCTTTCGCGCGCTCGATCTTCGAAGGACGCGGGGGCGATCTGCTATCGTCGGGCGCGATGCAGGCGTGGCGCAAGCAACTGGAGCGATGGGTCGAGCCGGCGTGCCTGGTCGCCGCGGCGGCCTGGACGCTCTGGTTCTTCCGTCTGCAAACGTACGGCCTGTTCGACGCGCACTACCTCGAGTGGGACGCGCGCGGCTGCACGCTGGCCGCGTGGCGCTATCACGGCACGGGGCTCTTTCCGCACGATCTGTTGATCGACTTCGCCGCC
>DATNAQ010000120.1:0-6901 GCA_035607415.1 Polyangia bacterium
CCGAGTCGTTCTTTCGGCGGCGCTCTTCGAGGGAGCCGCCCGGGCGTGCTACGCCGTGCTCGGGCTATGCGCTTTCGCGCTCCGCCCTGCGCGCGGCACGTCCACGCCCTCGGCTCGTCGCTGGCATCGCCCCCAAAGAACCGGGGGCGAGCGCTCCTCGACGCCGCCGAAAGAACGACTCGGCTCGCCTACGCGTCGGCAGCCTTCGCACCTTCCGACGCGGATGGAACACGAGCGGCCGGATCAGTGGCGATAGTGAGCGGGTGGTCTCGGAGTCGTTTTCGCCGGCGTCGAGGAGCGCTCGCCCGCGCTTTTGCGGGCGATGCCAGCGACGAGCCGAGGGCGCGGACGTGCCGCGCGCAGGGCGGAGCGAAGCGCAGCCCGAGCACGGCGTAGCGCGCCTGTCCGGCGAAAATGACTCCGAGACCGCCCGCGACCGACCAACCGCGGCCCGCGTCAATCGTTTGTATTAGAGCCTTACGTCTTCGAAGTGCGTCAGGTCCCGAAAAGCGCGGTAGCGGCCTTCGATTTCGCCTTCGGACAGCGAGCGCAAACGATCGAGGGAGTAGTCTTCGACGCAGAAGGAGGCCATGACGCTGCCGTAGAACATGGCGCGGCGCACCGCCTGCGGCCCGACATCGCGCACGCGCGCGAGATAGCCCATGAACCCGCCCGCGAACGTATCGCCGGCGCCGGTCGGATCGATCACCTGCTCGAGCGGATAGGCCGGCGCCGCGAACACGCCGTGCTCGTGAAAGAGCAGCGCGCCCGACTCGCCGCGCTTGACGATGACCGTCTTCGGGCCCATCGCGCGAATCGCCCGCGCCGCGCGCGGCAGGTTGTGCTCCTTCGAGAGCAGCCGCGCCTCTTCGTCGTTGATGACGAGCAGGTCGACCTTCTCGAGGACCTTGGCGAGCGCCGCCAGCTCGCCCTCGATCCAGAAGTTCATCGTGTCCATCGCCACCAGACGCGGCTTGTGCACCTGCGTCAGCACGTCGAGCTGCAGCGACGGATGGATGTTGCCGAGGAACAGGAACTCGCCATCGCGCCACGCCTCGGGCAGCCGCGGCTTGAAGTCGGCGAACACGTTGAGCTGCGTGTCGAGCGTCGTGCGCGACGCCAGGTCCGACGAGTAGCGCCCCTTCCAGCGGAAGGTCTTGCCCTTGGCCCGCTCGAGCCCCGTCAGATCCACGCCGCGCGACCCGAGGAACGAGAGGTGCTGCTCGGGCATGTCCTCGCCCACCACCGCGACGAGCTTGACCGGCGCGAAGTACGACGCTGCCGTCGAGAAGAACGACGCCGATCCGCCGAGCACGTCGTCATGCACGGTGCCGTTGGCCTCGACCGAGTCGAGCGCCACCGAGCCGACGACGACCAATCCCTTGCTCATTTCTTGCTCCAATATTTGTCCATGATGATGCCGAGCCGCTCGCGCGCCGCCGCCGGAATCGCATCGGGCGCCGTCATGACCGCGTGCGCCGCCGCCGATGTGCACGCGCACGTACGCGCCGCGGCAATGCGCTCGACCGAGCCCTTCACGATCGCCTTCGCCAGCGCGACGTTCTTCTTGATGATCGCCACCACCGCGTCGACCGTCACGTCCTCTTCGGTCTCGTGCCAGCAATCGTAGTCGGTCGACAGCGCGATCGTCGAGTAGCAGATCTCCGCCTCGCGCGCGAGCTTGGCCTCGGGCAGGTTGGTCATGCCGATCACGCTCGCGCCCCAGCTGCGGTAGAGGTTCGACTCGGCGCGCGTCGAGAACATCGGCCCTTCCATCACCACGTAGGTGCCGCCCTTGTGCGCGCGCGCGCCCGCCGCCTGCGCCGCCGCGAAGACCCGGTCGGCCAGCTCGCCGCAGATCGGGTCGCCGAAGCCGACGTGCCCGGCCACACCCTCGCCGAAGAACGACGACTGCCGTGCCTTGGTGCGATCGATGAACTGATCGACGATCACGATGTCGCCCGGCGGAATCTCCGCCTTCAGCGAGCCCACCGCCGACACCGACAGGATCCACTCGACGCCGAGCTTCTTCATCCCCCAGACGTTGGCGCGGAAGTTGATCTCGTGCGGCAGGATGCGGTGCCCGCGCCCGTGCCGCGGCAGGAACACCAGCTTGGCGTCGCCGAGCCGCCCGGTGAGATACTCGTCGGACGGCTCGCCGTACGGCGTCGACAGCTCGACGTGCTCGATGTCGGTGAGCCCCTCGATTTCATAGAGGCCCGACCCGCCGATTACACCGATGGTTCGCATGCGCCAAGGTGCGTATCATATTTCCCCGTCCATGGACATCGAGACGCTCGTCGCGCAAGGCAAGTACGGCGAAGCCGCCGCCGAGGCGCGCAAGACCGGCGATCTCGCCCGCGCTCAGCAGCTCTACGAGCGCATCTGGGACTGGAAGAACGCCGCCGACGTCGCGCGCGAGCGCGGCGACAAGCCCGAATATCTGCGCCTGCTCCTCGATGGTCGCGACTTCGCCGAGGCCGCGCGCGTCGGCGAAGCGTTGCAGCGCGCCGCCGCGCCCGAGCAGGAGCGCGCCGCCGACGTCTACGAGCGCCGCCGCATGTGGGCCGAAGCCGCCGCCCTGCGCGAGCGCCTCGGCACGCTCGAAAAAGCACGCGAGCTCTACAAGAAGGCGCAGCAGCCGCTCGAGGTCGCGCGCCTCGACGAAGCCGGCGGCCGCACGCGCGAGGCCGGCATCGCCTACGAGCGCTTCCTCGCCGACAACCCGGACGACGCCGACGCCGCGCGCGCGCACCTCGCGCTCGGCCGTATCCTCGCCGGCTTCGGCCGCCACGACGAAGCCGTGCGCCACCTGCAGAAGGCGATCGCGCTGACCGAGCGCTTCGTCCCGCCGCCGCCTCCGGGTGCCACGCCCGGTGCCAAGGTCGATGGTGTCGCGCCCGAGTCGCCGCCGCTCGACGCGCCCACGCTCTTGCGCGCGCGCCGCCTCGCGATCGTCGAGCTGGCCGCGCTCGGCTACCGCCACGCCGCCACCGCGCTGCTCGACGCCCTGCGCGCCGCCGATCCCAAGCTGCCGCCGCTCGACGGGCTCATCACCGCCGAGCGCCGCGCCCAGTCCGAAGATTCGACCGTGCGCCTCGGCGGCCGCTATCGCGTCGTCCGCCTGCTCGGCTCCGGCGGCATGGGCCGCGTCTACCTCGCGCGCGACGAGTTCACCGGCCGCGACGTCGCCGTCAAGGTCGTCGCCGCGCCCGTCGACGCGCGCTCCGGCGAAGGCTACCGCCGCTTCTTGCGCGAAGCCGAGGTCGTCTCGTCGCTGCGCCACCCCAACATCGTCGCCGTCGTCGCCTCGCACGAAGAGCTCGGCCTGCTCGCCATGGAGTACATGGCCGGCGGCACGCTCGCCGAGCGTCTCGGCGCCCCGCAGTCGCCGGCGCTCGTGCGCGGCTGGGCGCTCGAGGTGCTCGCCGGCCTCGAAGCCGCGCACGCGCACGGCGTCATCCACCGCGACCTGAAGCCGCAGAACCTCTTCTTCGCCGCCTCGGGCGAGGCCAAGATCGGCGACTTCGGCGTGGCGCACCTCGTCGATCTCGGCGCCACCCAGACCGCCGGCTTCATCGGCACGCTCGCGTACATGTCGCCCGAGCAGATCTCGGGCGCGCGCCTCACCTTCGCCGCCGACGTCTACGCGCTCGGCGTCACGCTGTTCCAGGCGCTCACCGGCCGCCTGCCCTTCCGTGGCCCCGACTTCGTCGGCCAGCACCTCGGCGAGACCGCGCCCGCCCCGTCGAGCGTGCGGCCCGAGCTCGGCACCGCGTGGGACGCGCTCATCGCCCGCACGCTCGAGAAGTCGCCGTCCGATCGCTTCGCCAGCCTCGAGGATCTACGCCGCGCGCTCACCGCCATCGCCGTCGAGCCGAGCGCCACCAGCACGCCGGCGCCGGCGGCCGCGGCCGAGCTCGCCGCCTCCATCCCGGCCGAGCGTTACACCATCACCGCCGAGCTCGACGGCGGCCTCGTGCAGGCGACCGACACGCGCCTCGGCCGCGAAGTCGTCATCGAAAACATCCCTGCCGATGCCGCGCATCTCCCCTGGCTGCGCGCGCTGGCCCGCCTCGGCGGCGCGCGCTTGCAGCGCATCCTCCGCCTCGAGCGCATCGGCGACGGCACCACACGCGTCGTCTACGAAGCGCTCACCGGCAAGACGCCGCGGCCGCCGCGCCTCACCAGCCGCGAGCATGCGCTCCTCGTCCGCGCCCTCGCGCCGCTGCACGCCGCCGGCGTCGCCCACGGCTCGGTCACCACGTCGATCGTGTTCGAGGATCACGGCCCGGCGCTGCTCACCGCAGGCCGCAAGCCGACCGGAATCACCGTCGAGGAAGAGCTGCGCGAGCTGGCGTCGCTAGCGAAGGATGCCTGACAGGAAGATCGCGCCGCACGCCGTCGCCGGCACCAGGAACACGATCGACAGCACCATGCCCGCCACCGCCAGGCCGTGCCCGCTGTTCTCCATCTGCGCCGCGCGCTTCAACCCGCGCGACGAGAAGTAGATCCCGAGCAGGCAGCACAAGAAGCCGAGCAGCGGCACGTAGCCGAGGATGCCGAAGATGAAGCCGGCGATCGCCTCGCCGTTCGACGGCAGCACGGTCACCGGCACCGGCGGCTTGCCGAGGAATTCGGCGGCCGCGACCAGCTCGCGCACCTCCTCGACCTCGCGCGCGTACAGCCAGCGGCCGAGCGTCGGGTGATACACGAGATCGCCCGGTAACAGCTGACCCTTCTTCGCCTGCGACTTCAGCTCGTCTTCGCTGCAGAACGTGTCGCGTCCGCCCCGGGTGACCACAAACTGTCCGGCCATTGTGCAAATCCTCCCGATTCTCTAAGGCTAGAGTGGGTCGCTTCCAATTTCAATGTACGCCTCGGCGGCCCGCTTCTCCCCTCTCATATTCACTAGCAGTTACCGGGCCGTGGCCAGGACGATCACGACGTAGAGCCCGCTGCCGCCGCCCTCGTTGCGCTTGCCCGACGCGAGGCCAATGCCGACGTGCGTGACGGTCGCGTCGGCGAGCGCGTTGCCGAGCGACTCGACGGCCTGGGCCGCGGTCGACACCACCGCGAACACCGTGCGGCCGCCGCGCCAGCGATCCTGCCGCGTCAGCGCCTCGTCGATGCGCCGCCCCGCGATCGTCGTCGACATGCCGTGCTGCGCGATCTCGCGCGCGGTCGAGCCCGCCAGCTCGTCGAGCGCGCCGTCGGCCTCGAGCGGACGCTGGCGGCGCTGGCGCCGCGCGTCGGCGATCCCGCGGCGCAGCTCGTCGATGGTGTGGGCGTCGAGCTTCTGCGGCGGACGCGAGAACATCTGCGTCACCAGGATCTCTTTGGTCGCCGGATCGTAGACCACGCCGACGCCCACGCGCGTCGCCTCGCGGTTCAAGATGTTGGCGCGATGCCCCGGCGAGTTCATGAGCCCGCGCTCGGCCTCACCGGCGTTGAACGCGCGCGCCACGTTCTCGAGGATCAGCATGGCGTCGACGTTGGCCCGCTTCGCGCGGTCGGCCGCCGAGCCGGTGGTCGGCGAGATGTGCCCGAAGAAGTTGTGCGCCTGCATGTCGGCCGAGTGGCCGCGCGCCACCGTCGCCAGCTGTGCGTCCCACGCCAGCGGCGGCAAGCCGGCGTGCGCGCGATCGGCGTTGAGCAGCTTGAACACCTGCTGCTCCGCCGCCGGCGCCGTCGAGAACAGCTCGTCCTTGCCCGATCCCGCGGGCGCCGCCGCGCGCGCCGTCGACGGCGCGCTCATCCCGCACCAGACCGGGAAGTTCGCCACCACGGTGGCGCCGAAGCGATCCTCGCCGGTGACCTCGATCTGATAGCGCCCCTTCTGCGGCCCGCAGCGGAAGACGCCGCCGAAGCGCACCGGATCGCCGCCGACGAGCACGCGGTTGATGACGCGTCCGTCGGGCGCGGTCACGAACGCCTCGGGCCGCTCGAAGCCGTCGTGCAGCCGCCCGCGCACGACCACGTTGCCGCCGAGCGGCTGCGCGCGCGCGACCGGCTCGAGATCGACGAACGACTCCTGCAGCGCCACGAGCACGCGCGTCTCGCCGTCGCGCCCGGGCACGATGCCGACGCCGACGCGCGCGAAGCGCCCCTCCGACAACACCTTCGGCAGATCGCGCCCCAGCGCGTCGAGCAGCTCCTTCTCGCCACCCGGCCCCATCGCCGTGAGGATGAGCTGCGGCGGCGGCTCGATGATCCCGTGCACCCAGAGCGCGCCTTGCACCAGCTCGTTTGGCGGCGCGCCCGACGACGACACCGCGCGCGCCAGATCGGCCGCCGCCGCGTCGAGGCGCGCGTCGGGCCGCGGCTCGGCGCGCCGCTCCTTCTTGGCGATGCGCGCCACCAGCTCGTCGATGCGCGTGGCCAGCGGCGCCCGCGGCACCAGCGTCGGCGGCTCGTTGTAGCGCACCGCCGGCTGGGCGCGCGCGAGCGACGGCAGCAAGAGCAGCGCGAAGAGCGCGGGCGCCCTCACTGCAGATCCGTGCCCGCCGCCTTGCAATACTTCAGCACCCGCGCGCGATCGCCGCCCCCGACGGAGTGGAAGGCCGCCTTGGCGTTGCCGAGGTCGCCCTGTTTGCAGTAGGCGCGCGCGACGATCGAAAACGCGCGGCTCGACTTCGCCGTCGACAGCGTGTGGCGCGCCCCGCGGATCGCGGCGCCCGGATCGCCGTCGATCGCCTTCTCCGCGGCGTCGAGCTCGGCGACCACGTCGGACGGCAGCGTCTCCTTCTTCGTCGCCGGCGGCAGCTTCGCCGCCTGCAGCTCCACCTTGTGCTCGACTGTCGGCGCCGTCGTCGCGCCCGTCGGCGTCGGCGTCTCCACCTTCGCCGGCGCCGTCGTCACGCCCGTCGGTGGCGGCACATACGGCGGCGGCCTCGTCAAC
>DATNAQ010000131.1:0-3109 GCA_035607415.1 Polyangia bacterium
AATGCCCGCAATCGATGCGCGTTCTCGTCGAGCACGGCTACATCCTCGCGCCGGCGAAGGACGCCTGGGGCACGACCATCGCGTTCACCTGCACGAGCCCGTGGTCGCCCGATCGCGCGCTCATCGTCTCGGCCGGCCCCGATCGCACGTTCGGCACGCGCGACGACATCCGCAGCGATCGCGACTAGGCGTACCATCCGTCGCGTGAGCGGCGACTTCTTCGATCGCATGCGTGCCACGCTCGAGCCGCGCTACGCCGGCGCAGAGACACCGTGGCAGCAATCGGGCTTCAGCGGCCCGGAGGCGCGTTGGATCGCGCTGCGCCGCCCGGTCGCCGACGCCATCGATCGCTCCGGCACGTTCCTCGACGTCGGCTGCGCCAACGGCTACCTCGCCGACTGCGTCGCCCGCTGGACCGCCGTGCGCGATCTCGCCGTCGAGCCGCACGGGATCGATCTGTCGCCGCGCCTGATCGCGCTCGCCCACGCGCGCTTGCCCTCGCGCAGCGCCGACTTCGTCGTCGCCAACGCGCATACGCACCGACCCGCGCGCCGCTACGACTTCGTGCGCACCGAGCTCGTCTACGTCCCCGCCGCCGACGAAGCCGCGTACCTCGCGCACCTCCTCGAGGCCTGCGTCGCCCCCGGCGGCGCGCTCCTCGTCTGCAACTACCTCGAGGATCAGCCCGACGTCGCCGCCCGCATCCTGCCCGGCGCGCATCCGACCACGCGCATCCTCGAGCGCCTCGCGGCCCTCGGCTTCCCCACGCGCGACTTCCGCGACGGCCACGATCCCGTCAAGTCGCGCAAGACCCGCGTCGCGATCCTGCGCCGCTAGTGCTTTCGCGGAATGTCCGAGACTTCGACCTTGTCCGACACGGTCTTGTCATCCACGTCGTCGGCGAACGAGCGCACGCGCTTGTACCCGAGCCGCGCGCGATACTCCGCGTACACCTTGCGCGCGAACTCCGCCGTCGCCGCCGTGTCGCCGAGCATGGCCAACACCTGGGCCTCGGCGTGCTGCCCGGGCAGATCGTAGTCGGTGTCGTCGGCGGTGGCCGCGTCGATCTTGCCCTCGACGAGCCAGGCCTGCACTTGCTCGACGCCGGTGGCGTAGCGGCGCGCGATGTCGCCGATGTTGGAGAACTGGGGTTTCCCGTCGGGCAGAAGGCCGAGGTGATACTGCGAGAAGAGCGTGAAGTCGTCGGGGCGCACGCCCCGATTCTACTCCTCCGCTTCGATCAGTCGAGCGCCGTGCGCGCCGCTTGATAGCGCTCGCTGTTGTAGTGGCGCTTGACGTCGACGAGGTTGAGCCCCTTGGTCGCCTCGTCGAGGCTGACGAGCGAGATGTGACAGGCCGGCGCGATCCCACGCGCCGACACCATCTTGCCCCACGTCCCCTTCAAGCACGCCTCCACCGCCGCCGAGCCGAACAGATGGCCCATGATGCGATCGATCGGCGACGGCGTACCGCCACGCTGCGGATGGCCGAGCGCCACCGCGCGCGAGTCCCACGGCGTCTTCTGACGGATCTGCTCCGACAGCCACGCGCCGATGCCGCCGAGGCGCGCGTGCCCGAACGCGTCCACCTTCTGCTCGACGGTGACTTCGCCGCCGCCCGACGGCAGCGCGCCCTCGGCCACGACGACGACGGCGTAGCGCGGCAGCCGGCGATCGTTTTTGCCGCGCGAGAGCCGCTCGTCGAGCAACTTCAAGACCTTTTCGACCTCGAACGGCGCCTCGGGTATCAACGTGATGTACGCGCCGCCCGCGAGGCCCGACCATAGGGCGAGGTGCCCCGCGTGCCGACCCATCACCTCGACGATCTGCACCCAGTGGTGCGAGCCCGCCGGCGTGCGCGAGCGCTCGATGATGTCGACGCACGTGCGCAGCGACGTGTCGAACCCGAGCGTGTAGTCGGTGCCGCCCAGATCCTTGTCGATGGTCTTCGGGATGCCGACCACCGGCGCGCCCTTCTTCGCCAGCTTCGCCGCCACCCCGAGCGTGTCCTCGCCGCCGATGGGAACGAGCGCGTCGAGCTTGAGCCGCTCGAAGTTGCGCAGCACCTGCTCCGAGGCGTCGACGCGCTGCCCGTCGACCTTGTGGTTGAACGGGTTGGTGCGCGACGAGCCGAGGTGCGTGCCGCCGTCGAGGTCCCAGTAGCGGACCTTCTCGATGTCGAGCGCCACCGGATCCTCGGCGCCGTCCATCATGCCGCGCCACCCGTCATAGATCCCGACCGCCTCGATCCCCTCCTCCGCCGCCTTCCAGACGAGGGCGCGAATCGCCGGGTTGAGTCCGGGCGCGTCGCCGCCGCCGGTGAGCACGCCAATCCGTCGAATCGCCATGGCTACGCCTCCTTCTTCATTGTAGTAGGCCGCATCTGTGCAAAGTTAGTAACTCAGATCTGAGTTACGCGCAAGCCAAACCCGCGCCGCGCTACATTGAAGGCGCGTGTCTCCCCCGGGAACCAAGGCCAAGGGGGCGTCGTCTCACCTCGTGTCGATGCCCGTGATGCAGCCAGCCAAGCCGATGAAGCCGCCGTTGCCCGCGCACGAGCTGGCCGGCCTCGTCGAGCGCGCTCGTGAAGGGGACGTCGCCGCCTTCGAGCGGCTGATCGCGTCGTATCAACCCAAAGTCTACACCTTCGCGTTCGCCTTCACCGGCTCGCCCGACGTCGCCCAGGATCTGGCGCAAGACGCGCTCGTGAAGGTCTACAAGTCGCTCGGCAGCTTCCGCTTCCAGTCGGCGTTCTCGACGTGGCTCTACTCGATCGTCAAGAACACCTACCTCGACGCGGTCAAGTCGCGCGCCGGCCGCGAGCGCGCGCTCGAGGAGCCGCTGACGGAGCGCGACGTCGCCGAGCTGCACGAAGCGGCGACCGCCGAGGAGCGCCTCCTGGCGAAGGAGTCGCGCCGCACGCTGTTGCGCGCGCTGCGCCAGGTGCCGGTCGCGTACCGGACCGTCGTCGCGCTGGCCGACGTGCAGGGGCTCGGCTACGAAGAGATCGCCGGCGCGCTCGGGGTGCCGGTCGGAACCGTGAAGTCGCGCCTCAAGCGCGGCCGCGATGCGCTGAAGGACGCGCTCCATCGTCAGCGCGGCCAGGAGGA